>NZ_CP192543.1:666851-1333702 GCF_050632365.1 Rahnella sp. PAMC25559 | reverse complement strand
ACCCGAAAATCTTCGCCGGTGGCGATGCGGTTCGCGGATCGGATCTGGTGGTCACGGCGATTGCCGAAGGCCGTAAAGCGGCAGAAGGCATCATGAACTTCCTCGAAGTCTGATCCTTTCTGTCATGAAAACGGGGCTGCCAGCGATGGCAGCCCCGTTGTTTTTGAGCGGGCTGAAACTAAATCACCATCTCCTGCGCCAGCAAGGCGGCACCCCGCAAACCGGCATCGTGCTGATGTTTTGCCATCAAAAGCGTGACACGGTAAACCTCCGGCTCTTCATTAAGAAACGTTTTCACCTGCGCCAAATAGCCATTCGCCAGACCAATACTTCCGCCCAAAACCACACACTGACAATCCGTCGCTACTTTGATATCCGCGATTAATCTTGCCAGCACCCTGGCTGAACGCTGGATCAATGTGCCCGCTTGCAGATGCCCTGCTGCCGCATGAGCGAAAATCTGTTTAGCTGTGCAACCGGCTAAATCATCACGCGCTGCGCTGGCGATGCCTCGCCCTGACGCCATCGCCTCCACGCAACCCGTCCGGCCACAGCCACAGTGTGGCCCCTGCGGATCTGCCAGCGTGTGACCGAAATGCCCCGCCAGCCCCTGCGTTCCTGTCAGCAATTTTCCGCCACTGATCATTGCGCCGCCCACACCGGTCGAGACAGTGAGAAAGACCATGTCAGTGATATCCGCCGAAAGGGCGTGATATTCCGCCCACGCAGCCGCCTGCGCGTCATTGACGGCCATGCACGGCAGTTGTGTCAGCCGGGAGATCACCTCCACCAGCGGAAAATGGCTGAGGCCGCCGAGATTATCCGGGTTCAGCGCCGTGAGAACGCCCTGCCTGATGATACCGGTAGAAGCGACTGCGACCCGCTGCGCCTGTGAAACCAGCGGCGCGACCAGTTCCGCCAGCGCAGCCTGCAAGGCATCGGACGTTTTACTGGCAGGCGTCGGGATTTCCCGCCGTCCGGTGAGAGTGAGATTGCTGCCAGCCAGCGCCGCCGCCAGCTTGGTGCCACCGATATCGATCACCAGCGTGGTCATTTCGCGACCTTCACGATTTCATCCCGGAACCACTGGCAGACATGCTCAAGGCGGGTGATTGCCGAACCGACGGTGACCGCCCACGCGCCATTTTGCATCGCCTGAGCCGCCAGCGCAGGCGCGTTATAGCGCCCTTCGGCAATCACGCGGCATCCTTCATGACTCAGCGCTTTCACTAAGGCCAGATCCGGCTCTTCAGGTGTTTGCCCCGTGATATAACCTGACAGCGTCGTACCGATGATGTCAGCCCCCAGCCGGTGACAATCCAGTCCGTCCTGCACGCTGGAACAATCCGCCATTGCCAGCAGGTGATGCTGATGAATGCGTGCCAGCAGTTCCGCCACCGCCACCGGCCTTTCACGCTGTGTACCGTCAAACGCAATGATGCTGGCTCCTGCGCCTGCCAGCGCATCCACATCGGCCAGAAAAGGCGTGATACGCACCGGCGAATCTGGCAGGTCGCGTTTGATAATGCCGATGATCGGTACCGACACCCGTGCATGAGTGGCTCTGAGATTCTCAATACCTTCAATGCGCAGCGCCACCGCACCGGCCTGTTCTGCTGCCAGCGCCATGGCGGCCACAATATCAGGCTTATCCAGCGGGCTGCCGGGAACCGGCTGGCAGGAGACAATCAATCCGCCAGCCTGTGAAATCTGTGTATCCAGTGTTTCAAGCAATGACATATAAACTCCCTGCAAAATTCAGTTTCTGATCAATCCGCTCTTGGTGTTTTCCGGCTTCACTTTCACCGCACCGCTGAAAGGTTTGCCATCAATGGTGTCGTGCGTCCGCACGGCTTCAGGGTGGATCCAGCGCTGAACGCGTGACGGCATATCCAGCCCGATCAGCAGGATCACCACGAACGTCAGCCCGAAAGACAAGGACGCCAGCGCAGTGCCGAGATCCAGACGCTGGGCAATCGCCACCCCGATAACCGGTGCCAGTGCGCCACCCAGCGCGCCGACGTTGTAGGTAAAGCCCAGCCCGGCCGCACGCTGTTCGGTATCGAAATAACCGCCAATCAGTTTAGGCAGAATGCCGGAAATACCCTGACCCAACATTTGTTGCAGGAATAACAGTAATCCCAACACCCAGATATTTCCGCCGCCGATCGCAAAGACCGGAATAATAAGCAGCTGCGAGGCCAGCAGGCTGTACACGTACGCTTTACGCGTTCCCAGCCAGTCGCCGAGGAAACCGCCCACGCAGCACCCTACCGCTGCGCCAAAACCGCTGAAGAACAGCACGTGAGCCACCAGCGTCGGTGAATAGGCCAGTTCGGTTTTCAAATACGTCGGTAACAGCGCCTGAATCGGCCACGAATAGAGGAAGGCAAAGAAGACCACGACCATCAGCGTAACGCCGGTCGGCCAGCGTTTGCCGCTACTCTGCACCATAAAGCTGATGAAGACAGCCGCACACATCAGCCCCAGTATGGCAATCACTGCGGCGCTGCCCACATCGCCGGCAAAACAGAAATACAACGCGGTGGCCGCGACAATCGTCATACCGACGTTGACGACCCGATGTTTGCCGCGATAGAGAATATCCACCATGGTTTTGGTCGGTTGCTTATGAGCGAATTTCGCCTGCCAGTCTTCTGCTTCCGGGATATTTTTACGCAACCACAGGGCGAAAATAATCGGCAAGATGCCGATGAAAAACAGGGCGCGCCAGCCCCAGACCGGCACCACCAGGCTGTAAACCTGCGCGGCAATCACCGCACCCACAGAGAACCCGGAAATCAGAAACCCGCTGGCTTTGTTGCGTAAATGCTTTGGCCAGCTTTCAATAACATAGGTGGCACTTGAGCCGTATTCACCTGCCATGCCCATGCCGATAATCAGGCGTGCGAAAAACATCACCGTGAAGCCCGGCGCAAAACCGCAAGCGAGCGTCCCGACAGAAAACAACACGATACTGGTGATCATCGCCAGTTTGCGACCATAACGGTCGCCCATGGCACCAAGCAGTAATCCGCCAAACCAGCGGGAGATAAACGCCGCAGAAATCAGACTCGCCGCCTGAACGCCGGTCAGGTCGAACTCGCTTTTAATTTCTGTCAGCACTAAGGCGATCAGAACAAAATCAAAACCATCCAAAAGGTAGCCAATCCAGGCGGCCGAAAATGCTTTCCATTGCGGTTTAGTCAAATGGCGAAACCATGAGATCTGTCGGGCATTGTTACGCATAAATCACCCCCGGGGCGGGTTTGCATCAACCCGCCCTTTGGTAAGGACTGATAAAGAATTGTTGATGCCGGAAAGCCCGGCATCAGGCGTCAGAACGCGCTACGTTCTGCCTGAAGTTGCGCCGCCAGCGCTTTAAGCGCCGGCAAATATTGCTCATCGACCGGCGCAAAAGGTTTGCGGCACAGCGGCACGGCCACGATATCCATGTAATGCAGAATCGTTTTCAGGCCGCGGAAAACGCCCGTTTTTATCAGCAGGTCGATGACCTTGTTGCATTCACTTTGCAAATGCATTGCTCGCGGCACATCCCCTTCCAGCACGGCTTTTTTGATCGCCATATAGCGCCAGCCCATCACGTTATAGGTACTGCCTATTCCGCCATCGGCACCTGCCAGCAGGCCGGATGCGAAGATTTCGTCATAACCGTTGTAGAGCACCAAATCCGGATGCGCGCGGCGGATTCTTTCCATTTCATACAAATCGCCGGAGGTTTGTTTCAGCGCGCCCACGCCGGGCAGTTTGATCAGCGTGTCGATCTGATCCAGTGTCAGTTTCACGCCGCTGAGGGCCGGAATGTTATAGACCACCATCGGCAGGCCTTCGGCGGAATCCGTGACCGCACGGTAGTGGTCGCAATGTTCATTGAAGCTGAAAGGATAGTAGAAAGGCGTCACGGCGGAGACGGCATCAAAGCCGTAACGGTGTGCGGCGGCTGCCAGCGTCTGGCTTTCACGGGTACTGATGGCACCGACGTGGGCGATTAACGTCACCTTACCCTTCGCTTCTTCCGCCACGATTTCCAGCACCTGCTCACGTTCCTGAGAGCTTTGCAGAAAAGCTTCGCCGGTAGAACCGCCAACGTACAGGCCATCGATCCCCTGCTCAATATTGAAACGTACCAGACGGCGCAGGCTGTCGGTGTCCACTTGCTGTTGCTGATTAAAAGGAGTGAGCAATGCCGGCATCACGCCCCGCAGATTCTGTTTCATAAACGCCTCTTGGTTATTGGGTTATCAGGCAAGTCGATATACCTTTATACCTGTTATACCAGACCAAAAAACAAACACAATACAACGGAAGGTTCAGAATGTGATCCCGACCATAGGAAATAGTGATGGCTGATCAGAGGTGATCAAAGAGAGTGCGGGGCAGATCCCAGTTCAGAAATGATTACTTCTTCGATCCGCGCTTCGCCGATGACGCGTAATACGCCGCGAAGACGCTTTTGAGATGCGTTTTCAGCGCGGCATCGGCGGCATCAGGATCACGCGCCTCAATAGCCTTGAAGATGTCGATATGCTGCTGATAACTGACGTTGTTATGCGCGTGCAGCTCTTCCTGAGGCACGGAAGGACGCGCCGCAATCAGCCAGTCCAGCAAAGCCACATGCACGACCATGAAGATCGGGTTCGCCGGGATTTCAGCCAGTTCACGGTGGAATTCAATATCAGAGCGGATGAAAAGATCGTTGTCATCAAGCGACTGGCTGTTCATTTCCAGCGCTTTGCCCAGTCGGGCAATCTGCTCGTCGGTGGCAAATTCTGCGGCGTAACGCACCAGGCTGGATTCGAAAAACATCCGCAACTGCTCGAAATGCGCAATCCCTTCAGGGCGCGCGAGGAAGTCTGTCGCCACACCGGATAATTCACTGATGATGGTGTCCGCCGAAGGACGTGACACCCGCGCCCGCTCGCCGTTGCTGATCTGCACCAGCCCTTTACGTTTAAGCGCCGCCAGCGCTTCACGAACGGAGGGGCGGCCAACGTTGAAAAATGTCATCAGTTCGCGTTCTGAAGGAAGTTGCTCACCTTCAGCAAATTCGCGCCTGCGGATCATTTGTTCCAGCTCTTCTTCCACCATATCGGACAGCTTCTTGCGCGCAAGCGGTCGGCGACGCATCGCATGGCCGATGGTGTCTGTCGTCTCCGGGGGCTGATCGTCAAATGTGCTCATAGCGTCAGAATAAGACCTTTAAGAATGAAAGGTATGCGCGAATAATTTTGAATCATAACACAGCCATTACGCACTGGCGAAAGGAGAGACAGGCAGGGACAGGCAATAAAAAACCCCGCGTATCAACGCAGGGTTTTTGTCAGGCTTTACAGAAAACCTGGGTTCATTCGACGACGTGTTACTTAACGACGCGTAATGCCGGGCGTCCACCGCGTGGTGGCGCAGGTGGCTCGTCATCAGGGCCTTCTTCCGTGACATCCGGTAAATCACCGTCAATCACTGACATAGTCGGTTCTGATGTCTCATCGTTGCTCAGGTTACCCGCGAAGGCACCTTCAGCTTCGTAAGCCGGTTCAGGCTCGAACATGGTTCCAGCCCCGTTTTCACGGGCATAAATCGCCAGTACAGCGGCAATCGGCACGAACACATTACGCGGCACACCGCCAAAGCGGGCGTTGAAACGTACATCGTCATTACCCAGTTCAAGATTACCGACGGCGCGAGGTGCAACGTTCAGAACAATTTGTCCGTCACGAGCAAACTCCATCGGAACCATGACGCCGGGCATCGTGACATCAACCACCAGGTGCGGAGTGAGCTGGTTATCGAGTAACCACTCATAAAAGGCCCGCAACAGGTAAGGCCGGCGCGGAGACATGTCGTTCATCTCCATACCTTAACCTCGTGTATGCAAACGCATTTCGCGCTCGGGTTCGGTCAGAGAAGCCAGGAATGCATCACGTTCGAATACGCGGGTCATGTAGCCTTTCAGCTCTTTAGAACCGGTACCGGACAGCTCAATACCCAGCTCTGGCAGACGCCATAACAGCGGTGCCAGGTAGCAATCGACCAGGCTAAACTCTTCACTTTTGAAATAAGGCATGTAAGAGAAGATTGGCGCAATCGCCAGCAGCTCTTCGCGCAACTGCTTACGTGCTGCATCAGCTTCAGCAGCAGTGCCTTGTTCAACCTGACGCATCAGAGAGTACCAGTCGTTTTCGATGCGGTGCATCATCAGACGGCTCTCACCACGTGCAACCGGATAAACCGGCATCAGTGGTGGATGAGGGAAGCGCTCATCAAGGTATTCCATGATGATGCGGGATTCGAACAGGGTCAGCTCACGATCGACCAGCGTTGGCACGGTGCGATAGGGGTTGAGGTCAATAAGATCCTGCGGCAGGTGATCCATCTCAACCTGCTCAATCTCGACACTGACACCTTTTTCGGCCAGTACGATACGTACTTGATGGCTAAAAATGTCGGTCGGGCCGGAAAACAGCGTCATTACCGAACGTTTGTTGGCAGCGACAGCCATGAAAACCTCCAAGTTATCTAGAATTATACAGCGAATAGCCAACTGTCAGGCTGCTATCCTGAACAATCATTTTATCGCCAGCCTGCAGTTTTTGTTCCGTAGTTTCATAGACAACCGTTGGCAGGGCGAACCCAACCAGGAAGCGCGGCAACGTCAACTGCTCGGCGAATAGGCACAAAAGTGTGTGATAGTTTACCAGATTTTACGCGTGCTGTGGGGACGGCGAGATGATTTCGTGGTGAATTGTGTGTCTGAAAATCATTAATGCCTGTTTTACACACGCCCTGGCGGAATGACGGGCATAAAAAAACCCGGTGTAGCACCGGGTTTTTGACGTTGATTTTCGTGCCGTAGCACTGTGCTGCATGAGCAGCAGAAAATTAACGCTTGGAGAACTGAGGACGACGACGTGCTTTACGCAGGCCGACTTTCTTACGTTCAACCTGACGAGCATCGCGAGTAACGAAGCCTGCTTTACGCAGTTCGCCACGCAGATTTTCGTCATATTCCATCAGTGCACGGGTGATACCGTGACGGATAGCGCCAGCCTGACCGGAGATACCACCACCTTTAACAGTGATGTACAGGTCAAATTTAGTAACCATATCGACCAGTTCCAGTGGTTGACGAACTACCATGCGGGCAGTTTCACGACCAAAGTACTGTTCCAGGCTACGCTGGTTGATTACGATGTTACCACTACCCGGTTTGATGAAAACACGAGCGGCGGAGCTTTTGCGGCGACCAGTGCCGTAGTATTGATTTTCAGCCATTGCCTATAATCCCGAATTAAATGTCAAGAACTTGCGGTTGTTGCGCCGCATGAGTGTGCTCGTTACCCGCGTAAACTTTCATTTTACGGTACATTGCACGACCCAACGGGCCCTTTGGCAACATGCCTTTAACCGCGAGCTCGATCACGCGTTCAGGACGGCGAGCGATCATCTCTTCAAAGGTCGCTTGCTTGATACCACCGATGTGGCCGGTGTGATGGTAATAAATCTTGTCGTTACGCTTGTTGCCGGTTACAGCAACTTTTTCTGCGTTCAGAACGATGATGTAATCACCAGTATCAACGTGCGGAGTGTATTCCGCTTTATGTTTGCCACGCAGACGGCGGGCCAGTTCAGTGGCCAGGCGACCTAAGGTCTTGCCGGTAGCGTCAACTACGAACCAGTCACGTTGTACGGTTTCCGGTTTAGCTGTAAAAGTTTTCATTAAAAGCTTACCCAATTAAAGTTACACGTTGGCGAACACCCGAACGCTTACTTGTTTATAAAATAAGTATTTGAGGTTCACACGACCATCGTCCAGCAAACCTACCCCTTCGAATAGCCAATGCTGGCACTTATAAAGTTTCGGGAAAAAAACTTTGTAGTAACGTGGGGTCGCAAGATTATAGAGAAGTCTCCTGCAAAAATCGAACCCTTTTTCGACAAAAAGGAAGATTTCCCTCAGGGCCGTCTGAAGGTTCGCTATGCAGGCTGTACCGGGTCTTTTATATCACAAATAGAACAAAAAATAATCAGCTAACAATCAGGGCAGATGAGGCCGCTTCAGATATTCCTCACTTTGCATCTCCTGCAGGCGCGACAGGCAGCGCTGGTATTCGAACTTCAGCCGCTCGCCCTGATAAATTTCAAACATCGGCACCGCAGCGGAGATCACCAGTTTCACGTGGCGTTCATAGAATTCATCGACCAGTGCCAGAAAACGGCGGGCGGCATTCTCGCTGTCGGCTCCCATCACCGGGACGTTATGCAATAACACACTGTGATAGATTTTCGACAGTGCGATGTAATCGAGCTGGCTGCGGGCTTCTTCACACAACGTATGGAACTCCACTGCCAGGACGCCATCGACGGCCGCAATGGCCTGCATCGGGCGATGATTCACTTCCAGCACAGGCCGTTCATTGGCGGAACCACTGTGGTTTCCGGTCAGTTTTCCAAGCATGGAGTGCATCGCATCGGCGGTTTGCGCTCCCGCCGGTGACAGCCACAGATTCGCCTGCGTCAGCGTGCGCAGACGGTAATCGATTCCTGCATCAACGTTAAGTACGTCGCAGTATTCTTTAATCAGATCAATGGCTGGCAGGAAGCGTGCACGTTGCAGGCCGTTACGGTAAAGCAAATCCGGCGGAATGTTGGAGGTGGCGATCAGCGTAATACCACGGGCAAAAAGCGCCTGCAGCAACGTCGCCAGCAGCATGGCATCGGTGATATCGGAAACAAAGAATTCATCGAAACACAACACATCGGTTTCAGCTTTAAAGCGGTCTGCGATCACTTCCAGCGGATCTTCCTGCCCCTGAAGCTGGGTCAGTTCCTGATGCACGCGTAACATAAAGCGGTGGAAGTGCAGCCGCAGTTTGCGTTCGCCCGGCAAACTGTGGAAAAAAAGATCCATCAGCCAGGTCTTGCCTCGCCCTACTCCGCCCCACATATATAAGCCCTGAACCGGGCGTTGCGCGGTTTTTACCGGTGCTTTGCCGAACAGGCGACCGAGCAGCCCTCCCCGGCTGGCGGGTTGAGCGATGGGCGCAGTGTTGGCACTCAGCGCCTGATAAATGGCATCGAGCTGGGCGACGGCCTGCTTCTGAACGGCGTCCGGCTGGAACTCTCCGGCATCTACGGCGTTCTGATAAAGGATAAGGGGTGATTTGGGTTGCATGTTAGTTAACGTCCCTGAGAAAAAAATTTTACGTTTTTCACGTCGTTTCGCCGCTTTTTTGCCGTCTGTTCGCCGCTTTTACCCTCAGTCTGCGCGTGAAAAAAGCGTCGGACCGCGGTGATTGTGACGGCAGGATTCCACTCGGACAAGGTTAACGGTTATAGTGGAGCTATTGCATGACGAATGCGTGTGACAATTACGTTAAAACCATTGTGTAAAAAAGTTAAGTCATAAAAGTTACGTGAAAAAGCCCTGCGGGACAACGAAGTCAAAATAGGAGTCATTATGACCTGGGAGTATGCACTCATTGGATTAGTGGTCGGTATCGCGATTGGTGCGGTGGCGATGCGCTTTGGCAATCGTCAATTACGCGATCAGCAAGTGATGAAAAATGAGCTGGAGAAAAGCAAAGCAGAACTCGACGAATACCGTCAGGAACTGACAGGCCACTTTGCGCGCAGCGCAGAACTGCTCGATAACATGGCGACGGATTACCGTCAGCTTTATCAGCACATGGCGAAGAGCTCCAACAACCTGTTGCCGGACTTGCCACAGCAAGATAATCCGTTCAACTACCGTCTGACCGGTTCTGAAGCCGATAACGATCAGGCACCTGTGCAGATGCCACGCGATTACTCCGATGGTGCATCGGGTCTGCTGCGTGGCGAGCGTCCTGTTCGCAAATAACAGACGCGATTGCCCGGCCCCGCAGTTCTCCGGCGCCGGGACAAATACGGTGCATGCCCTGCGCATGCACCGTTCTCCAGACCTGACCCTTCCCGTGCTGTGAATCATCGTTCGATTGTCCGTAAAAGACGCCCATTACAGAAAGCGAGAGAGTTATCCTGATGAAGAAAAAGTCATTTTTGCTCAGTGTGTTAGCTGTTAGCCTTGGATTAACCTTCGCTTCTGCGCCGATGGCAAGTGCCGCTTTGCCAATGGCTGTACAAGGGCAACCGCTGCCAAGTCTGGCGCCGATGCTTGAAAAAGTCTTGCCCGCGGTCGTCGGCGTTCAGGTTTCCGGAACGCAACCGCCAAGCACTGACGTTCCTCCGGAATTCAAATTCTTCTTTGGTCAGCAAGATCCTGAGCCTAATCAGGGTGCACAGCCGTTCGAAGGGCTGGGTTCCGGCGTGATCATTGATGCCGCAAAAGGTTACGTTCTCACCAACAATCACGTTGTGAACAATGCGGATAAAATTACCGTCCAGCTCAACGATGGCCGCGAGTACAAGGCAAAACTGATTGGTAAAGATGACCAGTCAGATATCGCCGTGATCCAACTGATTGATGCGAAAAACCTGACGCAAATCGCAATGGCCGATTCTGATGCCTTGCAGGTCGGCGATTTCGCGGTCGCAGTAGGCAACCCGTTCGGGCTTGGGCAGACCGTCACCTCCGGTATCGTCTCGGCACTCGGGCGCAGCGGGCTGAATCTCGAAGGGCTGGAGAACTTTATCCAGACCGATGCCTCCATTAACCGGGGAAATTCCGGTGGTGCATTGCTTAACCTGAAAGGTGAGCTCATCGGGATCAATACCGCAATCATCTCTTCTCAGGGTGGCAGCGTCGGTATTGGGTTTGCGATCCCGGCGAACATGGCGAAAAATCTGAGCCATCAGCTGATTGAGTTTGGCGAGGTCAAACGAGGCCTGCTGGGCATCCGAGGCAGTGAAATGACCCCCGAACTGGCGCAGGCCTTCAAGCTGGACAGCCAGCGTGGGGCGTTCGTCAATGAAGTGCTGCCAGATTCTGCGGCAGCCAAAGCGGGCATTAAATCCGGTGACGTGCTGATTACGTTGCAGGGTAAAACGCTCAGCAGCTTCGCAGAACTGCGCGCCAAAGTCGGTACTGCCGGTCCGGGCGTCGTGATGCAGATTGGTTTGCTGCGCGAAGGCAAACCGATGACGGTGAGTGTCACACTGGCCCAGAGCCCAGCAGTGGAAGTCAGCATCGAGAAAATCAACCCAGCCTTACAGGGCGTTACGCTCAGTGATGTGGACGCTAAGACAGGCAAAGGTGTTCAGGTCGATGACGTGAAGAAAGGCACACCGGCAGAGCAGGTGGGCCTGGAGAAAGACGATGTGATCATCGGTGTTAACCGTGAACCCATCGACAATCTGGCAGCCTTACGCAAGATCCTTGAAACCAAACCGGACCTGATCGCCCTGAGCATTCTGCGCAAAGGGCAAAATATGTACCTGCTGATGCCGTAAAGCGTTGAAAATCGGACGCAGATGCTGCTGCGTCCGATTAAGTCGTGCTATTCTTCAGTCACTTTTCATCTCGCACCCCATACACTCATGTTTGTTAAGCTATTGAGATCCGCCATTATCGGACTGATTGTTGCCGGCCTTTTGCTGGCGGCGGTCCCTATGCTGCGTAAAAAGATCACAGAACCGCTTTTTGAGCGTAACTTCAATCAAACCAGCGAAGAACCGGTCAGCTATAACGCCGGTGTACGCCACGCTGCGCCCGCGGTAGTCAATGTGTACAACCGCAACATGGGCAACAGCTCGCAAAACGAATTACAGATCCGCACGCTGGGCTCCGGCGTGATCATGAATGACAGCGGTTATATCCTCACCAACAAACATGTGATCAACAATGCCGATCAGATCATCGTCGCATTGCAGGATGGCCGGGTTTTCGAAGCATTGCTGGTCGGTTCCGACAGCCTGACTGACCTCGCGGTGCTGAAAATCAACGCCGGTAACCTGCCGGTAATCCCGATCAACCCGAACCGTAATCCGCACGTCGGCGATATTGTTATGGCGATCGGTAACCCCTACAACCTCGGCCAGACAGTGACGCAGGGCATCATCAGCGCCACGGGCCGTATCGGCCTCAGCCCATCCGGCCGCCAGAACTTCCTGCAAACCGATGCATCAATCAACCAGGGTAACTCCGGCGGGGCGCTGGTGAACTCACTGGGTGAACTGGTGGGCATCAATACATTATCCTTTGACCAGAGCAATGACGGCGCGACGCCGGAAGGCATTGGCTTTGCAATTCCGACGGCTCTTGCAACCAAAGTGATGGGCAAATTGATCCGCGACGGGCGTGTGATCCGCGGTTATATCGGCATCAGCGGACGGGAAGTTTCTCCTCTGCACGGGCCGAACAGCGGGCTGGATCGTATTCAGGGCATCGTCGTGAACGAAGTGACGGCAAACGGTCCGGCGGCGAATGCCGGTATGAAGGTCAGTGACGTGATTGTAAACGTCAATAATAAGCCTGCCGTCTCCGCCATTGAAACGATGGACCAGGTGGCAGAAATACGCCCTGGCACGGTGATCCCGGTAGAGATTATGCGAAACGGCGACAAGCTGACGCTGCACGTCACGGTGCAGGAATATCCCGACCACTGACCGCATATTACACAAACAAAAAAGCCGGAAAGGTTTCCCCTTCCGGCTTTTTTATTGCTTCAGGCCTGAGTCATTACTCGCCTTTAAAGCGCTCGATTTTAGCGCCCAGCTGACGCAATTTATCTTCGATACGCTCGTAACCCCGGTCGATGTGATAAATACGGTCAACTACGGTTACGCCTTCAGCGATACAACCCGCCAGAACCAGGCTGGCTGATGCACGCAGATCGGTCGCCATCACCTGAGCACCTGACAGTTTCTCAACACCATGACAAATCAGGGTGCTGCCTTCAATTTCAGCGTGAGCCCCCATACGGATAAGCTCAGGCACGTGCATGAAGCGGTTTTCGAAGATTGTCTCGGTGATCACGCCGGTCCCTTCAGCCACCAGATTCAGCAGGCTGAACTGCGCCTGCATGTCAGTCGGGAAGCCAGGGTGAGGCGCGGTACGGAAAGTGACGGCTTTGGCGCGTTTACCATGCATGTCCAGACTGACCCAGTCTTCGCCCACTTCGACATCGCCACCCGCTTCACGCAGTTTTGCCAGAACGGCATCCAGCGTATCAGGGCGAGCTTCGCGGCAGGTGACTTTACCACCGGAAATCGCCGCCGCCACCAGGAAAGTCCCGGTTTCGATGCGGTCAGGTACCACGCGGTACACACCGCCACCCAGACGTGCAACGCCTTCGATGGTGATCTTATCGGTGCCTGCGCCAGTGATGTTCGCGCCCAGCGTATTAAGGAAATTGGCAGTATCGACAATTTCCGGCTCACGCGCGGCGTTTTCAATAATGGTGGTGCCTTCGGCCAGTGTCGCCGCACTCATGATGGTTACCGTCGCGCCCACGCTGACTTTATCCATCACGATGTGCGCGCCTTTCAGGCGACCATCAACAGAAGCTTTCACATAGCCTTCTTCCAGCACGATCGTTGCGCCAAGCTGTTCCAGACCGCTGATGTGCAGGTCAACCGGACGTGCGCCAATCGCACAGCCACCCGGCAGGGAAACCTGACCGCGACCAAAACGCGCGACCAGCGGACCCAGCGCCCAGATGGAGGCACGCATGGTTTTCACTAAGTCGTACGGCGCACAAAACTCATTCACACCGCTGGCATCAACAAACACAGAACCGTTGCGTTCAATTTTGGTACCCAACTGACCGAGCAGTTTGATCGTGGTATCGATGTCTTTCAGATAAGGAACGTTCTGAAGTTCAACCGGCTCTTCAGCAAGCAGTGCGGCAAACAAAATAGGAAGTGCTGCATTTTTTGCACCAGAGATGGTGACTTCGCCACTTAAGCGAGTCCCACCCTGTACACGGAATTTATCCATTGTGACTGCTCTCTTTTATGAGGTTCAAATACAAGTCAATGACGAGGAAGCTGCCGGCTGCCCGACAGTCTTATAACCCACTCAGTTTACGGTCACGCGCCCATTCTTCAGGGGTATACGCCTTGATAGACAGTGCATGAATTCGATTGTCGGCGATGTATTCCATCAGCGGGGCGTAAACGGTCTGCTGTTTTTTCACGCGGCTCATGCCATCAAACATCGCACCAACGACAATGGCCTGAAAATGACTGCCATCGCCAGTAATGTGTGCTTCTTCCAGTGCCAATGCGTTCATCAGCACGTCTTTAATTTCATTCGTTTCCATAGGGATCAATTCTTCTGAAGGATCATAACAGCCCGGTATCTTATAGGGATCGGGGCAAATCTTAAACCACGAAAAAGCCCCTGAGGAAGAGTTTCGCACAGGGGCTTTGAGGTCATGACGTCAGGGGTTCACGGCAGCGTCGCTAACTTGCCGTAACCATTCACTATTATTGACTCACCGGCACTGCGTCGGTGTTGGCCGGAATAATGTCATGAAGGTTGTACAGCGCGATAAGCGTACTCAGCCGATCGGTGATGCCTTCCACGGTCAGGGACGCACCTTGCTGGCTGGCCTCCTGACGCAGATGTACCAGCAACGCCAGGCCGGAAGAATCCACACGCGCCAGACCGGAAACGTCCAGACGCGTCACGCCAGCGAGCAGCGTTTTCCGCGCATCCCAGACCGGCAACAACGTTTCGCGATCCAGGTCGCCATGCAATGTCAGCAAGGGCGGCTGGCATTCCCAGCGCAGTGCGTCACTCATTTTTGGTCCAGCGTAATCGGTTGTGCTGCAGCCTGTTTCAGACGCGCAGTCAGACCATCAATCCCTTTCTGACGCAGGATATCCGCCCATTCGTTTTGCTTGGTGGAAATCATGCTGACGCCTTCGGCGATCATGTCATAAGCCTGCCACTCACCGGTACGGCTGTTTTTACGCCACTGGAAGTCCAGGCGAATCGGAGGACGACCGTTTGGATCGGTAATGGTCACGCGGATAGCAATGATGTCTTTGTCGGCGTAGGACTGTTCTGGCTGAACCTGATAGCTCTGGCCGTTGTACAGCGCCAGCGCCTGGCCGTAAGCCTGTTGCAGGTAGTCGCTGAACGCAGCGAAGTAAGCATCACGCTGTGCAGGCGTCGCCTGCTGATAATAACGGCCTAACACCAGTGCACCGGCATATTTGATTTGCACGTAAGGCAGCAGTTCGTCACGCACGACCTGACGCAGATAGTTAGGATCCTGCTTGATTTTTGGCTGTTCATTTTTGAGGCGGGTGAAAGTCTTGCTTGCCGCTTCATTCATCACGCTGTACGGATTGGTTTTATCCACAGCAGCATTGGCCATCGGGGCCATAACCACCAGCAGCGCAGCGATAACTAAACGTTTAAACATACTTATTTCCTCTTTTGTGGAGAATCCGTGAGCCAATTCTTAATGGGCAGCCGGTTGCGGAGCCGTGTTCGCGTCAGGTGCTGGCGCGGTCTTCTCTTCTGACGCTGGCGCAGCGGTGGTATCACCCGCATCAGGATCCGCCTTGCCATCACCGCTCTTGTACAGGAACTGTCCAATCAAATCTTCGAGAACCAGCGCCGATTTGGTGTCCTGAATCACGCCACCATTTTTAAGGATAGTCGTTCCCATTTCCGGGTCTTCAAAACCAATGTTCAGCGCCAGGAATTGTTCGCCTAATAAACCGGAGGTACGGATAGCCAGCGTACTGGTGCTCGGGATCTGGTTGTATTTCTGGTCGATGTCCATTTCGACACGCGGAGAGTAGTTTTTATCCAGCGTAATGCTGCTAACGCGGCCGATAACGACGCCACCCACTTTCACCGGCGAGCCGCTTTTCAGGCCACCGATGTTGTCGAAGTCCGCAGAGATTCGGTAGGTCGGATCCGAACCAATAGAGCGGATATCCGCCACTTTAAGGCACAGGAAAACCACCGCAATCAATGCGATAATCAAAAATGCGCCTACCCAGATTTCACTCTTTTTCGTTTGCATGATTTTAATTTCCAAACATCAGTGCTGTCAGCACAAAATCTAATCCCAGCACCGCCAGTGACGAATGCACTACAGTACGTGTCGTTGCCCGGCTGATCCCTTCGGATGTCGGTATCGCATCATAGCCGTTGAACAGCGCAATCCAGGTCACGGTGATAGCGAAAACAAGGCTTTTAATCAGACAGTTAAGCAAGTCAGTCCGCCAGTCTACAGCGGTTTGCATCGCTGACCAGAAGAAACCGCTGTCGATCCCTTTCCAGTCAACACCGACCAGCGATCCGCCCCAAATCCCCACCGCGACAAAAATCGCTGTCAGCAGAGGCATGGAAATCAGACCGGCCCAGAAACGCGGTGCCACAACGCGGCGCAGCGGATCGATCGCCATCATTTCAAGACTGGAGATTTGTTCTGTCGCTTTCATCAGACCCAGCTCTGCGGTTAATGCAGACCCGGCGCGCCCGGCAAACAGTAACGCGGTGACCACCGGGCCCAGTTCGCGCAGCAAAGAGAGCGCAACCATCATGCCCAGGCTGGCTTCAGCGCTGTAGGTGGTTAAAATCAAATAGCCCTGTAATCCCAGCACCATGCCGATAAACAGACCGGACACCAGGATAATCAACAGGGAAAGCACGCCCACGCTGTAGAGTTGCTTAATCAGCAAAGGCCACTGCTTGGCGAATTGTGGCTTACCGACCAATGCCCGAAAGAGCATCAGGCCCGCACGGCCAAAAGACACGCAGGTTTGTATCCCGCGACGTCCGACTGAGGCGAGCGCCTTAGTTAACATAAATAGGAAACTCCATTATCCGAGCAACTCTGCTTTGTAATCACCGGCCGGGAAACGGAAAGGCACCGGTCCATCGGCGATACCGTCAAGGAACTGGCGAACGCGCGGATCAGGATTGTTTTGCAGCTCCTCAGGCGTTCCTTCAGCAATGACATGTTGCGCAGCCACGATATACGCATAATCCGCGATGCTCAGAACTTCAGGCACATCATGGGAAACCACGATACAGGTGACACCCAGCGCATGGTTCAGCTCGTCAATCAGCTTGACCAGGACGCCCATGGTGATCGGATCCTGTCCCACAAAGGGTTCATCGAACATGATCAGTTCCGGGTCGAGTGCTATCGCACGCGCCAGGGCAACACGCCTCGCCATCCCACCGGAAAGTTCAGCAGGCATCAGTTCGCCGGCACCGCGCAAACCCACCGCTTCCAGTTTCATGGTCACGGTGCTGCGCAATAACGCTTCGGGCAATTTACTGTGTTCGCGCAGCGGAAACGCCACATTCTCGAACACATTGAGGTCAGTAAACAATGCACCGGACTGAAACAACATGCTCATTTTCTTGCGGGATTCATAAAGCTTACGGCGCGAAAGAGTGGGAATATTGTCTCCGTCGAACCAGATTTCACCGCTGTCAGGCGTCAGCTGACCGCCGATAAGGCGCAGCAACGTCGTTTTACCGATCCCTGAAGGCCCCATAATGGCGGTAATTTTACCCCGTGGGACCGTCATGTTTATCTCTTCGAAAATGGGACGATCGCCGCGCACAAAACTCATGCCTTTGATCTCAACCAGATTCGACTCGCTTTGACTCATTCGTTTATCCCTTCGGAATGCCTTCGCTAAAGACGACTTCCGCTTAAATTACTTTCGCTAAGAATACGTCTGGCCCGCAAGCCGTGTTGTATAACTTTGGTATTTTTACAAAAACTTACCCCAGTTTCGTTACCAAAGTTGCCATCGATTTACTTTTCCGCCACAGACGGTCAAAATCAACGAATTACCATTTTATGATAAAAGCCTTCATCGTCTAACATACAGGAACCTGCTGGCGCCGTTTTCGTACAAAATATTGCCTTAACTTATGTTGACGAAGGAATCGCCTGCCTGAACGGGCAACGAACCTCGCATTATACCCAATAAAGGATGTTGCATGCTTCTCGCTATCGTACTGATGATTGTCGGCCTCTTACTTCTTGTTTATGCCGCCGATCGTCTGGTGTACGGAGCCGCAGTATTAGCACGCTCGATAGGCATGCCGCCGCTTATCATCGGCATTACCGTAGTCGGTGTCGGCATATCCCTTCCGGAGCTGGTCGTTTCCACCACCGCCGCCATCAATGATCAAATGGATTTGGCGGTTGGAAACGCAATTGGTTCAAATATCATTAATATTCTTCTGATTTTGGGCGGTGCAGCCCTGATTCATCCACTTTCCGTTCGTTCTGATATATTACGCCGCGAACTCCCTCTATTGTTACTGGTCACAGGACTGTGTGGTTTTCTGTTAAGTGACGGAGAGCTTAGTCGCTTTGACGGTGTTTTGCTGCTGGCCAGTGCCGCCGCGTTTATGATGCTGGCGATAAAAATTGCCCGCGCGGCCGAAAAAGAAGGGCTGGATACGCTGACTTACGAGCAGATGTCTGAGCTTCCTTCCGACAGCAGTAATACCGTGGCGTTTTTATGGCTGGCATTGGGCTTTATCATCATGCCGCTGGCGTCCGGGATGATTGTCGACAACAGTACGGTTATTGCACGTTATTTTGGTGTCAGCGAGCTGGTGATTGGCCTGACGGTCATCGCCATCGGGACCAGCCTGCCGGAACTGGCGACGTTTATTGCCGGTGCCATCAAAGGTGAAGATGATATCGCGCTGGGTAATATCATCGGCGCGAATATCTTTAATACCTGTCTGGTGCTGGGATTACCCGCGCTGGTGGCGCCAGGCTCGTTCAACCCGGATGCGTTTCATCGCGATTACTGGGTGATGCTGGCGGTCAGTATCGTGCTCTCCGGTCTGTGCCTGATGCGCAAACATCGTATCGGTCACGTTGCGGGCGCACTATTGCTCTGTGGATTTATCGCCTATATGGCAGTGCTGTTCCTTCAACCGGACAGCATCGGCCTTTGAACTCTGTCAGGAATTGACTATGGCTAACGATACCCTCGCCTCCGACTTTGATTTCCAGGCTGTCGGACGTGAAGTGCTGAAAACAGAACGTGAAGGACTTGAGCAGTTAGATCAATACATTAATGGCGATTTCACTCGCGCCTGTAAAATGATTTTCGCCTGTACCGGCAAAGTCGTGGTGATGGGGATGGGCAAATCAGGTCACATCGGCCGCAAGATGGCCGCGACCTTCGCCAGCACCGGCACACCGGCGTTCTTTGTACATCCGGGCGAAGCCAGCCACGGCGATTTGGGCATGGTGTCCAAACAAGACGTCGTGATCCTGATCTCCAACTCCGGCGAAGCGCACGAGATTCTGTCGCTGATCCCGGTATTAAAACGCCTGGACATCACACTTATCTGCATGACCGCCAATCCCGAAAGTACCATGGGAAAAGCCGCCGATGTACACCTTTGCGTGCGTGTTCCGAAAGAAGCCTGCCCGCTCGGGCTGGCCCCGACCAGCAGCACTACCGCCGTGCTGGTGATGGGCGATGCGCTGGCCGTCGCGTTGCTGGAAGCGCGCGGCTTCACACCGGAAGATTTCGCCCTGTCGCACCCTGGCGGAGCACTCGGTCGCAAGCTCTTGCTGCGCGTGAGCGATATCATGCACTCCGGTGACGAAATCCCGCACGTCAGCCGCGACGCGTCTCTGCGTGATGCCCTGCTGGAAATTACCCGCAAGAATTTGGGAATGACCGTCATCTGCGACGATTTAATGAAAATCGAAGGCATCTTTACCGACGGTGACTTACGCCGCATTTTCGACATGGGCGTCAATATCAATAACGCGTCCATTGCCGAAGTGATGACTACCGGCGGCGTGCGCGTGCGCCCTTCCCTGCTGGCGGTCGACGCACTGAATTTAATGCAGGAAAAACACATTACCTGTGTGATGGTTGCCGATGGTGACCAATTGTTAGGTGTGTTACATATGCACGACATGCTGCGCGCTGGCGTAGTTTAATTGAGGAATGCCCTGAATGAGTAATAGCGCAGCCCTGGTGGATACCTGCTACGGTCCGGTCAGCACCGATGTGCTTGAACGTGCGAAAGCGGTTCGCCTGCTGATTTGCGATGTGGACGGCGTCATGTCTGATGGCCTGATCTACATGGGAAATCAGGGAGAAGAGCTGAAAAGTTTCAACGTTCGCGACGGTTATGGAATTCGTTGCCTGCTGACGTCCGACATTGAGGTCGCGATTATTACAGGCCGTAATGCGAAATTACTGGAAGATCGCGCCAAAACCCTTGGAATTCGCCACTTGTATCAGGGGCAATCAGATAAGCTTTTGGCCTTCCGCGAACTGTTAGATACACTGTCGCTTCGGGCAGAGGAAGTCGCTTACATCGGTGACGACCTGATTGACTGGCCGGTGATGGCTGAAGTGGGTCTTTCCGTCGCGGTTCAGGATGCACACCCTATCCTGTTGCCAAAGGCGCATTACGTGACCCGCATTGCCGGTGGCCGTGGCGCAGTACGCGAATTATGTGACTTGATTCTGCTGGCGCAGGGCAAGCTGGAGGACGCCAAAGGGCTGTCGATATGAATAAAACAAGACTTTGGATCATTCTGGTACTGACCGCCATCGTGCTGATACTGATTGGCTGGTCACTGTCAGACAATACGGATGATGCGCCGCAGGCGGTCAACGATCAGGAACCGACCTACCAAAGCTCCCACACGGTAACCATGGTGTATGACCCGCTGGGAAGCCTGACCTACAAACTGGTATCGGATCAGGTCAAATACTACACCACCGATCAGGTAACATGGTTTACCAACCCGGTGGCGACCATGTATGACAAGAATAAAGTGCCAACCTGGGTGCTGCGTTCTGATAAAGCCAAGATGACTCAGGATAAAATGCTCTATCTTTATGGGCATGTGCAGGCTGACAGCCTGACGCCAGAAACATCACAGCTGCAAAGAATCAAAACGGATAATGCACAGGTTAACCTGACGACACAGGACGTTGCCTCAGACGATGAAGTAACGCTTTATGGCACAGGTTTTACATCTAACGGCATGAAAATGCGTGGTAATCTGCGCGATAAAACAGCAGAGCTGATCGAAAAGGTAACGACCTCTTATGAAATTCAAAGCAAAAAATAAAATCCGTAATCTTCTGATCACCGGCTCGTTGTTGGCCATCAGCATTCCGGCATTCGCGCTGAAAGACGACACAACGAAACCGATCACCATTGATTCCGCCAATCAGGCGCTGGATGTGAACACCAACACGGCAACCTTTACCGGCAATGTGGTGGTGAATCAGGGCTCGATTCAGGTTAAAGCCGACAAAGTTGTGGTGATCCGCCCGCAAGGTGTCTCCGGCAAAGAAGTGGTGGAAGGCTACGGCAATCCGGTGACCTTCTACCAGTTGCAGGACAACGGTAAACCGATTAAAGGCCACGCGCAGAAAGTCCGTTATGAAGTGGAAACCGATCTGGTGACCCTGACCGGAAACGCTTACCTTGAACAGCTGGACAGCAATGTGAAAGGCGATCGTATTACCTATCTGGTGCAGAAACAGCAGATGGAAGCCTTCAGTGATAAAGGCAACCGTGTCACGACCGTGCTGGTTCCGACACAGTTGCAGGAAAAGACCCCGGCAGCAGCCGGTGGCCAGACCAAAAAGAGTAACTGATAATTTATGGCAAAATTAATCGCAGAAAATCTGGCGAAGGCATACAAAGGCCGTAAGGTCGTTGAAGATGTCAGCCTGGCAGTCAATTCAGGCGAAATCGTCGGATTACTTGGCCCTAACGGTGCCGGTAAAACCACCACCTTCTACATGGTGGTCGGTATCGTACAGCGTGACGCTGGCCGAATCATCGTTGACGACGAAGACATCAGCCTTTTGCCATTGCATACCCGCGCACGTCGCGGCATTGGTTACCTGCCTCAGGAAGCCTCTATTTTCCGCCGCCTCAGCGTGTTCGACAACCTGATGGCCGTGCTGCAAATCCGTGACGACCTGAACAAAGAACAGCGCAATGATCGCGCCAATGAGCTGATGGAAGAATTCCATATCTCTCACTTGCGCGATAACCTCGGCCAGTCACTGTCCGGGGGTGAACGCCGTCGTGTGGAAATTGCCCGCGCACTGGCAGCCAACCCTAAGTTTATCCTGCTGGATGAACCCTTTGCCGGTGTTGACCCGATTTCCGTTATCGACATCAAAAAAATCATTGAGCATCTTCGCGACAGCGGTCTGGGCGTTCTGATCACTGACCACAACGTCCGTGAAACGCTCGACGTGTGTGAACGCGCCTATATCGTCAGTCAGGGCAAGCTTATCGCCCACGGCACCCCAGCCGACATTCTTGCTGATGAACAAGTGAAACGTGTTTATCTTGGTGAAGAATTCCGTCTGTGATCTGCGCCGCCTGAAGCGCGCCTGTTTCGCTTTACACTGAAACAGGCCGTTTCTGACCGAAGTGTTGCCGTTCGAACTCATCTACGGATATAAAGCCAAGATATGAAGCAAGGTTTGCAACTCAGATTCAGCCAACAACTGGCAATGACTCCTCAATTACAGCAGGCAATCCGCCTGTTGCAATTGTCCACGCTTGAGCTCCAACAGGAGATCCAACTCGCGCTGGAGAGCAACCCTCTGCTGGAACAAACCGATCTTCACGATGAGATCGATGCGGTCGAAACCGCTGACAGTGAAGGTCTGGATACCCGCGAGGCTCTCGAGCAAAAAGACATGCCCGAAGAGTTACCGCTGGATGCGACCTGGGATGAAATTTACACCGCCGGAACACCGTCCGGTACCGGTAACGATTACAGCGACGACGAGCTGCCCGTTTATCAAGGTGAAACCACCCAGACGCTTCAGGATTACCTGATGTGGCAGGTCGAACTGACGCCGTTTTCCGACACCGATGCGGCTATCGCGACCTCGATTGTCGATGCGGTGGATGACACCGGATATCTGACGATTTCTCTGGACGATATTCTCGAAAGTATCGGCGATGACGACGTCACGATGGACGAAGTGGAAGCCGTGCTCAAACGCGTTCAGCGTTTTGATCCCGTGGGTGTCGCCGCGCGCGACCTGCGCGACTGTCTGCTGATTCAGCTTTCCCAGTACGTCCCGGAAACGCCTTTCATTACAGAAGCCAGGCTTATCATCAGCGAACATCTGGATTTGCTGGCGAACCATGATTTCCGCGCACTTATGCGATCAACCCGTCTAAAAGAAGATACACTGAAAGGAGCGATGCTCCTGATCCAGTCTCTTGATCCGCGACCAGGCCAGTCGATCAACACCGGCGAATCCGAATACGTCATCCCGGATGTGCTGGTACGCAAAGTGTCCGGTGTCTGGACTGTCGAACTGAACTCAGACAGCATTCCGCGACTGAAAATCAACCAGCATTATGCTGCGATGGGCAATTCGACCCGCAGCGACAGCGACGGGCAATTTATCCGCAGCAATTTGCAGGAAGCCAAGTGGTTGATCAAAAGTCTGGAGAGCCGCAACGACACGCTGCTGAAAGTCACGCGCTGCATCGTTGAGCAGCAGCAGGCGTTCTTTGAGATGGGTGATGAATACATGAAACCGATGGTGCTGGCCGATATCGCCAGCGCCGTGGAAATGCACGAATCGACGATTTCACGCGTTACAACGCAGAAATTCCTGCACAGCCCGCGTGGCATTTTCGAACTGAAGTATTTCTTCTCCAGCCACGTCAGTACTGACAGCGGCGGCGAGGCATCGTCCACCGCGATCCGGGCGCTGGTGAAGAAATTAATTGCAGCGGAGAATCCTGTAAAACCGCTGAGTGACAGTAAGTTAGCTACCCTGCTTTCCAATCAGGGAATTATGGTGGCGCGCCGTACCGTCGCAAAATACCGAGAGTCTTTGTCCATCCCGCCCTCAAACCAGCGTAAACAGTTAGTTTGACCTCAACAGAGAAGGAAGACATTATGCAGCTCAACATTACCGGACATCACATTGAGATCACCGATCCCTTGAGAGAATTCATCACGATGAAACTGGCGAAGCTCGAACAGTATTTCGACAGGATAAATCAGGTGTATGTGGTGTTAAGCGTTGAAAAAGTGCAGAAAATCGCGGAAGCGACGCTGCATGTGAACGGAGGCGAGTTGCATGCCACCTCGGAGCATCAGGATATGTACGCAGCGATTGACGGCCTGGTTGATAAACTGGCGCGCCAGCTGAACAAACATAAAGACAAACTGAAACAGCACTGACATTCATGTAGCCAACCCTGTGCTACACACCTTCGGGCATCGGCTTGTGACCTTCGGGGAACGAGCCGATATAGCTTTAAGGGTGAATCAGTGCAAAAGTGAAGATGACATGATCAACGATACTGCAATGCAATTAACGTCGGTGCTGAATGCCGAATGCACCAAAAGCGGCGTTCATTGCGCCAGCAAAAAACGCGCGCTGGAAATCATCAGCGAACTGGCTGCCAAACAATTGAATTTGTCGCCACAAGTGATTTTCGACGCCATTTTGACCCGTGAGCGTATGGGCAGCACCGGGATCGGTGCCGGGATCGCCATCCCGCACGGCAAGCTGGAAGAAGACACATTACGCGCCGTCGGCGTGTTTATTCAGCTCGATCAACCGATCGCGTTTGACGCTATCGACAATCAGCCGGTGGATCTCCTTTTTGCCTTGCTGGTTCCGGCAGATCAATGTAAAACCCACTTACACACCTTGTCTTTAGTGGCCAAAAAATTGGCTGATAAAACAGTGTGTCGCCGTCTGCGCGGAGCGCAAAGCGACGAAGAACTGTTCCAGATAATGACAGAAAACGAATAAATTGATGATTCCCGGCAACGCGCCGGGAAAGTGAATTCTGAACACTGAATGCCAGGGGAGTGACACCATGGTGCTGATGATTGTCAGCGGCCGTTCCGGTTCCGGGAAGTCGGTTGCCCTAAGGGCATTAGAAGACATGGGATTTTACTGTGTGGACAATCTGCCGGTGGTTTTACTGCCGCAGCTCGCCCAGACACTTGTCGAACGCAATACGTCTGCCGCCGTCAGCATTGACGTGCGCAACATGCCAGAAACACCGGAAGTTTACGAGCATGCGATGTCACAACTGCCTGAGAGTTTTTCGCCGCAGTTGCTGTTTCTCGATGCAGACCGCAATACCCTGATCCGTCGTTACAGCGATACCCGTCGTCTGCACCCGCTTTCCAGCAAAAACCTGTCCCTTGAAAGTGCCATCGATGAAGAAGCCGATCTGCTCGAGCCATTGCGCTCCGCCGCCGATCTGATCATCGACACCTCAGAAATGTCGGTTCATGAACTGGCAGAAATGCTGCGTACCCGTCTTTTGGGCAAACGTGAGCGTGAACTGACGATGGTCTTTGAATCCTTTGGCTTCAAACACGGCCTGCCGATTGATGCCGATTACGTGTTTGACGTGCGTTTCCTGCCAAACCCGCACTGGGATCCGAAACTGCGTCCGATGACCGGCCTTGATAAACCGGTGGCGGCGTTCCTCGATCGTCACACCGAAGTGCACAACTTTATCTACCAGACCCGCAGCTACCTCGAACAATGGCTGCCGATGCTGGAAACCAACAACCGCAGCTATCTGACCGTCGCCATTGGTTGTACCGGGGGTAAACACCGTTCGGTGTATATCGCAGAACAACTGGCCGACTATTTCCGTTCCCGCGGGAAGAATGTGCAATCCCGCCATCGCACGCTGGAAAAACGCAAATCATGACGGTGAAACAAACGGTAGAAATCAAAAACCGGTTAGGCATGCACGCCCGTCCGGCCATGAAGTTGTTTGAACTGGTGCAGAGTTTTGAATCGGAAGTGATGCTGCGCAATGGCACAGGCATAGAAGCAGAAGCCAGCAGCGTGATAGCACTGCTGATGCTCGATTCCCCGAAAGGTCAGCAGATCGAAATCGAAGCCACCGGCCCCGATGAAGAGCAGGCGCTGACGGCAGTTGTTAATCTGATCAACTCAGGATTTGACGAAGACTAAGACTCCTCACTCTTAGTCTTCGTCATAGTCATTGGCGTTGCAGCAAGGCAGCCAGCGAGAGAGCCCCGATGAGCTGACATCAGTCAGTGATTCGGGTGAACGAACGCCGCTGCGGCGTCAGGGACGCAGGCTAAATGCGGGAAAGGCAATCTATTGCAATGGCCTTGAAGCTTTCAAAATTTTCACTGCTCAGTAAACGGCTCATCGAACGCTCCCGCACAAACGTCACGAACAAATCGTAAATCGCCATCGCTTCTTCGTAATCGGCCTTGCTGATGGCCAGCAGGAAAATTACGTGCGCCGTCTCCCCTTCTCCCCAGGCAATGCCCTGCGGCGAGAGCAGCGTAATCACCACCGTTTTCTTCGCCAGCAACCCCAGCGAGTGCGGCAGCGCAATGCCTTCGCCCAGCATGGTCGAAACGATTTCTTCACGCTCCACCACCGACGGATAAAACGCCTGATCGACATATCCCTCGGCCTCCAGCTGCGAACACACATGGCGGAATAATTCCGCCTGGGTCATCGGCTCGTTGACGATCATGAAGTGTTTTTCGTCGAAGAATTTTTCCAGCATATAAGGCCGTGTGCGATCGACCAGCACCAGCTTGCCGAGCTGTTCCATCTGGTATTCGGTCGGGAACGGCGACAGCACCACCACCGGCTTATTCTTCTCGCTGATACGGGCGTTGGAGATAATAAAATCTTCGTCGATGTGTTCCAGCTTCTCGTAATCACGCAGCGTCACAATCTGTTTCATCACCAGCTGCGGATACTTACGGCTGATCTGCGCCTGGATCATGCGGATGGTCGAATTGCCGGTGTCGCACACTAGCATCACCTGCGGATGGCGCTGATAACCGATATTGTAATGCCGCTCCAGCCCGACGCCGATGTGCAGCACCAGAAAACCGATCTCGTTTTCGCTCAGCGTATACGGCGTGTATTTCCCCCAACTGGACACCGCCGCCAGCGTGACGTCATATGCCATCGGATAATGCTGTTTGATGTTGTTCAGCAGCGGGTTCGGGATATTAATCTGGTATTTCACCCGCGTAATCATGGTCTTGATGTGCGTCAGCAGGTCGGCGCGCAGCTGCTTATCACCCTGAAGATCGTAGTTATAGTGCGAGTTGATATACGAAAGAATGTAATCGACCAGCGATTCGTCATCGTCGGCATTAATGTCGGTCGGCAGAATTTGCTGCACGCGACGGGCGGCGATATTCACCCGCAGATAGGCTTCTTCAGAAGCCGGGATCTCCTTGCCGACGAGATTTTTCAGCTCGGCTGCCAGCCGTACAGAAACCTGTTTCACCGCCGGGTCGCCGTCTTCGGCATCAAAATCCGTCAGCGGATAGCCGCCGGTAATGCGCTTGATGGCGACCGCGCAATAGAGGATCAGATACTGCTCGCCTTCATCGGTCAGCTGAATGGAGGACTGCGTCAGCAGCTGATGCATAAAGCGCGTCAGCGGCACCAGCGCTTCCGGTTCCAGACTTTCCGCTTTCAGCAGCGGATTCGCCTGTTCTTCAGCATCTAGCTGGAACAGCAGATCGGTCAGACAGGCGCGGATCGCCAGCTCTGCACCAAACAGCTTCATGCCATAACGCGGCTTGGTTTCAATATTCAGGTGGTAGCGCGCCAGATGCTCCCTCACCTCAGCCATATCATTTTGCAGGGTTCCCCGGCTGACAAACCATTCATCGGCCAGATCTTCCAGCTTGAGTGAAAAAGCTGAGGTCAAAAAGCGGATCAGCAACGTTTTCACCCGTTCGGCGGCGGTGCGCGGCGTCGGGTTCGGTTTACGTTGTGTCGTGTGCTGTAACGACGAGAACAGCGCCTGATCGTCGATTTTCAGCTGATACCCGCTGCCACGGCTGTGAACAAAGCTTGCACCGTAGTCGGCGATGATTTCGTTGAGCGAGGTGATGTCGGCACGCACGGTACGCGTTGACACCGCCAGACGCTTCGCCAGCTCGTCCTGAGGCAGGGTTTCGGTCTGTAACGCGTCGAACAATTGCGCCAGCCGTTGATTGGGAAATCTCACCATGGTTTTTCCAGTTCGTTTCAGCGAGGCCCCGTCCACGGCAATGACTGGCCGTGGACGGGGTTTGTTTCTGCTGCGCCGGTTAAGGCGCAATCACCATTTGCGACGGACTGCCGACCGCCACGTAGCTGTCGACAAACGTCAGTTTGCCACTGTCCGGCGATACCTTGAATGTAGTGATGTTATCGCTTCGTTGATTCATTGCGTAAATATATTTGCCATCCGGCGACAGGGTCAGCGTTCTCGGGTAATCGCCCCGCGTCCAGGTTTCGCCGCTCCAGGTCATCGCGCCTTCGCCGGTCACGGCGATCTGCGCAATGCTGTTGTGCAGGCGGTTGGCCACGTACAGATGTTTGCCGTCTTTGCTCAGCACGATGCCTGCCGCAAAGTTGGTGCCTTTGAAACCGGCGGGCAGCGAGGACAGGCTGTGCAGTTCCGTCAGCGTGCCTTTGCTTGCATCAAAGCGATAACTGGTCAGCGTCGAGGCTTCTTCGTTGATCAGGAAAACCACGTGGCCGTTGGGATGGAAAACAAAATGACGCGGTCCGGCGCCTTCCGAAGAGGCTTTGATGAACGGCGGATCGTTAGCTTCCAGCGCGCCGCTCTCGCCGTTGAGTTTCCACTGATAAATCCGATCCAACCCAAGATCCGTGGAGAAGGCGAACTTACCGGAAGGATCGGTGGCGATCATATGCGCATGCGGCCCGTTGTGGTCGCTGATGGCAAAACTGCCTTCCGCGGCGGCGGCCGGTTTGCCCGCGCCCGCCGGACCGGAATCCTGCTGGCTGTTACTGGCGTCGCTCAGTTTTCCGCTGGCATCCACCGGGAACACCGCCACCACGCCGCTGATGTAGTTCGCCACCAGCAGATGTTCGCCTTTAGGCGTCAGCGACAAGTACACCGGCCCCGCGCCCTGCGAATCCACCTGATTAATCAGCGTCAGGCTGCCGTCTTCGGGCGAAATACGGTAAGCCGCCACGGATCCGTGTTTACCGCCGTTGTAATTGTCAGTTTCACTGCCGATAAACAGCGTTTTGCCGTCGTGGCTGAGTACCATCTGCGCCTGATTGGGCAACTGGCTGGCGAGGGTTTTATCACTCAGCGCACCGGTTTTCGGATCGAATGTAAAGCGGTAGACACCTTCCCCGTTCGGGTTGTAGGTGCCGACGTAAGCAAAATGCGAAGTCGTCGAAGTCATTGTTTTTTCTGCTGCATAGAGCGGCATGGCAGACACTGCCAGCATCGCGGAGGTTAAACCTGAAATCAGAAACCAGTTTCTCATACATTTCCTCAGAATTTGGGACTGTCAGACAAGAGAACCCTGCACCCGCGCAGTGAACGGGGGATGCAGGGTGTTTAACCGCGCAGACGGCTTACCGCGCAGGAAAGGTCAGAACCTTCAGCCCAGCAGTTTTTTGACGCTGGCCAGCAGGGTTTTCACATCCTCAGGGCGGGTATGACCCGACGCGCTGTCGATGATGGAACTGTAGATATGCGGGATGATTTTGGTCACGCCCGCCGCCAGCGCGATCTCCATAATCGGCTCGAAGTTTTCTAAATCGATGCCGCCGGTCGGCTCCAGCCAGAAATCCTGTTCCGCACAGGCACGGGCCACCGCCGCGAATTCATCACGGGTTTTCAGGCCGCCCATCGGGAAATATTTCACCGAGCTGCCGCCCATGTCTTTGAGCAGCGCAATGGCGGTTTCCACCGGCACGATGGCGTCAGCGGAGGCTGAACTCAGCGGCCCGGTATTGATTTTCACAAAGCCGACTTTCCCGGTCGGTGAAATCAGGCCGTTGACCACGCTGTCGTTTTGACCGAGCATTCCGCGGCTGGTCCCGACGCCGGTGAAAACCTGATTTACATGCTGCGGCTGAACCTGCGCAGAAATCTGGCTGACCATCAGCGACTGACGCGGATCGCCCGCGCCCAAGCCCACGGACAAAGCGTTTTCAATCAGTGCGGCGTACTCTTTCATGTCCGCCACCGCGCTCGCGACGTCCGGATAATTTTTGGACAGCACGCCGACCAGCACATGACCTTCTGCCGCTTCATAAATCTCGCGGGCATTGTCTTTTGAACCGGCAAGCACGTTCAGACATACGCGGTCACGGTAGAAATTTGGGGTCAGCTTCATGCTTTTTCTCCGCTGAAAAGTTGTTTAAAACGCTCTGCAACGATGGAGAGCTGCGGCGGCGTCACGCTGCGCACATCGACTTCGATCTTGCCTTCGTTGGCGCGATAGCCACGGAAATAAATGGCGATATCGCCGTTCTTCATGGCGTCCACAATGGCTTTGGTTTTCCAGCCGAGCACCGCTTCATCAAAGGTGATTTCCGTACGGGCGATATCACGCCCGGCGCTGTCCCAGACCACACGCCCCGAGACGCCGTTGATGTCATTCAGGCTGGCGATAAATGGCGTCATTTTGTCGACCATTTCCTGCCCGGTGGTTTTCGGCAGCGTGATATAGCTTTCAATCGCCTGCGTCAGGCCGAGAATGCCCTCTTTGCCGACTTTCATCGCACGGCCAATGCCGCCCGATTGCAGTTTTACCCATTCGACATACTGTTTTTTGCCGAGCACCAGACCGCTGGTCGGCCCTTCGATGGCTTTTGCGCCGCTGTAGATCACCAGATCCGCGCCCATCTCGTAATAGCAGGTCAGGTCTTCTTCAGCGGCAGCATCGACGATCAGCGGCACATTATGCGCACGCGCTACTTCGGCGGCTTCCGCAACCGACAGAATGCTTTTCTGCACCGAGTGGTGCGATTTGATGTACATGATGGCGGCGGTGCGCGGCGTGATGCAGGCAGCAAGCTGCGCAGCGGAACATTCGTTGGCATAACCGGCTTCAACAATTTTACCGCCGCCCAGGGTGATCATCGTGCCCACCGGCGCGCCGAAATTCACGTTATGGCCCTTTGGCAGCACGATGTCGTGCGGGATTTCCAGCGGCGCGGCGTGCAGGTTTTCCAGCAACCAGGCGTTATCTTTGACGATCACCGCCGCCACCGACTGCGCGATCCCGGCAGAAGCACAGGAAACCACTACGGCGTTTTCGACGTTCAGCAGTTTCGCGATGTATGCGCCGGTTTTGTTCACCAGATCTTTCATCTCAAAATAATGATTCAGACCGGTATTCACGACCGCGGCGACTTCCTCGCGCGGCGTTGAAACCCCCAGCGCCGTCATGCGGCCTGAGGCATTAATCACTTGTTTTAACTGGTACTTTTCATACAGAGAGTGTTCAGAAGACATGAGCAGATTTCCCTTCTTCGGTTAACAGGGTGACGCCCGCGACCACAGCGGCCAGAGGCACCAGCAAACTTTCGCCCTTCACGGACTGTCCTTCGGAATCGACAAACACCTGCGGCGCAAAACGCTGCTCGAACAGGGTCAGGTCGGCGTCAGCACCGATTTCCAGACGGCCTTTGGCCGGCAGGCGCAGCGCGTCAGCGGCGTGAGAGGTCACGCAATCAATCACCTGCGGCAACGTCATGCCGACGCTAAAGAATTTCGACATCACCGTCGCCAGGCTATGCACCGGCCCGTTCATACGGTTGCGACAGTAAATATCGGAGCTGATGGTGTGCGGCAAAATGCCCTGCTTAATCGCCAGCTCCGCCACCTCAAAACTGAAACTCGCGGTGCCGTGACCGACATCCAGCAGCACGCCGCGGCTCAGCGCACGTTTAATCGAATCGCGCAGCACGCCTTCCGGCGAGAGAATGCGGTTCGGCTTGCCGTTGTAGCAGTGGGTGATGATGTCGCCGGACGTCAGTAAATCCGCGATTTCATCGAGGTTCGGCGGGTTATTACCGATATGCACCATCAGCGGCAGGTCATTGTTTTCCTGCTGAATTTCTTTGGCGCGCACCAGCGGTTTGATGCCGTTCTGGCCGACCACGCTGCTGCTCATACGCGCTTTGATCCCGATGATAAAACCGGGATTTCGCGCGATGGCGTCACGCACGCCGACTTTGTCGATCTGCGTCATATCCGCCAGTTCGTTCTGCGTCACGATGCCGGTGCGGGCGATATTCAGAAACGCGTAGACGTTGGTTTTCGCCGCACGGGTAATCTGATAGAAATCGTCGACATCATTGGCGCCGGTGCTGCCGGCATCTGCGACGGTGGTGACGCCGCAGGCCACGCCAATCAGGTCGGCGTCGTCATGATAAATCGGCGATTTTGGGTAACAGTGAACGTGGGAATCGATCCAGCCAGCGCTGGCGTAAATCTTGCCCTGAAGATCGAGCGTCTGGCGGGCGGTGGCATCGGCTGCCAGCGTGCCAATGGCGGCGAATTTGCCGTCCTGAATTGCAATATCTGTCAGGCTGCCGTCTGCGCGTAATGCCTGGCGGATGATTAAGTCATACATACGACGTTCTCCATAATGCCGGGCGTCAGGAGTGTTCCCGACGCCCGCTTTACTGCTGATTTGCTTCTATGCTGCCGTTCTTACAATGAAACCGGGAAGATTGCGCCCAGGATCATGGCACCGAGGATCGCGCCACCGGTGATTGGCTTCTGCCACAGATAGAAACCCAGTGCGCCGAGCAATGATCCCAGACCGATTGGAATCGAGGCCGCCATGGCTGACAGGATAATCAACGGCCCGAGGAAGCGGCCGGAAGCATTACCCGCGCCCATCATCACGTCAGCGCCGTAGGTCGAATTGCTCTGATTGATGGTGAATTTACGCGCCAGAATGATGATGTAACCGACGGCTAAACCGAGGATCAGACCGGTCACCAGCGAAGCCGCGAAGTTCGCCACCGGGAAGACAAACCCGGCACCCAGCAGCATCGCCGGAACGCCAAGGCCGATACCGGTCTGGATGGCACCGCCGATATCAAGAATCCCGACCAGTGCCCCTTCAATGATGCGGGCAAACAGGAAGCTGGCACCGAAGGCCGCCACTGCGCCGTACACGCCGGTGTCCATGCCGGAACGCAACATCGATACAAACGCCACTTCGTTAAACGCGCCGATGCCGTACAGGTAATACATGTGTGTCCCGGCGAAAACGCCCGAGGACAGCAGCCCGACAAAAATCGGGAACGACCACTCGGCGTACCAGAAACCACGTTTGGCTTGTTCTTCCATTGTCATGCTCCCTTACTTACCGCTGAGTGAATTGTGAATGCCGTTCAGCCATGTCGGGACGTCCAGCATGAATGACTGCAACAGTTTGACGTCGAAACCACGGAAGAAACCGCTGAGGACGAACAGCGCGATAATCGCCGCCATCATCACTTTGGTGACGTGGTTCCAGCCGCTTTCTTCAACGCCTTTGCCGATGAGGATACCCAGCACAAGACCCGGCACCGCGTTACCCATGATCATCTGCGCCAGACCGCCAAAAATGGTGGCCCAGAAACCGGAACGACGCCCTGCATCAATCGCCGCCAGCCAGAAAATCACCGGCATGACAGTGTTCACCAGCAGGTTTGCCGCAGGCACCAGCACTTTAATTGCCGTGACCTGCAACGCCGGAGGAACGGCGGACGCGGTGGTGTTGAGGAAGGCCACCACAATCATGCCGATGATGCCGCCGGCAATCGCCATCTTGCGTGGGTCATGCATGGTTTCAGCGACATTGCGGTTTTTGAACATCAGCGCCGCGGTCGCCCAGTGAGGGATGATGCGGTGGTCAACGTCCTGTGTGAAAGAACCTGCCGCAACGGAAGATGCCCAGGCGTTAAAGAAGAAGCCCAGACCAAATGAGAAATGCGAAGCCGGATCGCCTTCGCAGGAGTTTAATTCCCCAAGCGTACGAAAAGCCCCCATCCCTTGCACGGTAGGCGCATGGAACATACGTGCGGCACCCGCACCTACGCCCACGCCAACCAGTCCGCCGATAATAAGCGACTTAAATAAAATAATTAAAAACATCAGTATATCCTTGTCATTTATAGCTAACGTTTTTATTTCGTGACAAAAACTACCTGTTCCGTATTAATAACAGTCAGGTTGACGGTAATGTCTAACGCCACGTAATAACTCTTTCTTTCCCTGGCCAGAAAAAAGAACAGAAACTTTTCTCTTTTAACGGACTCTTCTGCTTTTATTACCTTGACGTCCTGCGGTTCAATGCGCAGCAAGACATTATTCGCCGAAGATTTGAGAACCGTTCTCTGCACCTGACTCAGCGCGGAAGAAAAGGCGGCAGCCTTATTTTCGCCCTTTCCTTCAACCCGAACTGTCGTGGTTAATTGTTGCTTCATTACGCCTGACCATACTTCTTGTTATAAGCTTCAACCAGACGCTGACCCAGCTCTTCTTTATCCATAAATCCGAACCCTAATACTAAACAGCCTTCGTTAATTGCCGTGACGCCTTCATCCACTGAGCGCATCCCGTATTTGGCTTTATATCCGTATTTGTTTTGTGCGGTAATCGCACCTGCGCCGCCACTGCCACAGAAAGAAATACCTAAGCTGGCCCCTTCTGCTTTCATCACGTCGCCGAGTTTCATATCTGCTGCCATGCCTGGGACAACAATGGCTCTTCCGCCAGCCGCTTCCACGCCTGCCGCCACTTTCTGGCCTTTACCTAAACGGTCGCCGATCACAATTAATACTTGTCCCATAATTCACTTCTCCGGATTAATTAATTCGCTTAATGTTCAGTAAAAATATTATTTCGGCTCGTTGTCTCTTGCGACTTCAAAATGCACCGAGAGCAAATAGGCTTCCTCAATCGGTAAATTTCCGAACTCGCTGACGACCTCTTCTGCCATTTGCATGGACTCGGCAGAGATTTCATCAAATAACTCTTTTTCAACGTCAGGTAATGGTTCGCCGGTAATTGAGCGTAATACCATGGCTTTCACGTGTGACGTTAACATCTGCAACTGAACATCTGTGGTGTAGATATTCTTCGCACTTTGCATCGTCTGAATATCTTTTAAAACTTGCTCTGTTTTCGCCGCAGCATCTTTCAATTCAATCCGCCCGGTTCCCTTCACAGATGCGCTTGCGTTATTCACTCGCGTTTACCTCTCTCCTTGCCTGACTCACTATTTCAGCCGTTTATTTCTTCTGTCTTTACCCTAACCCCGCACAGATTTCCTGTGTAGAGGGTCTTTTTCCAGTTCGAAGTGGAAATACGGTGCCCTGAGCGGATCCAATTCGCAAAACGAAAAGTTAAGTCGTCATATCACTGAATATTGCAGGGTGTAGCAGCGTATTTCACTGGTAATCGGAATTTTCGCAATGCGGATTAATTCCCTCACAGCGCTTTCATTTCTGCTGAAGAGTGCCTAGTATCAAAGAACACATGCAAATCACCGACACCCCTGCGCTCACCCGCGGGGGTGTTATTTTTTGCCGACCGGCACCCCACTCGCATGAAGCGGGTGATGCAAAAGGAACCATGGAGAATGTTATGAGTAAACCGACACTGATCATCAATGAACTTGACGCAGAACGCCTGGACACACTGCTGGCACAACCTGCGTTTGCCAGCAGCCCGGTCGCCGACGCCCTGAATGAAGAGTTGGATCGCGCTGAGATTTTGCCGCCCGAGCAAATCCCTGCCGACGTGGTCACGATGAACAGTAAGGTGCGCTTCACAGAAGGTAAAGACGGCGAAGAACACATCCGCACGCTGGTATATCCGGCGGCACTGAAAGACAGCAACGAACAGTTGTCGGTGATGGCTCCGCTGGGCGCTGCGCTGCTCGGCCTGCGCGTCGGTGGAAGCATCACGTGGGAAATGCCCAATGGCGAGAACAGCCGCATCGAAGTGCTGGAGTTGTTGTTTCAGCCGGAAGCGGCAGGGGAACTGAGAAGTTAAGGTTTTTTTGCAGGGGGCGCTGCCATCTCGGCCTCAATGAATACTGTGAAAGTTTCGGTTTCTCACGTGCGGTGATCGCTTAACTCGCAGCGCCGAAACCGACCAAGAGAGGGAAGTGCTTTCCCTCTCTTGGATCTCTCCCCGCTTTTTCAACACGCGCTTCGCTCGCTGGCTATGTTTCAGGTGCCACAGTGATCGCCGCAAAATCCCGCCGCTGCGCGGTGCCCTACGGTCGGGTTACAACCCGCGCATACAGACGCGCGGTTTTCCACCTCTCCCTTCGGCGTGATTTTTGAAAGCGGCTGCAGCCTCTCAATCAAAAGCAGATCGGTTTTGAATTTGAATTTGAATTTAATATCGTGCGGGCGATTCAGGGATCTTGCTGAGCGAGAGGTTCGAGACCAGAGGCTCGAAACCCGGGAGAAGGCACCGCGTAGCGGCAAGATTTCCAGCCTGTCGCAGTGATACCTGAAACATAGCCAGCGAGCCGAGCGCGCAGTTTACGACGTGGAGATCCCAAAGAGGGCTCGTCTTAGCCCTCTTTGGTCGGTTTCGGCGCAAGTAGCCGTGTGATCACCGCGATTGAGAAACCGAAATTTTCACTGCTTTAAGCCGTTGAGAAGCGGCCATCTGCCTATTTAAACTTCTTGTGATTCTCGTTCCGGGTCGCTTTAAACCCTTCCGCTTCTTTCTTCGCTTCATCCACTTTACCGGCTTTCGCCAGTTCAGATGCCTTATCAATCTGGCCGATCAGCGTATCCATGCCTTTGTGGTAATCCTGCATTTCCGGGCTATCCGGCGCTTTGCCTTTCAGTTTCGGCGGCGTGGCTTTTTTTGCGTCTTCGGCAGCCGCTTTCATGTTTGCCAGACCGGTGGTCAGTTCGGCCTGATCGTTGGTTTTCAGCACTTTGCCGTAGTTATCGGCAATCGTGTCCATGTCCGTTTCTAAATCTGCTGCCAGAGCTACCGTGCTGCTTCCCAGCATGGCTAACACCGCTAACGCCATCAGTTGTTTACGCATGATCTTTCTCTCTATTGTTATTTATTTGTTTAATAAAACGACATTGCTTGTAAGGCTTTATAAAAATAGGCTGAGAGAGAGGAAAACGGGATGAATTTTTTGTAAAGAATTGAGGCAGCGGCCGGGCGACCGCTGCTTTGGGGAGGGTTATTCGCCGGCGATTTTCATTGCCGGTAACAGCACGGAACCACACTGGATATTGCTGCGGGTTTCGATATCGCTGCCGATGGCGACCATATTGCGCCACATGTCTTTCAGATTGCCGGCAATGGTGATTTCGCTCACCGGATATTGAATCTCACCGTTCTCGACCCAGAAACCGGCTGCACCGCGCGAATAGTCACCGGTGACGCCGCTGACGCCCTGGCCCATCAGCTCTGTGACGACCAGACCTTTGTCGAGCTTACGCAACATACCGGCGAAGTCATCACCCTGACCGGCAATGCGCCAGTTGTGGATGCCGCCTGCGTGGCCGGTGGTTTGCAGGCCGAGCTTGCGGGCGGAATAACAGGTCATCAGCCAGGTTTGCAGTACGCCGTCTTTGACGATATCGCGACGCTGCGTGCGCACACCTTCACTGTCGAACGGCGTGGATGCCAGGCCCTGCAACAGATGCGGATGCTCTTCAATCGTCAGCCACTCTGGCAGGATCTGCTCACCCAGGCTGTCGAGCAGGAAGGACGATTTACGGTAAATGCTGCCGCCGCTGATGGCGCCCACCAGATGGCCGAACAGACCGGTCGCCACTTCGGAGGCGAACAGCACCGGAGCATGCATGGTGGGTAATTTACGCGGTGCCAGACGCGAAAGCGTGCGGCGAGCGCACTCTGCACCGACCCATTCAGGGTCTTTCAGGTCACTCATTTTGCGGGCAATGGAATAGGCGTAATCGCGTTCCATGTCGCCTTCGTGTTCAGCAATTACTGAGGCGGAAATCGAATGACGCGTCGAGCAGTAACTTTGCAACATGCCGTGGCTGTTGCCGAATACGCGGATGCCGTAATGGCTGTTGAAACTGCCGCCTTCGGTGTTGGTGATGCGTTTGTCGGCTTTCAGCGCAGCCTGTTCTGCACGGGCTGCCAGTTCGATACTGCGATCCGGATCCAGCTCTTCCGGGTGGAATAAATCCAGATCTGGCGCATCAAACGCCAGCATCTCTTTGTCGGCCACGCCTGCGAACGGATCCGGCGACGTGTAACGGGCGATATCCAGCGCGGCCTGCACGGTGCGGGAAATGGCGTCCGGGCTGAGATCGGTAGAAGACGCGCTGCCTTTACGGTTCTGATAATAAACGGTGATGCCCAATGCGCCGTCGCTGTTGAACTCAACGTTCTCGACTTCACCAAAACGTGTACTGACGCCGATACCGGTGGTTTTACTGACCGCCACTTCTGCAGCATCTGAACCCACTTTTGCCAGTTCCAGAGCCTGAGATACGGCTTGTTCGAGAGTTTTACGCTGCTGCGCAACTTGATTCACTACGTTCATCGGCATGCCATCGCTTATGAGATAAAAGGGATTGTTCTACACTGAGACAGAGAAACTTATACTTTTGAGTCTAACAGAGACTCGCCATAATTTCGCATTGCGTGCGGCGTTGATCAGACCGAAGTTGCAACAGAATAGCCATCTCTGTGGCATAATGCCGCCGAAGCAATAAAGCACAATCAAACTGACAGGATTACCTCGTTAAGAGGAAGCGCCCATGACAAAGAAAATTGACGACTGGCTCGATGACGTTCCCGAGAATAATGAGAACGATGAAGATGATGAGATCATCTGGGTCAGTAAAAGTGAAATCAAACGTGACGCCGAGGCGCTGAAAGATCTCGGTGCAGAAATGGTGGATCTGGGTAAAAACTCCCTCGATAAACTGCCACTGGACGAAGATCTGCGTGCCGCTATCGATTTAGCGCAGAAAATCAAGAAAGAAGGCCGTCGCCGCCAGCTTCAGCTGATCGGTAAAATGCTGCGCTCGCGCGACGTTGAACCGATTGAAACTGCGCTGGATAAACTGAAAAACCGCCACAACCAGCAGGTTTCGCTGTTCCATAAACTGGAAATGCTGCGTGACCGTCTGGTCGAAGAAGGTGATGATGCGGTGCCAACGGTGCTGGATTTATACCCGACCGCTGACCGTCAGCAACTGCGCGCCCTCATCCGCAATGCGCAAAAAGAGAAAGCGACCAACAAGCCGCCGAAATCTTACCGCCAGATTTTCCAGTATCTGCGCGAACTGGCTGAAGGCCAGGAATAAAAAACAAAAACCCGCTTTGATGGCGGGTTTTTCTTTTCAGACTTTGGCTTTCGCAACAGGCTTATCGACCTGATTCAGCCGCAGCTCACCTTCCAGCTCTTCTTCCGCCTCTTCAAACAGCAAAATCAGTGCACCGAACCGCCGTTTACGGCTGGCATTCAGATTGATGAAATCCACTTCAACCGGCAGTGCGATCCCGCCCGTTACTTCATCCCATAGTGCATCCAGATTCGCGCCGAAGCTGTCAGTCAGGGAAAACTGACGGACAAACTCGCGATAGAATGCGGGTAAATCCGGGATGTGATTAAAATCGAAGCTCACTTTTTTCATCGACATTACTCCACCCGAACAAAATGTTGATAATGGTCGCGGCTGACGTAAATCAGACCGTCGCTGGCAAACAGCAACCGATCAGCGCCACGACGTCCGCAGCGATAGTTGATATCCGCCTCACGCCACACCCGTTTGCTGGCCGCCGGTAAACGCCCTTCCCGGTTTGAGAAACGGTCGCCGCCAATGGCTTTGCCCGGCAGCACATCGCATAAATTCCCGGCACGCGCATCCCAGCCGGCTTCGCGGGCTTTTTTCTTGGTGATGTAATTGTCCGGCAGACGCTGGTGTTGACGCACATAGCTGACCACCGTTTTCTCGTCGGTGCCTGACACGATTGTGCCCTGATTGTATGTCGATTTTGCGACAGCCTGCCCGGCCATGCCCGACAGCCCCAGCATCACCGCCGCCGCCATCATCAGCGTGCGCGAACGCAGCCCGTTAAATACCTTCATTGACGTCCTTTGTGCTTTGCCGGAAAGCACCGTTTCCGGCCCTTTGTTTGCTACTGATTATTGTTATCTAAAAGCGGCTTTCTGAAAAGACGACTTATAGATTTCCTAAATGTAACGTTTTCACCTGCAAATACTCTTCCAGCCCCAGCACCGATCCTTCACGTCCCAGTCCGGATTCTTTCACGCCGCCGAACGGTGCCGCTTCGTTGGAAATCGCGCATTCATTCACGCCAATCATGCCGCTTTCAATGGCGTCCGCGACGCGGAAAATACGTTGCAGATTCTGGCTGTAGAAGTACGCCGCCAGCCCGAAAGGCGTGTCGTTGGCGCGCTTAATCACTTCTTCTTCCGTTTTGAAACGGAAACAGGCGGCAAGCGGACCGAAGGTTTCTTCCTGCGCCACTTTCATGTCGTCGTTGGCCTCAGCAATCACTGTCGGCTGGAAGAAGTTACCGCCGAGCTTATGACGCTCGCCGCCTTCCATCAGACGCCCGCCCTTCTCCAGCGCATCTTTGACGTGGTCTTCCACTTTCTCCAGCCCTTTGATGTCTATAAGCGGCCCGACGATAACGCCGTCGTCCATGCCGTTGCCGACCTTCAGTTTGCGGACTTCTTCCACCAGACGCGTCACAAAAGCATCGTAAACGCCGTCCTGCACGTAGATGCGGTTGATACAAACGCATACCTGCCCGGTGTTTCGGAATTTACAGGTGACGGCCCCTTTCACGGCAGCCTCGAGATCGGCGTCGTCAAACACGATATAAGGCGCGTTACCGCCCAGCTCCATCGACACTTTTTTCATCGTATCGGCGCTGTTGCGCACCAGCGTTTTGCCCACTTCCGTCGAACCGGTAAAGGAGACTTTGCGCACTTTGTCGCTGGCCATGATTGCATCGCTGATGGCATGAGTATCACCGGCCACGCCGTTGATCACGCCGTCCGGTACACCGGCGTCTTTCGCCAGTTGCAGCAGGGCGAAGGCCGAGAGCGGCGTGTTATTGGCCGGTTTAATAAGACCGGTACACCCTGCTGCCAGCGCAGGGCCGAGTTTACGGGTCAGCATCGCCAGCGGGAAATTCCACGGGGTGATCGCCGCTACCACGCCGACCGGTTCGCGGGTTGCCAGAATACGTGAACCGGATTTCGCCGGAGGGATGATTTCGCCGTTGGCGCGCTTGGCTTCCTCACTGAACCATTGCAGATAGCTGGCGGCGTAATCGACTTCGCCCAGCGCCTCTTTCAGTGGCTTACCCTGCTCCGCCACCATCAACTCGCCGAGAAACTGTTTGTTCTCCAGCATCAGCTGATACCAGCGGTACAAAATTTCAGAACGCGCTTTGGCCGTGGTTTTTCTCCACGCAGGGAAAGCCTCGCTGGCGGCCTTGATCGCTGCTTCGGTTTCCGCTTTTCCGGCTTTCGCCACTTTGGCGACGATCTCTCCCGTCGCCGGATCCCGCACATCAAACGTCGTTTTCGCCTCGTGCCATTTCCCGCCGGTGAAATAGCCGGTCTTAAATAAAGGATGTTTGGACAGTTTTTGGTATTGGGCAGACATGGTAAATCCTCCTGACGTGCGCCGTTTAAAGCAGTGAATAGCAATAAGTATAGCGGCTTAAGAAGAAGCGTCTCTCAGACAGCACTGAGAGACACAGGTCGCAAAGTCGAATGTCACACGTTCACAACGTCATAGCCGGTCAGTAAACTGCGTGATGAATCACCCATTGATTAAGGAAAAAGGGATGTCGACACGCATAAAAATGAACATCGGTGAGCTGTATACGGACATGGGCGAAGGCTTGCCGGAGGAGCGCCGCGCGGGAAAGGAGCGGGTGTACGATTACAATCTGACCCGCCCGTCAGAAGAAGAGACACGCCAGCGGATGCTCAAAGACATCATGGGCAGCCTGGGCGAGAACGGCTGGGTTGAGCCGCCGTTGCGCGTTGCTTACGGCACACACACTCACATCGGTAAAAACTTCTACGCCAACTTCAATCTGACCCTGGTGGATGACGCCACCGTGACCATCGGCGATAACGTGATGTTCGCGCCGAACGTGACGCTCGCCACCGCCGGGCACCCGATCGACCCGGACATCCGCATCACCGGGCAACAGTTCTCGCAGCCTATCGTTATTGAAGACAACGTCTGGCTTGGCGCGGGGGTGATAGTCAATCCGGGGGTGACGATTGGCCGTAACAGCGTGATTGGTGCGGGCAGCGTGGTCACGAAATCTATTCCTGCCAACGTGGTCGCGGCGGGCGTGCCTTGCCGCGTCTTGCGTGCCATCGGCCCGGAAGATCGCCACGCCTTTTTGACCTCAGAACGTGAATAATAAAAAAGGCCGGTGCGTTACCGCATCGGCCCTGTGGTCTTTACGCCGGTAACTACCGGCTTATGCCAGGAATGAATGCTGATAGCGGTGCAGCATGTCAGTCAGGCGACGAACCGGTTCGGTGACTTTAAGCGGCGCATCGTACTCGACCAGTTTTTCCTGATACTCGCCCAGCTCTTTCAGCAGACGCTGATAATAGTACGTCCGTTTTCCTTCGCCCGATGACGACACCACGTGGTCTGCCGTATTACGGATTTTCTTATGGAATGCCGACAGTTCATCGTTCACTGGCACTTCCGCCATCTTCATCCGCTGATGCGCGATAATCAGCATCAGCGCCAGACGGTATTTACCGATGTCATTCGGGAACATCACCAGCAGCTGGTTCAGCTGATGATACAGCGCCGGAAGATGGTTTTCGCGGCGGCGGTAAGCCTTGGTGGTCAGTGCCGACACCGCGCTGCTCATGAAGCGGTTGAGCAAGGTACGGCCCGTTTTTTCGCGCGATTTATCGCGAATAATCAGCAACACCGCCATCGCAATCACCGTCCCAATGGCCTGCCCCATCGCGCTATCCAGAAACGCAGTAACGTTAAATTTCATCGGGTTACTGAGCACCAAAATATTGATGGTGCCCGCCAGCAACCCGAGCATACCGAGGCGGCGCTTGGTCACTTCGATACCGATGAAGAAGGTGAAAATCCCCAGCATCAGACACAGCAGGAACAGACTTTGCTGCGTGGCGGGCATGATCAGCATAAACATCATCGAACCCACCGGAATAGCCAGCAGCATACCGACGATGAAGTCCATCGCCATCCCTTTTGGGTTAGGGGTACGCATCGCCAGCGAGGTCACGACGGCGATGATAATCACGCAGCCGCTGGCCGAGGTCCAGCCGGTCCACAGCCACATCAGGCAGCCGATAGCGGTGGCGGTGAACGTTCGCAGACCGTTGATCATCGCATGATGGCGCTCTGCCGACACAGGGCGCACCACCACTTCGCCATCGAGCACGCCGCTTTCTATGGTGCTGATACTGCTGTTGGTCTGGATGCCTTTCATCAGCAACAGCGCGCGGGTGCCCGCACCGGTCCAGGCGCTCAGGGTCATCAGGACGTTATCGCTGTGCGAGCCGGTGATGGCCTGCCGTAATTGTTTCATCCGGCGGTGAACATCTGCCACCGTCTCTGCCGGTTCATCGAACATCATTTTCAGTTCCGGCGATAACCGTTCCGGCGTGCCTTGCAGGATCAGATAGGTTTCGCAGGCCTGAGTGATCATGCTCAGCGACGTACTGTGCAGCGCTTTCAGACGCCGGTTACAGCGCTGCCAGCGTGACGACTCCATCATCAGGCTGCTGCGCATACCGTTCAGCGCCGTGGTGCACTTCACCAGATTATTCCACGATTTATCAATGTCTTCTTTCGAGGCATTGTTCACGCAAATCCGCATCAGCGCGAACTGGTCGAGCATCAGCTGGCTGACAGCGCGGTCGATATCTTTTTTGATAGAACGGGGAGAAAACAGTAAGTCAGCGACGATGGCGCAACAAATCCCAAGGACGATTTCACTGCACCGCTCCACCGCAAACTGCGGCGTTTGCAACGGCGCCGACGCGGAAGTCACGACGATAATCAGTGCGGTATAACCCGCCAGACCCAGCGCATACGAGTTCTCGATGCGCACCAGCGATGACCACCAGGTGCAGACACCCGCCCAGATACAGCACAACAGCAGCATCACTACCGGCGCGCGCGCCGTGGCAATCACAATCACCAGCGCCGCGATACAGCCGATAAAGGTGCCGATCACCCGCAGAAAACCACGGTGGCGGATTGCCCCGGCGAAGGGCTCACCGCCGGCGGCCAGCGCCGGGCCGGAGGTCACGATGGCGGCGGTCATGGCCGACCAGCGCGGGGTTTCGAGTTGCAGATAGAACCCGAGCACCAGCGCGCCGAGGATCGCGAACGTCAGCTTAAATGCAAAACGCACGCGTGGGATAAGTACACTATTCATTTTCCGGCCTTAGCCAAACTCTCTCAGGCGATGTAACAGACGGCGGAACGGAGAACCTTCATTCTGCTGACGGTCGTGGCTGCCGGTGATCACAACGGTCGCCGTTGTCCCGGCCGGGTACGGATGTTGCTGGTCGGCATCATCAAGCACGATTTTCACCGGTACGCGCTGCGCCAGACGCACCCATTCGAGATTACTGTCGATGGTCGCCAGACCGTTAGTCGCCGCAGAAGAAGAGCTGTTGGTGACCGCTGCCGCCACGCTGTCGACCCTGCCGTGCATGATGCGGTTACTGCCGAGCGGCGTGATTTCCACGCGATCGCCCTTGCTCAGGCCGGACAGTTTGGTTTCTTCCAGATAAGCCAGAATGTAGAAGGAGTTTTTCTTCACTAACGCCACGGCCGTAGAACCACGGTTGATGTAGTTCCCCGGATGCACGGTAAGGTTAGTCACCCAGCCGTCTGCCGGAGCCACCACCACGGTGCGCTGTAAATCGAGCACCGCCAGATCACGTGCTGCCTGAGCCTTCGCCAGCTGATGCTGGGCAGTTTGCAGAACGTTATTCGCCTGGTCTATCTCTTCCTGCGACATCGCCTGCACGCCCAGTTTCACGCGACGTCCGGCTTCGCGTCTTTTCTCGCCGGCCAGTGCCTGATAATAAGCCACGTCAGCGCTCGCTTCGTCCAGCGCCTGCTGATAACGCGGCTGGTCAATTTTGAACAGGATTTGCCCCTTCTTCACCAGCTGGTTATCCGTGATCGGGACATCGGTAATCAGGCCGGTCACGTCGGGCGCGATAGAGACGACGTCGGCGGTAAATTTGGCATCACGGGTCCACGGTGATTCCGTGTAGAACGCCCAGGCTTTGAAAATAGCGATGACAGCCAGAACGACAAGGATCAGCGTAATTGCATAACGTATTATTTTTATAGAGAAATTTTTCACAACGCCCTCAGACGAACATGCAGGAGATCAGGTAGAAAAGACAGCAATACAATGCTGTGTTGAACAACGCCGGGTGCCAGACAAAGTCGTAGATCCCGGTGGGCTGCAAGACGCGTCGCAGCAGGAAAAACACGACCAGCGCCAGCAGTATTTCAAAAAACACCGGGGGAAACGACAATCCGAAAATCACCATTACCGGAAGCAAACTCATCAAAAATTCCTTACATTATGACGACGGGCAGTATGACCAGAGAAAGGTGTGGTGAGTCCCGCGCACACATTATTCATTATTTTAGGCAACAGCTCACAAACCCGGAGATAAATCTTCACGGGAAGTGACGACGAAAACTGTGGGGTTGCCAGGGAAGTGTGCGAAGGTAAGCCGTCAGGAAAATGCGACCTGAGGGTTATCGCCCGGGAGAGTATATTAGCCTGCTTATTATCAAGGGATCAACGTTATGTGATCTAAATCACTTTTAAGCCAGAGTTAACAATGGACCGATTAAAACGTATGTCAATTTTCGCCCAGGTGGTTGAAAGCGGCTCATTTACCGCGGCGGCACGACGTCTCGACATGAGCGTTTCCGCCATCAGCCAGACGATTTCAAAACTTGAAAATGACTTACAAATCAAATTGCTAAACCGAAGCACACGCAGCATCGGCCTGACTGAAGCCGGAAAGATTTACTATCAGGGCTGCCGGAAAATGCTGCAAGACGTGCGCGAAGTGCATGAGCAATTATACGCCTTCAACAACACACCCACCGGCACGTTGCGCATCGGCAGCTCATCGACAATGGCACAAAATGTTCTTGCTGCCATGACTGCCGAGATGCTCAGTGAATATCCCGGCCTGACAGTTAATCTGGTCACCGGCATTCCGGCGCCGGATCTGATCGCCGACGGCTTAGACCTGGTGATCCGCGTCGGGGCGTTGCAGGATTCCAGCCTGTTCTCCACAAAACTCGGCTCGATGCCGATGGTCGTGTGTGCCGCGCGCAGCTATCTGGCCCAGCACGGCACGCCGGAAAAACCGGCGGATATGGTGAATTTCTCATGGCTGGAATACAGCGTGCGCCCCGACAGCGAGTTTGAACTGATCGCGCCCGAGGGCATTACCACCCGTATTAATCCGCAGGGGCGTTTCGTCACCAACGATTCGCAAACGATGATCCGCTGGCTGAAAGCCGGGGTGGGTATCGCTTATGTGCCGCTGATGTGGATCATCGAAGAAATCAATGCCGGGGAAGTGGAGATTTTGTTCCGCAGCTACCAGTCAGATCCTCGCCCGGTTTACGCGCTGTATACCGAAAAAGACAAACTGCCGCTGAAAGTGCAGGTATGCATTAACTATCTGACGGATTACTTCAAACAGGTCAGTAAGGTGTATCAGGGCTACAGGCAGGGGAAAAAGGGAACGACGTGGGGGTAAACCTCCCCTGATCAGGGGAGGCTAAAACAAAACTTAAGCGGTACCGCCCACCGTCAGATTATCCAGTTTCAGGGTTGGCTGACCGACCCCGACCGGCAGGCTCTGGCCTTCTTTGCCGCACACACCGACGCCTTTATCGAGCGCCAGATCGTTACCTACCATGGAAATCTGCTGCATCGCTTCGATACCCGACCCGATCAGCGTCGCGCCTTTCACCGGTTTGGTGATGCGACCGTTTTCAATCAGATACGCTTCGGACGTTGAGAACACGAACTTGCCGGACGTGATATCCACCTGACCGCCTCCGAAGTTCGGTGCATACAGGCCGTATTCGACGCTGCTGATAATCTCTTCCGGCGTAGATTTTCCCGCCAGCATGTAAGTGTTGGTCATGCGTGGCATCGGCAGGTGCGCATATGACTCACGACGGCCATTTCCGGTCGGCGCTACGCCCATCAGGCGCGCATTCAGTTTGTCCTGCATGTAACCTTTCAGCACACCGTTTTCGATCAACACGTTGTACTGGCCCGGCACGCCTTCATCGTCAATCGCCAGTGAACCGCGCAGGCCGTGCATAGTACCGTCATCGACGACGGTACACAGTTCGGACGCCACCAGTTTACCCATCTGACCGCTAAAGACGGACGTTCCGCGACGGTTGAAATCACCTTCCAGGCCGTGTCCGACCGCTTCGTGCAACAGCACGCCCGGCCAGCCTGCGCCCAGAACCACCGGCATCCCACCCGCAGGGGCGGCGACGGCGGTCAGATTGAGCAATGCCATACGCACTGCGTCACGCGCGAACGCTTCGGCGCGCACTTCACCGTTAACCGTTTCGAGGAAATAATCATAACCGACGCGCGCACCGCCGCCGCTTGAGCCGCGTTCACGGCGGCCATCCTGCTCGACCAGCACGCTCACGGACAGGCGAACCAGCGGACGGATATCTGCCGCCAGCGTACCGTCAGTGGCAGCCACCAGCACCGTTTCATACACACCGGTAATGCTGGCGCTGACTTCCTGCACACGTTTATCCGCAGCGCGGGCGATTTTGTCCACGCGATGCAAAAGCTCAATTTTCGCTTCACGCGGCAGGCTTTGCAGCGGATCCAGCGCGGAGTACAGAGGCGGGTAGGCCACTTCGCCCAGCGTGCGCGTTTTGCCATTGCCCTGTTCGCGGACAATGCTGCGCGCGGCGGTGGCGCTTTGATTTAAGGCATTGAGGGTGATCTGGTCGGCATAAGCGAAACCGGTCTTCTCGCCGCTGATGGCACGCACGCCCACGCCCTGATCGATATTGTAAGAACCGTCTTTGATGATGCTGTCTTCGATTACCCAGGCTTCATGGAAGCTGGACTGGAAAAAGAGATCGGCGTAATCGAGGCGACGTTCTGACAACTGGCCCAAAACGGAAAACAGATCCTGATGACTCAGATTATTGGCAGTTAGTAACTGCTCACTGACTAAGGCCAGACTCATAGATGTTCACTCTCTTTTAGACGAAAATCCGGCGGACTGAAGCGTAATGCATCGCTCAGTGCGCCGGACAATCCATTGTTACAAGGTTATTAACAGCCTAACACAGCCCGGACAAGGTTGCCTGCCGCCATCCTGAATGGGATTACTGCGCGGCAGCAGCCTTCGGCGCGGTGACGGGTTTACGCAGAATTTCATTGATACGCGGCTCCGCGATGGTGCCGGTGATCTGATAGCGGATCAGCGAAATCTTATTCCACAGCGGTGCCAGCACTTTACTGGCTGCAAACACGGCCACGCCCACCACAGGGTTTATCACAAACGCCGTTGCCACGCCGACGGTGGCTGAAATTTCCGGCGCGATGACCGCTTCCAAATCCAGTTTCTGACTCACAAAGTTGACCTTACCGGTGATGGCGATATCCGCCGCCAGCCCGTCAACCAGCAGATCATCGGTATGCAGCGTGCCGTCTTTTATCCAGGCGGTCGATTTGATCGAGTCAAAATAGAAGCCCTGACCGAAGGTGTCGCTGAAATCGAGGCGCAACTTACGCAGCAACGCATCGAAGCTGACCAGACGCAGTAACTGCCCGGCGCGACCACCGCCAACGTCGGCGATTTCACCTTTACCGAGCTCGTTTTTCAGCGTGCCGTTGAGCGTGCTGACATCCGGTTTCCAGGGGACAGATTTCCAGTGCAGGTCAAAATTCACATCAAAAGGCGCGCCTTTCAGCGGTGTGGTGACACCGAAGAATGACATCGCCTGATCGATATTTTTACCACTCAGTTTACCTTTCAGGCCGGTATTCTCGCCCTGATCGTTCTGTTTCCAGTCGCCCTGTACGTCCAGTCGTGCAACACCGGTGTCGATCAGGCCGTTGCGCAGCATTAACTGATCGCCCTGCGGGGTCACATCGGCGTTCACCTTGCGGAAATTCTGGCCGAGGAACCAGCAGGCTTCGCAGCGCAGCTGCACCGCAGGCCAGCTGGCGAAGGAAATTTTGTCATTGCCCGTTGGATTCGACGCCGGTTTGCCGCTTTCCGACACGTCTGCCACCGTCCATTGCGGATTGAAATACAGGTAGCGCAGGTTTGCCAGCCACGGGCCGGTGTCATTCATGTTCAGCGTGCCGTCGATCTCTTTGCCTTTGGCGGCAATCGCCAGCCCCTGATGCCCCTGCGTTGATCGCAGCGTCAGGTCATTCCACACCTGGCCGCCCAGCGTCAGCGCCGGCGTGGTGAGGATAATTTCATGCGGGAAGCTGAAGCCGGCCATTTTACTGCTGCCGCTGCCCTGCGTCGCTTTCTCCGGCGACAAGAGTCCGAGCCAGCTTTCGCCGTCCAGCGCCGGAAGGTTAAGCGTCAGGCTGCTGTCTTGCGGCAACGCCGGTGTTTTTTTGGTGTTCGCCTGCCAGGAGGCGCGGTCCAGTTTGAGCTGTTTACCCAGCAGCCAGCGGCTGTTGAAATGATCTTTCCCGGCCAGCACGCCTTCAAGATTGAAGCTGTGCAAATCGCCCTTCACCTTCACCAGCAGCGGCAACGAATGGCCAGCTTTCTTAGCGAGAGGATCCGGTAAGTGACTGCTTACATCTTTCAGATCAGCATTCACATCAACGGTATAATTCGGCGTGCCTTTGTGCGGCAGGGCAATATTGACGTCAGCCTTCCACGGCGTACCGCCGGAAATTTTGCTGGCGGCCACCGCAGGCAACCCTGGCAACTTCGACAACTGCCAGTTCGCATCCAGACCCACCTGAATCTTAAAGTCGTCTGCCAGCTCCTGCGTACTGAACATCACGTTGATCGGTTGCCCGAACCAGTTGCCGGTCATTCTGTTGCTTTGCAGATTTCCATTGTCATAACTGAACTCCCCGCTGAGGTGGCTGATGGTGCTTTCCAGCGGTTTGATCAGCAGGCTGTTATCTTTGAGCGTCACGCCACCGGTAGCACGAACCAGTTCGCCGTCGAGCGGAATATCCAGATGTAAGCGACCATTCACTTCGCCGCTGATTTGCAGCTCCTGCAAAGCGCTGCCGAGCGTGTCGTGCAGCGGCGTGTTCATGAAATAATCACCGATATCTTTGCCGGAACCGCGCAGATCAGAATCGACAAACAGTTTTTCTTTCAGGTAATCCGGGATATTGGCGACTACGTTGTTGCCATCTACATTGCCCAATTTCGTGTGCGCGGCTTTCATGAACAAACCGTCGTTCAGAAAATCGAGATCGATATCCAGATCGGTCAGCGCGGGCCATTCAGGCTGGAACTGGAAGGTCGAGTGGCGCAACGGCACCCACACCTGGAACTGCCCTTCGTTATTTTTGAACGGGAAGTGATGCGGATTGCCGTTGAAGGTCAGCGTGGCGTTATCCACCTGCCCGGCCTGGATCGCACCGGTGAGATAATCCACCAGATGTTTGCCCATCAGCTTTTCGGGGAAGTAACGCCACGCCTGACCGGCGTCGTACAGGCGGATACCGGCCAGAATATTCAGCCACGGCTCGCCGTTCGCAGGCTGGTTATAGTGGAAGTCACCCTTCGCCCACAACGCGTCTGCTTTGACATCCACGTCTTTACCGGACAATGCCCAGCCGTCTTTATCGTTGGTCCAGTTGAATGAGCCGGTTGCGGCACTGACGTTCAACGGCGCGCGGAACATCTCACCGTAAGGTAACTGGCTGTCTTGTAATTTGACGTTCAGCTGGCCGCCGGCGACGCTGCCTTTCAGGCTGCCATTGAAATGATTGATGCCCGGCAGTAATTCCCAACGCTGCCAGCTGACATCGTGCCAGTTAGCAATAAAGCGGGTGTGCTCGGGTTGTTTGAGAGGAATATCCAGCGCCAGGCTGTCGACCTTGCCCGACGGTTTCAGATCCTGCCAGCGTTCAAGCACAGCAGGCGTCAGGAATGAGAAGGTCGGTATCACCGGACCAAGGCGTTCCAGTTGCAAATTGGTACCCCGGATACGCAACTCTTCGCCCTGCGAGGGCCCCAGGAATTCGTTGTTTTCCGGCAGGTACAACGCGTCCAGGGTGCCTTTTGGCCAGGCCACGCCGTCCGTTTTGATGTTCAGTTGCTTCGTACCAAGCTGCCAGCCATTCCCCTGACGATTGCCGTGCAGCGTCAGGTTATCTACGTCGAGACGATGTTCGTCATCGCCGGTTTTCCAGGTTGCAGAACCGGTTTTCAACAATGCATCACCGGCGTACACATCGCCGTTACGCACGGTAAGCCAGGCCGCCAGACTGAAATTGGCACTCTCAAGGCCGGTGTTGCTGCGCAGCCAGCGGCTGAACCACGGCTTCATATCGATATCATCAGCTTGCAGGTAAATCTTGCCGTTGTTGAGCAATCCGTTGGAATCATTGAGATCCATACGCACCTGCACCACACCATGCTGACCGTTGAAACTCGACAGACTCAGCTGGCCTTCCGCACGGTGGCGGTTATGGATATTGAGCCAGGTCAGCTGCGGGATGTCGAATTCGGCGCGCGGGCCGGACGGTGTCAGGAAGGAAATACGGCTGTCGCGCAAATCGAAGTGATCGACCTGCTTAAGGAAAATATCGCTGATGCGGTTTGGCTTGAGGCCATTGCCCTGATTGTTGTCTCCGCCCAGCGTGCTGTTCAGATCCAACTGCATGTTGTAGAAAGTGAGATCGCGGAACTGCCAGCGCAGATGCAGCATCGACTGCCAGACATCCAGCGCCAGGGTGATGCGCTGAACCTTCAGGGTGGAATCCGGCAACGTCACCTGCAGGCCCCGGACCTCCATGATCGGGCCAAAGGTTTTCCAGCTGGCACTGATCTGTGACAGTTCGATCGGCATGCCCGTCGCAGATTCGACTTTCGCGACCAGCTGGTTCTGGAAACGGCTCAACTGAGGCAACGCCAGACGTAAGCCACTGATCACCAAAGCCACTATCACGACAAGGGTTGCGCTGGTGGTTAATAAAATACCGGGCAGTCGCCTCAAACTTCTCTCCTTGTTTTCCATTCCATGCGGGTTCGCTCCCGTACAGACGGCAATGGAAACCTGTAACTTCTTGATGCGTCTGGCACGTTGGCTCAGATCACATCATCACGACGTCGAACTGCTCCTGACTGTAGAGCGGCTCCACCTGCACTTTGACCTGTTTGCCGACGAAAATTTCGACTTCAGCCAGTGCATGGGATTCCTCGCCCTTCAGCGCTTCGCCCACTGCCGCAGAGGCGTAGACCAGGAAGCGGTCGGAATCATACGCATGATGCACGCGCACGATTTCACGCAATATTTCATAGCAAACCGTTTCGACGGTTTTCACCGTGCCGCGCGCATGACAGGTCGGGCAATCGCTGCACAGGACATGCTCGACGCTTTCGCGGGTGCGTTTGCGGGTCATTTCCACCAGTCCCAGCGCGGAGAAGCCGTGAATACCGGTTTTCACACGGTCTTTCGACAACGCCTGCTCAAGGCTGTGCAACACGCGACGGCGGTGATCCTCATTCGACATATCAATAAAGTCGATGATGATAATGCCGCCCAGATTACGTAACCGCAGCTGACGGGCAATCGCCTGTGTCGCTTCGGTATTGGTGTTGAAAATGGTGTCTTCCAGATTGCGATGGCCAACAAACGCGCCGGTGTTGATATCCACCGTCGTCATGGCTTCAGTCTGATCGATAATCAGGTAGCCGCCAGACTTAAGCTCCACCTTGCGCTCGAGGGCGCGCTGGATCTCATTTTCCACATCAAACAGATCGAAAATAGGCTGCTTGCCGTTGTAATGTTCCAGCTTGCTGGTCATTTCCGGCATGTATTCGCTGGTGAATTCGACCAGCAATTCATAGGTCAGGCGGGAATCGACACGAATGCGATCCAGCGCTTCACCGGCAAAATCACGCAGGACACGGTGCGCCAGCGCCAGTTCGCCATACAGCTTGTATTTGGTTTTGTTGCGACGTTTGCGCTCCATCACCTTCGTCCACAGGCGCTTGAGATAAGCCGCATCCTGCTTAAGTTCTTCTTCGCCCACACCTTCGGCCGCCGTACGGATAATGTAGCCGCCGTGCTCGTCACAATATTCAGAGACGATGCGCTTGAGACGATCGCGTTCCGCTTCGCTTTCTATACGTTGTGAGACGCCAACGTGCGATGCTCCGGGCATAAACACCAGATAACGTGAAGGCAACGTGATGTCGGTAGTCAGACGCGCGCCTTTGGTGCCGAGGGGATCTTTCACCACCTGCACCATCAGATCCTGGCCCTGATGCACCAGCTCTGCGATGTCACGCACATTGAAATTTTTCTGCTCATCACGGGCAACGCATTCGGTATGCGGCATGATGTCTGAAGCGTGTAAAAACGCTGCTTTTTCAAGGCCGATATCAACAAAAGCCGCCTGCATTCCAGGCAAAACGCGGCTGATACGTCCTTTATAAATATTGCCGGCAATCCCGCGCTTGGTTTCGCGCTCAATATGGATTTCCTGCAGAATGCCACCGTCGATGTAGGCCACGCGTGTCTCGGACGGGGTGACATTGACCAGTAATTCAGCTGTCATGTTTTCTCCTAAGCTCGCGTAAGGCAGCAAATTCATTGAGCAGTTCCTGGGTTTCCACCAGAGGAAGCCCCACGACTGCATAGTAACTGCCGCGAATTTCACGGACGAAACAACCGCCCTTTCCCTGAATACCGTAAGCGCCCGCTTTATCCATGGGCTCACCGCTCAGAATATAGTGTGCAATGTCATCGGCGGATAGTGAACGGAAGGTGACATCGGTCACAACCAACGTACTGAGGCAATCACGCCGGTCAGCAAAAGCGACGGCGGTCATCACCTGATGTTGTCTGCCAGACAATGCAGTAAGCATAACAGCGGCTTGCGATTCGTCGCGCGGCTTTTCCAACACTTTACCGTCGAGAACCACAATGGTGTCGGCGCCCAGAACAGGAAGATCCTCATCTGCAACCGCCACACCGGCCCGCGCTTTATCTTTCGCCAGACGCAAAACGTAAGCGTCGGGTGCCTCATCCTGCTGGCGTTCTTCCGCTACGTCGGTGATCAGACGCTCAAAGGGCAGATCCAGTAAAGCCAGCAATTCACGACGGCGTGGCGAACCGGAAGCGAGATAAAGTGCGGTCATAACATCCTCATTGAACAGCAAACTGACGGCGAATTTTGCGCATCAGCAGGAACAGCCACGGCCACAAAATGCCGTCAACCACACTGCTCCAGAAAACTTCGGGGCGGAACGACACGTTGACCACCATAAATTGTCCCCAGAACACCATGACGTCCACCGCCAGCGACAGCACCATGACAATCAGCGCTTGCTGCCAGAGTGCCAGATTGCGGAACAACTGGAATTTGAACGCGACCACATAGGCGGTGATGGCAAACGCCAGCGCACGAATGCCCAGCGTGGAACCGAGGATCAAATCCATGATGAAACCGACAATAAAACCGGTGCCAACGTTAACGCGATGCGGTAAAGCCATCACCCAGTAGATCAGGATCAGCAACAGCCAGGAGGGCCGGAACATATAGATTTGTTCAGGCCAAGGCATGACCTGCAACAACATGGCTATGACAAAGGATAGCCAAATAATCCAGCGTCCGTGGCTCCGGTAACTGTTCATTGCCGTGCTCCCTGCGCAGGCGTGGTGCTGACTGGTGTGGTCACAGTGCCTGTTGCAGGTGCCGGAAGCGGCGCCGGAGGACCCATATCACCCGGTGGTGGCAATACCTGAGGCATCATTTGCATCAGGCGTTCATTGGCAACGCGATGAACTTCATCAGGCGGTAACGGATGCTCGCCGTTGCGATCAGAACCCCATAACAACAGCAGATAACGCAGACGTTGCAGACCTGCCGTCGGGCGCGCCTGAATGACGGTATAAGCACGCTGATTATCGACTTTCACCGAAGACACGACGCCAACCGGATAGCCTTCCGGGAAACGACCGCCCAGACCGGACGTCACCAGCACGTCGCCAACACGAATGTCGGTATTGCTTGGCAGATGTTCCAGTTGCAGATCGTCAGCACAACCGCTGCCCGCAGCAATGACGCGGATGTCATTGCGCAGCACCTGAATCGGCAACGCATGGGAAGCGTCACAAATCAGCAGAACGCGGCTGGTCAGTGCGGCAACGGCAACGACCTGGCCGACAACGCCTTTATCGCTGATGACCGGCTGCCCGATATACACGCCATTGTTGCTGCCTTTGTCGATCACCACCTGATCGCTGTAAGGATCATTGCTGGTGGACAGAACCTGCGTCACCATTTTGTGCTCGTCCTGACGCAACGGCGAACCCAGCAGTTCACGCAGACGGGCATTCTCTTGTTTGTATTGGCCAAGCAGCATCAGATCGCTGTTTTTCAGCAACAATTCCTGACGCAAAGCACGGTTTTCCAGTTCAAGCTGGCCGCGCGTCGCAAACGTCGAGGAAACCTGATCTAAGAATTCACGCGGGGCATTTGACAAAAAATAGAAGGGACTGACGGCAGTATCCATATAGGTGCGGATTTTAACAAACGTACCTATTTTACTGTCGGCAACAATCAGGATAATGGCCGTAAGAATAGCCAAAAAAAGTCGCAGTTGCAGGGAAGGACCCCTGCTAAAAATTGGCTTCATAAAATATGCGAGTTCCTCGGCAACAGAAGGTTTCAGTCAGTCGAAGTCAGAACTTCCCCTGAGAGAAAAGGCGGCAATCTCATGGGATAGCCAAAACACCGGCAGAGCTTTGACGCTCAGCCAGTGTTTGCGCGGATCCACATTGAACACTGCACACTTCACGTTGCAGGTTTTACCTGACGGACAACCACCTTCCCGGCAGACCACTTTTTGAGAGGAATAAAGGAAGAAATCCGTCATTCCGTCATCAAATAAATCGTCGCTGAGATTACTCTTCGCTGAATAAGTCGCCGCCGTGCATGTCGATCATTTCTAATGCTTTACCGCCGCCGCGAGCAACGCAGGTCAGCGGATCTTCTGCGACAACCACCGGAATACCGGTTTCTTCCATCAGCAGACGATCGAGGTTACGCAGTAATGCGCCACCGCCGGTCAGCACCATGCCACGCTCGGAGATGTCGGAAGCCAGTTCTGGCGGACACTGTTCCAGCGCAACCATCACCGCACTCACGATACCGGTCAGCGGCTCTTGCAACGCTTCCAGGATTTCGTTGGAGTTCAGCGTGAATCCACGCGGAACGCCTTCTGCCAGGTTACGGCCACGCACTTCGATTTCGTGCACTTCATCACCCGGATACGCCGAGCCGATGCTGTGTTTAATGCGTTCCGCCGTCGCTTCACCAATCAGGGAACCGTAGTTACGACGTACGTAGTTAATGATAGCTTCATCGAAGCGGTCACCACCGATACGGACAGAAGAGGAATACACAACGCCGTTCAGGGAGATAACCGCCACTTCGGTGGTACCGCCGCCGATATCCACAACCATTGAACCGGTCGCTTCAGAAACAGGCAGGCCTGCGCCGATCGCCGCAGCCATCGGTTCTTCAATCAGGAACACTTCACGCGCACCAGCACCTTGTGCGGATTCACGAATAGCACGGCGCTCAACTTGCGTTGCGCCGACCGGCACACAAACCAGCACGCGCGGACTTGGGCGCATGAAGCTGTTGCTGTGAACTTGCTTAATGAAGTGTTGCAGCATTTTCTCAGTCACGAAGAAGTCGGCAATAACGCCGTCTTTCATTGGACGAATCGCTGCGATATTGCCGGGAGTACGACCCAGCATCTGTTTAGCGTCGTGCCCTACAGCAGCAACACTTTTAGGTGAACCAGCACGATCCTGACGAATAGCCACAACTGATGGCTCATTCAGCACGATGCCTTGTCCTTTTACATAGATAAGGGTATTGGCGGTACCCAGGTCGATGGACAAGTCGTTGGAAAACATGCCACGAAATTTCTTAAACATAACGAAAGGATAATCCTGCTAGCTGGGGGCGGAAAATAAAATCCGCCTACTTTACCAACCACGCGAAGCAGCGACAAGGCGCAAAAACGTCCTGCTTACGTGAAAATTGTCCGCGATGTCGCCATTTACTTGCTGTTACTTTTTGAGGCTGATGGCACTGCGATATAATTCTGAATCGCAGGCTCGGTTTACCTCGGGCAGATACCCAGGCGAAGTAGCAACACCGCACATAAATTCTTACACTTTCACCGTGAATCTCCGTCAACCCGCGGCCAGATGATAAGCACCGTATGCCAGGCAAGGGAGTCGGTCGAAAGCTGGGTCATTCTACGTTAAATAATCCCTTTACGGTCACTTAAACGTCGCTGTTGTGTGAATATTTTTTACCGGCTGGTTCAACCTGCTCCGGTACGGCAAAAAAATCACCCTGGCCGCCGTGGATCCCCTTGCTCAGCAGGATCGACCACTCCTCTTTTGTTCGCACGCCAGAGGCAAAGACCAGTGCCTGAGTGCCTTCACATGCACTCAGCAGGCTTTGTACAAAAAGCTGATTTTCAATCCTTTTATCAATGTCGCGCACCAGCCCCGGATGAAGTTTGACTCTTTCGACCGGGAAGGTCTTGAGATAAGAGGTACTGACGACCGTCAGTCCGGCCTGTGTAACCGCCAGACGACATCCCAAACCCTGCAATAAACGAATCGCGGGACGCAGGCGATCGGTATGTTGACAGAGATCTGCCTCTGCAAGTTCAATCAAAATCCGATTTCGGTGTTTTCTTTCGCACTGCAGCAGCGTATCGCGCAGCCAGCCTACAAAAGAGCGCTGTAATAATGAATCAACCGTCACGTGAAATGCCAACGTTTCATCCGGCCAGCGGTTAAGTAACGGAATAATCTGACTTATCATAATGCGATCGTAGCTCTGGGAAAGCCCGAACTGCACCACCAGCGGGATAAACTCCGCGGCCAGCAACTCATGCTCGCCATCAAACACACGCCGCTGTATTTCACGATGATCGAGTTTGCCCTGCCGGCTAAAAGCGGGTTTTTGGTATAAGCGCGGGCCACCGCGCGCCAGCGTATTTTCGAGCAATGTTCGCCAGCGCACGCTTCCACGCCCTTTCTCCGGCACATTGTTGTCGTAAATAAACCAGCTGTTGCTGCCCTGAAACGCAGCGTGTCGCGTCGCCTGCTGCACCATATCCATAACCTGATCGGGCGTCTGCCCGAAGCGATACGCGCTGATGCCGATGTACATCAGGGCGTCGCGGTCAATTTGCGAGGACGCCGGGAGAACACCGAGCGCGTTAACCAGCTGTGCCGCCATCACCTCTGCCTCTTTCAGCGTCCGGTGTGGCAACAGCACGGCAAAATCGCTGTGGAAATAGCGCGCCAGTAACGCATCAACATGCCGCATTACAAAGGTTGAAAGCAGATTCACCATGGCAGAGCGGAACTCATCCACCATCGTCTGTCCGTGGGTTTCGCGCATCAGGTCAAAATCAGGCAGGCGCAGCATCATAATCACGCCGTGCGCCCCCTCTTCTTCCAGATGAGTCGCCAGCTGATTATCAAAAAATAACCGGTTACTGAGGCCGGTTTGTGAATCCTGCTGGGCGTAGGCGCGGATCAGAGTATCGACGCGGCTGCGCTGTTCGCGGGCTTCGTTCAGATCGGTCAGCAGAAGATTAATTGCGCTGCTGGCGGAGTGCGGCCACTCGCCCAGGTGGCTGGTCAGCCCTTCACGTTCGCCACGTAAAATCCGCACCGCGCGGTCTTCGAGTTTTTCGACGCCGTCGGTTTCCTGACGCAGCCAGCGGAAACTGAGCAACAACATGCCCAGCATAATCAGGATGGCGACGCTGATTGTCAGCGTTGAGCGCATTGAGCGGATATAGCTGCTGACCGGATCGATATAAGAGACGTACAGCGTCATATCCGTATGCTGCATGAGGGGGTAAATGGCGGTGTTGTATTCTGGCATTGCGCTGTCCCACGACCGATGTAAATCAGGGCGCTCGTGGTATTCATAGACGGTGGAATTATTGAGTTTCACTTCAATATCAGTCACATCCAGCATGCGCATAGCCTGCGGCAGCCAGCGTTCGGCCTGCTCCGGAGACTGTCTGAGCAACGCCTGATCATAAGTCGTGACCAGCGCCTGAAGATGTTGTTCGGTATTTTGCTTGTTGAGATAAATGAAACTGAAGGTCACGCCCAACAACATGAGCAACATTGCCAGCGCAACTAACATCGAAATCAGTGCTGAAAGTCTGGTCGTAAATCGCATCCCTGTGCCTTACTCGCTGCGGTGAATGGAAAGCAGAGCTCTGTGCTTCGTCTGCCCAGAATGAACCCGCTATCTTACCCCAGTAAGCCCGACAGGTTTTTGCATACATTCATAGCATAGCAATTCAAAAAACCATTAATTCAGAATTCTTATGTTCCAGCCGCCATTTTGAGAACTCAGTATTTTCCTGGCATGACTCGCAAAACAATGAGATTCACGCCATGCTGTCTGCATAATCATAAAAAAACATGAATACGAATGATGTCGGAAAACGGAGACTGCCATGCACAAGCCCCGCAAACTTACTGAAGCAGATGTCACGCCAGAAAGCCTGTTTCACGACCGCCGCAGAGTGTTGCAGGCGCTGGGGATCGGCGCAGCGGCACTGGCGTTGCCACAGAATGCAAACGCCGACATTCTTTCCTGGTTTAAAGGCCACGATCGCCCGCCCGCTCCTTCAGGTAAACCGCTGGATTTCACTAAACCCGCGGCTTATCAGAACAGTCTGCCGCTGACGCCGGAAGATAAAGTCACCGGCTACAACAATTTCTATGAATTCGGGCTGGATAAAGCCGACCCTGCCGCGAACGCCGGACAACTGGTGACGTCGCCGTGGAAAATCAAAATTGATGGTGAAGTCGGTAAGCCGATCACGCTGGATATGGACGACATCATGAAGCGCTTCCCGCTCGAGCAACGTATCTACCGCATGCGCTGCGTCGAAGCCTGGTCGATGGTGGTGCCGTGGGTCGGTTTCCAGCTCAGTCATATTCTCAAACTCGCCGAACCGACCAGCAATGCGCGCTATGTGGCGTTCACGACGCTGTATGATCCGGAACATATGCCAGGCCAGAAAGACCGGTTTATCGGCGGCGGGCTGGATTATCCTTACGTGGAAGGATTGCGGATAGATGAAGCGATGAATCCGCTGACGATGCTCACCGTCGGCGTGTACGGCAAAGCGCTGCCGCCGCAAAACGGCGCACCTATCCGCCTGACCGTGCCGTGGAAGTATGGCTTTAAAGGCATCAAATCGATCGTGAATATCAAGTTCACTAAAGATGAACCGCCAACGACGTGGAATCAGATTGCCAACAACGAATACGGATTTTACGCCAACGTGAACCCGCACGTTGACCATCCGCGCTGGTCGCAAGCCACGGAACGCTTTATTGGCTCAGGCGGATTACTCGACGTGCAACGTCAGCCGACCCTGCTGTTTAACGGTTATGCGGAACAGGTTGCCTCGATGTATCACGGCATGGATTTACGTAAGTTCTATTAAGGAAGAGGAAACGCCACGATGCGCCGTTTGTCCCCCGCCAATATTACCTGGCTGAAGGTGATTATCTATCTTGCTGCCATTCTGCCTTTTCTCTGGCTGCTGCTTTCTGTCGATCAGGGCTGGTTCAGCGCCGATCCGGCGAAAGATATCCAGCACTTTACCGGCAGGATGACGCTGAAATTTTTACTGGTCACCCTGCTGGTCACCCCGGTTGCGCGTTACGGCAAACAACCCTTGCTGATCCGCACCCGCCGTCTGCTCGGGTTGTGGTGTTTTGCCTGGGGCACGCTGCATCTTCTGAGTTATTCGTTCCTCGAACTTGGCGTCAACAATATCCGCCTGCTGGGCAGTGAACTGATTTCCCGGCCCTATCTCACTCTCGGTATCATCAGCTGGATCCTTCTGCTGGCGCTGGCCTGCACCTCAACGCTGTGGGCACAACGTAAACTGGGCGCTGCGTGGCAGAAGTTGCACAACTTTATCTATCTGATCGCCATTCTTGCACCGATCCACTACCTATGGTCGGTGAAAGTGCTATCTCCGCAACCGCTGATCTACGCGACGATCGCTGCCATCCTGCTGGCCCTGCGTTACAAAAAATTCCGCCAGTGGCTGCGATAAGCCGTGGAACTTTTCTGGGTTCTGCCCCTCATAATTTCTGAAAATCAACGCTCTGCCACCGGACGAGGGTTGATTATCTTCGCTGATAAGACCAGTATTTAGCTGCTAATTGCCACGATATCATTATAATGCCCGACCTCATGTTGAGGAGACGGGACGATTTGCCGCGAAACAGGTGACAAATCGGTGACATCAGGGTATTTTCTACAATCTTTGTCTAATTGCCGGAGATAGGCTCACAATGGCGCATAAGTTTGACATTTTGCTACTGAACGGTCCTAACCTGAATTTGTTAGGGACCCGTGAGCCTGAAACGTACGGACACACCACGCTCAACGATATTGTTAAAGGTTTGGAAACGCAGGCTGCTGCCGCTGATGTGGCACTGAGCCATCTGCAATCCAATGCAGAACATGTCCTGATTGAACGCATTCATCAGGCACGCGGAAACGTCGATTTTATTTTGATCAATCCCGCGGCCTTTACCCATACCAGCGTGGCACTACGTGATGCATTACTGGGGGTGTCGATTCCGTTTATCGAGATCCATCTGTCGAATGTACATGCGCGCGAAGCTTTCCGGCATCATTCCTATCTTTCCGACATCGCAGTGGGTGTCATCTGCGGACTTGGCGCAGACGGCTACCACTTTGCTTTACAGGCAGCGGTTAATCGCTTGTCTAAAACCCACTAATTTCTACGCAAAAAGAGTACGGAATCACACCCATGGATATTCGTAAAATTAAAAAACTGATCGAACTGGTTGAAGAATCAGGTATTTCTGAACTGGAAATTTCTGAAGGTGAAGAGTCAGTTCGTATCAGCCGTGCTGCACCTGCGCAGGCTTATCCTATGATGCAACAGGCTTATGCTATGCCTGTTCAACAGCAGCCAGGTCTGGCTGCTGCGGTTGCTCCAGCTGCACCTGCTGAAGCCGCTGCTCCGGCTGCAATCAGTGGTCACATCGTTCGCTCCCCGATGGTAGGTACCTTCTACCGCACGCCAAGCCCGGACGCGAAAGCCTTCATCGAAGTGGGTCAGAAAGTGAACGCCGGCGATACCCTGTGTATCGTTGAAGCGATGAAAATGATGAACCAAATCGAAGCAGACAAATCCGGCGTTGTTAAAGCAATTCTGGTAGAAAGCGGCCAACCGGTTGAATTCGACGAGCCGCTGGTCGTCATCGAATAACGAGGCGTACCATGGTAGATAAAATTGTTATCGCGAACCGCGGCGAGATCGCTCTGCGCATTTTGCGTGCCTGTAAAGAAATGGGCATCAAAACCGTTGCTGTGCACTCCACCGCCGACCGTGACCTGAAACACGTGCTGCTGGCAGACGAAACCGTCTGTATCGGCCCGGCACCTTCAGTAAAAAGCTATCTGAACATCCCGGCAATCATCGCTGCGGCGGAAATCACTGGCGCGGTGGCTATCCACCCTGGCTACGGTTTCTTGTCCGAAAACGCAGATTTCGCCGAGCAGGTTGAACGTTCCGGCTTCATCTTCATCGGCCCGAAAGCCGAAACTATCCGCCTGATGGGCGACAAAGTTTCTGCAATCCATGCCATGAAAGCGGCAGGCGTACCTTGTGTACCTGGCTCCGATGGCCCGCTGGGCGACGACATGGATCAAAACCGTGGCTTCGCAAAACGCATCGGCTATCCGGTCATCATCAAAGCCTCTGGCGGCGGCGGTGGTCGTGGTATGCGCGTTGTGCGCAGCGACAAAGATCTCGAGCAGTCCATCAACATGACCCGTGCTGAAGCCAAAGCGGCTTTCAACAACGACATGGTGTACATGGAGAAATACCTCGAAAATCCACGTCACGTGGAAATTCAGGTACTGGCCGATGGTCAGGGCAATGCGGTCTATCTGGCTGAACGTGACTGCTCCATGCAGCGTCGTCACCAGAAAGTCGTTGAAGAAGCGCCAGCACCAGGCATCACTGAAGAACTGCGTCGTTTCATCGGCGAACGTTGTTCAAAAGCCTGTGTGGACATTGGCTACCGTGGCGCGGGTACTTTCGAGTTCCTGTACGAAAACGGCGAGTTCTTCTTCATCGAAATGAACACCCGTATCCAGGTTGAGCATCCGGTTACCGAGATGATCACCGGTGTGGATTTGATCAAAGAGCAGCTGCGCATTGCGTCCGGCCAGCCACTGTCGATCAAACAAAGCGAAGTGAAAGTCAAAGGCCATGCGGTGGAATGCCGTATTAACGCGGAAGATCCAAACACCTTCCTGCCAAGCCCAGGCAAAATCACCCGCTTCCACGCGCCTGGCGGTTTCGGTGTTCGTTGGGAATCGCACATTTACGCAGGCTACACTGTGCCTCCGTACTACGATTCCATGATCGGTAAACTGATCACTTACGGCGAAACCCGTGAAGTGGCCATTGCCCGCATGAAAAATGCACTGGCAGAGCTGATCATCGACGGCATCAAGACCAACATTGAACTGCAAATGCGTATTATGGACGACGAGAACTTCCAGCACGGTGGAACCAACATCCACTATCTGGAGAAAAAACTCGGTTTGCAGGAAAAATAAAAAGACCGTACTGTTGCGTACTCTTTTATCAAGGCCGGATATTCCGGCCTTTTTTACGTTTGGGGGGAGAAGAAAATGAGATCTGATAAACGTTTTCTGCAAGCCAACCGGGAAGCCCGCTGGGCATTCGGGCTGACGATTGCTTATCTGCTGGCGTGGAGTTTTGCCGCCTATATTCCTGATGATAAACAGGGCATCACCGGTCTTCCGCACTGGTTCGAAATGGCCTGCCTTCTGGTCCCGCTGATTTTTATCCTGTTGAGCTGGCTGATGGTTCGCGTGATTTACCGCGATATTCCGCTGGAGGATCACCATGCAGACTGAAGTTTTATTACCGCTGATCGCCTATCTGCTGCTGGTCTTCGGGCTTTCGGTATACGCCTATACGCGCCGCCAGCAAGGCAGCTTCCTGACGGAGTATTTCCTCGGTAACCGTTCGATGGGCGGTTTCGTTCTGGCGATGACACTCACCGCCACGTACATCAGCGCCAGTTCGTTTATCGGCGGTCCCGGCGCGGCGTACAAATTCGGCCTCGGCTGGGTGTTGCTGGCGATGATCCAACTGCCGGCGGTCTGGCTTTCGCTCGGCGTGTTAGGTAAAAAATTCGCTATTCTGGCACGGCGTTACAACGCCGTGACGCTCAACGACATGCTGTTTGCACGCTATCAGAGCCGTCTGCTGGTCTGGCTGGCGAGCCTCAGCCTGCTGGTGGCGTTCCTCGGTGCAATGACCGTGCAATTCATCGGCGGCGCGCGTCTGCTGGAAACGGCGGCCGGTATTCCTTACGACACCGGCTTGCTGATTTTCGGCATCAGTATCGCGCTCTACACGTCATTTGGCGGTTTTCGTGCCAGCGTACTCAACGATGCGATGCAGGGGCTGGTGATGCTGCTGGGCACCATTTTGCTGCTGGTCGCGGTGATCCATGCTGCCGGTGGCCTGCACAGTGCGGTCGATAAACTGCAACAGATCGACCCGAAACTGGTGTCTGTTCACGGAGGAGATGATGTGCTTTCTCTGCCGTTTATGGCGTCATTCTGGATTTTAGTGTGCTTTGGGGTCATTGGTCTGCCGCACACTGCCGTGCGCTGCATCTCTTATAAAGACAGCAAAGCCGTCCACCGCGGTATCGTACTCGGCACCATTGTGGTCGCCGTGCTGATGCTCGGTATGCATCTGGCCGGTGCGCTCGGCCGCGCGGTTCTGCCGGATTTGAAAATTCCAGATCAGGTGATCCCGACACTGATGATCACCGTGCTGCCGCCTTACGCTGCCGGGATTTTCCTGGCTGCCCCGATGGCCGCCATTATGTCGACTATCAACGCCCAGCTTTTACAGTCCTCGGCGACTATCGTTAAAGATCTGTATCTCGGCGTCAGGCCGGAGCAAATCACCAATGAGCGACGGTTAAAACGCTTCTCCAGCTGGGCAACGTTTATTCTCGGTTTACTGGTGGTTCTGGCCGCCTGGCGTCCACCGGAGATGATCATCTGGCTTAACCTGCTGGCCTTCGGCGGGCTGGAAGCCGTGTTCCTGTGGCCGCTGGTGCTCGGCCTTTACTGGGAGCGGGCGAACGCCACTGGCGCACTGAGCTCAATGATTGTTGGCGCCGTTTGTTATACCCTGCTTGCCAGTATCGACCTGCACATTGCGGGTCTGCATCCGATTGTGCCGTCGCTGTCGCTGAGCCTGCTGGCGTTTTACATCGGCAACAAATTTGGCGTACAGCCACGCGAAACCGAACTCAAGCCGTCCTGACCGGGCGGCACTGATTTAACAGATTGCTAGGAAGAGAATCGCTATGCCTTGGATCCAATTGAAAATTAACACCACCGGTAATGACGCGGAAACGCTGAGCGACGCGCTTATCGAAAGTGGTGCAGTGTCTGTCACGTTCCTCGATACCCATGATAATCCGGTGTTTGAACCCCTGCCGGGCGAAACCCTGCTGTGGGGCGATACCGACGCTATCGGCCTGTATGACGCAGAAACCAACATGGAAGACGTGGTGGCGATGCTGGAGAACGAACCGCTGCTGGGCAAAGGTTTCGTGCACAAAATCGAACAGCTGGAAGACAAAGACTGGGAACGCGAATGGATGGATAACTTCCACCCGATGCGTTTTGGCGAGCGTCTGTGGATTTGCCCGAGCTGGCGCGATGTGCCGGATCCCACCGCCGTCAACGTGATGCTGGATCCGGGTCTGGCATTTGGAACCGGCACCCACCCGACCACCGCCATGTGCCTGCAATGGCTCGACAGCCTCGATCTGACCGACAAAACCGTGATCGACTTTGGTTGCGGCTCCGGCATTCTGGCGATCGCCGCGCTGAAGCTGGGTGCGAAACACGTGGTCGGCATCGACATCGACCCGCAGGCGATTCTGGCCAGCCGTGATAACGCCGAACGTAACGGCGTCTCAGAGCGTCTGTCGCTGTATCTGCCAAAAGACCAGCCTGAGAACCTGTCTGCCGACGTCGTCGTCGCTAACATCCTTGCAGGCCCGCTGCGTGAACTGGCACCGCTGATCAGTGTGCTGCCGGTCGCGGGGGGGCATCTCGGGTTGTCCGGCATTCTGGCGAGCCAGGCGCAAAGCGTGGCCGATGCTTACCAGGACCTGTTCGAACTGGATCCGGTCGCCGAGAAAGAAGAATGGTGCCGCATTACGGGTATTAAAAAAGCCTGATAAGCATTACCCGCGCTTTCTGATTATGCTGAAAGCGCGGGATTGCTCCGCGCATCTCCCCTCTGTCATTTTTTCTTTCCAAAAAAGAGTCATTTTCTGACCATCAGGCGATCTGAATCACGGAATTTTGTGGTTGTTGATGCTTAAAACGACGATCAAGCCCTTAGAATCACCTGCTATAACGGGCTGATTTAGAGAGAAATTAGGAATTTATTCAAGCGCACAATTTAACCAAAATGACTTAACCTGATGTAAATAAACAATAAAAAACCTCGCGACCCTTCATATTCATCGCGGTTAGGCATTTTCTTATCAAATCGCTCAAAGTTTGGCCTTTCATCTCACATCAAAAATGCGTAATATACGCGCCCTTGCGGACATCAGTATGGTCATTCTAAGTCTATGCGCATCGGACACCACCAGCTTACAAATTGCCTGATTGCGGCCCCTATGGCCGGTATAACAGACCGACCGTTTCGTGCCTTATGTCATGCGATGGGTGCTGGGATGGCTGTATCCGAAATGCTCTCCTCCAATCCGGAGGTGTGGCGGACGGACAAGTCCCGATTGCGTATGGTGCATAACGATGAACCGGGTATCCGAGCCGTGCAAATTGCCGGTTGTGATCCCGAAGATATGGCGGCTGCCGCCCGAATTAATGTGGCGAGCGGTGCGCAGATCATTGACATCAATATGGGCTGCCCGGCCAAGAAAGTGAACCGCAAACTGGCAGGATCTGCGCTCTTGCAGTATCCGGATTTGGTCAAACAGATCCTCACTGCCGTCGTAAACGCGGTAGATGTGCCAGTCACGTTGAAAATTCGTACTGGTTGGGCACCGGAACACCGTAACTGTGTACAAATTGCCCAATTGGCTGAAGACTGTGGAATTCAGGCCCTGACTATTCATGGCCGAACCCGTGCCTGTCTCTTCAATGGAGATGCAGAGTACGACAGTATTCGGACAGTTAAGCAGAGTGTTTCCATTCCGATTATCGCGAATGGCGACATAACTGACCCGCATAAAGCCAGAGCGGTGCTCGACTACACCGGAGCTGATGCTCTGATGATAGGACGTGCCGCTCAGGGGAGACCCTGGATCTTCCGGGAAATCCAGCACTATCTGGACACAGGGGAACTGTTACCGCCACCGCCTTTGGGTGAGGTACAGCGCTTGTTAATAGGGCACGTACGGGAATTGCACGACTTTTACGGTCAAGGCAAGGGATTCCGTATCGCCCGTAAGCATGTTTCATGGTATCTCCAGGAACATGCCCCGAGTGACCAGTTTCGGCGCTCCTTCAACGCCATAGAGGATGCCAGCGAACAGCTGGAGGCGTTGGAAGCATATTTCGAAAATCTTGCGTAACAAAAAAGAGCTGACAGAACTATGTTCGAACAACGCGTGAATTCTGACGTACTGACCGTTTCTACCGTAAACTCACAAGATCAGGTGACTCAAAAGCCTCTGCGTGACTCGGTAAAACAAGCACTTAAGGGCTATTTCGCTCAATTGAATGGTCAGGACGTGAATGACCTGTATGAGTTGGTATTGGCTGAAGTTGAACAGCCACTGTTGGACATGGTGATGCAGTACACCCGTGGCAACCAGACTCGTGCGGCCCTGATGATGGGTATCAACCGCGGTACGCTGCGTAAGAAACTGAAAAAATACGGCATGAACTGATACTAATCAGTCATTGTCTTGAAAAGGCGCTTTTCCGCAAGGAGAGCGCCTTTTTTGTTTATGTGTCATCCGGCAACACCCCTTCCTGTAAATCTGCTCAAAACCTAACCCAGATCAAGCCAAATGAGAATAATTCTCTCATTCATTCCGCCATTAGGAATTACTTTAGAGGGACAAAAAAATGTCTCTGGGGAGTGGCAACAATGAAGCAACTTTATATGCGTTTTACCGCCGCGCTGAACAAGCCGGATCTGGCCATTTTGCTGTTACGTATCACCTACGGCCTGCTGATTTTTCACGGCTGGCATAAGTTGCACGACGGTCTGGGCGGCATTCAGGGCATGCTGGCGGGTTATGGTATTCCCGCCTTTGTTGCCTACGGCGTGATCATTGGCGAAGTGATTGCCCCGATCATGATGATCCTCGGCATCTTCACCCGTCTCGCTGCGCTGTCGGCGGCAGCCACAATGGTGGTCGCCTGGCTGATGGTGGGTGTGCACCACACCTTCGCGCTGACGCCGGTCGGTGCCTGGGCGATTGAAGATATTGTTTACTACTTTATGGCCGCCCTCGTTATCGCACTTTACGGCAGTGGCCGTTACTCGGTAATGAGCAATCCGCTCTACCGCTGAAAACGTTTCCGGCATACTTTTTCACCGAAGTATGCCGTTCAAGCCTGGCGGTGTTGAGCCTGTACTCAGAGGTGAAAACCCGCCATTCGTATTGTTTTACATCAGTTGTTTAAAACGTCTAAAAAAGGACGTCGATTTGCCTGTTTATCGGACAATTACCCTCTCCGGAACCGCCGGAGAACATGTTATACTTTCCATCAGAGTCGTATTCGCCCCGCTCATCGCCTACGGACAGCACTCAGCATCGCGATCCCGTCCTCTAAAAAAAATGTACTGTCTGTCAGTGTAAAAAATGCGTCAACGGGCGTCGTTTTTTAAACGTTTTCAGACACGTGTTGTCCCACAATTTGCAGGATAATCCGTACCGCGCCGAACTTTTTACTCACGCGTTACCCCGGTTTCTTTATGCAGATGATTAGGCATTTATGACATCTCCACGATTTCGCGCTTCATTTTTACATCCCCGCTACTGGCTGACCTGGTTCGGTCTCGGCGTTCTGTTCCTTCTGGTTCAGCTTCCTTATCCGGTGTTGTACCGTTTAGGTGTCTGGCTTGGTCGCACGTCCATGCGTTTCCTGAAACGCCGCGTGTCGATAACCCGCCGCAATTTACAGCTGTGTTTCCCTGATCTCTCGTCTGAACAGGTTGAAGCCAGAATCGTCAGTAACTTTGAATCTCTTGGCATGGGCTTACTGGAAACGGGCATGGCCTGGTTCTGGTCAGACGCCCGGGTCAAACGCTGGTTCGACGTCAGCGGCCTGCATAACCTTAAAAAAGCGCAGGAAAATAATCAGGGTGTGCTGGTCATCGGCGTGCATTTTATGTCACTGGAACTCGGTGGCCGCGCGATGGGATTATGTCAGCCGATGATGGCGATGTACCGACCGCATAACAACAAAGCGATGGAATTTGTGCAGACCTGGGGTCGCATGCGTTCTAACAAAGCGATGCTGGATCGCAAAGATTTACGCGGCATGGTTCATGCGCTGAAAAAGGGCGAAGCCGTCTGGTTTGCACCAGATCAGGATTACGGTCCGCGCGGCAGCGTTTTTGCGCCGCTGTTTGCCGTCGATGAAGCCGCAACCACCAGCGGAACCTACATGCTGGCAAGACTGGCTAAACCGGCACTGGTCACCGTGGTGCTGGTGCGTAAACCGGCCGCGAAAGGTTATGATCTGGTGATTCAACCGGCATTGCAGGATTACCCGATTGACGATGAAATGGCCGCGGCGGCTTACATGAACCGCGTCATCGAAACTGAAATCATGCGGGCGCCCGATCAGTATTTGTGGCTGCATCGCCGCTTCAAAACCCGCCCGGCGGGCACGCCGTCGCTTTACCGATAGCCTGATATCACATCAAGCCCGATGCCACCGCGTCGGGCTTTTTCATTGACGACTGAACTGAACCACATCCAATAAGAGAGCGGTATTCCTCATGGCGAAAAAACCAGACGCAGCCCCTTCCATCTTTGATCACCTCAAAGATGACGACAGTTTTGATCTCTGGGGGCGCTCCAGCCTCAGTACCGCGCTCAACAAAGCCAAACCTAAAACACCGGACAACGACCAGATCGCTGCCGCGCGTAAATTGATTGCGGGCAGCAAAAACCAGCCTGAATAACCTGTCCGGTTTGCCTGCAAAACCCGCTTCGTGCGGGTTTTTTATTGCCGCGTGATGCAGTGGCTAAACTGCCACCTGTCACAACACTTCCCCGCCTTGATCAATCCCCTGCGCGAAATCCACTCTGCCGACATCTGCCTGTTCTCTTTCCTCCGGAAACGAAACAAAGCGGGTTAGCATTCTGTGCTCTCCACTCCAGTATTGAAATTATCCGCACTGTTTTACGGCAGTCACATTGACCGCGCACTGAAACAGGGCAATACATTTCATAACGCCCATCAATGTTACTGAGCATTTCCCTACTGTGACTAGATTGTTGGACGTTTTTTCGATGTTGGCACTCCCTTTGCAATGACAGGAGCAGAGGGCGACGCCCCAAAACAGACAGGGTGCTCAGGCACTCACACAATAATAATTCTCAGTTTTGTCTCACAGGACGCTTAATGAAAAAAATATTGCTCTCTACGCTGATTGCCGCAGCAAGCTTCGTGACACTGGCTGGTCAGGCTCATGCAGGTACCACTCTGGATGCAGTCAAAAAGAAAGGTTTTGTTCAATGCGGCATCAGTGATGGTTTGCCGGGTTTCTCCTACGCGGACTCCAAAGGCAAATTCACCGGTCTTGACGTTGACGTCTGCCGCGCAGTGGCCGCTGCCGTGTTTGGCGATGCTGAGAAAGTGAAATACACCCCGCTGACCGCGAAAGAGCGTTTTACCGCCCTGCAATCTGGCGAAGTGGATATCTTGTCCCGTAACACCACCTGGACCTCTTCCCGCGACGCGGGCATGGGGATGATCTTCGCGGGCGTCAACTACTACGACGGCATCGGCTTCCTGACACATCAGAAAGCGGGCCTGAAAAGCGCGAAAGAACTCGATGGCGCGACGGTATGTCTGCAAGCAGGTACAGACACTGAGCTGAACGTGGCTGACTACTTCAAAGCCAACAAAATGACTTATACCCCGGTCACCTTCGACCGCTCTGATGAAAGTGCCAAAGCGCTGGACTCAGGCCGCTGCGACACCCTGGCCTCTGACCAGTCTCAGCTCTACGCACTGCGCATCAAACTGGGTAAACCGGATGAGTTCATCGTGCTGCCGGAAGTGATTTCTAAAGAACCTCTGGGCCCGGTTGTTCGCCGTGGTGATGAAGACTGGCTGGCCGTGGTGCGCTGGTCCCTGTTCGCCATGCTGAATGCCGAAGAGATGGGCGTGACATCTGCCAACGTTGAGCAACTGGCCGCTAACCCGACCACGCCGGACATGAGCAACCTGCTCGGTAAAACCGGGACTTACGGCGCAGATCTGAAAGTGCCTAACGACTGGGTGGTGAAAATCGTCAAACAAGTCGGTAACTACGGCGAAAGCTTTGAACGCAACGTCGGTCAGGGCAGTGAGCTGAAAATCAAACGTGGTCAGAACGCATTGTGGAATAAAGGCGGCATCCAGTACGCACCACCGGTCCGTTAATACCCTTCATCACCAACGTGTTTGAATAATAAAGTGTTTAAGGATGTTGATGCACCGGCCGTTCCCCGGTGCATCACTTCCCGGTGATAGATTGCTAAAGGCCATCCACTATGTTGCAACGCCCAACCGGAAAAGGTTCGTTCTCGCTGACCAATCCAGCCGTACGAGCCTGGATTTACCAAATTTTCGCGGTGGTGTTGCTGGTAGCCTGTCTCGGTTACCTGCTCCACAACACCATTACCAATCTGACTACACGAGGGATCACCTCGGGATTTGCATTTCTTGAAAAAGGTGCCGGTTTCGGCATTGTTCAGCATCTTATTGACTACCAGGAAGGCGACACCTACGCCCGCGTTTTTGTTATCGGCCTGCTCAACACCCTGCTGGTTTCTGCGCTGTGTATCGTGTTCGCATCGATTATCGGGTTTATTATCGGATTAGGCCGTCTCTCTGATAACTGGCTGATCCGTAAAGTCTCGACGGTCTACATCGAGATATTCCGTAACATTCCTCCCCTGCTGCAAATCTTCTTCTGGTACTTCGCCGTCCTGCGCAACCTGCCTGGCCCGCGTCAAAGCCTCAACGCATTTGATCTGGCATTCGTCAGCAACCGTGGTTTGTACCTGCCGTCACCGGAGTTATCGCCGGGCAGTCTGGCCGGTTTTATCGCCCTGCTGCTGGCGGTGTTCGGAATTTTTGCCCTCAGGCGTTACAACCATTTTCGGCAGATCCACACCGGGCGCGTCTGGCGTATCTGGCCGTGGGCAATCCTGATGCTGGTGGTTTTCCCTGCGCTGGCGCACCTGATTTTCGGGCCTGCCGTTCACTGGGATGTGCCTGCACTGCGTGGGTTCAACTTCCGGGGCGGCATGGTGCTGATCCCGGAACTGGCGGCGTTAACGCTGGCGCTGTCGGTGTACACCTCCACGTTTATCGCTGAAGTGATCCGCTCCGGGATTCAGTCAGTTTCGCACGGCCAGCATGAGGCAGCGCGCTCACTCGGCCTGCCGAATCCGGTCACCCTGCGTCAGGTGATTTTACCGCAGGCGATGCGGGTGATTATTCCGCCGCTGACCAGCCAGTATCTGAACATCGTCAAAAACTCCTCTCTGGCCGCCGCGATTGGTTACCCGGATATGGTGTCGCTGTTCGCCGGTACCGTGCTGAACCAGACCGGTCAGGCGATTGAAACCATTGCCATCACCATGTCGGTTTACCTGATCATCAGCCTGCTGATCTCGTTTTTGATGAACATTTACAACCGGCGCATTGCGCTGGTCGAGCGTTAAGGGAAAACCATGACGATGACAACACTTCCTCCGGGAGTCAGAGCCGTGAAGCCCGGTACGCCAGTCGGAACGGCCGTGCTGTGGGCGCGTAAAAATCTGTTCTCCAGCTGGTTTAACAGCCTGCTGACGCTGTTTTGTTTATGGCTGATGTGGCTGGTGATCCCTCCTATGTTGAACTGGGTTATTTTCCAGGCCAACTGGGTTGGCACGGCGCGCACAGACTGCACCAAAGCCGGGGCCTGCTGGGTGTTTATCCATGCCCGTTTCGGCCAGTTTATGTATGGTCTGTATCCGTTTGATCAGCGCTGGCGCATCAACCTCACGCTGATTGTCGGGTTACTGACGCTGGCACCGATATTCTTTAAAGCCACGCCACGCCGCGGACGTTACATCGCGGTGTGGATGGTGCTGTTCCCGATCTTCACCTGGTTCATGCTGTACGGCGGATTCTTTGGTCTGACCCGCGTTGAAACCCGCCAGTGGGGCGGCCTGACGCTGACGCTTATCATCGCCGCAGTGGGCATTGCCGGGGCATTACCGCTGGGCATTTTGCTGGCGCTGGCGCGACGTTCGCGTCTGCCTGTCGTGCGGATCCTCTCGGTCATCTTCATCGAATTCTGGCGCGGCGTGCCGCTTATCACCGTGCTGTTTATGTCCTCGGTGATGCTGCCGCTGTTTATGACCGAAGGGACGAGTATCGACAAACTGGTGCGTGCGCTGGTGGGTGTGGTGCTGTTTCAGTCGGCGTATGTGGCGGAAGTGGTGCGCGGTGGCCTGCAGGCGCTGCCGAAAGGCCAGACCGAAGCCGCAGAATCGCTGGCGCTGGGCTACTGGAGAACGCAGGGATTAGTCATTCTGCCGCAGGCGTTGAAAATGGTGATACCGGGTCTGGTCAACACCATCATCGCGCTGTTTAAAGACACCAGTCTGGTGATCATCATCGGCCTGTTTGATTTGTTCAGCAGCGTACAGCAAGCCACCGTCGATCCCGAGTGGCTCGGCATGTCGACCGAAGGCTACGTCTTCGCCGCCGCCGTTTACTGGATTTTCTGTTTTAGCATGTCGCGTTATAGCCAGCATCTGGAAAGACGCTTTCACACCGGACGTTCCGCACACTGAGGTAAACCATGAGCGACCATCACGTCACTGAACAACAAAATATGATGATCACGCTGGAAAACGTGAATAAGTGGTACGGACAGTTCCACGTTTTGAAAGACATCAATCTGAGCGTCAAACCGCGCGAACGCATCGTGCTGTGCGGCCCTTCCGGTTCCGGGAAATCGACCACCATCCGTTGCATCAACCATCTGGAAGAGCATCAGCAAGGGCGCATTGTGGTGGACGGCACCGAGCTGAACGATGATTTGCGTAACATCGAACGGGTGCGCACCGAAGTCGGCATGGTGTTCCAGCATTTTAATCTGTTCCCGCATCTGACCGTGTTGCAAAACTGCACCCTGGCGCCATGCTGGGTGCGCAAGATGCCGAAGAAAGAAGCGGAAGAGCTGGCGATGCATTACCTCAAACGGGTGCGTATCGCCGAGCACGCCAACAAATTTCCGGGGCAGCTTTCCGGCGGACAGCAACAGCGTGTGGCCATCGCCCGTTCGCTGTGCATGAAGCCAAAAATCATGCTCTTCGACGAACCGACCTCCGCGCTGGATCCGGAAATGGTGAAAGAAGTGTTAGACACCATGATCGGGCTGGCGGAAGAAGGGATGACCATGTTGTGTGTGACACATGAAATGGGCTTTGCCCGCACCGTGGCGGACCGGGTGATCTTTATGGATCGCGGAGAGATCGTGGAAGAAGCCCCGCCGCTGGAGTTCTTTGCGAATCCGAAATCGGCGAGGACAAGAGAGTTTCTGTCACAGGTGATTCATTAAACACTGGGCGGTGTTTACGCGCGCCGTTTAACAACAGGATTGTAAAAGTTTCGGTTTCTCAATGGCGGTGATCACTTATCGCACTGCGCCGAAACCGCCCAAAAGGGGAAAGTGCTTTTCCCCTTTTGGATTTCCCCTCGCTTTTTCAACACGCGCTACCGCTCTCAGGCTATGTTTCAGAAACCGCTGCGACAGGCTGGACATCTTGCCGCTGCGCGGTCCCTTCTCTCGGTCCTGGAGCCTTTGGTCTCCAGGCCGCTCCGTTCAGCAAGATGTCTGAATCGCCCGCAGGATTTTTTAAAAGAACAGAGCGAGGTTGCGAAGTATGGGTCTGAAGCCGCTTTCAAAAATCACGCCGGAGGGAGAGGTGGAAAACCGCGCGTGTTTTTGCGCGGGTTGTAACCCGACGGGAGGGCACCGCGCAGCGGCGGGATTTTGCGGCTATCGCTGCGGTACCTGAAACATAGCTTGCGAGCGGAGCGCGCAGTTTAAGAGCCGGAGATTCTTAAGAGGCGCGGCGACAGGCGCCTCTTAAGGCCAGTTTGGGTGGCAACCCAAGGTTTTGACCTTAGACTGAAAGTTTCAGATCTTTTTCAAAAGATCATCACCACATCACTCCCCCAATCACCGGCGCCATCACCACCGTCACCACACCCGCCAGCATCATCACCAGACTCGCCACAACGCCCTCTTCGGCACCCAGTTCATACGCTCTGGCCGTACCGGCACCGTGTGAAGCCGCGCCAAACCCGGCACCTTTCGCCAGACCACTTTTCACCGCCAGACGCAAAAACAACATATCGCCCACTGCCATACCAAATACGCCGGTGATCACCACAAACAGCGCCACCAGATCAGGCTGACCGCCCATTTGCTTCGCCGCCGCCAGCGCGAACGGCGTGGTAATGGAACGTACCGCCAGACTGCGCTGGATCTCTTCCGGCAATGTCAGCATCCGCGCCAGCCAGACGGAACTGCTGACGGCGACGACGATAGCCGTCAGCACGCCCGCGCTCAGCGACATCCAGTGGCGGCGGATCACCGCCATATTCTCGTAAACCGGCACCGCAAACGCGATGGTCGAAGGCCCGAGCAGCCACAGCAGCCAGTGGGTTTCCCCGATGTAATCCTGATACGACGTGTGCGTGATAACCAGCAGAACCACCAGCACAATTGGCGTGAACACCAGCGGCATCAGCAGCAACGTACGGCGCTGGCGGTAGAGTTTTTTGTTGGCGTAATACAGCCCGAGCGTGATGACAAAACAGACTATGCTGATGAGCAGATCAGTCACGGGATGCCTTCCTCGCCGCCAGACGTTGCTCCAGCCGGTAAACCCGGTCTACCACTAATGCCGTTGCGGCAAGCGTCAGTACCGTGCTGACACCAATCACCAGAAAGATTTTCCAGCCTTCGATCATCAGCAGCTGCGCGTAGTTCACCACCGCCACCACGGCGGGCACGAAAAACAGCAGCATCTCCGCCAGCAGCCAGCGGGAACCGGCCTTCACCCAGTTCAGGGGCAATACGCGAAACATAATCAGCAATAAAAGCATCAGCATCCCGACAATATTGGCGGGCAGCGGCAGGTGCAGCGCGGTAACGAGACGATCGGCGATCACAAATAACACCGCGTACAACACCACCTGAACGGGGATTTGACAGCGGGTCAGCAGGGACGGCGCTTTAGTGCGCAACGCCAGCAACATGGGAAAGACCTCGGAAGGCAAAAAAAGGGAAGAAATGAAGTATACGCTGGCAGGAAACCGGTAAAGAAATGAATTAAAATCATAAAAATGATTCCAAACCGGAATACTCAATGATGGACGTCCGTACGCTACGTTATTTCGTCGAAGTGGTTCGCCAGCAGAGCTTCACCCGCGCGGCAGAGAAGCTGTTCGTCACCCAGCCGACCATCAGCAAAATGTTGCGTCATCTGGAGGAAGAGCTGGAATGCACGCTGATTGTCCGCGAAGGACGGCGTTTACGCCTGACTGACAGCGGCCAGGCGTTGTATCAGCGCGGGCTGAATATCCTCGAAGAATTCCGTCAGCTGGAAGCGGAACTCGAAGACATTAACTCGCTGAAATCCGGCCATTTGCGCCTGGGCATTCCGCCCATGGTCGGCACACAAATCGCCCCGCTGATCGGCACCTTCCGCCAGCAGTATCCGGGCATTGAACTGATCATCTCCGAGTTCGGCGGCCTGACGGTGCAACAGGCGGTGATCTCCGGTGAGCTGGATCTGGCGCTCACCGCCCTGCCCGCCGACGCCGTGCCTTCCATCGCTTCACTGCTGCTGTTCAGCCATCCGCTCTGCGTGGTGGTGCCGCGCACGGCGCACTGGGAGAACCGTACCCATATTGCCCTCAGTGAGCTGGCAGATGAAAGCATCCTGATTTACAACGAAGATTTTGCCCTGTACCGCCAGCTGATGGACGCCTTCACCGCGCAGGGTTTCATCCCGAAAATTGCTGCCCGCAGCGGACAATGGGATTTCCTGGCCGCCATGGTACAAACCGGCATGGGCGTGGCGATCCTGCCGGAGCCTATCTGCCAGCGGCTGGATAAAAACGCGCTGATATGGCTGCCGCTGGCGCCCCTGATGCCGTGGCAACTGGGGCTCATCTGGCATGACGGCAGCTATCTTTCTCACAGCGCGCAGGCGTGGATCACGCTGTGCCGCGAACACTGGAAATAGCGGGCAATAAAAAACCGCGTGCCCCTTTCAGCGCACGCGGTTTTTTTTATTCCTGACCGAAACTACACTTCTTTTTCGACCAGAAGCGCCTCAAGTAAATCGAGATCATGCAGCAGTTTTTGCAGTGTCTCATTACTGATTTTCTGCGTGGCGCGCAGATGATAAAGCTCACCGCGTTCAGCACGCAGCGCGGTCAGACGGAAGCGACGCTCAAGGTTTTCCAGCTTCAGCGCGGTTTCCATATCATCACGGTTGGCCGTTCTTCGCCGCAATGTCCCGATCACCCGCGAACTGATTTCCTTCAGCGTCTGTTCATCAATGTTCTCTTCGGTATCCGCCGCCAGACGTTCTTCCATCTTATGCAGACTTTCGATCGCCACTTCCGCTGCGATGGATTTCGCCATGCGCTCTTCTTCACGGTAGGTCGAGCCATCGGCCACCACGACGCCTTTTAGCAGGAACGGCAAGGCAATCACGCCCGCAATCAGCGAGAACAGAATGACGCCGGTCGCCAGGAACACCAGCTGATAACGCGACGGGAACGCCGAACCATCGGCCAGGAACAGCGGAATTGACAGCACACCGGCCAGCGTAATCGCCCCGCGCACACCGGCAAACGACGCCACCCACAGCTCACGCGTACTGTAGCTGCCAAACAGCAGTGGTTTCTTTTTCAGGAAACGGTTGCTGAAATTCTTCATCACCCACAGCCAGACGAAACGCAGGATCAGCAGCGCAAAATAGATAATCCCAACGTCAGCAAACAGATGCCAGGTCACGATGGACGGGTCGTGCGTCGCCTGATCGATAGAATTTTCCAGAATGCCCGGTAATTGCAGGCCCAGCATGATGAACACCATGCCGTTGAACACAAACTCAAGCATCGCCCAGACGCTGTTGGCGCGCAGACGCATCGCCAGCGGCGCATTACGGATAATCCCGGACTGGCTGATGGTCATACCGGCGGCGACGGCGGCCAGAATGCCTGACACACCAATATGTTCTGCGATCAGATACGAGGCGAACGGCAGCAACAGCAGGAAGACGATTTGCGTCGCCGGATCATCACCACTCCAGCGGCTCATGATGCGCAGTGATTTACTGTACAGCCAGGTGACCGCGACACCGGCCATCAGGCCGCCAATGGCGACTTTCAGGAACTCAACGCTGGCACCGCCGACGGTAAAGATCATCGTGCCCATCGCCACGGCGATAGCGAACTTCAACGACACCAGACCGGACGCATCATTCATCAGCGCCTCACCTTCCAGCACGCTCATGATCGACTTCGGAATACGGCCCTTGCCGACGATACCGCCCAACGCCACGGCATCGGTCGGGGAAAGCACCGCAGCCAGCGCAAACGCCGCGACCAGCGGGATATCCGGCACCATCATATAAATCAGGTAGCCAATGCCGACGACGGTGAGTAACACCAGCACCAGCGCCAGCCCAAGTATTTCGCGCCCGTGGTGGAGGAATTCACGGGTCGGGGTTTTCCAGCCATCGGCAAACAGCAGGGGTGGAATAAAGAGGACGAGAAACAGCTCGGGGTCGAAATCCACGTGCAAACCAAAATTCGGCCAGGCCAGCAAGGCACCGACCGCAATCTGCATTAATGGAAGAGGAACCTGAAACGGCAACATTCTGGTAACGACACCGGAGAGCGACACCACCAGAATCAAAATCAGAATGGTAAAGAATATTTCCATGCTTTCCTTAGACTCTTGTTTTTATGATTTCAATCAGACGGGGTCTGACACATACAGGGGGAATAGTAGATCAAAAAAAACGTATTTTTAAATCAGAGCGTGCTTAAACCCGTTTTTAAACCCCAGGTCGTGGTCGCGGGAAAGAAAAAGACAATCTGCCCCTGAATTTAAGATCCAGCGAGCAGAGCGCTTGTTGAAAAAGCGAGGAGGGATCCAAAGGAGGAAAAGCACTTTCCTCCTTTGGGCGGTTTCGGCGCAGCGTGTTAAGCGATTACCGCACGTGAGAAACCGAAACTTTCCGGTCGGCCTGGCATCAAATCGCCCATCCGCCCGCATAAAACACCACCAGCGCCACGGCGATAATTACCGTGCCCGCGTTCAGTTTGCGCCATTCGCCGGAGAAAATGCGGCCAATCACCAGCGAGCTGAAACCGAGCATGATGCCGGTGACGATGTTGCAGGTCAGCACGATAAACACCGCACACAGCAGCCCCGCCATGGCATCAACGAAGTCGTTGAAATCCAGTTTGTTTACGTTGCTCAGCATCAGCAGACCGACATACATCAGCGCAGGGGCGGTGGCGTAAGCAGGCACCAGATAAGAAAGCGGAGACAGGAACAACATCAGCAGGAAGAGCACGCCGACAACCGTGGCCGTCAGGCCGGTTTTACCGCCTGCCGCCGTACCCGCTGCTGATTCGATATACACCGCCGCAGGCGATGCACCGACCAGCGAGGCAAAAATACTGCTCACGGAGTCAGCCGTCAGGGCTTTACCGCCGCTGATGATCTGGCCCTTTTCATCCAGCAGATTCGCCTGACCGGCCACCGCACGGATGGTACCGGTGGCGTCAAACACCGCCGTCATCACCAGCGCCAGAACGCTTGGCAATACTGCCGCTTTCAGTGCGCCCATAATGTCGAGATCGAAAATGACAGATTTGCCATCCGCGCCCGCCAGAGAAGGCATCGCGAACAGCCCCTGATATTTCACCGCCGGATCGAAAATCAGACCGATAACGGAAATCAGGATAATCACCAGCAGAATACCGCCCGGAACGCGCAGCTTCTCCAGACCAAAAATCACCGCCAGACCGAGCAACGTCATCACCACCGGGAACGACGTGAACGCGCCGAGCGCAACAGGCAAACCGTCCAGCGGGTTTTTGACCACCAGACCGACACCGTTAGCCGCAATCAGCAGCAGGAATAAACCAATGCCGATGCCGGTACCGTGCGCAACGCCCATGGGCAGGTTGCGCAAAATCCACGAACGGATCCCGGTGACCGAGATAATCGTGAACAACACGCCCATCAGGAACACCGCACCCAGCGCAACCGGTACGCTGATGTGCTGACCAAGGACCAGACTGAACGCGGTAAACGCCGTCAGAGAAATGGCGCAACCAATCGCCAGCGGCAGATTTGCCCACAGCCCCATCAGCAGGGAACCGAAACCGGCCACCAGACAGGTCGCGACAAACACCGCGCTCGGAGAGAAGCCCGCTTTGCCGAGCATTGACGGCACCACAATCACCGAATACACCATCGCCAGGAACGTCGTTAACCCGGCGATCACTTCCTGACGCACATGGCTGCCACGCGCACTGATTTTGAAATAAGCATCAAGCGGGCCCTTTGGCGCAACAGCGCGGCCCGTTTGAGGTTGTTGACTCGACATGGAAAATCCTCTGGATGTCTTTACTGATTAGCCTGCGTGGTCATTATGAAACCGTTTCTTCACGTTCGCTTCCTTACCTGATGCACGAAATACCGGCAAAACCGGCGTCACGTGTGCAGGGCAAACGTTTAACTCACATCGCGTATGGCGGGACTAAAATTTAGCGCAAACGATTATCCGGCCTCTTATACCCTCTTTTCAACTCTGTTTGCCGACAATTTACCGTTGTCCGGTCAAGAAAAACGCGAATTTGCTGCAAATTTGTCCCGATGGCGGTTTGCTGAACGATATCGGTTGCGCACGCGATGACAGCAACGCAAAAAAGGCGGGGACGGCGGGTAAGAAACGCGGCGGCGTCAGAAATAAAATTCAGCACTGAAACACCGGAGATAAATCAGGAACGGGCGGGCAAACGTTGAAAATAAAATATCATGACAGTTATTAAGGGTTATTTAATTAAAGGCGCTCATCACGTAAATATGTCACGCGCGAACGCCCGGAAAATAAAAACAACGCGGCACAAAGACACCTCAGCCTGAAATAAACTTAACGCATGATGGTGAATGGCCCTCCATTTTCCAGGGCTTTCTGATAAGCCGGTCGCGCCGTGACATTGGATAACCAGGCATTAAGACGGGGATATTTTCCCAACCCTGCGCGCGCATTAATGGCTTCTACCGGGAAACTCATCTGGATGTCAGCCGCGCTGAACTGATAACCGGCGAAATAAGGGTTGACGGCCAGATGCTGCTCGAGGAAATCCATGTGGGTGGTCAGCTGTTTATCGATGTAATTTTTCTGCACGCCCTGCCCGATGGCGCCGGCAATCGGACGGATCAGCCACGGCATCGGCGGTTTGCCTAAACGCCCGAAAATCAGTTTCATGACCAGCAGCGGCATCAGTGACCCTTCGGCGTAATGCATCCAGTAGCGGTACTGCTGACGCTCGGCCAGAGCCGATGGCTTCAGCACCCCTTCGGCGTCATAGGTTTCCTGTAAGTATTCAATGATGGCGCCAGACTCGGCCAGGATCAGCCCGTTATCTTCCAGCACCGGCGCTTTTCCCAAGGGATGCACTTTCTTTAAAGACGCGGGCGCCAGCATGGTCGATTTATCCCGCTGATAACGCTGAATTTCATAAGGGACGCTCACTTCTTCAAGCATCCACAAAATTCGCTGTGAACGTGAATTATCTAAATGATGTACTTTAATCATGAATCTGTTCCATCCCGTGACGTTTAATTATTTGTTAACTATAGACAAGACTTTGGTTCTCTGTTTATCACGCTTTAAAAAAACCTTGCATTCATCAGGTGTAATTTTGCATGCGTTTTTTTTATTTGATTAAAACCACTTACAGATTAATCTTAATTACGCGAAAACAGATTTTCGTGACTTCATTCGCCTTTAATAACTCGTGATGCGATTAACGCCGAATATAAAAACAGCCCGTCTCATTGACCCCTGCTTGTGTGGAGCCTTACATGTTTTCCAGTAATTACAACAATGTGCTGGTGATGTTTTCATTCATTGTTGCAATGCTTGCCTCTTATACCGCGCTGGATATGGCCGGGCGGGTCGCGACCACTCAGGGAAAGGCCTCCCGTCTCTGGTTAACCGGTGGCGCAATCGCCATGGGGATCGGCGTCTGGTCGATGCATTTCATCGGAATGCTGGCATTCAACTCAACGGTATCAATGGGTTATGACCCGCTGATCACCTTACTCTCCATGCTTATCGCCATTATTTCCTCCGCCTTTGCGCTGTGGCTGGTGTGCCTGCCGCAGTTACCGATGATGCGTTTATTGGCCGGTTCACTGCTGATGGGCGGCGGGATTGCCGCGATGCATTACACCGGCATGGCCGCGATGCGCATGATGCCGCCTGTTATCTACAGCGTGCCGTGGGTGATGGTGTCCGTACTGGTGGCCGTGGTGGCGTCGGGTGCGGCGCTGTGGATGGCCTTCCATTTACGTCAGCAGTCGCCTAACGTGCGTCTGTTGCGCATCAGCGCCGCCGTGATCATGGGCACCGCCATTGTCGGTATGCATTACACCGGCATGGCCGCCGCCACATTCCCGCCGATGAGCCACAGCATGGCCGCCAACAGCGGTGTGGATAACAACTGGCTGGCGCTGCTGGTCATTGTGGTGACGCTGGCGATCCTGGCGATTACGCTGATTATCTCGGTGCTTGATGGCCGTATGCAGGCGCGCACGTCGGTGCTCGCGTCTTCCCTGGCGCAGGCCAATCGCGAGCTGACCCAGTTAGCCCTGCATGACAACCTGACCAAGTTGCCCAACCGTCTGCTGCTGGAAGATCGTCTCGGTCAGGCCGTGCAGAAAGCCACGCGGGGAGAATCCGAATTTGCGGTGTTGTTTATCGATCTCGACGGGTTCAAGGCGGTCAACGACGCCTTTGGCCATCACATTGGCGATCAGCTGCTGGTGTCGGTGACTGAGCGGCTGCTGTCGCATTTACGCGCGTCGGATACACTGGCACGGCTGGGCGGCGATGAGTTTGTCCTGCTGACAGAAATCACCGAGCCGACCGATGCCTCACAGCTGGCGGATAAACTGGTGCACCTGATTGCCCGCCCGTTCCACGTTTCGCGTTACGAACTGCTGGTATCCGCCAGTATTGGTATTGCCGTGTATCCGGGCGACGGCGAGAACGAACGCGAACTGATGCTTAACGCCGATGCGGCGATGTATCACACCAAAAACTCAGGCCGCAACGGCCACAGTTTCTTCCAGCCTTCGATGAACGCCAATGCGCAAAATCAGTTGCAGATGCTTAACGACTTGCGTCTGGCGATCGAGCATCACGAATTACGTCTGCATTATCAGCCAAAATTTATCGCTCCTTACGGGCCGGTCAGCGGCTTTGAAGCCCTGCTGCGCTGGGAGCGCGAAGGTAAAACCCTCAGCCCGGACGTGTTCCTGCCACTGGCGGAGAAAACCGGTCTGATCATTCCTATCGGCGAATGGGTGTTGAATGAAGCCTGCCGCCAGTTACGTGAATGGCACCTCGCCGGGCACACCACCTGGACGGTGGCGGTAAACCTTTCCGCGCTGCAATTCGAGCAGGCGAATCTGGTGGAAATGGTCATCGATACCGTTGAACGCCACCACATTCCACCGGAAATGCTGACGCTGGAAGTGACCGAAACCACCGCGATGCGCAACCCGGACGTCAGCGTGGCGATACTCGAGCGTCTGACAAAATACGGTGTCAAAGCCTCGATTGATGATTTCGGCACCGGCTACTCCAGCCTGCTCTATCTCAAGCGTTTACCCGCCAGCGAGCTGAAAATCGACGGCGCATTTATCAACGATCTGATCGCCGGAAGCGAAGATGCCAGCATCGTGTCTGCCATTATTGCCCTCGGCCAGACGCTGAATCTGAAAGTGGTGGCCGAAGGCGTGGAAACCACCCAGCAACAAGATTTCCTCACCCAGCTGGGGTGTGACACCTTGCAGGGCTATCTGCTCGGGCGGCCAATGACCCCGGAGCAAATCGCCCGGCACCCGGATTCGGCCTGGGAACCACAGCTCACCATCACGCAACAGCCCTGACAGCGGCTGACATCAGACCGCAGCCGTGCGGAAGAACCGCACGGCATTGCGCAACTCGACACTCTGTTCCGTCAGCGATTGCGCCGCCGCCGCGGCCTGCTCCACCAGCGCGGCGTTTTGCTGCGTCACCCGGTCCATCTGATCCACCGCAATGCCCACCTCATGAATGCCGGTATGCTGCTCGGTGCTGGCAGTCGAAATTTCACTGACAATTCCCGCCACCTTATTCACTGAATTCACGATGTCGTTCATCGCCTGACTCGCGCGGTCAGCCTGCTGCGAACCTTCGGCAATTTTAGAGACGGTGCCGTGGATCAGATTTTTAATTTCTTTCGCCGCCTGCCCGCTTTTCTGCGCCAGAACGCGCACTTCGCTGGCCACCACCGCAAAACCTTTGCCCTGTGTGCCGGCGCGTGCCGCTTCTACCGCCGCATTCAGCGCGAGAAGATTGGTCTGGAAGGCAATACCTTCGATCACGCTGATAATATTGATGATTTCTTTTGAACTGCCGGAGACATCCCGCATATGCAGTTGCATGCCGCTGACGATCGACCCGCCCTGCGAAGCGGTTTCTGACGTCGCGTGTGCCAGCTGGCTGGCCTCGCGGGCGTTCTCCGCATTCTGGCTGACGGTGGTGGTCAGGTTTTGCATGTTGGCGCTGGTCTGCACCAGCGAGGCCGCCTGCTCTTCGGTTCGCTGCGATAAATCAATGTTGCCCTGCGCAATCTCGCTGGCGGCATGATTGATCGACTCGCTGCCGTTCATGATCTGATGGATTGTCTGGTTCAGTTGCTGATTCATGCGGCTCAGCGACGCCAGTAAACTGCCGCTGTCGCCGGGCCGCAGAACGATCTCCGTCGCCAGATTTCCCGCCGCAATCTCCTGCATGATCGCCGCCGCGTACGCCGGTTCGCCGCCCAGCTGCCGGTTGAGATTTCGCGCCAGCAAGAGCGCCATCGCCACAGACAGCAGCAACGCAAACACCACCAGCACCAGGAACAGCACGCTGGCAGAGTGGTAATGGCTGCGCGCCTGTGCCGCCGCGTGCTCACTGTTGCTGACTTCGTCTTTAACCAGCGTGGCGAGATCGGCCATCAGCTGTGTGCGGTATTTTCGTGAGTTATCGCCGCTGATTTGCGTGGCCTGCGCCACATCATTGCGATCCATCGCTTCAATCACCTGATCGTTCGCCAGCGAAAAGCGCTGAAAGTTATCGACGATTTGCTTAAACAGCGCCGACTGGCTGCCGCCGCTGTTCAGATTCTGATAGGCATGTTCCGCGGCTTTAAAGTTAGCCACCGCCTGCATGATTTCCACCCGGTGACCGTCGCGCGGCGCGCCCTGCGGTGAAGCGATGTATTGCACCTGTTGCAGACGCAGCTCGGCCAGCGTGCCGCGCATCACCAGCGGGTACTGAACGCCCGGCAGCCGGTACGCACGGTAATCTTCAATCTGCTGATTAATATTTTTCAGCTGCCAGGCAGAGGTCGCGGCCAAAATCAGCATCAGGGAAAGAACAAGGGCAAACGCCCCCATCAGGCGGGCGAGCACGGAAAGTTGGGTTAATTTATTCATCAGGACACAGCAAAGTGAGTGACAGGAGTCAGAGATAACGGCAGAACCATGAGGAACTTTATGGTGAAATGAAACAATATTTCATTTTGTTAAATGCTGTTCTTTATCGTGTAATCAGAGGGTTACCTGAAGAATTCAGGATGTTACTTCAGGCAGGAAAAAACAGGATGTCGCCCGCATTTCCCGCCAGGCTCCCGAAATGACCGGGAGCAGCGAGTTGGTGGGCAAGGAGGCGTTAACGCGGCGCAAAATCCGGCCACAGCGGCCCAACGGCGGCCATCAGTGACGGCGTGCCGGTGGCGACCGACATATGCCGGTAGTTTTCATTTCCGGCCGTACCGGCGAAATGGACAACGGTATCCAGCCCGGCTTCCTGACACAGCACAACACCTCCCGCGATATCCCACAGCGTGGTGCGACGTTGCAGATGCCCGTCGATAATGCCTTTGGCGGCGAACACCATGCCGATCGTGGTACAGCGGTAACAATGTACTGACCACTCAGCGGCCCGCAGGCCGCGATAAAACGCCGAGGCTTCATCCAGCTTGTCATCGGAACTGTCGCCGAGCGACACAATCTGCACATCCCCAAAGCGGTCGTCACGGTGAAACCGCTTGCCGTTAAGGAACAGGCCTTTACCCGATTCTGCGGCAAACAGATCGTTGAGCACCGGCAGCGCAATCACGCCGAGGGTCGGTTTTTTGTTTTCCACCAGCCCGAGCGAGACGCCCCACAGCGGTGAACCGCGCAGAAAATTCGACGTGCCGTCGATAGGGTCAATCACCCAGCAGGCGGCGTCCGTCAGCACGCCCCCCATCTCTTCACCGATGATCGCATCCTGCGGAAAATGCTGTGCCAGCTGCGCACGGATAAACTGCTCCACTGCCACATCGGCTTCTGAAACGAAATCCTGCGGGCGCTTGCTGCTGACTTCAATGCTGTCGCGACGGTTGAAAAAACCCAGCGCCAGTTCGGCAGCCTGAGCAGCAATAGAGCTGGCAATCGCCAGTTTGGCGGAAAGCGTGATCGTCATTGGTTACCTCTGTTTTTAAGCCAGCGCACCAGTTGCCCGACATGGTCGGTCTGAAACGCCCGGACGCCGGCATCCACCAGCACACCCCATACACCGTCGGGATCCACCGCAGCGCGGCTGTCACAGTAATCCAGCGAATGGGAGACATCCAGCGTATTGACCCACAACCGGACGCCGAGGCGTTTAAGTTGCTCGCGGGCGGCGATCACGTCGGCCAGATCGCTAAAGTTCAGTTCAATCATCTGCGCACCGAACTGCGTGATTTTGCGCAAATCATCCGAAAACTTGCCCGGACGGGCGTGCAGGATCGGCATATAAGGGATCCGCGCATCGGTTATTTGCAGCGGAAAACGCTGGGTTTTCAGATCGATCTTGCTTTTAAGCAGCACGCCGTCGGCCATGTTCATGCTGAGGATCAGCGCCACGATGCGATCGAAATCCCGCGCATACTTGATGTCCACATTCACTACGATGCGCCCGCGGGCTTCTTCGAGTAACTCTTCCAGCAAAGGAACGCGTTCGCTGGTGAGCACCATGCCTTCGCGTCCGTCTGCGGCCTTCAGCCTCGCGCGACGAACGGCTGCCAGCGACATGGTCGCCACCTCGCCCTGGTAATCACAGGTACGGTCAAGATGGGCATCGTGGATCACCACCACCTGCGAATCGGCGGTGGTTTGCGCATCAATCTCGATAATATCTGCGCCCTGATGAATCGCCTCATGCAGCGCAGCAAGTGAATTTTCGGGGGTGGTTTGCCATACGCCACGGTGGGCAATAACCAGCACATCCGGGTTCTCCGGAGAAATCAAAGATCGGGTTAACGCTTTCATCATCACTCCTGACATCGGGAAAAAATCACCGGCTATTGTTTGGCTGCAATCGACGTTTCGAACCGGCGCAGCAGCAGATTTCCGCGGGTCACCATGTTATCGAGCGAGGCTTTAGGGGTTTCCTGACCGTTCCAGACTTTCTCCAGCTCCTCGTCCATGATGGTGCGCACCTGAGACATATTGCCCAGCCGCAGCCCTTTGGTGAACGGCAGCGGCGGCTTGTTGATCATCTGTTTCATCGCGATATCGGCCCCCGGATGGGTCTGATAAAAACCTTGTTCGCGGGTCAGCGTGTAGGCCGCGTTGGTGATCGGCAGATAACCGGTTTTCTGATGCCATTCGGCGGCGATGTCCGGCTCAACCAGGAAGTGCAGGAACTCAGCCACGCCCTTGTAGGTTTCCGGCGTTTTGCCTTTGAATACCCACAGACTCGCGCCGCCGATAAAGGCATTTTGCGGTGCGCCCGGCGCGCCATCCTGATAAGGCATCATGCCGACGCCTACATCGAATTTTGCGTACTGACGGATCCTGTTCAGCGAGCCCGACGAGGTGGTCAGGATGCCGCAATCGCCGCTGTAGAATTTGGTGGTGGCATCGTCGTTACGGCCATAGAACGAGAAATCCCCTTTCTTGTGCATCTCATTGAGCTGCGTAATGTGTGCCGTCTGCAACGGGCCGTTAAAGTTGAGCACGGCATCGGTACCGTCGAAGCCGTTGTTGCGCGTCGCCACCGGTAAACCGTTCCATGCGCTGAAGCCTTCGATCTGGATCCAACCCTGCTGACCGGCATTGGTGTAACCACATGTCATGCCCGCCGCGCGCAGTGCCGCGGCATCCGTCGCCAGCGCATTCCAGGTTTTAGGCGGCTCGTCGGGATCCAGCCCGGCTTTTTTAAACGCATCTTTGTTGTAATACAGCACCGGCGTCGAGCTGTTGAACGGCTGCGAGATCAGATGCCCGGTTTTGCTGTCGCTGTAATAGGCCGCCACGGAAGGCACAAAGGCGCTTTCGTCATTAGGGATGCCCGCATCCTTAAACACCTGCGCCACAGGCACCACGGCGTTGCTGGCCATCATGTTCGGCGTGCCCACTTCATACACCTGCAAAATATCCGGCGCGTTACCGTTGCGGTACGCCGAGACGCCTGCGGCCAGCCCCAGCTCATAATTGCCTTTGTAGACCGGCACCACGCGGTATTGCGGATGAGTTTGGTTAAAACGGTCAGCCAGCGCGCTGACCTCTTTACCTAAATCACCGTCCATGGAATGCCAGAAAGTCAGCGTCGTTTGCGCCTGGGCGCCAAAGGCCATTATCGCCAGCGCACTCATCAGCGTGGCGCGCATTACTGGGTTTTTCATGATCGCTCCGGTTGAAAAGCTTAACAATTATCCGGCGGTAACCTTGGCACGCGTGTATGACAATTCAGGGAGGAAATCATGAACAAACGGTGACATGCCCCGCATAACCTCATCCCAAAACCGTTGCCCGAAGCGGGATTGTCGCCGGTCATATTCATCTCGCCCTTAACGCTATATAATCCTATGCATAACGAAATCAGAGGATCCCGCCGTGCGTTCATTTTCATCCACCGTCCTTCTCGGACTTGTACTGAGCTTTTCCGTCCCTTCCGCTTTTGCTTCACGCCTGATAACCGACCAGCTGGGCCGCCAGGTGACCCTGCCTGACAAGGTTGATCGCGTGGTGGTGCTGCAACATCAGACCCTGAATCTGCTGGTACAGCTCGACGCCACCCGCAACATCGTCGGTGTGCTCAATAACTGGCAACAGCAGCTCGGCAGCGGTTATGTGCGGCTCGCGCCTTCACTGGTGAACACGCCGGTGGTCGGCGATCTGACCAGCGTCAATCTGGAAAGCGTGGTCGCGCTGCATCCGCAGGTGGTGTTCGTCACCAACTATGCGCCGCAGGAAATGATCGACCAGATAAGTCAGACCGGTATCGCCGTGGTGGCGGTGTCGCTGCGTGACGATCCGAAAGGCGAAGAACACAAAATGAACCCGGCGCTGCCGGATGAAGACCGGGCGTATACCGAAGGGCTGAAAAAAGGCATTACGCTTATCGGCGACGTGATGAACCGCCAGAAACAGGCGCAGGCATTGATCGACTATACTTTTTCTCAGCGTCAGCTCACCGGCGAACGGCTGAAAAACATTGCGCCGGCGCAGCGTATCCGCACGTATATGGCCAATCCTGACCTGACCACCTACGGATCCGGTAAATATACCGGGCTGATGATGGCGCGTGCCGGTGCCATGAACGTGGCAGCCGCGACGGTGAAAGGTTACAAACAAGTGTCGCTGGAACAGGTCATCGCCTGGGATCCGCAGGTGATCTTCGTGCAGGATCGTTACCCGGAAGTGGTCGGGCAGATCAACCACGATCCGAACTGGCAGAGCATCGATGCAGTGAAAAACCACCGCGTATACCTGATGCCGGAATACGCCAAAGCCTGGGGCTACCCGATGCCTGAAGCGATGGCTCTCGGTGAATTGTGGATGGCGAAAAAGCTGTATCCGCAAAAATTTGCTGACATCGACATGCAGAAACAGGCAGATGCTTACTATCAGCGCTTCTACCGGACGGATTTCAAACCCGCCGCAGAAGCCCCGCACGCGGGAAAATAATCCTGTTCTGTGCGTCGTACATGCTGTTGAAATCACTGCGTTTCAACGACTGTTTTGAAGTAATGTGACAAGGAGATCTGATGACAAAATCGATCAAAGTGCTCGCCGCGGGCAGTCTGCGGCGGGCGTGGGCGCCACTGTGTGAGGCGTTTCAGGCAGAAACGGGCATCCGCGTGGTCACCGAATTCGGCCCTGCCGGGCTGCTGCGTGAACGGATCGAAAAAGGTGAAAAACCCGATCTGTTCGCCTCTGCCAACACCGCGCATCCGCTGGCGCTGCAACAGCACGGCAAAGCGCTGGACGTGCAGACCTTTTGCGGCAACAGCCTGTGCGTCACCGCGCGTAAGATGCCGGAACTGGAGAAGCTTAACTGGCTGAGCGTACTGCTCGATCCGCGTTTTCGTCTGGCGACATCGACGCCGCAAAGCGACCCTTCAGGTGATTACACCTGGCAAATGTTCGAACTGATTGAACGACGTCATCCCGATTCCGGCGCGGTGCTGCGCAATAAAGCGTTGCGTCTGGTGGGCGGCGAGAAGTCGGCGAAGGTGCCGGAGGGGAAACTGGCGGCAGAATGGTTGATTTGCACCGGGCAGGCCGACGTCTTTATCGGCTACACCAGTTACGCCACCCTGCTGCGGGAAAATGATGAGCTGGAGGTGTTTAATATTCCTGCGGATTACAACGTGCGCGCCAGCTATGCGCTCGCCACCTGTACGGAGAAAGCGAAACCGCTGGCGGAGTTTATCCTGTCAGAAACCGGCCAGCATATTTTGCAGAACGCCGGTTTTTGCGGGAAGCATTCGGTGATGCCGGACTGATGACGGCTTAGTGGTCGAGATCGCGTTCTTTCATTGCCCGCTGACGATCGTAGTATTCATCTTCGGCGGCAATGATCTCATCGAGCAGTGAATCCACATCGGCTTTATGCGTATCTTCGGCGAAGTGCCCGGTAAGAAGGGTTTCCGGCGTCAGTTTGCCATCTTCATACAACGCCCAGATTTCTTTCGCGTAGCGGGTCGTCTGCAACTGCGGCGCAAAGCGGCTGTAGTATTCGGTCATGTTATTCACATCGCGTTCAAACATGGATTCGGCGTGGTTATTCGCCGCGGCATCCACGGCCTGCGGCAGGTCGATAATCACCGGCCCCTCGGCATCCATCAGCACGTTAAACTCTGACAAATCTCCGTGAACGATACCCGCACACAACATCCGCACGATATTGCGGATCATCGTCTCGAAATCCGCGACGGCTTCTTCTTCCGTCAGGATCACATCACTCAGACGTGGCGCTACCACGCCATCGCCGTCGGTGATGAGCTCCATCAGCAGCACGCCATCCAGACAAATATAGGGCTGCGGTACGCGCACACCGGCATTCGCCAGACGGAACAACGCATCGACTTCCGCCGTCTGCCAGGATTCTTCCTGCTGCTTGCGACCAAACTTCGAGCCTTTTTGCATCGCACGGGCGTTGCGGCTGTTACGGACTTTTCGGCCTTCCTGATACTGAACGGCCTGCTTGAAACTACGCTGCGTAGCTTCTTTGTACACCTTGGCGCAACGGATCTCTTCACCGCATAAAACAGTGTAAACGTCGGCTTCTTTGCCACTTTTCAGTCGACGGACCACATCGTCTATCAGGCCGTCATCCACCAGAGGTTGGATTCTATTTGGGATTTTCATGCAGCCTTGTACCTTATTTCAGCGCGTGAGGGAATGACCTGCGCAATATTCCCTGCATTACACACCAGACACGCCGTTCGCGTCATCCTCGTTATCGCTCCGGAGCAGTCCAAAGACAGACCCCCCTAAACATGAGTAGTTTAACGTAGTGACAGCATGGTGGATACTTTCTGCACGTATCTTCTCGCTATTATGCGTAAAAATGGCCCCCTGCGCGCCCTGTTGCCCATCCGGTTTATTCGCTGTTAATTTGGCTTAAATAACGAGAAGAGAGAACGAATGTATTATTGAGATGTTTCCCGGTGTAACCAACGAATGCCATATATTTAGTTTTTCATTAAAATGAACTTTCCTGATTTTTTAAGCTTTTCGTGCTGTTTAACTGCCGTTTAATTAGCGCAAAAAACGGTATACGTTCTGTTTACAGTCCGGGTGATACTGTCTCAATACTTTCCCGTTGCAGGTCTTAATAATGAACAGTATTTTAATTACCGGTGCCACTGGCTTTGTCGGCGGTGCAGTTGTTGAATATCTTTTACGTCAGAAATTAACGGCGAAGAGCCAGTTATTGTTATTAGTCAGAGCAGACGATAATGCGACGGGACTCGCCAGAATCATCGATAATTTAAAGAAATTTGAATTAAGCGACGAACTGCTTTCTGCGTTAACTGAACAGTCTATTTTAACCGGCGATCTGGCCGAACCCGAAAGCTTTATTCACGACCCGCGTTTAGATCAGGTGACTCACGTGATCAACTGTGCGGCGATTGCCTCATTCGGAAATAATCCGGCCATGTGGCGCGTCAATGTCGAAGGCTCTCTGGTGTTCGCCAAACGCATGGCGCAGGTGAAAGGCTTGCAGCGTTTCGTTCACGTCGGCACGGCGATGGCCTCCATGCCGGACAAAGACAGCGTGTTCTATGAAGGAATGCCGGACAACGAGCACAACGAAGACCTGGTGCAGTACACCATTTCCAAGCGCGCTATCGAAAATCTGGTGCGTTCAGAGTGCCCGACACTGCCGTTCGTGGTGGCACGTCCGTCGATTATCGTCGGTCACACCCAGTACGGTTGCCAGCCGTCGAGCAGCATTTTCTGGGTCTTTATGATGGCGATCAAGCTGAAGAAATTCACCTGTAACCTCGACGATGAAGTCGATGTTATTCCTGTCGATTATTGCGCCATGGTGCTGGTGAAATTATGCCTGGCAGCCGAACTGAGCCACAGCTTCTATCATATTTCGTCCGGCGCGGAAATGTGTACACCGTTCCATGAAATAGACACCTCGGTGGCAAAAGCCAATAATACTTCGCGTATTATTAACGAATACGAGCAGATCAGTTATCAGGAATTCACCGGCATTCGCAAACAATTTAAAGATGTTTTAGGGCCGTGCAATGACAAAATTATTTTACGTGCCATTAAATTGTACGGCGGATTCGCGCAGTTAAACGTGAAGTTTGATAATTCCCGGCTGATGGATATGGGCATTCCTAAACCGGCGGCATTTAAGAGTTATATTGATAAGTGTGTTTTCTCGACGCATGGTCAGACAATTCCTGAACTCATGAGAGTCGATTTTAAATAAACCGATGCGTCTGTTGAAAAATAGAGAAGGTTTAGAATAACAGGACGCGGCACAGGACATTGCCGCGTCTTTTTTTATTTTCAGCCCGGCATCCGCATCAAACCATGCCGTTGCGACCAAACAGCCGGTAACCTTCGCGCTGATTCAGCCGATCGTAATACGCCGAGACGGCAGGCAGCGCCGGGCGCGACATCGGCGTCATCGACCAGCGGTTAACGGCAAGCCCCAGTGGAATATCGGCCAGGGTAAAATTATCGCCCAGCACATAGTCGCCGCTGCGCTGAAGCTGCTCTTCCAGCATCTGCATATGACGGTTCCATTCGCTGACACCGGCATCAATCAGCGCCGGATCGGTGTGCTGAGGGCTGTTGCGCGCCAGTGCCGGAAACGCATATCGCCATGAATTATTCAGCTCACCCGCCTGCCAGTCCATCCACTGTTCGGTCAGCGCACGCCGTTTCGGATCCGATGACAGCAGATCTTCCCGCCCTTCCTTCGCCGCCAGATATCGGCAAATGACGTTGGATTCCCACAATACGAATTCGCCATCGAGCACCACCGGCACCATGGCATTCGGATTCAGCGCCCTGAATTGTGGCGTCTGCACAGACTGAAAACCTGAACCAAACTGTTCCTGCTCAAATTCCAGCCCCAGCTCGTGGCAGGTCCATAACACCTTACGCACATTGATCGACGTCGATTTACCCAGAATCTTCAGCATGACTTCCCCTGACAAAATGGAACAACCGCAATAACCATCAGGCTTTGGGCTGACGGAGAAAAATCCGCGTTGCCGAGCCGTGATAGGTGGTGTCGGTGTGCGCCACAAATCCGCACTTTTCCGCCAGCCGGACAGACGCCTGATGCTCCGGCGCAATAATGCAGCATAGCTGACGATCGAGGTTTTCATCGGCCCAGGACAGTACCGCCCTGGCCGCTTCGACAGCATAGCCTTTGCCGTGAAACTGCGGTGCCACCACCCAGCCCATTTCCGCCATGCCGTTGAGCGATGGCGTCATCTCCCGCTGATAATCCGCCAGACCAATTTCACCGGCGAACGCCCCTTCTTTACCGTTGTGTTTTTCAAACACAATCCAATAACCAAAACCCAGCATCTGCCAGTGGCCGGTATAGCGCAGTAACCGGCTCCAGCTGGCTTCGCGGCTGGACGGCGTACCGCCAATGTATTTCACCACGGCAGGATCCGCCCACTGCGCGGCAATAGCATCAAAATCATCAATGCGATGACCACGTAAAATCAGACGTTCGGTTTCAATAACAGGCGCTTGGGCGTGCATGGTTGCTCCTCATTTCTCAGAATGACCATCACGTTAGCATTGAAGTTGAAAAGACGGGAAGTGCGGGCGGAGAAAGAAATTAAGATCCGCTGCGCAGTGCGCTCGGCGTGATACCGCGCACGGATTTGAAGCGGTGGCTGAAGTGGCTGGCGGAGCTGAAACCACATTCCAGCGCGATGGCGGTGATCTCCATGCCGGTGGTTTTCAGCAGATGTTCGGCGCGGATCAGACGGGCGTTCATCACGTACTGATGCGGCGCCATGCCCATACTTTGTTTGAACATGCGGGCGAAATGAAACTCGCTCAGTTCAGCCAGAAGCGCCAGTTCCGGCAGCATCAGGGGTTGCGCAAGGTGAGCGTGAATGTAGTCTTTTACCCGGTTCAGAATATGCGGTGCCAGTCCGCCGCGCACCGTCGGCAACGCCCATTGCAGATGAGTGTAGTTCTTCACCAGATGCGCCATCAGCAGGTTTGCCGCACTGCTCAGCATCAGCTGATTACTGTTTTCCTGCCACTGGCTGCTGAGCAAAAAGTGGCGATAGAGCAGCGTGATCTGCGGATCTTCTTCGAACGTGCGCTCTTCCATCTGAATCGCTGCCGGGCTGCGATCCCAGGTTTGCTCCACCAGATGACGCAGATGCTCATCAGAGCAATACACATGCACGAATGACAAATCATCGCGCACATCCCAGCTCGACATGCTGTTTTTTGGCATCAGACAAAAGCGGTCCGGGCCGCCGCCGTTGCGCCAGCCACCACGGGTTTTGTGATAACACTCGTAGCCGTCGGCGACGTACAGACTCAGCGTATGGTGATCCGGGCTTTCCTGGGTCACGGTGTCATTTTTATTCGACCAGGCCGCCAGCTGAATACCTGAACTCAGCTCCACACTGTCGTGCAGAACCGCTTTGTGCTTACGCAGCGTGTCGAAAGCCTGATAAACCTTGGTCATGACCTGCACCCGGAGGAAAAAGAAGAGGCCCAGTTTACGGGTTTTGACGGCATGAGAGCCAGATATTGCCACGCCGGCGCGCAAAGAAATGCGCAAGAATATGCAACTCAACCGCAAGCCGTTGAAAGCCAACGTCACCGGATTACCGCACACTTCCCTCAGACCATAATTTTTCAATGAGAGAAGTCGATGAACGCACTGCTTTATATTTCGGTGATTATTATCTGGGGCACCACCTGGTTTGCGATTTACCTGCAACAGGGCGATGTGCCTGTGACGGTGTCGATCTTTTACCGTTTCCTGCTGGCGGCGGTGATTATGCTGGTGGCGCTGCTGGCGGCCCGTCGCCTGCGCAGGCTCGCCCTGAAAGACCATCTTTTTTGCATCGTGCAGGGCTGCTGCGTCTTTTGCTTCAACTTTTACTGCTTCTATCACGCAGCGGCTTACATCACCAGCGGGCTGGAATCGGTGATTTTCTCGATGGCCGTGCTGTTCAACGCGTTCAACGGCATGGTGTTTTTCCGCCAGAAACTGGCACCGGCGGTTATTCCGGCGGCCGTTCTCGGGCTGGCGGGAATTATCACCCTGTTCTGGCACGATCTCAGCGCCGCCCACATTGCACCGGAACTGCTCAAAGGCATTGGCCTGAGCCTGCTCGGTACCTACGGTTTCTCGCTCGGCAATATGATCAGCGCCCGTCATCAGCGCCGGGGGCTGGACGTTCTGTCCACCAACACCTACGCGATGTTTTACGGCACAGCGGTGATGGGCGCACTGAGCGTGTTTCAGGGTGCCTCTTTCGCCATCGACCTGACGCCGCAATACCTCGGTTCGCTGGTCTACCTGTCGGTATTCGGCTCCGTGCTGGCCTTCGGCATTTACTTCACGCTGGTCGGACGCATTGGTGCCAGCCAGGCAGCCTACAGCACGCTGCTGTTCCCGCTGGTTGCCCTGACCGTTTCCACTTTCTACGAAGGGTATCAATGGCACATCAACGCCGTCATCGGGCTGGCGCTGATCCTGCTCGGTAATCTGGTGATGTTCTGCCGCCCGGCATGGCTGGAGATGTTCAGGCGCAAGGCGGCGGTGTCGCTTTAAATCAGCCCAATAAACTCTCCCCGCCAATCCGCGGAATGATGCGCGCGGGCACGTCGCTAAAACCCGTAGCAGTATTCCTGATCCGGGTTTTGCGATCTGTATTCCGGCGATTCATCTCTCCCTTAAAACGGGGAGGTTAGAGAATCCCGCCATTCGCCCTCAGCGTCTGGCCGTTTACCCAGGCGCCATCGGGGCCGGCGAGGAACGCCACCACGGAGGCGATATCTTCCGGCTGGCCGAGGCGTTCGAGCGGCGAGGTTTTGGCGAGGGTTTCCACCAGTTGCTCAGATTTGCCGTTGAGGAACAAATCCGTGGCCGTCGGGCCGGGAGCCACGGTATTCACGGTGATCTGGCGCCCGCGCATTTCTTTGGTCAGCACGCGACTCAGCGCCTCGACGGCCGCTTTGGTTGCGGCATACACGCCGTACGTCGGCTGGTATAACCCGACAACGGTCGATGAGAAGTTGATGATGCGCCCGCCGTTGTGCAGGTGTTTCGCCGCTTCGCGCAGGGTGTTGAAGGTGCCTTTCAGGTTAATGTCGATGAGGCGATCAAATGCGGCATCGTCGGTGTCGGCGATGGCAGAAAGCGTCATGATCCCGGCGTTGTTCACCAGCACATCCACGCCGCCAAATGCCTGTTGCGCACTGGCAAACATCCGGCTGACCGCCGCCGCGTCGCTGACATCGGCCTGCGCGCTGATAGCCCTGCCACCTGCCTTTTCGATTTTACTGACGACCGCGTCAGCCTCTGCCGCACCGCGCGCATAGTTCACGATCACGGTGAAACCGTCCCGCGCCAGACGCGCTGCGATAGCCGCACCGATGCCACGGGATGCGCCGGTAACCAGCGCCACTTTTTGATTGGATGACGTCATGATGTGTTTCCTTTTTGAGTGATTCGGATTCGTTGTCGCTGAAGAAAGAGTAGCCGATTGACGCTGCCGGATAATTCCCTGATATTCGTTATCACTATCCGGAAAAGGCGAACAATCATCATGGATAAACTCGACAGCATGGCGTTGTTCACCCGCGTGGTGGAACTGCGGAGTTTCACGCAGGCCGCACAGGCGCTGAACCTGAAACGCTCGACGGTGACTGACGCCATTAAACAGCTGGAAACGCAGCTCAACATCCGGCTTTTACAGCGCACCACCCGCCACGTCAGCCCGACGCTGGATGGCGAAGCCTATTACCAGCGCTGTCTGCGCATTCTGGCAGAGGTGGAAGATGCCGAAATGGCCTTCGCAGGGGCGCAGCCGAAAGGGCTATTGCGGGTGGATGTGCACGGCACGCTGGCGCGGCATTTCGTGTTGCCCGGCCTGCCGGATTTTCTGGCGCAATATCCTGATATTGAGTTTTACCTGAGCGAGGGCGACCGGCTGGTGGATCTGGTGCGCGAAGGCATCGACTGCGTGATCCGCGCCGGTGAGCTGAAAGACAGCGATATGGTGGCGCGCCCGCTCGGCACGCTGCCGGAAATAACCTGCGCCAGCCCGGACTATCTGCAACGGTTCGGCACGCCAGACACACCGGACGATCTCACCGGACACCGGATGATTGGCTACCGCTCCAGTGCGACCGGCGGGCTGTTGCCGCTGGTTTTTCAGGTTCAGGGTAAAACCCGTGAAATTCTGCTGCCGACGCCATTTTCGGTCAACGGCGCGGAGAGCATGAAAGAGGCCGCACGGCGCGGAATGGGCATTATTCAGGTGCCAAAATACGCGCTGACTGACGATCTCGCGCAGGGAAAACTGGTGCAGATCCTGGCCGGTTTTCCGGTGGGTGCGATGCCGGTGGCTTTACTTTATCCCCGCAACCGCCAGCTTTCGCCACGCGTGCGGGTATTCATTGACTGGATGGTCAAAGAGTTTGCGCGGCGCGATCCGCATCTGACATAGTAGATTTCTCAGGTCTGAACCCGCTACGTTGAAAGGCTAAATATCAGGAGACGCCGATGACCCAACCTGCTGTATTGCTGCATATTGGCCGCGAAGAAACGCGGGTTACCGTCCGGCATGACGATATCGACGAGAAAATATTGCCGCTGACACTCGGCTCACAGCTGACTTCCGTCGGCTATTTTCGCCATACGCCGCCAACGCCGGATGAAATGGAAAACGCCATTATGGTGGTCGAGGATGAAATCATCCGCATCCGCCACGATATCCCGCCGGGCGCACAATTGTTCAGTACCGACAATGATATTCGCGCACTGGCACGCCTCGCAGGCGTGGCTGAAAATGAAGTGATGACGCTGTCTCTCGAGGCCGTGGAGCGCACGTTCGACCGGCTGGCATTGGTGATCAACGGACGTCCTGCGCAGTTCGAGGGCATACCCGATGGCAATGATTTCGCCGCCACTCTGCTGATTTTGCGCGAGTTTATGCATCATCTGCAATTTGCGGATATCGTGCTGAAAGGGGCGAAGTTTGAGATGTTGTGATAACAGCAACAGCCCCTCACGGGGCTGTTGAAAAGGCCGTCAGGCCAGTGTTCATCTGTTTTTCAGCGCGCCCGGATCAGACTCCAGCAGCACCAGACTGCTGAGATCCGGCTGGTTTTGCTGACGCAGATAATCTTCAAAGGAGATGCGCGGATGGTTGCTCTCCCAGTCTGATTGCAGCTTGCCGAGCAGATCAGTGGTTTTCGAGGTGTCCACCGGCGTGGTGGTGTCTGACTCCAGCCATCCCTTCACATATTTTTGGATATGCGTGGAAGTACTGGCGCGCTGATCCACCGACGCACTCACCAGAGCACCCTTCTGATACTGAATATTGGTGGTGCTCTCGGCCTTGTCATCAATCTGATAATACAGATAATTCTGCGAGTTTCTGTCGGTCGTCAGGTTGAGCTGTAAACCCGACGTCAGCGCTTTGTGGTAGCTGGCAACCAGATGTGACTGCTGCTTCTGTGAAATATGCCGATCCTGCGTGCCGGTACCGGTAATGCTGCTCGACTGCGACACCTGATAAGAGAAGGTGTCCACCTCGTCCGGGCGCATCGGGTTGGTTTTATCCACCGGCGTCTGCGAGACAGAGGCCGTGAAATCTGCCAGACCGGATACCATGTTTTTATCGGTCCGGGTCAGCGAGAAATACACCGGTTCTCTGGCGCTGCTTTTATGCGTGGTCGCGCTCTCGCCATAATTCGAATTCAGCGCCGTAAAAGCATCCCTGAACATGGTCATCAGCGCATCGTCCGCGTTACCCCGGCTTCCCGCATTGTCGAACTGTTTCAGATACTGGTTCAGCGCCTGCGTCTGCTGACTTTCCGTACCCAACAGGGCGCGCTTACTCATGTCCACGCTGATATTCACGGTGCCGTCGATCCCGGTGGATTTCACCGAACGGGTACTGGCGTCAGCGTGAAAATCCAGCGTCCGGGTGTTTTCAGTGCCCAGACTGGCGTGCAAATCCACCGACGTCAGCACCGAGGTATCAAACTTTGTCAGTCCGCTCAGATCGAGCTTCGGCGGCTGCGCCGTCAGGCCATCAATCGCTTTCTGAAAACCTTCCGCCATGTTCGCCAGCGCCTTGCGGTCGGCATCGCTCAGCGTGCCTTTGCTGACATTCACCTGCACGCCGAGCCCGTCATCATCACTGCCGAGCGTGATCTCCACCAGCGCGCCGCTGGCGGTTTTAATACTCAGGCTGATCTGATTGTCGGCTTTGGTGTGGAGCTGGGTTTGGGCGGCGACGTTACCCGCAGAACTGGCGGACTGAGCGGAAGTCTGCTTCATCACCGATTGCGAATAACTGCCGCTGTCGGTGGTAAAGCGTTCAAGCAGGGCGGCACCGAGCCCGGAAAAACGCGCCGCATTACCGGCGTTGCTGAAATTCGAGGCGAGCTTTGAAGACATCAGGTCGCTGGAAGAACGTTCCCAGACCAGTGCCGGTTTGGTGATGTTGTAGACCGGCGACGTGGCATCGGTCTGGCCGATGATTACCGCGGCGGATTGCGCCGTTGTCGCTTGCTGCTGACTGGCCGCCGGAGACACCGTGGCCGTCGTTTTGGTGGCGGTAAGCAGCGTATTAAGCGCCTGATTACCTGTCGCAGAGATAACTGTCATCCTGATGAGTCCCTATGTTTTTGCGTCATAGCGCCAGTGGATACCTTGATCCTTCTGATGTTATTTTCGGCAAAAACACAGGAAACTTTAAGGAGTTGTAAAAACTTATTTCCTGCGCATTACAGGTTATTCCAGCGGGCCGCCCAGAATGGTTTCGCACATGCCGGAGAGAATGCGCTCGCCGGTTTCGGTTTTCAGATCTTCGTACCATTGTTCGGTGACGGCCATCTCTTTGCCGTGGGTCACGTCGCAGCGTTTGCGGGCTTTGAGCACCAGATCTTTCACGCGGTACGCGCGTTTTTCCTGATAACGCAGCAGCGCATCTTCAATGCCTAACGAATTGGTTTGCAACATATTCGCCAGTACCACGGCGTCTTCCATCGCTGCGCAACCGCCCTGCCCGATATCCGGCGTGGTGCTGTGGCCGGAATCGCCGAGCAGCGCAATTCGCCCTTTCACCAGTTGCATAAACGGGTCGATGTCGTGGATTTCGACGCGGTTAGTCGTCTGCGGGTCAATCTGGCGGATCAGCTTCTGCACCGGCTCCGCCCAGCCTGTAAAATAGCCCTGCAAATCGTCGCGTACGGTGGTGCGATCCTGCGGTAAACCTTTCGGCAGTGGCACGTCAAAGAAGAAGTAGAAACGGTTGCCGCTCACCGGCATCAGGGAAACGCGTTTGCCTTCGCCGACAAACGTCGTCCACTGATCGGCAGGCGCGATGCTTTCGTCGATTTCCACCAGACCGTTCCAGTTGACGTAACCGGCGTAGCGGCGCTCTGTGGTGTAGCCCAAAACATGCTGGCGGATAATGGAATGGGTGCCGTCGGCGGCGATCAGTAAATCGCCGGTGGCAGATGTGCCGTCATCAAACCAGGCGGTGACGCTGTCGGCGGATTCCTCAACGTGCGTCACGCGCTTGCCAAACTGCACCCGATCGCGGCCATACGTGTCGAGCAACATCGCCTGAAGTTCCGCGCGTGCCACCGGATAAGGCTGCTCGCCAACGCTCTGAATCAGCGGATCCATACTGAATCGCGTCATGGTCTGGCCTTGCTGATATTCTTTGTAGGCCATAAAACGCATGTTACCGCCAAGCTCGCGCAGCGCGTCTTTCATGCCGAGATAGTTCAGGCACTTTACGCCGTTGGGCCAGATGGAAATCGCCGCGCCGACCGGTTTGATCTCTTTCACCGCCTCAAAGACCGCCGTCTCGATCCCAAAACGCTTCAGCGCAATCGCCGCACATGCACCGCCAATACCGCCACCAATCACGATCGCTTTCATATTTTTCTCCTTGAAGTCTCACAAGGAAAAAGCAATTTCTGTACCAGAAAGACAATTTGCCGCCGAAGCCTTGTATACAATCTTAAGTGAAATCAGAAACTGCCGGAGTGCGGGAGTGATGCCCTAAAACAAGGCGTCCTTTTGGAGCAGGAGGCACGAAACCACCGCGCAATGAGCCAGTCTGGTGCGGCGGCGTGAAGGTTGATACTCTCCCCGGTATTCAAATTTCAAATACCACAACCAGAAGTAGTGATGAAATGAATCGCTATCCCATGTTCAGCCCGCAGCAGTTACTCAGTTTTGTCGCCGTATGTGAAACCGGCAGTTTTACCCGCGCCGCCGACCGCGTTCATTTGTCGCAATCGACGGTCAGCCAGCAAATCCGCCGCCTGGAAGAGGCGTTAGCGAAACCGCTGCTGGAACGCACTTCCCATCAGGTTCAGCTCACCGAAGAGGGCGAACGCCTGCTCGGCTATGCCCGGCGGATCATCGCGCTCAACGGTGAAGCACACGATGCGCTTAGCGACCAGTGGCCGGACGGCGTGGTGCGACTCGGCGTACCGGAAGATTTTGCGGCAGCGACCACCTCCCTGCTGGCGCAGTTTTGCCGCGCCCATCCGCATATCCGCCTCGACGTTACCAGCGGCCTGAGCCACGAACTGCGCCGCGCCTGGCAGCAGGACATGCTGGACATCATTCTGGTCAAACAGCTGACCGGCGAAAAAGCCAATGCCTCACGCCCCGAGCCGATGCTGTGGCTCGACAGCGCCGAGTATCCGGCCTTTGAGCGCAATCCGGTGCCGCTGGTGCTGTTTCCGCTCAATGCGCTGTATCGCGAAGAACTGTGTCAGGCGCTGGATGCCCTCGGGCGCAGCTGGCGCATCAGTTACAGCAGCGCCAGCCTCGCCGCGCTGGTGGCCGCCAGCGCCGCCGGACTGGGTGTCACCTTACTGCCCGCCAGTTGCCGCCTGCCGGCGCACCGGGTTTTGGGCACCGAAAGCGGATTACCGCAAGTGGATAACGTCGAACTGGCGCTTTTTTACCGCCCTGACGCCACGCCTGCGCAAATCGCACTGGCCGGAAAATTAAAGGATTTTTGTCAGCTCAGTTAGCCATTAGGTTTCCCACTGGCTGGCAGTGGGAAAAATCGCAGCCGTAACCGGCGATATCTTTTAGGGTGAAAGGAAAGCAGCATCCTCCCGCATCATGATTAAGGAATTCGACGTGCAAAATCCTCAGCAACAAAGCCGCAGACACTTTCTCTCTCATAGCGCCAAAATCACCGCGACCGGCGCACTGCTGACCGCAGGCATGGCCTCCGGTATCGCATCAGCAGCGCCGTTTAAAGCAGGCGCGATGGATGAAAAATGTGACGATGCCAGCCAGATCAACGCGATTACTGCGCCGCACTATCAGCTGCGCAATGTGCGGCTGGAAGAGGGTTTTGAGCGCGAAGGCGACATCGTCATTGCCACCAAAACCGGCCTGTACAATCTGGACATCAACAACGGCAAAATCGTGGCGATCCAGCCTGCGAAAGAGGCACCGGCCAGCACCTTACCTGCCTTTGATGCGCGGGGATTACTCCTGCTGCCCGCCACGCGCGACATGCATATTCACCTCGACAAGACCTTCTACGGCGGCAAGTGGGAAGCGCCGCGCCCGCGTAAAGGCAAAACCATCATGGACATGATTGCCCGCGAACAGGTGCTTATCCCGCAACTGTTACCGACCTCGGTGGAACACGCAGAGGCGATCATCGGCCTGCTGCATTCCAAAGGCACCACCGTGGCGCGCAGCCACTGCAATATCGACCCGGTGAGTGGCCTGAAAAGCCTCGAGCATCTGAAAATCGCGCTGGAAAAACATCAGCAGGATTTCAGCTGTGAAATTGTGGCATTCCCGCAGCACGGTTTGCTGCACTCGAAAGTCGACGGGCTGATGCGCGAAGCGATGCAAATGGGCGTGCAGTACGTCGGCGGGCTGGATCCGACGAATGTAGACGGCGCGATGGAAAAATCCCTCGATGCGATGTTCCAGATTGCACTGGATACAAACAAAGGCGTGGATATTCATCTGCATGAAACCACGCCAGCCGGGATTGCGGCGGTGAAATACATGATTCAGACCGTGGAGAAAAACCCGCAACTGAAAGGCAAAGTGACGCTCAGCCACGGTTTCGCGCTGGCGATGATGCAGGGTGCGGAACTGGAAGGCGTGATCGCCGGGCTTTCCGAGCAGCAGTTCACCGTCGCCTCCACCATTCCGCTCGGCAAACTGAACATGCCCCTGCCGCAACTCAGCCAGAACGGCGTATTCGTGATGACCGGCACCGACAGCGTGATCGACCACTGGTCGCCGTTCGGCACCGGCAGCATGCTGGAAAAAGCCAGTCTGTACGCCCAGCTCTACGGCAACTCGGATGAATTCGGCCTGACGCGCTCCCTCGCCATCGCCACCGGCAACGTCCTGCCGCTCGACGACAGCGGCAACCGCCAGTGGCCCGCGGTGAACGATAACGCCGAAATGATCCTGGTCGACGCCAGCTGCTCCGCCGAAGCGGTAGCCAGGGTGTCCGAGGTGAAAGCGACGTTCCATCAGGGCAGATTAGTGTTTGGTGCGGTGGGGAAAGTTTGAAGGATGAAAGATTCCTGAATGCCGGACAACAAAAAGCCCCTTTCGGGGCTTTTTTCATTTCTGACATGGATGCCCGAAGGCAGGTATCAGAACGGGATATCGTCGTCGAAATCCATTGGCGGTTCGTTGTTCTGTGCTGGCGCGTTGTTTTGCGCAGCCGGACGAGCCTGCTGGCCGCCGCTGAACTGGTTGCCGCCTTGTGGCTGCTGAGGCTGACCCCAACCGCCTTGCTGACCGCCTGACTGGCCGCCTGCTGGTGCGCCGCCGCCGGTACGGCCGCCGAGCATCTGCATGGTGCCGCCCACGTTAACGACAACTTCGGTGGTGTATTTTTCAACGCCAGCCTGATCGGTCCATTTACGGGTTTGCAGTGCACCTTCGATGTAAACCTGAGAACCTTTTTTCAGGTATTCACCGGCAACTTCCGCCAGTTTGCCGAACAACACAACGCGGTGCCATTCGGTTTTTTCTTTCTGCTCGCCGGTGGCTTTGTCACGCCAGCTTTCGGAGGTCGCCAGTGTCATGTTGGCCACTGCGCCGCCGTTTGGCATGTAGCGGATTTCCGGATCTTGTCCGAGATTACCGACGAGTATTACTTTGTTTACGCCTCTGCTGGCCATGTGGATTCTCCTGATGATGTATCTCGTGGCTGAAACCACAGTTTGAGATGTGAAAGACTCACTTTGTATCATTATAACCACAAAACGCCGCCGTCATAACCACAAAACGTAGCCCCAGTCCAATGGATGTCATTCGCTGGAAGATTCTTTCCAGATTGTTCAGCAAACGTTCCGCTGTTACATCGAGTACTGGATATACATTCAGGTTTCGGGGTGGCATAGACTGTGATTTGTGTCATAATTGCGCGTTACGTTCTTCTCTGTGCCTGACTCGCTGACCGGCGCGATGCTCCATTTTCCGCAGGTCACCGGCACGGTGAGCTATCACGTTAATCCGGGAATGATGAATGGATAAGATCGAAGTTCGGGGCGCACGTACCCATAATCTCAAGAATATCAACCTGATTATCCCGCGCGACAAACTGATTGTTGTCACCGGCTTATCGGGTTCAGGCAAGTCCTCTCTGGCGTTCGATACGCTGTACGCCGAAGGCCAGCGTCGTTACGTTGAGTCGCTGTCAGCCTATGCTCGTCAATTTTTATCCTTAATGGAAAAACCGGACGTCGACCATATTGAAGGTCTGTCTCCGGCGATTTCGATTGAGCAAAAATCCACATCGCATAACCCGCGTTCTACCGTCGGGACCATCACGGAAATTCACGATTATCTGCGCCTGCTGTTTGCCCGCGTGGGTGAGCCGCGCTGCCCGGATCATAATGTGACGCTGTCAGCACAGACCGTCAGCCAGATGGTGGATAACGTCCTCGCACAGCCGGAAGGTCAGCGCCTGATGCTGCTCGCCACGATCATTAAAGATCGCAAAGGCGAGCACACTAAAACGCTGGAAAACCTGGCGTCGCAGGGTTATATCCGTGCGCGTATCGACGGCGAGGTCTGCGATCTGTCCGATCCGCCGAAGCTGGAATTGCAGAAAAAGCACACCATCGAAGTCGTGGTTGACCGTTTCAAAGTCCGTGAGGATTTACAGCAGCGTCTGGCGGAATCGTTTGAAACCGCGCTTGAGCTTTCCGGCGGTACCGCCGTGGTCGCCGACATGGATGACCCGAAAGCGGAAGAAATGCTGTTCTCGGCGAACTTTGCCTGCCCGATTTGTGGCTACAGCATGAGCGAGCTCGAACCGCGCATGTTCTCGTTCAACAACCCGGCCGGTGCCTGCCAGACCTGTGACGGCCTGGGCGTACAGCAGTTCTTCGATCCGGACCGCGTGGTGCAAAACCCTGAGCTTTCACTGGCAGGCGGCGCTATCCGTGGCTGGGATCGCCGTAACTTCTATTACTTCCAGATGCTGCGCTCTCTCGGCGAGCATTATGATTTTGATGTGGAAGCGCCGTACAACGACCTGAGCAGCGATGTGCAACACGCCATTCTGCATGGTTCCGGCAAAACGACCATTGAATTCAAATACATTAACGATCGCGGTGACACGTCGATTCGTCGTCATCCGTTTGAAGGCGTGCTGCACAACATGGAGCGCCGTTATAAAGAAACGGAATCCAGCGCGGTGCGTGAAGAGCTGTCGAAATACATCAGCAACCGTTCGTGCGCATCCTGTAAAGGCACCCGCCTGCGGGAAGAAGCGCGTAACGTGTTTGTGGAAGAAACGACCTTGCCGCAAATCTCTGATTTCAGCATCGGTCATGCGATGGATTTCTTCCGCAATATGAAACTCAGCGGCCAGCGTGCGCAGATCGCCGAGAAAGTGCTGAAAGAGATTGGCGATCGCCTGAAATTCCTGGTGAACGTCGGCCTGAATTACCTTTCGCTGTCCCGTTCTGCGGAAACGTTGTCCGGCGGTGAAGCTCAGCGTATTCGTCTGGCGAGCCAGATCGGCGCCGGTCTGGTGGGCGTGATGTATGTGCTGGATGAGCCTTCTATTGGCCTGCATCAGCGCGACAACGAACGTCTGCTGGAAACCCTGATCCACCTGCGCGATCTCGGGAATACCGTGATTGTGGTAGAGCATGATGAAGACGCGATCCGCGCCGCCGACCATATCATTGATATCGGTCCGGGTGCGGGTGTCCACGGCGGCCGCGTTGTCGCCGAGGGGACAGCCGACGACATCATGGCGCAGGAAGATTCCCTGACCGGTCAGTTCCTCAGCGGTAAACGCGAAATCTCCGTACCGGCGAAGCGCGTGCCGGCGGACGCCGCCAAAGTGCTGAAACTTTCCGGCGCCAAAGGCAACAACCTGAAAGATGTGACGCTGACGCTGCCGGTAGGCCTGTTTACCTGCATCACCGGCGTCTCCGGCTCCGGTAAATCGACGCTTATCAACGACACGCTGTTCCCGCTGGCACAGCGCGAACTGAACGGCGCAACGCTTGCTGAAGCCGCGCCTTACCGTGAAATTGAAGGCCTGGGGCATTTCGATAAAGTCATCGATATCGACCAGAGCCCGATTGGCCGTACGCCACGCTCGAACCCGGCGACGTACACCGGCATCTTTACGCCGGTTCGTGAACTGTTTGCCGGTGTGCCGGAATCGCGTTCGCGCGGCTATACGCCGGGGCGTTTCAGTTTCAACGTGAAAGGCGGCCGCTGCGAAGCCTGTCAGGGCGACGGCGTGATCAAAGTGGAGATGCACTTCCTGCCGGACATCTATGTCCCCTGCGATCAGTGCCGTGGTAAACGCTATAACCGCGAAACGCTGGAAGTGAAATACAAAGGCAAGAGCATCCACGAAGTGCTGGAAATGACCATCGAAGAAGCCCGTGAATTCTTTGACGCTGTGCCTGCCCTTGCGCGTAAATTGCAGACGCTGATCGACGTCGGTCTGACTTATATCTGCCTCGGCCAGTCAGCGACCACGCTGTCCGGCGGTGAAGCGCAGCGTGTGAAACTGGCGCGTGAGCTCTCAAAACGCGGCACAGGTCAGACGTTGTATATTCTCGATGAACCGACCACCGGCCTGCACTTTGCTGATATTCAGCAGTTGCTGGAAGTGCTGCATCAGTTGCGCGATCAGGGCAATACCATCGTGGTGATTGAGCACAATCTGGACGTGATTAAAACCGCAGACTGGATTGTCGATCTCGGGCCGGAAGGTGGTGCAGGCGGCGGTCAGATTCTGGTGGCGGGTACCCCGGAAACCGTGGCGGAATGCAAAGAATCGCATACCGCACGCTTCCTGAAACCGTTGCTGGAACGCCACAGCCAGCAGGCGAAGAAAAGCGCTTAACGTCAACCAGCGCCTCCCCTTCACAGGGGAGGCGTTACTCCTGAAACCCTACTTAAATATCTTCTGTACAAACTCCGCATAGGCCGGACGCCAGACGTCCATTTCGTGGCCGAGATTCGGGTATTCGTGGTAATCAAATTTAATCTTTTTCTCCTCCAGTTCGGATTTCAGCCCGGCGATGTCTTTGCCTGTCACCACGTCTTTTTCACCGACCACAACCGTGAAGTTTTTCAGCTGTGCGTTGATTTTTTCCGGTTCGGCGAAGCGTTTCGCCACGTTTTCATTCGGCACCGTGGTGGTGCTCACACCGCTGAAGGTCGCCAGCCAGCCGAACTGATCCAGGTGAGTCATGCCGCTGACCAGGGTCTGATAACCCCCTTGTGAAAGGCCGGCCAGAGCACGCCCGGCGGCGTCATCGCGGACGCGGAAGGTTTTGGCAATCAGCGGAATAATGTCGCCGGTCAGCTCTTTATCTGCTGCCGCTGCGTTACGCGGATAAAACTCTTTGCGGCGATCTTTGGTGACGTAATCTTCCGGCACCACCCCTTTGGCGTCGGTTTCGGTATCCGGAATGACCACTAACATCGGCGCGATTTTTTTCTCCGCCAGCAGGTTATCCATGATTTGCGGGATACGCCCCTGATCCAGCGCCGAACGGCCGGTATCACCAAAGCCGTGGTAGAAATAGAGCACCGGCAGCGGCTGTGACGCATCGTTATAACCCGGCGGCGTCCAGACGGCGACCTGACGTTCGGAATTGAGCGCGGCGGAATGATAGGTCAGCGTGCGGACTTCGCCGTGCGGCACGTTTTTCACATCCAGAATGCTGCCCGGCACCAGGATCAGGCTGGTATTGACCTGACGCTGCGGTTTTGGCATCGCGCTGCCGGGATCGGCAATACGCAGGCCATCGACGTTGAAGAAATACTCATAGAGATCAGGTTTTTGCGCCTGTGACGTCCAGCTCCACACGCCTTTGTCGTCTTTGCTCATCTGATGCGGAATATACGTGACCGGCGTTGAACCGGTTACCACATCCACATGCTGCGCCGTCGGGGCATACAGGCGGTAAGTGATAGTGCGATCGGGGTTCACGGCGCTGATGTAGGTTTTCGCCGGCGTGGCCGGGTCAGGATCCTGTGGCAAACTCTGCGCGAACGCCGTCAGGGGAAGCGGCGCGCTGAGCGCCAGTATCAAAAGCGTGGCAAGATTCAGCCGGTTACGGGTCATCATCCTTTCCTTCTGGGTTGGTGTGAGCAAGCGGACAACCTGTCCTGAAGTAACTCACTGTTTTTGCACAACTCTCAGAGTAGGTTATTTTTACCGCACACGAGCGTGACCTGGGTCACTGTTCCGAAGATGCGTTCAGCGCATGAAGTTGCGGCAGCACACTCAGCCGCTGACAGGCGAAATCCCAGAATGTCCGCACTTTGCGCGGCATCTGCTGTACCTGCTGCGCCACCAGTTGCACCGGCAACGGCAGCGGTTCGAAATCGGTTAACAGCCGCACCATGTTGCCCGCCAGCACATCATCCCTCACCTGATACGACAATAGCCGGGCAATCCCCTGACCGCTGCGCACCGCCAGCAGTTGCGACTCGACGTCGTTGAGCAGCAAACGCGGCGACAGCCGGACGCGCAGTTCATCCTCGTGCGGCCCGAAACGCCATTCGCGCAGTGGGGTCCGCAAGGTGCCCATGACGGTCTGATGCCCGGCCAGTTCCGACGGATGCTGCGGTTCGCCATGCTGCGCCAGGTACGCCGGGCTGGCGACCAGCACGCGGGTGACTTCAGCGACTTTGCGCGCCACTTTGCCGGAATCGTCCTGATGGCCGATGCGTACCGCCAGGTCTAATCCTTCGTCGATCAGATCGAGATTACGGTCGTTGAGCATCATTTCGATCTGCATGTCCGGGTTCTGCGCCAGAAATTCCATCACCAGCGGTGCGACGTGTTTGCGGCCAAACTGCACCGGCGCGGTGATGCGCAGCAGGCCGCTGAGCTGAGTTTCAGCGGTGTCCTGCACGGCGTCCTGATACTGGCTGAGCAGCAGCCTCGCCTTTTCTGCCAGCCGTGCGCCCGCCTCGGTCGGTGCCAGGCTGCGCGTGGTGCGCTCCACCAGCCTCGCGCCGAAGCGGTGTTCCAGCGAGGCAATGGCGCGGGTGATCGCCGGAGGTGAACGGTGAAGTTTACGGGCGGCTTCCGCCAGGCTGCCATACTGAAGAACGGCGACAAAAATCGCCATTTCGTCTAAACGATCCATAGATTCTTCCACAAAGTGAAACACTCAATTTCAATTTTCGTGGATCTCATTCATTTAATGCAAGAGTAATCTGGACTCACTGCCACAGAGGAGACACCTATGCCCGCCATTCAACTTTACAGCACCCCGCTTTCCGGCCACTGCCACCGCGTGACGTTGTTGCTGACTATGCTCAATCTGCCGTTTAAGGCCACTGAAGCCGGTGCCGACGTGCGCCAGACCGAAGAATTTGCCCGGCTGAATCCGCTTCGACAAATCCCCGTTCTGACCGACGGCGAAGTGGTGCTCACCGACAGCAATGCGATTCTGGTGTATCTGGTGAAACGTTACGCGCCGGACAGCCACTGGCTGCCGGAAGATCCGCTGAAAGCGGCAGAAGTGCAGAAATGGTTATCCCATGCCGCCGGTGAAGTGCGTTACGGCCCGGCGTCGGCCCGGATGGTGAAGCAGTTTTCCGCGCCGGAAGTGTATGAAAGCGCGCTGAAAGTGACGGCGAAATTCCTGCCGCAGCTGGAAGATCATCTGCAACATCGTGAGTTTCTGGCGACAGATCGCGCCACCATCGCCGATCTGGCCTGTTACAGCTATGTGGCGACGGCACCGGAAGGCGGCGTTTCATTGGCCGGTTACCCGGCGATCCAGCGCTGGCTGCAACGGGTGGAAAGCCTGCCCGGCTTTACGCCGCTGCCCGCCCTGCCGCTGCCTGTTCAGGCGGAGTAAACGCCATGAAAAGCCCGTTCCATACCGGCGAACTTCAGGCGCAGCAGCTGGCCGGTTTTGACGTCGTCGCGCATGGGATCCGCGAGGCAATGCCGGAGCAGCACCAGCTGTTTTTCGCGGCGCTGCCTTATCTGTTTATCTCAACGCTGGATGACAACGGCTGGCCGGTGGCGACGCTGCTGAGCGGACCGGCCGGTTTTATCCGCACGCCGGATGACGGACATTTGCGGGTGAATGCGCCGCGACGCACGGACGATCCGGCGCTGGCGGCATTACAGCCGGGAAAACAGATCGGCGCGCTGGGGATCGACTTTTCCAACCGGCGGCGCAATCGGGTGAACGGCAGGATCGGGCGCATGGATAAAAATCGGATCGAGATCCTGGTCGATCAGAGTTTTGGTAACTGCCCGCAATATATTCAGATCCGCACGCTGACCGATGTGCCGGTCAGTTTGCCGCTGCCCGCACGGGAAGAGATGACGCAAGCGGATGCCAACGCCCGCGCGCTGATAGCGCGTTCTGATACTTTTTTCATCGCCAGCCACGGGCACGACGGCGCGGATGTCTCGCACCGCGGCGGTCAGCCGGGATTTGCGCATCTGGTGGGTAACCGGCTGTGGGTGCCGGATTTTCGGGGTAACAAGTACATGAACACGCTGGGAAATTTACTGGCCGAACCCCGCGCCGCGCTGCTGTTTATGGATTTCGACAACGGCGATATTTTGCATGTTCAGGGCACCACGCAGATCCACTGGCAACCGCAGGAGATCCCCGGCCCGGCGGGCGCAGAACGCTACTGGACGCTGGATATTACCCGTTTGTGGCGTTTTCGCGCCGCGTTGCCCTGGCGCGCTCACGCGGTGGAGTACGCGCCCACCACGCTGAAAAGCGGGTTATGGCCCGCCGCTGCACCCTGAAGTCAGATGCCTAACTCGTGGCGAACGGCTTCCGGCAAACCGGAGACGACCAGCTGGTAGGAGCCGTCAATCAGATAATAGAATTGCGAATCCGGCAGCGAACCGTCGAGATAGACCGTGTTCCAGTGGGATTTATTGAGATGATCGCCCGGCACGATTTCCGGGTGTCGGGTGCGCAGCTGTTCGGCCAGTTCCGGGCTGGTTTTCAGCGAAATCGCTTCGCGCCCGTCAACTTCACACACCATGGCAAACATCGCCTCGCCCACTTTTACCTGATTTGCACCGCGCTGATTTTCGACGCTTTGTTCTGCACCGGGCTTTGCCATGCAGTATGTCAGCAGTTCCGAACTGGTCATGTTTAGGTGTCTCCTTGTAACGTGATGGCTGGGGGGGGGATAAAAATGCCCTCGGTTAACCATAGCAAACCTGAACGCGTTACAGGCTCAGCACTGACGTCTTTTCTGTCTCAATAGCAGGTTCGGGCATCTCCCCCTTTTTGCGCGCACTGATTTCCTGAATGATTTTGGCAAAGCGCGCTTCATTGAGTGTGTAAAATACGCCCATAATGATCGCCGCACTGATAGCCAGTGCACAGGGCCAGAGAAATATCAGCGTGCGCAACCCCAGCAACGTCTGGCTGCTTTGCACCGCATGAGGGATGTAACCGATGTGCGTCAGCATGATCCCCGGCAGGAAACCGGCGAGCGCAGCAGAAATTTTGCGTGAGAAGGTATAGCCGGTGTACACCGACCCTTCGGCGCGGATGCCGGTTTTCCATTCGCCGTAATCCACCGTATCCGGCACCAGCGCCCAGTTGAGGCTGTTGACGAAGGCGGTGCCAAAAAAGGCCATGCAGGAAAACAACACGAAAGAGAGTGAGCTGGTGCCCCACAGGAAATTCATCACATCTCCCGCCGCCCACAGCCCTAATCCGCCCATATAGACCTGTTTTTTGCCAAACCGCTTCACCGCGCCGGGAACCAGAAGCACCCCGAACAGAATGCAGCCCATGCTGAAAAAACCCATCCACGACAGCAAACCGATATCGTTGAGAACGTACTGGGTGTAATAGACCTGGATCGCCAGTTTGATGTTGAAGGCGGCCAGCGTGCACAAATTGGCGATGCACAACACCAGCAATGGCGGGTTGTGGAAGATGGCGCGAAAGGATCGCAGAATGCTGGGCTGATGCCCTTCCGGCGTGATCGTCACGTAGCGCTCTTTTACGCCGCTGTAACACCACCACATGCAAAACACGCCGCAGGTGGCGAAGATCAGCGCGGCGATAAGGTATCCCAGCGAAGGCGACTGGCTGAACAACGCCTGCACAGGCATAAATCCAACCGTACACAACAGTAAACCCAGCGTTGCCCCGCCCTGACGCCACGCGGCAAGTTGCGCACGTTCATGGGATTTTTTGGTCATGGCCGGAACCATCGCGCCGTAGGAACAATTCATCAGGCTGTAGAACAGGCCGAACAACATAAACAGCACGGTGGCGAGTGCCGTTTTCACCGGCAGACTGAAATCATTCGCCATGAACTGCGCCGTCGCCACCAGCCCGACCGGCACCGACGCATAGAGAATGAATGGCCTGAATTTTCCTCTGGCGCCGGGGCGACGGCGTGAATCGAGCAACACGCCGGTCAGCATGTCGGTAAAGGCGGTGAAGAACTTCGCGACTAAAAAGATCACCCCGCCATAGAACGCCGGCATCCCCAGTTCATCAGTGTAAAACTTCAACAGATACAACGTACCGATGCACAACATCAGGTTTGAGCCAAAATCGCCCATTCCGTAGGCGCACTTCTCACGCAGCGTCAGCGGATCATCGGAGTGTAAATGCGTCATAATCGATCCTCATTGCGCCCGCAGGCGCGCCATTCTGTTGAGTGAATTACGCCTGACGTTTTCGGTTTTCTATTTCAGCAACGATGCGCACGTACATTTTTTCGTTGAGGTTATAGAAGCAGCCCATCGCCACAATAGTGATCGCCGCCAGCGCACAGGGATAGATGAAGATCAGCTGGCGCAACCCTTCGCGGGTCCCCGCCGATTGCACCACGTTAGGCACATAACCGATCTGCGTCAGCATCCAGCCAGGGAAGAACCCGGCCAGCGCCTGCGACACTTTGCGAAAGAAGGTGAAACCGGTGTAAACCGTGCCTTCCGAGCGCACGCCGGTGCGCCATTCGCCGTATTCTACGGTGTCGGATACCAGCGCCCAGTTGAGGCTGTTCACAAACGCCGAGCCAAAGAACGCCAGGCAGGAGAACGCCACAAAACTGACCGACCCGCCGCCAAAGAAGTAGTTGAGAACGTCGCCAATAATCCACAGCGCCAGCCCGCCGATATAGACTTTTTTCTTGCCGAACCGCCGCACCGCGCCGGGCATCATAAACACGCCGATGAAAATGCATCCCATACTGAAAAAACCCATATAAGAGAGCAGGATAGGGTCATTGAGCACGTACTGCGTGTAATACACCTGAATCGCCAGTTTGACGTTGAACGCCCCCAGCGTGCAAAGATTGGCGATGCAAAGAATGAACAGCGGACGGTTACCGGCGATGGCGCGAAAAGACGCCAGCAGCCCCGGCTTTTGCGCTGAACTGGCAGGCTGCGCCTCGACATACCGCTCTTTTACCCCGGCATAGCACAGCCACATAAACAGTAACCCCACCAGTGAAAACAGCGTGGCGGCGAAGATATAACTGCGCTGCGAATTGCCTTCCAGCAGATTCATCACCGGTACAAACCCCACCGTACACAACAGCAGGCCCAGCGTTGCACCGCCCTGCCGCCACGCCGCCAGTGAGGCGCGCTCGTCCGGATTTTTTGTGATGGCAGGCACCATCGCGCCGTACGAACAATTCATCATGCTGAAGAACAGCCCGTACAGCATGAAGAGCACCGTCGCCACCACCGTTTTACCGGTGATCTCAAACGGCGTGCCGACGAAATTGGCCACCGCCAGTAAGGTGACCGGGAACGCGGCGTACAACACAAACGGGCGGAACTTGCCTTTCGGGCCGATATTACGCCGGGAATCCAGCATGATGCCGGTACCCATATCGGTGAAAGCCGTGAAGAATTTGGCAATCAGGAAGATGATGCCGCCGTAGGTGCCCGGTAATTCCAGCACATCGGTATAGAATTTCAGTAAGTACAGCGTGCCGATATCCAGCAGGATATTGGAACCTAAATCCCCCATTCCGTACGCCAGTTTTTCTTTGAACGGTAAGCGCAGGGTGGCGGGATCAGCAGTGCGGGTCTGACTCATTATTCTTCTCCTTGTGCCGCCGGTACCTGATGACAGCGCACCGGCGGGTGAGCCTTATCAGATATGCCGGAAACCACTGAACAGCGCTGCCCACTCGCTGTCGGCACGGTAAAATACCGGCGGTTTTCCCAGCGGAGCCTCGACGGTTTTCTCGCCGCCGTGGCAGGTTTCCCCGGTCCACAGGTTGATCCAGGTGTCCTGCGGCAGATAAAGCGACCACTCGCGACGCCCTTCCTCATACACCGGTGCCACCAGCAGATCGCGGCCAAACAGATACTGGTATTTCAGCGAATAGGTGTGCGCATCGTCTTCGTAATGCAGGAACAACGGACGCATCACCGGCAGGCCGCGTTGGGCGTTCTGCGCCACGGCCTGTTTGATGTAAGGCTTCATGCGGGTGAAGACGTCCGTCATGCGCGCAAAATGCGCAATGGTGTCGGCATCGCCGTCAAACTGCCAGTTATCTCCCGGACGGTTGCCTTCGTGGGTGCGCATCATCGGCGTGAAGGCGCTGAAATCGCACCAGCGCAGCAACAGCTCTTTGCTGCGTTTCATCCCGAACAGGGTGGTATAACCGCCGATATCGCTGTGATGTAAGCCGTGACCGCTCATCCCCAGAGAGAGTGCGGCAGGCACGACGGACGCCAGCCCATCGTCCAGACTCCAGTCCACGTTCTGATCGCCCGCCCACATCATCACCGAGTATTTCTGGCTGTGGGTGTAACCGGCGCGCATGAAGAACAGGATTTCGCCGAGCTTGCCGGTTTCCTGCAGCGCCTCGTAGTTACACTTCGCCCACAGTGCGGGCCAGGCGTTGTGCATGATTTCTGCGCTGACGCCGTTGTGCAGGAAGGTATCGGTCGGCAGATATTCGCCAAAATCGGCCATCCAGCCACCACAGCCCAGTTCAATCAGGTTCTTTTTGATGATGTTCTTAAACCAGTCATAGGCCGCCGGATGGGTCAGATCGACCACACCGGCGTAAAACTCACCGAACTCGACATGGTAATCCGCACCGCTGGCATCTTTGTTCAGATAGCCCTTTGCCGAGGCTTCTGCGCACAGGTCACGATCGCTGGCGACATACGGATTGATGTACGACAGGAATTGCACGCCCTCCTCTTTCCACCGGCTAATACGCTCGTCGAGTTGCGGGTACAATTCGCGGCTCCATTTCCAGTTCCACATCACGCGCTTACCAAAGGACGTCATGCGGATCCCGGACCAGTCCTGCGCCCAGATGCCGTTGACCTTCACGCCGCCGTCGCGCATGGCATCGAGTTTTTGCTGGCAGACGTCGGTGCCGCCCTGAATGCCCAGGGTTACACCATCAAACACCCAGTCCGGTAATTCAGGCTGTCGCCCCAGCAGAGCCGTGAGTTTTTCCAGCAGGCTGATGTAAGTGTCCGCACACTCAAAAATCAGCGTCGCGTTGTCTTCCCACATCGCCAGCTCGTGATATTCGGGCGCGCTGAAATCGAAATTCATGTAGCAACTGTTTTCGACGTGGCAATAGTATTTTTGCGTGCTGACGAACGTCGGTTGCGGGAAGAAGGTCCAGTAATAATCGCCCCCGGCATTCTCTTTGCAGTCCGCCTGCCAGGTGACGTAAGTCTGTTTGTTTCGCCCGACGCCCTGCTCGCTGGTCCACAGCGGGAAAGGCTTTCCGCGCAAGTCGAAGTAGGAGAACTGCTCGCCACAGCCGTAGATATGATCTTCCGCCTGCGCCGCCAGCCGCAGCCAGATGCGGTTGTGCGCCCGGTCCTGGTTTTGCAGCGATATTCGCAAACGGCCACGCTCATCGCAGGTGACCTGAAGCGTCGCAGTGAGCAGGTTTGTGCGGCTGAAATTGAACAGCCAGCCGTCTGACTGAGGAGTCACCGTCACATCGCGCAGGGCGATTTTCTCGTTCAGACGATCTTTAATACTGAAATTGCCGCGAAACATTTCAATATCGGCTTCTCCGCCGCCAATCCATAAACAGGGTGCATCTGGCGTATGACGCAGAATAAGCCGGTGTTGGTATACCAGCGAAAATTCATTATCACCCGCCGTTAATTCAAGATGAGAAAGGGTATTTTGTAGGGTACTCATGGTGAACTCCGTCTATTTTTTTATGTCATCAATGCGTTCAGGAATTTATATTTTTCGCTGTTTTTATTTTGCATTAATGTCCAGCAAACCTGCGGCCACGGCGGGAGCAAGCCCCGGCGCGAGTGGCAGCCGTGGAATAACCAGACAGTGGAGCAGATGATATATATCCTGTTTGCCGTCCCAGACTTTGGTGGTGACGCGATTATCGGTATCCAGCTCCTGCCACCACGAACCTTTCTCATAGTCGATTAAATAAGTGATGCAGTATTCCCACCATGTCTGATACCAGGATTCATATTGCGTATCGCCGGTGACGCAATACAGCGCATAGGCGGTGCCCATCGCTTCGACGATCGGCCAGCGAACCCGTTCACGGACAATCGGTTTGCCGTCCCAGCCGACGGAATAGACAAAGCCGTCAGCGCCGTCCGGCGCCCAGGCATCGCGAAGGGTCGCGTGGAACAACCCTTTGGCATCTTCCAGCAACCAGCCCGGAGGCGTTTCAAAGCGGGCTTCCAGCGCGGCATGAAGATGCAGCATCAGACGCCCCCATTCGATCCAATGGCCCGGCGTGCCGCCATAGGCGCGGAAACGGTGCGCGGGATTATCCTGGTTGTAATCCCGGATCGGGTTCCACTGCGCATCGAAGTGCTCGTTGACGCGGTACTCGCCCTTTCTGGCGACGTCATGAATGATCACCGAAGCAATTCTCAGCGCGCGATCCAGCCATTTGCGCTCGTGGGTGACGTCGTAAACAATCAGGAAAGCCTCAACGGCGTGCATGTTGGCATTGCCGCCACGGTAATCTTCCGTCTGAGTGAAAGCTTCATCCCACGACTCGAGACACATCTGTTCGTCTTCGCTCCAGAAGTATTTTTCAATCACGCCGATGGCCTGATCGAGTAATTTTCTGGCGTCGGGGTGGCCGGTAGTGACCGCGCTGGCCGCGCCCAGTAACACGAAGAAATGCTGATATCCCTGCTTCGACGCGTCTGCCACGCCTTCATCATTTACGCAGGCGTACCAGCCGCCATATTCTTTATCTGCCAGCGCACCGTTGAGGGTGCGGATACCGTGATCCACCAGCGAATACGCGCCGGGACGCCCCATGCCCGCGGCAACCGAATAGACGTGCAACATGCGGGCGGTGATCCACAAATGCGTGCCCATATCTGCGCGGACTTGCCCGTTATTTCCCAGCCAGCCAAAGCCGGTGGGCACGGCCGCCTGTTTGCCGAAATCAAAGATCCGGTCGGTTTCCTGCTCCAGCCAGCGGTTGTGGCTCAACGTATTAAACCATTTCATCATTCAGTCCTCTGGTTAGCGGCGGGCCATCATTTCATCAACAATCTCGCCAAGGCGTTGCAGCTTAGGCGCGGAGATGTCACGCAGCATGAGCCCGGTATCCGGCAACCCCACAACCGATGACCACACCGCGCGCCCGGCGAGAAAACCGGATGCGCCAGCCGTCATCGCCACGCTGACCGCCCGCGGGAACAGCTTTTCATCAACGCCCGATGAGAGGATCACCCACGGCATGCTGATCTGTTCATTCAGCTTGCGGGAGGCGGCGAGCAGTGCCGCCTGAGGGCCGTTGCCGTGCAGTGGCATTTCCACTTTGTAGAGATCGGCTCCGCTGTCGCCGAGTTCTTTTGCGGCATCGATGATTGCCTGTTCGCGGTCAAAGTTATCGCCACGACGCGGCGGCCTGACCACCGGTTCGATAATGCTCAGCAGGCCATGGGCGTGGCACAGATGATTGAAGTCTTTCACCATGTCCAGACGCTGTTGCGGATCTTCATCGCTGCGCCACAGCACCAGTAACTTCAGGGCTTTGCCGCCGTTATCGCGCACAGCCTGCGCATCCACCTGCCGGTCGATCTCCACGCTGTCCACCGGAATGCCGTTGCCGGGAATAAATGCGTCGGCGGCGACGATCGTGGCGCAGCTCTGCGCGACGGCCCGTTGTTCGACCACCTGCCGGTAGCAGAACTGCTGATCGACCAGAATGGCCGACGCGAAAGGCGATAAGATTTTGGCGGCATTCACTTTGAAATCAGTCAGGGTCTGATCGGATACCGGCGGCTTCGCGCCTGCCGTCACGAACATTGAGCGCATCGCTTCCCGCTGATCGACAGCCAACATGGCAAAACCGCCGGAAGGCCGGGCGATGTCTCTGAGGGTGTAGTTATTCATTCATCTTTCCTTTGTTAAATCATTACTGTGTGGATTTTTGAGTGAGTCCGGCGCTGGTGCGTACCTGCTCGAGAATGGCGGTCCAGTCCTGACGACCGCGCCCTGCGGCACGCGCCAGGTTGTACACTTCGCGGGAAGCGGCACCGAGCGGCATCGGCACGTGAAGCTGGTTTGCCACGTCGAGCGCGATCCCCAAATCTTTGTGGGCGAGGTCAATCATGAAGGCCGGTGACAGGTCACCTTTCAGGACTTTATTCGGCCATGTGGTGGTGAAATGGCCTTTGCCAGCGGGTGTGCCGCTCATCACCTGCAAGGCAACATCGAAGGAGAGATCCAGCGCTTCGCACAGCACGGCGGCTTCGGCGGAGAGCGCATTCAGCGCAATACTCATGTAGTTGTTGATCAGTTTGACGCGGATGCCTTTGCCCGGACCGCCCGCATTGATAAGCTCCGACCCCATCGCCATCAGCACCGGCGTGGCGCGTTCAACCTGTTCCGGCGTGCCGCCCGCCAGCAGCAGCAAGGTGCCAGCAATGGCGTGATCGGACGTTCTGCCTACCGGCACATCCATCATGCTGAAGCCTTTCAGACGCATCTCGCCGATCAGGCTATCGGTGTGCAACGGATGAATGGTGGACATGTCGATCACCAGCGCAGACGGCGATAAGGTTTCGCAAACCCCGCCTTTCGCAAATAGAGCCTCACGCACCAGATCGCCGTTGGGCAGCATGGTGATCACGAATTCGGCGTCCTCTGCCGCCTGCGCGGCGTTGCCACAGCCGCTAGCCCCCTGCTTGACCAGCACTTGCGTGGCCTGCGGGTTCAGATCAAACACCCGCAAGCTGTGCCCTTTTTTGATCAGATTGCTGGCCATCGGTGACCCCATCTGCCCCAGACCAATAAATGCGATAGTTGCCATGCACGTCTCCTTTTCAATGACAGCGGGTGTCATTTTTTGATTATCGTCGATGTTGTTATTTGTCTTTTTTTGATCGTATTTGTAATTTCAAGTCAAAAAATTGACAGCCATCACTTTTTTAACAATTGGCTTAATTAAAATAAATCCAACAAAAATGCTTAAGGAATAGCCATGATTCGTATTGCTTGTGTCGGAATTGCCGTGATGGATCGCATTTACTGCGTGGAGAATTTACCGTCGGAAGGGGGGAAATATGTCGCTCAAACCTATGCCGAAGTGGGGGGCGGACCGGCTGCCACGGCGGCGGTTGCGGCGGCAAAGCTGGGTGCACAGGTGGATTTTATTGGCCGCGTGGGGGATGACGACACCGGCCACCGGCTGCTCGAAGAGCTTGAATTTTTTGGGGTAAATACCCGTTATGCCCTGCGCGTCAAACAGGCCAGGTCATCGCAATCTGCCGTTCTGGTGGATGCGCGCGGCGAACGCATCATCATCAACTATCCCAGCCCGGATCTGCCGCAAGGCGGTGAATGGCTGAACGATATCGATTTTTCGCAGTGGGATGTGGTGCTGGCGGATGTGCGCTGGCATGAAGGCACCAGGCGGGCGTTTACGCTGGCGCGCAACGCCGGTGTGATGACAGTGCTGGATGCCGATGTCACGCCGCAGGATATTTCGGCGCTGGTGGCATTGAGCGACCATGCGGCTTTCTCCGCACCGGGTTTACAGCGGCTGACGGGCAGCAGTGATGCAGAAAGCGGGCTCAGGCATGCAAAAACGCTCACAAACGGACAGGTGTATGTCACCCATGGCGCAGACGGATGCTTCTGGTGGGAAAACAACAGGCTGCATCATCAGCCAGGGTTTCGCGTAGACGTGGTGGATACCACCGGTGCGGGGGATGTGTTTCATGGCGCGCTGGCGATAAGCCTCGCGCAACACCTGCCTGCGGCGGAGGCCGTGCGGTTTGCCAGCGGCGTCGCGGCGCTGAAATGTACGCAGCCAGGCGGGCGGGCCGGTATTCCCGACTGTGATCAAACCCGGTCTTTTATGTCACTTTCTGTATAGAATACGACTCAGACGCTCATTTTAGGGGTATGGCTATGAGTCTTACTGAACTGACCGGTAACCCGCGCCACGATCAGCTGTTAGCACTGATTGCTGAACGCGGTTACATGAATATTGAAGAGCTGGCGGCGCTGCTGGACGTCTCGACGCAAACCGTTCGTCGCGATATCCGCAAACTCAGCGAGCAGGGATTAGTGAGCCGCCATCATGGGGGCGCGGGCCGGGCGTCGAGTGTGGTCAATACCGCCTTTGAGCAGCGGGAGATGTCCTGGACGGAAGAAAAGAAAGCCATCGCCGAAGCGATTGCCGATTACATTCCCGACGGTTCCACGGTGTTTATTACCATCGGCACGACCGTCGAGCAGGTGGCGCATGCCCTGTTCAACCACAGCCATTTGCGCATTATCACCAACTGTCTGCGGGTGGCGCATATTCTGTATAAAAATCCGCGCTTTGAGGTGATGGTTCCGGGCGGCACGCTGCGTCCGCACAATGGCGGGATTATTGGCCCGTCCGCCACGGCGTTTGTCGCCGGTTTCCGGGCGGATTATCTGGTCACCAGCGTCGGCGCGATTGAGAGTGACGGCGCATTGCTGGAGTTTGATGTCAACGAGGCCAGCGTGGTGAAAACCATGATGGCGCACTCCCGGCATATCTTGCTGGCGGCGGATCACACCAAATATCACGCCTCGGCTGCGGTAGAAATAGGCAATGTCTCGCAGGCCACGGCGCTGTTTACCGATGAACTTCCGGCTGCCGGGCTGCTAAAAGTGTTGAAAAATCATCAGGTGGAAGTGATTAACGTCAGTTCGGCGGAATAAAAAAAGGCCGACATCTCTGTCGGCCTTTTCGAAGTGTGACGGGAATTATTGTACGGCAGCGAAGGCTTCAGCGACCTGTTTCACGTTATGGTGATTCAGGCCAGCCATGCAGACGCGGCCACTGGCGATCAGATACACACCAAACTCTTCGCGCAGACGTACCACCTGCGCTTCGCTGAAACCGGTATAACTGAACATCCCGCGCTGTTGCAGCAGGTAATCAAAGTTACGGCCCGGCAGCGCCGTTTTCAGGGTATCGACCAGCGTGTGGCGCATTTCCAGAATACGGGTCCGCATCTTCTCCACTTCGGCTTTCCACTGGGCGTTCAGCGCGCTGTCGCTCAGCACTTTCGCCACCACTTTTGCACCGAAATTCGGCGGGCTGGAGTAGTTACGGCGCACGGTCGCTTTCAGCTGGCCCAGTACACGGCCTGCGGCGTCGCTGTCTTCACACACCACGGATAACCCGCCCACGCGCTCGCCGTACAGGGAGAAAATTTTCGAGAAGGAGTTGCTGACGAAGCAGTTTACGCCCGCAGAGGCCATCGCGCGGATGGCGTAAGCGTCGTCGTCGATGCCCGCGCCAAAGCCCTGATAGGCAATGTCGAGGAACGGGATCAGCTCGCGCTGTTTGGTGACTTCAATCACCTGATCCCACTGCGCCGGCGTCAGGTCAGAACCGGTCGGGTTATGACAGCACGGATGCAGCAGCACGATGCTTTGCGCAGGCAAGGTGTTCAGACGTTCGATCATCGCGGTGAAATTCACGCCCAGCGTCTGCGGATCATAATACGGGTAGGTGTGAACTTTAAAACCCGCGCCGGCAAAAATGGCCACGTGGTTTTCCCAGGTCGGGTCGCTCACAAACACTTCAGAATTCGGGAAGTAAAACTTCAGGAAATCAGCGCCGACTTTCAGTGCACCGGAACCGCCGACGGTCTGAATCGTCGCGATACGCTGTTGTTTCAACGCCGGATGTCCGGCACCAAACAACAGTTCCTGAATGCCTGCGCGGTACGCGGTCAGACCTTCCATTGGCAGATACACTGACGCGGCCTGCGGCCCGGCGTTCAGCTGATTCTCTGCATTTTCCACCGCCGCCAGTTGCGGAATAATACCCTGCTCGTCGTAGTAAAGACCGATGCTCAGGTTCACCTTGTCTTGTCTTGGATCGGTCTTGAAGCTTTCCATCAGCGACAAAATCGGGTCACCGGCATAGGCATCGACATGTTGGAACACGGTATAGATCTCCTTGGTTTAGTTAAGTAGCGCGGCGATCTCACGGCCGGAGCGGCGGATCAACACTGTTTCACAGACTATCAAAGTTCGTTAAAGAAAATGACAACTATGTTGGCATTTTTCAGGCACGCCCCGCATATAAAACCGCCCGTTCGTCTGAGATGCTGTTGGGCCCACATAGACCAGGATCATACAAACACCTCAGCGACCGGAGCATCTCAACATGGCGCAGCCCTCAGAACCCTGCGCCCTGTTTGTCTCAATGTGGTCAGACACTGTAGCGCCCCGGACGGTGGTTCATCGCAATGATCAGATTGACGATCACCGCGCCCAGCACCGAGGCAATCAGCATTTCATAGCTGACGACAAACAGCGAAGCGAGCACGATGCAGCAGTCCACGCCCATTTGCAGTTTACCGGCGCGGATGCCGTATTTGTCCTGCAGAAACAGCGCCAGAATGTTCATGCCGCCGAGGCTGGCTTTGTGGCGAAACAGCACAATGAAGCCGATGCCCATGATCACGTTGCCAAACAGCGTGGCGTAGAAAGGTTGCAGATGATCGAAATGAACAAACAGCGGATGGAGATCGGAGAAGACCGAAACCATCGCCACGGCGGCGAAAGTTTTCAGGGTGAACTGCAAGCCCATGCGGCGAAAAGACAGATAGTAGAAAGGAAGGTTGATGATAAAGAAGGCCGTGCCGAATGACACTTGCGTCAGGTAGTGCGCCAGAAACGCCATGCCTGCCGTGCCGCCGGTCAGCGCGCCAACCTGGCGCAGCATCACCACGCCAAACGACACCATCAGCGTGCCGATCACTATCGCCAGCACGTCTTCTGTCACGGTGTGCGTGGAGCCTGGTTGTTCCACCGGCTTTTCTAAACTGTCGAGACTTGCCATAAATACCCATTTCCCCAAAGAATAATCACTAAAGTCGTTTTAGCGATAATTAAGGAGATACGCGAACAAGGCAATATTCACGCACGGAATTTGCATTAAAAAACGAAAATAAGATTTTTAGTGGCGTTAATTATTCTTTACATGCACAAATTGCGCATTTTAATTAATAATTATGCACCAATAAAGTGAAGGTGCACCAAAATAAATCACCATAAGAGTGCGGGGAAAATAACCCTTTGCGAATTTCACCCTACGGTTAATAAGCCGTTTTCTTTTAGGCGGTTAAGCACGACTGACGTTTTTACATGGGCGACACTTTTATGCACAGAAAGGATCTGGCTTATCAACGTGCTTAAACCGGCTAAATCTTTCACCGCGACTTTCAGTAAATAGTCGGCATCTCCGGTGGTTTTGTAGGCATCGATAATGGCGTCCACGTCGCCCAGCATGCTGTGAAATGCCTCGACCTGCGCGGGCAAATGATTGATTAACCGTACTTCGATAAGGCCTATCATGCCAAGCCCCACCGCTTCCGGTGCCAGCCGGGCGTGATACCCGAGGATCATCTGCGCCTGTTCCAGGCCGATACGGCGGCGTGAGCATTGCGAGGCAGATAATCCCACCAGCTCGCTGAGTTCCTGATTGGTCAGTCTTCCGTTGGCTTGTAATAGTGTCAAAATTTTCAGGTCGTAATCATCAATGCTGTACATGGCACCTTTCCTGTCATTATATTTTTTGTCTGTGATGAATTTCAGTTGCAAAGACTATACCCACGTAAATACTTATCGGCTGTTTTTTCTTATACTTGCGCAGATTAATTGCAAACAGAATGATTTCATCGCAAGGACAGAATAATGAATAAGATCTTCACCCCTCTCGCCCTGCTCGCCCTTTTCCCCACGCTGGCAATGGCAGACGCCACATCTTCACATCTTGAGCGCGTTATTCAGAAAGGCTCCCTGAATGTCTGCACCACCGGCGACTATAAACCCTATACCTTTTTGAAAGAAAACGGCCAGTACGAAGGCATTGATATCGCCATGGCGGAATCGCTGGCGGCCAGTCTGGACGTGAAAGTGAACTGGGTGCCGGTCACCTGGAAATCACTGATGGATGAGATGACTGCCGGGCATTGTGATATCGCCATGGGCGGGATTTCGGTCACGCTCAAGCGCCAGCAGAAAGCCTGGTTCGCCAACGTGCTGGATCAGGATGGCAAAATTCCGCTGGTGCGTTGTGAAGACGTGCGTAAATATCAGACGGTCGCCCAGCTGAATACGCCTTCGGTTCGCCTGATCGAACCGGCGGGCGGCACCAATGAAGCCTTTGTTCACAGCCATCTGCCAAAAGGCTCGCTGACACTCAGCGATAACGTGACCATCTTCCAGAAGCTGGTGGATAAGAAAGCAGACGTGATGATCACCGATGCGTCTGAAGCGTTGTACCAGCAAAAACGCTATCCGAAACTGTGTGCGGTGAATCCGAAGAAGCCGCTGCAATATGGCGAGAAAGCCTACATGTTGCCGCGTGATGATGTGAGCTGGAAGATGTATGTCGACCAGTGGCTGCACCTGAGTAAAGCCACCGGCGACTATCAGAAGGTTGTCAGCCAGTGGCTGGCGGTGAAGAAATAAGTCTTAATCACCGATGTACTGGCGGGTAACGCGTTCGCTCAGCTGAGTGATAAGTTCGTAAGCACTGATGCCGGTGGCCGCAGCAACGCGCTCCGCCGGTAACGCTTTGCCCCAGAAAATCACCTCATCACCGACGTTGTCCGTGGCTTGCGGCCCTAAATCGACGGTGATCATATCCATCGAGACGCGTCCGGCAATCGGCACAATGCGGCCATTCACCAGCACCGGCGTGCCGTTGGGTGCGCTGCGCGGATAACCGTCGCCATACCCCATCGCCACCACGCCAAGGCGGGTGTCACGCTCGCTGACCCAGGTGCTGCCGTAACCCACCGGCTCACCGGCGGCATGTTCACGCACGGCGATCAGGCTGGACGTGAGCGTCATCACCGGCTGTAAACCAAAATCACTGGCGTCGCCGGTTTCCATCGGCGACACGCCGTAAAGGATAATACCCGGACGCACCAAATCCAGATGCGACTGCGGCCACAGCAAGATCCCGCCGGAGGCCGCGATGGATTTCAGCCCCGGTTTACCTGCGGTAACGTCCGTGAAACAGCGCATCTGTTTCGGTGTGGCATCGCTTTGCTGCTCATCGGCGCGGCAAAAATGGCTCATCATATTCACCGACTGCACCACGTTCTGACAGGCAGCCAGACGCTGATAACACGCATCGGCCTGCGCCGGCTGAACGCCCAGACGGTGCATACCGGTGTCAATTTTCAGCCAGACGTTGAGTGGCGCGGCCAGTTGCGCGTTTTCCAGCGCCTCGATCTGTTCGTGACTGTGTACGGCGGTATGCAACTGATGCTCCACCAGAAGCGGCAATTCGCTGGCGGAAAAGAAACCTTCGAGCAGCAGAATGGGTTTCACAATCCCGGCCTTACGCAGCGATAACGCTTCACTGAGCCGGGAGACGCCGTAAAAATCGGCGTCCTGCAAGCTGTGCACCGTCTCCAGCAGACCGTGCCCATAAGCGTTTGCTTTCACTACCGCAACCAGACGACTTTGTGGTGCCAGATGACGTACCCGTTGCAGATTGTGTCGCATAGCGCGGCGATCAATGACAGCCGTAGCCGCTTTCATTTTGAGTCCTTTGCATGAAATTGAGATTTTTTGATAGCCGGGTGGAGAACTAAACCCACCTGACCTCCCCATGTGAACGGGGAGGGATAAATTCAAAACCGGGAGGTTAATCCTCGTCGTATTGCGGTCCACCGTAATTGTCGAAGCGCGACCACTGGCCGTTAAAGGTCAGGCGGACGGTACCGATCGGGCCGTTACGTTGTTTACCGAGGATGATTTGCGCAATGCCTTTTTCTTCACTGTTATCGTGATAAACCTCGTCACGGTAGATGAACATGATCAAGTCGGCGTCCTGCTCGATGGAGCCGGATTCACGCAAGTCGGAGTTGACCGGGCGTTTATCGGCGCGCTGCTCCAGGCTTCGGTTCAGCTGCGACAGCGCCACCACCGGCACCTGCAACTCTTTCGCCAGCGCTTTGAGCGAGCGGGAGATTTCGGCGATTTCCAGCGTACGGTTATCGGACAGTGCCGGAACGCGCATCAGCTGGAGGTAGTCGATCATGATCAGGCTCAGGCCGCCGTGCTCACGGAAAATACGTCGCGCACGCGAACGGACTTCGGTAGGCGTCAGGCCGGAGGAGTCATCGATATACATGTTACGTTTTTCGAGCAGAATGCCCATGGTGCTGGAAATACGCGCCCAGTCTTCGTCATCAAGCTGACCGGTACGGATTTTGGTCTGGTCGACGCGGGAAAGCGACGCCAGCATACGCATCATGATCTGGTCGCCGGGCATCTCAAGACTGAAGATTAACACCGGTTTATCCTGCATCATCGCGGCGTTTTCGGCGAGGTTCATCGCAAACGTGGTTTTACCCATCGACGGACGCGCCGCCACGATGATCAGATCCGATTTTTGCAGACCGGCAGTTTTCTTGTCGAGATCCGCATAGCCGGTGGACACACCGGTCACGCCGTCGTGCGGGCGCTGGAACAGTTCTTCGATACGGGAAACGGTGCTTTCCAGAATGCGGTCGATGCTTTTCGGGCCTTCGTCTTTACTGGCGCGGCTTTCGGCAATCTGGAATACGCGGGATTCGGCTAAGTCCAGCAGGTCTTCGCTGCTGCGGCCCTGCGGATCGTAACCGGCATCGGCAATTTCATTGGCGACGGAAATCATTTCGCGCACAACGGCACGTTCGCGCACGATATCCGCATAAGCGCCGATGTTGGCCGCACTTGGGGTATTTTTTGAGAGTTCTGCCAGATAGGCGAAACCGCCGACCGAGTCCAGATCCCCTTTTTGCTCAAGAGATTCAGACAGCGTAATCAGGTCGATCGGTTTGCTCATTTCCAGCAAACGCTGCATTTCGGTAAAAATCAGACGGTGCGGCCTGCTGAAGAAATCATTGCTGACCACGCGCTCGGCGACGTTATCCCAGCGTTCGTTGTCCAGCATCAGCCCGCCCAGAACGGATTGCTCTGCTTCCAGCGAATGCGGCGGAAGCTTGAGGCCTTCCATCTGGCGATCGCGGGTTTCGTTCTGTTGATAGGTCGGTTTTTTTGCTGCCATCTGTGGGTTACTTCCTGCTCTAAGCGCCTGTTTTGTGAGCGTCGGGCCTGTGGAAAACCAAAGCCAGACTAGCGCGTTAGTATAGGTTGTCATGTCTCATTTCAAAAGGGTATTAACCCGCTGTGCCTAAAATCTGGATTGTCCCCGGCATTTAGCCTAGGGTTGAAATCAGACTCCATCACGAGGGAAAAGCATGGCAAAGCGCATCCAGTTTTCTGAAACAGGTACACCCGACGTTCTGCAATATGTTGATTATCAGCCACAAGACCCGCAGGCAGGTGAAGTGCAGGTCGAAAACAAAGCTATCGGCATTAATTATATTGATACCTATGTGCGCAGCGGCCTGTATCCGCCGGCCAGTTTCCCGGCCGGATTAGGCACCGAAGCCGCTGGCGTGGTCAGTAAAGTGGGCAGCGGCGTGACCGGCATCCAGCCGGGCGATCGCGTGGTGTACGCGCAGTCTGCGCTGGGCGCATACAGCGAATTCCATAACGTGCCGCAGGAAAAAATCGCCCTGCTGCCGGAAGCCATCAGTTTCGAGCAGGCGGCGGCGTCCTTTTTGAAAGGGCTGACGGTGTATTATTTACTGCGCAAAACCCACGAAGTGCAGGCAGGCGAAACCATTCTGTTCCACGCCGCAGCCGGTGGCGTTGGGCTGATTGCCTGCCAGTGGGCAAAAGCGTTAGGCGTGAAGTTGATCGGTACCGTGGGGTCTGACGAGAAAGCGGAACGCGCGAAACAGGCCGGTGCCTGGGCAACGATTAATTATCAGAAAGAAGATATCGCCACCCGCGTGGCAGAACTGACTGACGGCGAAAAAGTCGGGGTGGTTTATGATTCCGTCGGCAAAGACACGTTCGAGAAATCACTGAACAGCCTGAAACGCCGCGGTTTACTGGTGAGTTTCGGCAACGCCTCCGGCCCGGTAAAAGGCGTGGATCTGGCGATCCTCAATCAGAAAGGTTCACTGTTCGTCACGCGCCCTTCCCTGAATGGCTACGTGACCAACCGTGAAGAACTGGCCGAAGCCAGCAGCGAGCTGTTTTCACTGATCGCCAGCGGCGCGATAAAAGTGGACGTCAGCGACGCGCAAAAATTCCCGCTTTCAGAAGCCCAACGCGCGCATGAAACGCTGGAGAGCCGGGTGACGCAAGGATCGAGCTTACTGATCCCTTAAATGCAAAAAAGGCTTCCAGAATATGGAAGCCTTTCTTACTGTCTGATCCAGACGACCTCTGATGTCAGACGGGTACTGCCGTAGGGTACTGCCAGGTAAATCCGAAGGGTGGTGTCACTTAAGCGACTATTGTGTACCTCATCGGACTTGATGAATTCAGTTTATGGCCTGCTGACCATGTATGAATGTCATCCTAACAGTCACCCATGTTAAAAAATATGATTTATAACTTTTGACCGCACTTTCTGATCCAGCTTGTGATCGCTAGCACATAAGCAAAAGTTATTGATGCAACAGTTACATTTTTTTGCGCTCAAAACACAGCCAGCAATCATCATGATTTCATGCGGTTACAATAACGACTAATTTGAAATTGTTCTCAGGGTAAGCGACGGCGGCGGTATTTTGGCTCATCTGCACGGAAAAATGCCCGGTAAATCCAGACCGCGACCACGGCCAAAACCAACCACGGCAACATTTTAATAACAATCGCCAGGAACCCGCCGAGCATCATCAGCGCAAACGCGACAATCAGTGCGGCAGCCATCCCCAGCAAAGACACGCCGGTCACCATCAGCACAAAGAAAAAGCCAAGCACAAAGAGAATTTCCAGCATCGGGTGCTCCTTAATAAGCGAAGGGTGTTAAGACCTGTTGTCAAAACCCTGATCACTATTACAAGAAACGTGCCAACAGGCTATGAAAGATAATGCATTGAAATATAAGGAAGAGAATATCCCGCAGGCGCGGACGGCCTGCGGAAAGATAGTGATTTTGACTAACAGATAGTGATTTTACTCACCCGTTTTCAGGCCTGCGCCGCGACTTCCTGCTGCTGATGAGCCACCATCTGCAACGCCTGTTCCACCACATCAATACCCGCGCCTGCTTTATGCGCATTCTCGCTGAGATGGCGACGGAACTGACGCGCACCCGGCACGCCCTGGAACAAGCCAAGAATGTGGCGGGTAATGTGGCCGAGATAGGTGCCTTTACTCAGCTCCGCGTCGATATACGGATACAGCGCACGGATGATGTCCGGCCCGGTTTTCAGCGGTGCATCAGAGCCGAACAGCTCGCGATCGACGTTCAGCAACATGCCCGGATTCTGATAAGCCTCGCGACCGACCATCACGCCATCCATAAATTGCAGGTGCGTTGTGGCTTCTTCAAGGGTTTTGATGCCGCCGTTTACCGCCATCGTCAGATGCGGGAAATCACGCTTGAGCTGATACACACGCGGGTAATCCAGCGGCGGGATTTCACGGTTTTCTTTCGGGCTGAGGCCGGAAAGCCAGGCTTTGCGCGCATGGATAATGAACGTATCGCAGCCGCCATTTTCTGATACCTGACGGATGAAATCACACAGGAATTCGTAGCTGTCCTGATCGTCAATGCCAATGCGGGTTTTGACCGTGACCGGAATAGAAACCACGTCACGCATGGCTTTGATGCAGTCGGCGACCAGCGACGCCTGCCCCATCAGACAGGCACCAAACATACCGTTTTGTACGCGATCCGACGGGCAACCGACGTTCAGGTTAATCTCGTCATAACCGCGCTCTTCCGCCAGTTTCGCACAATGCGCCAGATCAGCCGGATTGCTGCCGCCAAGCTGCAATGACACCGGATGTTCAGCGTCGCCAAACCCGAGATAATCCCCTTTACCGTGAATAATCGCGCCGGTGGTGACCATTTCGGTGTACAGCAGCGTCTGGCCGGTCATCAGCCGGTGAAAATGGCGGCAGTGACGATCGGTCCAGTCAAGCATCGGCGCAACGGAAAAACGCTGGGCGGAAAACGGAGTAGTTTGGGGCATTGCGTGTTGAGTTTCTGACATCGACCTGACATTCGCTGAAGGAGTTTGCGGCACTCCCTCCGGCGCGGCGGCCAGAGGGAAGGTAATCGCTGATTATACCACAGAACAAAGATTCGGCATCTTGCGGGGTTTAGTGGCTTTCAGAAGCCACCGCTTTTTCGGCTTTCCGCTCGGCATCGGTACGGCTGAGGCGCTGTTCCAGCACTTCGAGCGTCACCCCGCGGGTTTCCGGCACTTTACACTGAATGAAAATCCAGCCAGCCAGACAGATCACGGCGTAGATGAAGAAACTGCCCGCCGCCCCCAGCGCCGCGTTCATCAGCGGGAAGGTGTAGGTCAGCAGGAAACAGGCGATCCACAATGCCAGCGTGCCCACCGCCATCGCGTTACCGCGCACCCGGTTAGGGAAAATTTCAGACAGCAATACCCAGGTCACCGGCGCCAGCGTCATGGCATAAATGGCGATCGCCACCAGCACCAGCAGCAACACCGGCAGGCCCGTGACACCAAACGAGTAGGACAGCCCGATCAAAATATAAATCACCGTCAGCCCCGCAGAACCCAGTTGCATCAGGCGACGGCGGCCAATTCTGTCCACCAGCGGCAGCGCCAGCAGGGTAAAGATCAGGTTGATGAGGCCGGTGGCAACGATGGATTTCAGGGTATCGTTGATATCAAATCCGGCAGAGGCAAAAATCTCCTGCGCATAGTTGAATATCACGTTGATCCCGCACCATTGCTGGAAAACCGCCAGCACAATGCCCATCAGCACCACAGGCCTGACGCGTGGCTCCCACAGCGCGGAAAACGGCACTTTCTGGTTTTCCGAGCCCAGCGAACGGCGGATATCCGCCAGCGTCTCGCGGGCGTATTCCACTGAACCGATACGTTGCAGCACTTTTTCCGCCTGAGTATAGCGGTTAGCTTTCGCCAGCCAGCGTGGGGATTCCGGCACCACAAACATCAGGGCCAGGAAGATGGCGGCCGGGATAGCTTCGGCACCAAACATGTAGCGCCAGCCGGTCTGACCGTTCCAGCTTTGTAAAATATCCGCCTGCACGGCGGCTGAGGCGACCGGTTCGGCAATCATCAGATTGATAAGCTGGGCGGCCAGTACACCGAGCACAATCGTCAGCTGATTCACCGCCACAAAGCGTCCGCGTTTTTCTGCCGGACTGATTTCAGCGATGTAAACCGGTGCCAGTGCGGACGCCAGACCAATGCCGACGCCGCCCACAATCCGCCAGAAAACAAAGCTGTTAAAGCTGTCAGCCAGCGCCGTACCGACACCCGAGGCGGTGAAAAGCACGGCGGCGATTATCAGAGGCAGACGGCGTCCGTAGCGGTCGGAAAGCGTGCCAGAACCCGCCGCGCCCAGCACGCAGCCCAGCAACGCGGAGCTCATCGCCCAGCCGGACATTGCCGCGTCGGTGATGCCAAAATACGCCTCGTAGAAAGGTTTGGCTCCGCCGATCACCACCCAGTCATAGCCAAACAGTAAGCCGCCGCAGGCAGCCACCAGACAAATCATCCACACGTAGGGCATATTTAAAGCTTTTGAATCAGACATAAGCATTCCTCATTCCGGGATGTTAATTGTCGCGCTGTGCAGCGACATGTGCTGTGTCAGAGATTCGCCGGGCGATAACACCCGCAGCGAGCCACCCTGTGGCAGATGATGATCATTTGCCGCATGGGTCATGGGTTCAAAGCAGAAGAAGTCGTGCTGATAGCCGGGGTCGAAACGGCTGTCGGAGATAAACAGGAAAAATACCGGGCATTCCGGAGATGTCGTCAGCCGAAGCTGGTGGCCGGATTCTGGCCAGACAATCTCTGCCTTGCCATCCCAGCCTGAAAAACCATTATTCACCCAGCGGCGGGGAAGCGGCTTTGGCGTGCAGAAATCCAGACCGGCAGGCAGCGCGTGATGATGTTTGCCCGCCAGCCACTGCGCGTCCTCCTGCCAGTAACCGCACGCGTTAGCCTGTAAAAGTGTGGTTTCGCTGAGCGGGAAAAACGGATGCCATCCCAGCCCGAAAGGCAACGGATCTGCCCCCTGATTCGTGATGCGCAGACGCATATCCAGCCTGCTGTCCTGCAAAGAAAAATGCTGCTCCGCACGGTAGCAGTAACTGTCGCTGTGATGTGTAAAGGCCAGCGTCAGCGCGTCCTCACTCTGGAAAATGCATTGCCAGTTTCCCAGCCAGCCATCGCCATGCAGATAGTGCGCGTCCCCGGTGTTGGGCGGCAGCATGTAATGACGGCCTTCAAAATCAAAAGCATTGTCTTTCAGTCGGTTACCAAAAGGCAGAAGCGGAAAACACGCCGATTCTGCGGCGGGTGTTTCCTCACTCAACACTGACGGGCGCAGCAGATGGACATGGCCGTCCGTCCGCTTTGCCAGCAGTTGCAAGAGGGTGCCGCCCGACGGCGACACGGTCATTGCAAGGTGATGATTCTCCAGAGAATACAGCGGCATTTTTCTCTTCTCCTTCACTCAGCAATCCGGCAACTGCGAGAAGAGATGCGCTTTGCCACAGGCAGAATCCAGCGCGAAGATTTGCTGCAACACATCAGCAAAGGCTTCATCTTCCAGACCGCGCAGCGCCAGCGCTTTCACCAGAAGACAGTGAATGCGATGTTCTTTCTGGCGATCGCCGGTCAGCACCACTAAATCCGGCAATGACACCGCGAAGAAATCGGCGTGGACAGGCTGATCCGCCGCGCTTTCCGCCCATTCCAGCATTTGCCGGAAGACCTGACGGCTTTGCACCACATCGTTAAGTTTGCGCAGCGCCATGCCCTGATAGAACACATAATCCACCGGCTGATCATTGTAATAACGCCGCTCGCCAATCCCTTTTTCGCCCGCGGCGGCACGCTCAAACCATGCCTGCGCCTGTTTATGCTGCTGAAGTTTTTGCGCGCAAATGCCCAGCCAGAAGCAGATATCGTTATCCGTTTGCCCGACCAGCCGCCCTTCGCTGAGGTTTTGCGGGTATTCCAGCGCGGACAGTAAAAGCGCCTGTGCGGCAACCACATCTCCGCTGTTGAGATAATCAAACGCCAGCAACTGTTTGTTCAGCAGATACTGGCCGGTGATGCGCCCTTCACCGCCTTCCCAGGGATGAAATTTCCGGTCGGCCAGCAGCGCCCTTGCCGCCTGTAGCTGACCGCACTGGTGATATAAACTGAGCAGTTCAGCGGTCAGGTCGTCGCGCTGCGTGGCGACGGGCAGCACTTTCTCCAGCCGCGCCAGTCGGATTTGCGGCGCTACGCCGGTCAGACGATTAAGCAGATCAGATTCAAATAACAGCCGCGCATCCTGCGGCTGTAGCCGGCACGCCTCTTCCAGACAGCGGCGCGCTTCGGCGGCGTCCTGCTTCTGGTTCCACGCATCAATCCCCAGCCCGCGCCATGCATCCGCAAAGTCAGGTTCCAGTTCCAGACAACGCTGCCAGCAGGCCACTGCCGTTTGTGTATTGCCTTTGCTGTAATGGAAAGAGGCCAGCAAGTGCAGGGCAAAAGCGTCATCAGGGAAAGCCGCAAGCATACGCACTTCCGCCAGCCATTGCGGGAAACGGACATGCTGCGGAAAAGCCTTTCGCGCCGCCAGACACAATGCCTCGCGCCCTTCTTTTTGCAGGGAAGCCTGCAAAAAGAGCGGCAGTGTTTCCTGGCTGTTGAGGACGTTCAGCGCGTCGAGTGCCATCGCATCCAGCCCGCAACCGGTCAGCTGATCAGCAATATTCATGGCGTTTTCACCACGCTGCCCGGTGATATCCCGCAACTGCGCGGCTGATTGCGCATCACAAGAAAGGTGATAGCGCAGGAAGTGCAGCAGGTAATGCAGCGGATAGCGTTGTAAATGTTCTTCGATATAAGTCCGGGCGCCCTGATTCATCAGGCACAGCAAGGTGGCTTTCAGGCCAATCAGACCGTAATGGTTGGCCTGCGTCGCCAGCCCCTGCTCGCAGAAATTCAGTGCCTGCGGGTACTGCCCGCGGCGGGTGGCAATCCGCGCCAGGCCGAAGAAGCCCCCGGATTTGGCGTTCCCGCTCCAGACCGCGCGGTAATAACTGTCAAAAGCCGCGTCAACATCACCGGTTTGCTCAAGGGCATTCGCACGGACGAGGCTCGCCAGACCGCATTGCGGATTCTTATTCAGCCGGTGCGCCCGGCTCAGCGCCGCATCAGCAAACACCAGCGCCTGACTGAAATTCGCCTGATTGTAGCTGAGTGTGGCCAGCGCCAGATTGCAGCGGTAATCCAGTGGATCCAGTTCCACCCCGCGCCGGTAATAATTCACCGCTCCCTGGCTGGCGTGGTTGTATTGCTCAAGATGCTGGCCGATAAACCAGGCTTCGTCGGCAGAAGTGATGCCCTGCGCGGGCAATGGCGCGCTGGCAGGCGACGGTAACGGCGTTTCACTGGCCTGATGCTCCAGATAAGACAACAGTTCATGCCCCTGCTCATCGCGCAAACGCAGCCGCAGGCGTGACGGGAATTCCCCGCTCAGTTCGCCCTGAAGCACGTCGCCCGGCTGCAAAGTGATGTCCTTTTCCAGCAGAATTTGCGTGCCATCCTCAGAAGCAATCTCAATTCGCGCGGCAATTAACGGGCTGACGGCGTAAACGCCCCACGCCAGTGTTTGCCGGTGACGTTCCAGTTTGATCACCGCCTGCTCAGAGGCATTCTGCACCGTGCCAAGGTCGCTGTAAGGCAGGAAGTTTTGAACGAAACACTTCTCCTCGTAAGCATCCAGCCAGGTGAAATCCGGCTGATTGTCGGTGAATACGCCGGTCATCAGCTCGATGTAAGGCCCGTTGTTATCCGTCAGGTTGCGATCCCACGCGCGGCCGAAATCGCAGTTACCCCAGGTCCACTGCTTTTTGCCCGGCGACACGTGATGGTCGGCGATATGCAGCAATCCGCCCTGCTGCTCGTGGTCATACGCGCCGACGAAGTCATAGTCAGACTTATCGGCCATGTAGGACGTCGGGACAGGAATGTTTTTGTAGCGCGAGATATCGACGCCCGCCGAATAATCCACTTTGTAGTAGGTGCCGGTGGCGATCGGGAAGGAAGACACATCGCGTTTACCGTGGTCGAAAACGGCGGTGACATCGGGCGGAAATACGCTCTGATGGCCGTCTCCGCCGGTGACTGCCGGATTGGCCCACCACAGGAAATGGCGTGGCGTCGGGTTGCCGTTGTAAATTTTGGCACTGATTTCAAGCAGCGCTTTATCGGGAAAGAGGGTAAACCCTGTCATCACCTGCAAACCGCGCATCGGTTCCACTTCGCCCATCCAAACGGTTTGAGCGCCGTTATCGTGCGCCTGTACGGTGAAATCCACCGGCATAAAAGTGGTCGGACGGTGATGCTGCGGCCAGTTAAATTCGATACCGCCTGAAATCCACGGCCCGAGTAAGCCGACCAGCGCGGGTTTCACGACGTCGTTGTAGTAGACAAAATCACGCTGTTTGATTTTGTCCCAGGCGCGGTGAACACGGCCACCCAGTTCCGGTAACAGCATGATTTTTAGATAATCATTTTCCAGATATAGCGCCTGATAGGTTTTCATGACCTTTTCGCCGGTCAGCGTATCCGTCACGCCGTACGGATAGACCGCACCGGAAGAGCCCTGATAAACCCGGTGCGCCAGAAACATCGGGTGCGTGTCCTGCTTTCCTGTCAGCCAGGTCGGGAGTTCGACCGCTTCCTGCCAGACTTTTACTGCTGTGCTCATGATTCCCCCTCAGTACGCCAGTCTGAAATATCAATTCCGGGATTCTACGCAGCGTACCGGGGCGGGGAATTTGCTACGGTCACGCAATTCAGTAAACGGGGTTGAGTAAATGTCCGAGGTCGGGTTGAATAATCTGCGGCTGCGCCAGTTCAATAAACAGGTGCTGATGACGCTGCTGTACCGTGAGAAAAATGCCAGTAAATCCACGCTGGCCAGGCTTTCCCGTCTGTCGATCCCGGCGGTCAGCAAGATCCTCGACGATCTGCAACGTGACGGATTGATCATCCACAGTCCGGTGAATTTACACACGCGCGGGCTGGGTGGCGGCAGTTATCAGATAGCCACTGACGGCAGCGCTGTGCTGTGCCTGAATATCACGCCTTACCGCATCGAAAGTATTCTGGTCAGCAGGCTGGTTTTGCCGCTGAGTGGATATCAGATGACGGAAATTTCAGTCAAAACGCCGGATGCGCTGCTGGCACAAATCGAAGCCTGCTTTCATCAGTACCGGAAAAACTATCCCGGCCTGAAAATCCGGCTGGCGCTGGCTATCCACGGTCAGGTCAATCCGACCACCGGCGTGTCACAGCGGATGCCGCAGGCGCCCTGGACCGGTGAAATTGAGATTAAATATCTGCTGGAAGAAAAGCTGCAAACCGACATCCTGATGGATAACGATTGCATCATGCTGGCGCTGGCGGAGAAATGGCAACATACTAATAATCATCAGGATTTTTGCGTGATCAATGTCGATTACGGCATTGGTTCCTCTTTCGTAATCAACGACAAAATCTATCGCGGCAATCTGTTTGGCAGCGGACAGATTGGGCATACCATCATTGATCCTCACGGCGACCGCTGCGCCTGCGGGCGGTATGGTTGCCTCGAAACACTGGCGTCATTGTCGGCATTAAAGAAAAAAGCACGTCTGCTCGAGCCTGCGGACTCTTTCACCCGCACGCCCTCAACGCAGGAACTGATCGACCGCTATCATCAGGGCGAAAGCGCCATTTGCGAACAGGTGATGGAAGGCGCCCGCGCACTGGGATTGAGCCTGTATAACTTCCTCAACATTCTGAATATCAATCACATTTATCTTTATGGTCGCAGTTGCGGTTTTGGCGATGCCTGGCTGAAAACCGTCTGCGCACAAAGCGGCCTCAATCCTTTTGACCGTACCGATCATGTCAAAACTCAGGCAACGCATATTGCACCGGGCACGCTGAGCCGGGAGCAGCAAATTATGGGCATTGGCTATCTGTATGTGGAAAAGGCACTGGACGCGATGGCGGGCTGAACGGCGCATAATTCGTCGATTTGGCCGAAGCATGATAAAATCAATGATGGCCGCATGATGTGGCTTATCGACCCCCATCTGCGCTCAGAGAACGTTGCTATGACCCTGAATAATCCGGAAAAATTACTTTCACAAGCTGAAGAACTTTGCCAGCAGCGCAATGTTCGCCTTACCCCGCAGCGGCTGGAAGTACTGCGTCTGATGGCGCAACAACCCGGTGCGATCAGCGCCTATGATTTACTGGATCTGTTGCGTGTCAGCGAGCCACAGGCTAAACCGCCCACCGTTTACCGGGCGCTAGATTTCCTGCTGGAACAGGGCTTTATTCATCGGGTCGAGTCAGCCAACAGTTATGTGCTGTGCCACCATTTCGAAGAGCCGAGCCACACCTCTGCGCTGTTTATCTGCGATCGCTGCGGGCTGGTAACAGAAAAAACCACTGACGGCATCGAAGAACGCTTAGCGAAACTGGCACTGGATTCGGGTTTTGAACTGCGTCATTCCGTGGTCGAAGCGCATGGCTTGTGCGGCGACTGCAAGGTCGTTGAAACCTGCGAGAGCCACGATCACTGCGATCACGATCATTCAATTGTGGTGAAGAAACGCTGACGGGTCGGGTTTAAAGCGGAGTTTATAGCGGAAGTTAATTAGCGGGTGAAATGTTCGGGTGAAGGATGTTTTGCACAAATTTGTACAGTGAAGCAGTTGGGTACATCCGTGTACCCGTATCCTGAAGCGTTCCGGGTAGGAGCAGCTAAATCTCAGGATACGTCACTGACACGCGAGGGGGAGTCGCGCTTTACCAGTGATATTTGTTGCTTGATTCCCAATCTTTGAGCTCTTTTTCGGCCTGATCTTTCTGATAGCCGTAACGCTCCTGAATCTTCCCTACCAGCTGATCGCGTTTACCTTCAACGACAGTCAGGTCATCATCGGTCAGCTTGCCCCATTTTTCTTTTACTTTGCCTTTAAACTGCTTCCAGTTACCGTCGGCTTGGTCCTTATTCATAAAATATCTCCTGTTACCTTAGGGTTGTGGAGCTGCGGATTACCGCTGCAGCTCGGGCTTAACACTTTAAAGGTTAGTAGAGAATTTCGATTTATCCTGCCATCGGAGGGATAAAAACCATTATTAGGATTATTCCAAAGCACGATATAACGGCAACCCGCGATTACCCACCGTTTGAAAAGCCCGCTAATTCAGTGAACTGACGATGAAAACCAGCTGTCGCGCTGCCAGTAACGGTGCCATATCCAGCCCAATGCAATACCACGTAATCCGAGGAACACCGTCAGGGCCAGCCAAAGCGCGTGGTTACCCAATATCGGCAAAGTGAACAGCGTCAGCCCGTACCCCAGCGCGGCAACCGCCATACTGTTACGCATATCTCTTCCGCGCGTGGCGCCGATAAACATCCCGTCGAGCAGATAACACCACACCGCCACCAGTGGCAGAACAATCTGCCAGCCAAGATAACGATCGGCCAGCTGACGCAGCTCCGGTAACGACGTCAGCGCATTGATAATCTGTTCACCGGTCAGCGCGTATATCAGTGCAAATGCCAGAGCGACCAGTCCGGCCTGACGGCATGCGGCACGCCAGACATTGAGCAATTTTTCGCGATTGCGGGCACCAAATGCCTCACCTGAATGGGCTTCAATGGCGTAAGCAAAACCGTCGAGCGCAAAAGCGGTGAAGGTCAGAAGATTCATCAACACGGCATTGACCGCCACAATATGGCTGCCCAGACGCGCACCCAGAATGGTCAGTGAGGCAAAGCACAGTTGAAGAAGCAGTGAGCGCAGCATAATGTCGCGGTTAAGACTTAACAGCCGCCGCAGATCACCGCGCCAGGCAGAGGTTAACAGCGCAGGGCTGATGCCCCGGCGCTGCATCACGCGCCAGACCAAAAACAATCCGATAAACAGCGTGAAATATTCTGAGCAGGCCGTGGCCGTCGCGGCACCACGGACATTCCAGCCAAGCCCTATCACCAGCCAAAGATCCAACGCGATATTGAGCAGATTACCGGCAATCAGCAGCATTACCGGCCCGCGCACGTACTGGATACCAAGCAGCCAACCCAAAATCACCAGATTTGCCAGAGACGCAGGGGCGCTGTACCAGCGGATCTCCAGAAAAAGCCGCGCCTGTTCAAGCACAGACTGGCTACCGCCGACGATGTGAAAAGCGCCTTCCATCAGAGGATGGCGGAAAAGCAAGATCACCACACCGGCGAGCACGGCCAGCAGAAAAGGTTGTACGAACGCGCGGGCCAGCAACAGGTTATCTTGAGCACCAAGCGCCTGAGCGGTCATGCCGGTGGTACTCATGCGCAGAAAGAGCAGCATCATAAACAGGAAGGTGGTGATCATCGAACCGACCGCAACGCCGCCAAGATAGTCGGGGCTGTCGAGATGACCGATCACTGCCGTATCCACTAACCCCAGCAACGGCACGGTGATATTAGAAAAAATCATCGGTAGCGCGAGCATCCAGAGGGCTTTATCGGTCGGGCTCAAAAAGGTGTGTTTTAGCTTTTGCAGAAGGGAATGTTGTTGCATAGAGAATCTCATGCCGGAGGTTCGGGATATGCCTGTAAATGACATCGCCCCGAGAGGGGCGACGAGATGAAACGTTAAAGCTTAGCGGTATGTCAGAGGCGGCTCACGACCCGCAAATCAAAAACATGACCCTTTGGATCAACAGTTTGACCCAGTCATTCGAGTTTCATCAAGGCGGCAACTGAGCGAACGTCGGAAGCATACACAAGTATGTGACCGGGGTTCGCGAAGGCAGCCAACGCAGAGATAGCCCGAAGTACGAAGGTTAAATCCAGTCGCCGTTGCGAATGACGCCTACGGCCAACCCTTCAATACTGAAATTCTGCTCACGTAAATCCACCACGATAGGCTGGAACTCACTGTTTTCCGGCAATAACTGCACCACGCTGCCCTGTTTTTTCAGGCGTTTCACGGTGACTTCATCATCAATACGGGCTACGACAACCTGACCATTACGCACGTCCTGCGTTTTATGAACAGCCAGTAAATCGCCGTCGAGGATACCGATATCACGCATCGACATACCGCTGACACGCAGCAGGAAATCGGCGCTCGGCTTAAACATCGCCGGATCAACCTGATAATGCCCTTCGATATGTTGCTGAGCGAGCAGAGGTTCACCGGCGGCAACGCGGCCGATCAGCGGTAAACCTTCTTCTTCTTCCATCAGCAGACGAATACCGCGTGACGCGCCGGAAACAATCTCGATCACGCCTTTACGTGCCAGCGCTTTCAGATGTTCTTCCGCAGCATTCGGGGAACGGAACCCAAGACGAGCGGCAATCTCCGCGCGGGTTGGTGGCATACCCGTGGTGGAGATATGATCGCGAATCAGGTCATAGACCTCTTGTTGTCTGGTCGTTAAAGCTTTCATTCCGCCCCCTGGTTGTTTATACAGTCTAGCTGTGAGTATATACAGCTAAACGGGCAATGAAAACCTAAGATTGAATAAAAACAGTACATAAGCACGATTACTGGAAGACAGATTCCAAATCAGAACCATCGCGGCCAAAAGATGCTGACCCAGACAAAAATCGCCAATATGATGGTCAGCAGCACGGCAGCCGAGCCAATATCTTTTGCACGGCCAGAAAGAACGTGGAACTCAGGTCCGATGCGGTCAATCGCACATTCCACGGCGCTGTTGAGCAGTTCGACCACGCAAACCAGCACCACTGAGCCTATGAGTAAGATGCGTTCAATGCTGCTGACATCGAACCAGAAAGAGAGAAAAATTAACGGGATAGCAGCGCTGGCTTCCTGACGAAAGGCAGCTTCATTCTGCCACGCCGCTTTCAGCCCTTTCCATGAGTAACCGGCTGCTTTATAAATTCGGGTAAATCCAGTGACTTGGTTCGCCATTCTGTTACTGATCCTTGAGGGGTTGTCCTTCGGGTGTTTGATGCATTTTAGCGGTTTAATGGTATCTCATCACCACAGATCTCATTTGAGCTTTCTGGTATCCTTGCGGCGAAATGGCTAACAAGAGGCTTCACGTTTTTATGTCAGGTTGGCGTAGACTTTATTACACATTATTGAATTTACCGCTTTCGATGCTGGTAAAGAGCAAAGTCATACCTACAGATCCGGTTACCGAGTTGCACTTAGACCCGACGCGCCCGATCCTGTACGTATTACCTTATAACTCCAAAGCAGATTTGCTGACCCTGCGTGCGCAGTGTCTCGCCCAGAATTTGCCCGATCCCCTGATCCCGCTGGATATCGACGGAACGCTGCTGCCAAGCCACGTGTTTATCGCGGAAGGCCCGCGCGTGTTCTCGTATTACACGCCGAAGCAGGAATCCGTAAAGCTGTTCCATGACTATCTGGACCTGCACCGCAATAACCCGGAATTAGACATTCAGATGTTGCCGGTCTCGGTGATGTTCGGCCGGGCACCAGGCCGTGAAGGTCAGGACACGCCGCATCTGCGCGTGCTGAACGGGATCCAGAAATTCTTCGCCGTATTGTGGCTGGGCCGCGACAGCTTTGTCCGTTTCTCCAATACTGTTTCGTTGCGCTACATGGCGACCGAACACGGGACGGATAAAACCATCGCACAGAAACTGGCCCGCGTAGCGCGTATGCACTTCTCCCGTCTGCGTCTGGCGGCCGTCGGTCCTCGTCTTCCTGCCCGTCAGGATTTGTTCAATAAGCTGCTGGCCTCTAAAGCCATCGAAAAAGCGATTGAAGACGAAGCGCGCAGCAAGAAAATTTCTCACGAAAAAGCCCAGCAAAACGCTATCGCACTGATGGAAGAAATTGCCGCAAACTTCTCTTATGAAGCCGTGCGCCTTTCTGACCGCGTGCTGAGCTGGACGTGGAACCGCCTGTATAAGGGCATCAACGTCAACAATGCCGAGCGCGTCCGCCAGTTAGCGCAAGACGGACAGGAAATCGTGTATGTACCCTGCCACCGCAGTCACATGGATTACCTGCTGTTGTCTTACGTGCTTTATCACCAGGGGCTGGTGCCGCCGCACATTGCTGCCGGTATCAACCTGAATTTCTGGCCAGCCGGCCCGATTTTCCGACGTCTGGGCGCGTTCTTCATTCGCCGTACCTTTAAAGGCAACAAACTGTATTCGACCGTTTTCCGCGAATATCTGGGCGAACTGTTTAGCCGGGGTTACTCGGTGGAATACTTTGTCGAAGGGGGCCGTTCACGCACCGGACGCCTGCTGGAGCCAAAAACAGGTACGCTGGCAATGACCATTCAGGCCATGCTGCGCGGCGGTTCACGTCCGATTACGCTGGTGCCGATTTACATCGGTTACGAGCACGTGATGGAAGTGGGCACTTACGCCAAAGAGTTGCGCGGCGCGACGAAAGAAAAAGAGAGCCTGACCCAGATGCTCAATGGCCTGCGTAAACTGCGCAACCTCGGCCAGGGTTATGTGAACTTCGGCGAGCCGCTGCATCTGACCACTTATCTGAACCAGAACGTACCAACCTGGCGTGAAGCGATCGACCCTATCGAAGCGCAACGTCCGAGCTGGCTGACGCCAACGGTGCAGGATCTGGCTGAGCAGATTATGGTGCGTATCAACAATTCAGCGGCGGCTAACGCCATGAACCTGTGTTGTACTGCGCTGCTGGCATCGCGTCAGCGCTCACTGACCCGCGAACAGCTGACCGAACAGATCGACTGTTATCTGCAATTGCTGCGCAATGTGCCGTATAACGCGGATTCGACCGTGCCTGATCTGACCGCTAATCAGTTGCTCGATCACGCGCTGAACATGAACAAGTTCCAGGTCGAAAAAGATAACATTGGCGACATCATCGTTCTGCCGCGTGAACAGGCCGTGCTGATGACGTATTACCGCAACAACATCCATCATATGCTGGTGTTGCCGTCGCTGATTTCGAGCATTGTGATGCACCATCGTCAGGTTAGCCGCGCGGAATTACTGCGTCAGGTTGAGCTGATTTATCCGATGCTGAAAGCTGAACTGTTTATGCATTTCGACAAAGCCGAGCTGCCGCAGGTGCTGGATGTACTGACGCTTGAGCTGGCGCGTCAGCAGATTATTCATCTGGAAGATGATGAGTTATCGCTGAACCCGGCGCGTATCCGCACGCTGCAACTGCTGGCTGCCGGTGTGCGTGAAACGCTGCAACGTTATGCGATCACCTTCTCGCTGCTCACCACGAATCCAAGCATCAACCGTGGTGCGCTGGAAAAAGAGAGCCGGATTATGGCTCAGCGCCTGTCGGTGCTGCACGGCATCAATGCGCCTGAGTTCTTCGATAAAGCCGTCTTCTCGACGCTGGTCGGCACTCTGCGCGCAGAAGGCTATATCAGCGACAGCGGGGATGCGATTCAGGAACAAACGCGTGAGATTTACATCATGCTGAGTGACCTGATGACGCCGGATATCAAACTCACGATCGAGAGCGCCGGTATGCCTTCAGAGCTGCCACAGCCAACGGAACCTCCGGCTGAGCCTAAGATGGATGTGCGCGACACTGACCACTGATCGCCCGCAGTAACGCGATGAATGGCAGAAAACAAAACGCCCGGACTCTGTAAAAGTCCGGGCGTTTTTTTATGCGCGCTCTGCTGGCTGAATACTTAGAAAGTGAACGCCTGAAGGCTCATCAGAATACCGAGGAACAGCACCAGGCCCACGTAGTTATTCTGGCGGAAGGCCAGAAAACAGGCGTCACGCTCACGTTTTGCAATCAACTTTTGCTGATGGACAAACAGCGCAGCGGCCAGCAGCAGTGACCAGTAGAATGGCGCGCCAAGCTGTGAAAGATGCCCGACAATGGCCATCAGAACCAGCGTCGCCAGTTGCAGCAATCCGATAATCAGTGTGTCAAAACGACCAAACAGAATTGCCGTGGATTTCACACCGATCTTCACATCATCATCGCGATCAACCATCGCATATTGTGTGTCGTAGGCCACCGTCCAGCAGATATTCGCCAGGAATAATAACCAGCAGCTCAGCGGCAGCGTCTCACTGACGGCGGCGTACCCCATCGGGATCGCCCAGCCAAAAGCCGCACCCAATACAAACTGCGGTAAATGGCTGACACGCTTCATGAACGGATACACCCACGCCAGCGCCAGCCCGGCCAGTGATAACAATATCGTCATGCGGTTGAGCAGCAGAACCAGCAGGAAAGACACCAGCACCAGCCCGACAAACAACATTTTGGCCTGCGTACTGCTGATAGTCCCGCTCGGCAGCGGGCGGTTGGCAGTGCGTTTGACGTGGCCGTCGATTTTGCGATCGGCGTAATCATTCACCACACAGCCGGCGGCGCGCATGAAGAAGACCCCAAGCACAAACACCACGAGAATTTTAACCGAAGGCATGCCGCCACCGGCCAGCCACAGCGCCCACAACGTCGGCCACAGCAGCAACAGCGAACCGATGGGCTTATCAATACGCATCAGACGGCAATAATCACGCCAGGTACCCTGCGGCATACTTGCGGACACTCTCTGTTCTCCTTGTTGATTAGTTTGTGTCATGTCCCGCTCACTTTGCCCTCTGGGCGGTGAACCGGTGAATCTGGCAGGAAGATTTCCGTCAGCAGCAGCGGTTTATCAGAAAGGCGCAGACGCGAGCGGCGCGCCCACAGATCGCCCCGCTCACTCTGTAACTGCCCGAGATGAATGTAATCACGGGTCAGATTATTGCCGCTAAACAGGTAGCGACCAAGCGGCACTGTGCCGAGATCAACCAGCGCCAAATCCGGCCCGGTCAGTGTCTCTTCGGGGATCACGGTGCGTCCGAGTAACCACGGCTCGGCATCACCGAACAACACAATTTCCCGAACCCAGTAACGGGCGCTTTCCGGGAGTTGCTGCGCTTCACTTTCGCCAAGCTCTGCGCGGGTCACAAAACACTCATTTTGAGGTTTAACGGTGACAGTAACACCCTGTTTTTCAAAGCGACGGGTCATGGATCCCATTTCCATCAGCCAGTCAGCAACATCCGCAGGGACATCTGTCGGGTCGTTAAACCAGTGAATCGGGGGTTGTGCAGGGGAATGGGAATCAGACATCAACGGCTCCGTAATGGAGGTATTCATACCTCCAATGAATTATCTGCCTCGTATTCTAACGCATGAATGCGAGGCAGTAATCGCATCATTTTACTCGCGGCGCAGACGCTCACTGTTGGCCAGGAACAGCGTCACAACCAGAACCAAAATCGCGCAGGCGTAAACCAGCGTGTCATAAGGACTTTTGTGGTCAACAATAATCAGGCGGATAATTGCCGTGATGCCGATATAAATAAAATAGCGCAACGGGAAGTGATAGCCCGATGAAAAATACTTGATAATCAGCGCGATAAACTCGAAATAGAGGAAGTAAATGACAATCCCCTCTATCAGAAGATATGACGATGACTGATCGTTATTCACGAACAGTACCATTGCCAGATGATAGGTTTCGCGCCCGATAAAAATCATCAGGATCGCCGCCAGCCCTAATAAGAAAACGTTCAAAATTCGCTGCATGATGACCGATATCATCGTTGCACGTTTTGATCCTGCCATGTGATCTACATCCCACTTTTGTTATTAATACCCGCAGAATACCACAGAGTCCGCACAGTAAAAGCGGCATTAAAAAAGGGTCAGCCTGTTACGGCTAACCCTTTTATTTTGGCGGACTTTAGCGATTTACGACTTTGCTAAAGACTTATGCACGCCAGTTTTTGAAGCGGTTGATCAGACCATTCGTTGAACTGTCATGGCCGGTCACGTCTTTGTCGCCTTCCAGCTCTGGCAGAATACGGTTTGCCAGCTGTTTGCCCAGTTCTACGCCCCATTGGTCGAAGGTGTAGATGTTCAGGATAGCGCCCTGAGTAAAGATTTTGTGCTCGTACATCGCGATCAACGCACCCAGGCTGTATGGCGTGATTTCACGCAGCAGGATGGAGTTGGTCGGACGGTTACCTTCGAACACTTTAAATGGCGCGACGTGTTTAACGTCTTCCGGTTTTTTACCCTGGTCGGCGAATTCTTTCTCAACCACGTCCAGAGATTTACCGAATGCCAGCGCTTCTGTCTGAGCAAAGAAGTTAGACAGCAGTTTCGCGTGATGATCGCTCAGCGCGTTGTGGCTGACAGCCGGCGCGATGAAGTCACAAGGAATGATTTTGGTACCCTGGTGGATCAGCTGATAAAACGCATGCTGACCATTGGTACCCGGCTCACCCCAGATGATCGGGCCTGTCTGGTAATCTACCGGGTTGCCGTTACGGTCAACGAATTTACCGTTGGATTCCATGTTGCCTTGCTGGAAGTACGCCGCAAAACGGTGCATGTACTGATCGTATGGCAGGATGGCTTCGGTTTCAGTACCGTAGAAATCGTTGTACCAGATACCGATCAGCGCCAGCAGAACCGGCAGGTTTTTCTCTGCAGGGGTATTGGCGAAGTGGTTATCCATCGCGTGAGCACCGCTCAGCAGTTGTTCGAAGTTTTCGAAACCTACGGACAATGCGATAGACAGGCCGATTGCAGACCACAAAGAGTAACGGCCGCCGACCCAGTCCCAGAATTCGAACATGTTGTCGGTGTCGATACCAAACTCACCCACAGCTTTGCCGTTGGTAGACAGCGCCGCGAAGTGTTTCGCCACGTGTTTATCATCGCCTGCCGTTTTCAGGAACCAGTCACGCGCGCTGTGGGCGTTGGTCATGGTTTCTTGCGTGGTGAAGGTTTTTGACGCCACCAGGAACAGCGTGGTTTCCGGCGACAGGTCTTTCAGCGTTTCGGCGATGTGCGTGCCGTCAACGTTGGAGACGAAATGCATATTCAGATGGTTTTTGTAAGGACGCAGCGCTTCGGTCACCATGAACGGGCCGAGGTCAGAACCGCCGATACCGATGTTCACGATGTCAGTGATCGCTTTACCGGTATAGCCTTTCCAGTCGCCACCGATAACGCGCTCGGTGAAGCCTTTGATCTTCGCCAGCACGGCGTTCACTTCCGGCATGACATCTTTGCCATCGACCACAATCGGCGTGTTGCTGCGGTTACGCAGGGCAACGTGCAGAACAGCGCGGTCTTCGGTGCGGTTGATCTTCTCGCCAGAGAACATCGATTTGATTGCACCCTGAAGATCAGTCTCTTTGGCCAGGGCTTGCAGCTTATCCAGAGTTTCTGAAGTGATGCGGTTTTTAGAGAAATCGACCAACATCTGGTCTTCAAAAGTGGCAGAGAACTTCGAGAAACGATCACCATCTTCAGCAAACAGATGGCTAATCTGCACATCTTTCATCGTGTCGAAATGCTGCTGCAGGGCTTGCCAGGCAGCGGTCTGAGTTGGATTGATATTTTTCATAGCAATGCTCTTAGGCTGAGAATAAATATGAGGTAACTGTCCCGATTGTATCCTGAACTTCCCGAGATGAGATGCCTTTTCTTGCGATAGGCCAGATCTGTGGATTCACAATGACAGAGAACAATATTAGATGACAATCGCTCAAAATGTGGCGCGCTAAGCCGTCAGACCGTTGACAGACGCGCCATAACCCGTTATTCCTAAGCACCTAACTTACGCATAGCTTATCCCCGAAATCATTCACGTCGCCGGGGTATGCGTGAGCCAGAAGAGGCGCGTCGCCCAGGCAGTGTACCGGAGGAGCCGAAATCCTGCGAAGGTGCATCAGGGGGAGCGGCGCCGAGGTCAGATGCTGACGGCAGGCAGACGATCGACCACAGGGGCTGAATCCTCTGGGTTGTCACCGACATACCCGAAAAAGGGTATTGGCATGGTGGGGCGCTTCTGGGTGTATCGTAGTATCTCTACGTCTGCCCCCGTTTCCCGCTCTCCCCTTGTGCCAATTCTTATGGATTAGCTGGCTGTCATGATGTTGATGGCCCGGACATGAGGTTTTACATGAATTACGCAGCATCCCGCAACGCCAACCCACAGCCTTTTGGCAGCGTCATCGTCGCCAAATTCGGCGGTACCAGCGTGGCGGATTTCGACGCGATGAACCGCAGCGCAGACATCGTTCTTGCGCGCCCTGAAGTTCGTCTGGTCGTTCTCTCCGCCTCTGCGGGCGTCACCAATTTATTAGTCGAGCTGGCTGTCGGTAAAGAAACCGAACGCCGCGTGTTCCTGCTTGATGAAATCCGCCGTATCCAGAATGCCATTATTGATCGTCTCGATAACCCCACGGTTATTCGTGAAGAAATTGGCCGCATGCTGGAAAATATTGCGATGCTGTCAGAAGCGGCGAGCCTCGCGACGTCCACTGCGCTGACCGACGAACTGGTCAGCCACGGCGAACTGATGTCCACCCTGCTGTTTGTTGAAATCGTTCGCCAGCGCAATGTGCCCGTTGAATGGTTTGATGTGCGTAAAGTCATGCGCACCAGCGACCATTTTGGACGCGCAGAGCCGGACACGCAGGCGCTCACCGACCTGACCCTTCAGCAATTGCAGCCACGTTTACAGAATGCGCTGGTGATCACCCAGGGCTTTATCGGCTCGGAAGGCAAAGGCCGCACCACCACGCTGGGCCGTGGCGGCAGCGATTACACCGCCGCATTGCTGGGCGAAGCGCTGGGGGCTGTGCGCGTCGATATCTGGACTGACGTACCGGGTATTTACACCACTGACCCGCGTCTGGTGCCGGCGGCAAAACGTATAGATCGTATTGCGTTTGAAGAAGCGGCCGAAATGGCGACCTTCGGCGCCAAAGTTCTGCACCCGGCCACCTTGCTGCCTGCGGTGCGTCGCGGCATTCCGGTGTTTGTCGGCTCCAGCAAAGATCCTTCGGGCGGCGGCACTCTGGTGTGTGATACCTCCGATAACCCGCCGCTGTTCCGTGCCATTGCCCTGCGTCGCCGGCAGACGCTGGTGACACTGCACAGCCTGAGCATGTTGCATTCACGCGGTTTCCTCGCCGACGTGTTTGGTATTCTGGCGCGCCACAATATTTCCGTTGATTTGATCACCACCTCTGAGGTCAGCGTGGCGCTGACCCTCGACACCACCGGCTCGACGTCTTCTGATGCCAGCCTGCTGACCACGTCGTTGCTGACTGAACTGTCGTCACTGTGTCGTGTTGAAGTGGAAGAGAATCTGGCGCTGATCGCCATTATCGGCAACAAATTGTCGCAGGCCTGCGGCGTGGGCAAAGAAGTGTTCGGTGTATTGGATCCGTTCAATATCCGCATGATTTGTTACGGCGCGAGCAGCTATAACCTGTGCTTCCTGGTGCCGGGCAGCGATGCCGATCAGGTCGTTAAAACTCTGCACCGCAACCTATTCGAACAATAACGGGCGCGGTATCTGAGAAGACCGGGCCTTGTGCCCGGTCTTTTTTTTTGTCAGTACTTTTGCAAAACAACAAAGACAAGGATCATCCTCAATGTTAGCCATAATCACCCGCCTGTTTCCGCTGTGGGCCGTGCTGTTATCCGTCGCGGCCTATTTTTCGCCGACCACCTTCACGCCCATCGGCCCCCATGTTTCTACCCTGCTGATGCTGATTATGTTCGCGATGGGCGTCACCCTTGAATTCGGGGATTTCAAACGCGTCCTTTCCCGCCCCGGCCCGGTAGCCGCCGCCACCTTCCTGCATTATCTGATCATGCCGCTGGCGGCCTGGGTACTGGCAAAACTGTTCCACATGCCCGCGGATTTATCTGCCGGCATGATTCTGGTAGGCAGCGTTGCCAGCGGCACGGCATCCAACGTAATGATTTATCTGGCGAAAGGTGACGTCGCGCTTTCCGTGACCATTTCTGCGGTATCCACGCTGGTCGGCGTTTTCGCCACGCCACTGCTGACGCGCTTATATGTGGATACGCACATCAAAGTGGATGTGGAAGGCATGTTGCTGAGCATTTTGCAGATCGTGGTTATCCCGATTTTGGCCGGCCTTATCATTCATCATCTGTTCACGAAAATCGTGAAACGCATCGAACCGCTGCTGCCGCTGTTTTCCATGGTGTGCATCATCGCCATCATCAGCGCCGTAGTGGCCGGAAGTCAGGGCTTTATCGGTTCCGTAGGTTTAGTGGTGATTGTGGCGGTGATTCTGCACAACGGTATCGGTCTGCTGAGCGGATACTGGGGCGGGAAATTGTTTGGCTTTGACGAAACCACCTGCCGCACGCTGGCGATGGAAGTCGGTATGCAGAACTCGGGTTTGGCCGCGACGCTCGGAAAAATGTACTTCTCCCCGCTGGCCGCGTTGCCAGGCGCCCTGTTCTCGGTCTGGCATAACCTGTCAGGTTCGTTACTGGCCGGTTACTGGTCGGGTAAACCGGTCAAAAAAGACTGATTTCAGACGCTTAACCGAGCAATAAAAAACGGGCGCCTTCCTCAGCGCCCGTTTTTTTTACTCATGAAAGCGGATATTAAACCCGTTTCATATCATCATTCGGCTCACGCTGTTCATCTTCCTGCTCGTCCTGATCCAGCACGTTATACGCGACCGCACAGAACAACGAATTCAGACGCTTCATGTCGCCCAGCAGGCCAAGGTGCAGCGAACTGGTTTCGATACTCTGCACGTTATGCTGATGCAGGCGGTCAACGTGCGCGTGCGCATAACGGCGGTCGAGAATACGGAAACGATGTTTAGAACGGCGCAGACGACGGGCGCTGGTCAGGTCATTCGACAGGAACACCCCGAGGCTAAGACGCAGGTTATCCAGCAGTTTTTCGTGCAGCGCGTCCAGTTCCACCAGCCCTTCAGGGGAAAATGCGCGGCGCGTGGCATGAGATTTCGCCGTAATATCGCCGGTCATGCGTTCGATAATATCGCCCGCCTGCTCCAGGTTGAGCGCCATTTCGATGATTTCAGCCCAGCGGCGTGAATCCTCTTCGCCCAGCCCTTCTTTGTTGATTTGCGCCAGATAAAGTTTGATGGCGGTGTACAGCACGTCCACATCGTCATCGAGACGGCGCACTTCGCGATCCTGTGCCAGTTTGCCGTGCATAACTTCCCGGTTGAGGATCAGCATGTGTTCCACCACGTCGCCCATGCGCAGGGTTTCGCGGGCGGCATTGGCCAGCGCCAGCGTGGGGGTATCAATCGCACTGACGTCCAGATGGCGCGGACGCAGGCGCGGATCGTCTTCCGGCACATCAGCAATCATCATCTCGCACACTCTGGCCATCGGCGCGGTCAGTGGCACCATCGCCAGACAGCGGATCAGGTTGTAGAACATGTGGAAATAGATCACCAGCTCTTCGTCCGGAATGCCCAGCCGCGCCAGTTGCGTCGAGAGCGGCCCGACAAACGGCAGCACAATCACCAGACCAATCAGTTTAAACAGCGTGCTGCCGAGCGCCACGCGCCGGCCCGCCGCATTCATTTTGCTGGCGTTGATCATCGCCAGTAAACCGCTGCCAAGGTTGGCACCGATCACCAGACACAATGACACTTTCAGGGAAATCACCCCGGTCGCCGTCAGCGTGGCGGTCAGAAGAACGGCTGCCAGACTAGAGTAACTGATGATGGCAAAAACCGCGCCGGTCAGGGCATCGAGCAGCACATCACCGGTCAGCGAGGAAAACAGCACTTTGACGCCCGACGCCTGCATGATCGGCGTCGCCGCGGAAACAATCAGTTCAAGCGCCAGTAAAATCAGCCCGAGGCCAATACCGACGCGCCCCATCTGGCCGGCACGGGTTTGTTTACGGCTGAGGAAAAACGCCACGCCGACGAAGATAAACAGCGGAGAAAGCCAGGAGAGATCGAACGTCAGGATACGCGCCATCACGGCGGTACCGACATCCGCACCGAGAATGATCACCAGCGCTGGTGCCAGCGCAACCAGCCCCTGAGAAACGAAGGACGTCACCAGCAGCGCGGTGGCATTACTGCTTTGCACCAGCGCGGTCACACCAATACCGGCCACGAAGGCCAGCGGTTTTTTTTCTACGCTACTGCTCAGCACACGGCGCAAATTGGCGCCGAAAACACGCATGATGCCGGTACGGACGATGTGCGTCCCCCACACCAGCAGAGAGACAGCAGATAACAGATGAAGAAGGGTTAACACGAAAAAACAGCTCCATTAACGCCAGGCATAGACCGGCCATCCTGCCTGCCGGGCGTGCTGGAGCAGGATGGCGTCCGGATTCACTGCATGCGGCTGACCCACTTTGGTCAGTAACGGCAGATCATTATGAGAATCCGAATAAAAACTGGCTTGTTGCAGCAGGGATGCGTCCTGATTGATGAGTTCCAACAATCGCGAAACCTTGCCCTCGCGATAGGTCATCGTTCCCCGCGTGGCCCCGGTAAAGCGGCCATGCTGAATGTCTACACCGATCGCCAGCGTTTCCTCAACACCGAGGAAACGGGCGATCGGTCGCACCAGATGCTCACCGGACGCGGAGATAATCACCGTCCGGTCGCCCTGTGCGCGGTGAGTGGCCAGACACTCACGCGCCTGCGCATAAATGCGCGGTGCGATAATTTCTTCTACGTACCGGCCAACCATCGCCGCCACGTCATGTTCACTGCGACCGGTCAGCGGCATCAGGGTACATCGCATGTACTCCTGCATATCCATTTTCCCCACCGCATATTGTTGCATCAGGGCGGCGTCCTGTTGCAGGAAAGCCTGTTTATCGGCCACCCAGCCCTGTGCCACCATATACGCTGACCACAGGCTGGAACAGTCGCCGCTAATCAGGGTTTCATCGAGATCAAACAGCGCCAGTTTCATGCAACTTCCCGTAACGTAACAAGATCTAACTGTAGACCAATATCGCTGCCGTCGGCGCGAAGTGAGGCCACAGAACGGTTTAAAACATCCACAGAAAGCTCCACGCCGTGCGCTAAAACGCGATAGCGCACAACGTTACCGAGCAGGCTGTGGCTGAGGATTTTTGCCGGTATCCCTTCAATCAGTTCGCACATCGTGACCGATTCAGGACGAATGGCGACGCGGCCAGTGTAGGTCATGCCGGTCAGCGCCATCGCCTGTTCAGGGCTCAGCAGATTGTAGCTGCCGATAAAGCCTGCGGCGAACGCATCGACAGGTTCAGTATACAAGGTTTCGGCATCGGCATTTTGGACGATTTGTCCTTTGTTCATGAGCACAATCCGGTCTGACATGGTCAGCGCTTCTTCCTGATCGTGGGTGACAAAGATCGCGGTAAGGTTCATTTCACGCTGTATACGGCGGATTTGTTCACGCAAATGCTTACGGATACGGGCATCGAGCGCCGACAGCGGCTCATCGAGCAGCAACAGACGCGGCTGCGTCACCAGCGATCGCGCCAGCGCCACACGCTGACACTGCCCGCCGGAAAGCTGATGCGGATAACGTTTGGCATAATCGCTCATTTCCACCAGTTCCAGCACCTCGCCGACGCGACGATGCACTTCAGCAGCGGGCAGTTTCTGCATTTTCAGGCCAAAAGACACGTTAGCCTCGACACTCATATTGGGAAACAGCGCATAGCTCTGGAAGACCATGCCGATGCCGCGCTGTTGTGGCGGCAATGGCACAATATCCTGCCCCTGGATCAGAATTTTTCCGCTGTCGACGGAGGTCAGACCGGCCAGACAGCGCAGCAGCGTTGATTTCCCGCAACCGCTCGGCCCGAGGAGGGTCACAAATTCCCCCTCTTGGGCAGAGAAATCAATGTTGTGAAAAATCTGCGTCGGGCCATACGATTTGTTGAGTTGAGTGACCTGCAAATATGACATATCAGCTCTTTCCTTTGTTCAGCATGTTCGCCACCCAGGTAAACATCAGGACGACCATAAAATAGGAGATGACCAGCGCGCTGGTGAAATGACCGCTGCCATTACGCATGTTGTAAAGATAGACCTGCACCGTTTCATAACGGCTGCCTGCCAGCAGGTTGGCGAACACGAATTCACCAATCAGGAAGGAGAATGAGAGCAGGACTGCGATCATCCCGCCTTTGCGTAAGTTCGGTAAAACCACCAGCAGCGCCGCTTTCCAGGTGCTGGCTCCCAGCAAATGCGCGGCGTCCATCAGGTCACGCAGGTTGATGGCCTGCATGTTGTTAGAGATGGCGCGATAGATAAACGGCAGCGCGATAGTGAAGTAACAGCCAATCAGGATCCACGGCGTGCCGGTGAGGGGAAAAGGGTCGCCGGAGTAGAGCTGCATCAGGCCGACGGAGGACACCACCGGCGGCACCGCAAACGGCAACAGGATCAGGATATTCATCAGCGCATCGAGCTTAGGGAAATAGTAAGCGATCACAAACATCAGTGGCAGGATCAGCACCAGCGAGAGGAAAAGCGTGCCGAAACACACCAGCAGCGAGTGCCAGAGCGCGATAAGAAATCGCGGATCACTCCATAACGCCACCAGCCATTTCAGCGTAAAACCGCTCGGCAAAATCGTCGCGCCCCACTCCTGCACCAGCGCATACACCAGCGTCGCCAGCAGCGGCAACATCAGTAAAATCAGTAAAACCCAGATCACCACACGGTGGTAAATTGCTTCAGACCGCGACATGTTACGTTCCTTTTTCCGGTAATCAGCTGCGCTGACTGAGATAACTTTTACGCAATAACCACTGATGGATCAGCGTGATAAAGGCCATCAGCACCACCAGTAACATCGCCAGCGCACTGCCCATATTGGGGTCGAGGGAAATATCGCCGGACACCAGCGCGGCAATTCGCACCGGCACGACGTTGAAATTGCCGGTGGTCAGGGCGTACACCGTGGCGTAGGCGCCGAGTGCATTGGCGAGCAAAATCACGAACGTCCCCATCAGCGCCGGAAACAGTACCGGCATACCGATGTAGCGCCAGTAACTCCAGCGGCCGGCCCCCAGCAAAGCGGCAGACTCCCGCCAGTCTTCGCGCAGCGCATCAAATGCCGGGTACATCAGCAATACGCCCAGCGGGATCTGAAAATAGGTATAGAGAACGATCAGTCCGCTTTTTGAATACAGATTGAAGTTTTCCATCAGCCCGTATTTTTGCAGCAGCAGGGTCAGGCAGCCGTTAAGACCGAGCAGTATCACAAAGGCGAAGGCCAGCGGGACACCCGCAAAGTTACTGGTCATGTTGGTAAACGACATCACGAAGTCATGCAGCTTTGTCGGGCCGAGCTGGCGAAGTGAGTAACTGCCCACTAACGCAATCAGCAAACCGTAGACGCTTGACCAGATCGAAATATCCAGCGAGAAACGCATGGCCTGCAGATAGAACGGCGAGGTCAGGATGTCGGTGTAATTTCCCAGCCCCCAGGCTTCATAGGTTTCACTGTAAAAGCTGCTGACCGCAATCCAGGCCAGCGGCGCCAGCTGAAAGGCAATGAAGAACACCAGAAACGGCAGCATAAACAGCGCTGCAATCCACTTAGCTTTCATCGGGTATCCTTTAAAAGTGACGGGATTCAGGCCAGTAATGCCGCGCAGTGTGGCTTATCGTGGGCAATATTGAGGATCTGACAAAGGGTTCCGCACAGCTCAGTTTGCAGAGGCGCGGCGTCTTGCAAGCTGAACGCACTGCCGAAAACAAATAACGGCACCTGGCGCTCTTCCGGCAAAATGCCGCCGTGGCTGCGATCGTCGTTCATGCCGTGGTCAGCGGTGACAATGACCTGATAACCCGCATCGAGCCAGTCCCCCAGATAGCGTGACAGGATGCCGTCTGCCGTCCGCGCTTTGTTGCGGTACTGAGGCGTCGACAGACCAAATTTATGCCCGGCGTCGTCAATGTTCATCGGGTGGATCAGCAGGAAATCCGGATCGTGGCGGCGGCGCAGACTCTCGGCATCGTCGAACAAATGCGAATCCGGGTAGACGTCGTCGTAATAAAAATGACCGTGCTGAATAGCCAGCGTGTCATCGCTGGTATGGCGGTCCCTCGGCGGGTCGAACGGCGTGCGGTTATACAACTCACTGACCCAGTGATAGGCCGCAGCTGCCGTCGTCAGACCGGCGTCGCGGGCATAATGAAAAATACTGCGCTGTGTGGATAACCGGTCAACCTGATTATTCACAATGCCGCTCATCACCGGCGTGATGCCGGTGAGGATGCACTCATACAGTGGCCGGGACAGCGAAGGCAGTGCACATTCCAGCGGATACAAGCGGCCGCGTCCTGCGGCACACTGCGCCTGTAAATACCCCATTGCGTCGTGGCCGACCTGATAATTCAGGCCGTCCAGTACTACCAGAATGCTCTTCATGACACGTTTGCCTTTGGTGCAGGTGTTGTAATGAAAACAATGCTTTCGCTGTTCGCTTTTATTTTATTGATCCCACGCTTACTGCTGCATATTGATCATGACGTTTTCCTGCCACAGGCGAGGCAAGGTTTTAGCGCTCTTATCCCAGGCAGCCGTATCCGCAATCGGATGCGCATTTTTGTACTCGCTCGATGGCAGCAGTTTGGCTTTCACATCATCAGGCAGGGTGATGTGGTCGGCACGGATCGGACGGGCATAACCCTGCGCTAAGTTGATCTGGCCTGCATCAGAGAAGATGTATTCGCGCGCCAGTTTGGCGGCGTTCGGGTGTTTGGCGAATTTGTTGATGATGGTGGTATAGCCGGAAGTGATGGAACCATCAGATGGGATCACCACGTCGAAGCGGGTTTTGTCGATTTTGTCGCGATAGCTCAGACCGTTGAAGTCCCAGACCACACCGACCTGCACTTCACCTTTTTCCAGAGAGGCGATCACCGGGTTAGTGAGGCTCAGACGCCCTGCTTTCGCCAGCTTGCCAAAGTATTCCAGCCCCGGTTTCAGGTTAGTTTCGTTACCGCCCATGGCGTAAGTGGCTGCCAGCACGCCGTTGGCGGCCTGCGCTGCGGTGCTCACATCGCCGATAGTGACTTTGTATTTACTGTTCAGCAGATCGGCCCAGCTGTGCGGCTCATCTTTCACCTGAGATTTATCAATGATGAAAGCAATGGTGCCGGTGTAAGCGAGTGCCCACATACCTTCTTTATCTTTCGCCCAGTCCGGCACCTGATCCCAGGTGGTCGGTTTGTAAGGCTGGGTGACGCCCTTCTGCACCGCTACCGGCCCGAACGCGGCTCCTACGTCGCCAATATCTGCGCTGGCGTTGTCTTTTTCCGCGAGGAATTTGGCGATTTCCTGCGCCGAGCTCATGTCAGTATCGCTGTGTTTGAGGCCATATTTGGTGCTCAAATCACTCCAGGTTCCCTTCCAGTTCGCCCAGTCATCAGGCATACCGACGCTGTTTACCGTGCCTTCAGCTTGCGCCGCTTTCACGAGTTCAGCAGGAGGCTCAGCGGCAAAAGCGGCAGAGGTGGACAATACGAGCGCGCTGGTTAACACAGAAGCGAACAACTGTTTCATAACGGATGCTCCAGATGGTAGTGTGTGAAGTGCTGGTCTAGTCCAGCAAGAACCAAGCCAATCTAACGATCAATTGTGATAATTATATGTCAGCGTGAAAAAGCAGCAGTTTTAAGCTTACAGCTGTTAACGGGCGCACATTATTTACACAGTAAAGGGTCGGATTGGTGCAAAAACGCACTGAAATGAGGCTTGCTGACCGATGGGTGAATCGCAGACGACCGTTGCCGTGATTTGTAAGGCGTTAAGTGAAAGTATCGCAACGGGGGCATTTTCAGCCGAGGGAAGGCTGCCTTCTGAGCGTGCGCTGAGTGACCACTTTTCCACAACCCGCATCACGCTGCGGGAAGCATTGAGCCAGCTCGAAGCGCAGGGGCTGATTTATCGCGAAGTCCGGCGCGGCTGGTTTGTGTCACCGCCGCGCATTGTCTATAACCCGTTGCAAAGAAGTCATTTTCACGCGATGGCGAAAGATCAGGGGCGCGATGCGCAAACTGAAGTCATTGATGCGAAATATTGCGTTGCCAGTGAGACGGTCTGCCAGAAACTCCTGTTGCCATCAGGGAGTGAGGTGATTTGTATCCGCCGGTTACGTTATATCGACAAGCGCCCCGTTTTGTATGTCGAGCACTACCTTAATCCGCTGTATTTTCAGGGTATTCTCGACGCCGATCTCACGACATCTCTGACAGATTTATACGCTGCCCGCTATGATATTCATTACGGACGCGTTCGTTTTGATATGGTGCCCACGCTGCTGTCCGAGCAAGCTTCACGCGCGCTGAGAGTCGCCTCCGGCAGTCCGGCGCTGTTTATTACGCGCACCAACCGCGACCAGCACGATCGGGTCATCGACTGCGATCTGGAATACTGGCGCTATGACGCGCTGCACATTGATGTAGAAGTGAATTGATTTCAGTGGGCAAAAACACTGCCGGGATACCCTGAATCATTCGGGATGAATCAAGGCGGCAACTGAATGAACCCCAGTCACTTATTTTAGAAAGTGACTGGGGTTTGTGATAGCAGGCCAACGCAGAGTCAGCATGAAGGATGACAGGTATTAGTCGGCGTCGTAACCCAGGTTTGGCGCCAGCCAGCGTTCAACTTCGGCGACCGGCATATTCTTACGCGCGGCGTAGTCTTCGACCTGATCGCGCTGAATCTGCGCCACGGCGAAATATTTGCTGTCCGGGTGGCTGAAGTACCAGCCAGAAACTGCTGCTCCCGGCCACATCGCAAAAGATTCGGTCAGTTGCATGCCGGTGTTGGCTTCCACATCCAGCAACGTCCAGATTTGACCTTTTTCCGTATGTTCCGGACAGGCCGGATAACCCGGCGCCGGACGTATCCCCTGATAATTCTCGCGGATCAGCTCTTCATTGCTCAGGTTCTCGTTGGCCGCAAAGCCCCAGTAGACCTTACGCACTTTCTCATGCAAATATTCTGCAAAGGCCTCCGCCAGACGGTCAGCCAGCGCTTTGATCATGATTTTGTTGTAGTCGTCGTGCTGCCTGTCATAGGCCTCGGCCAGCGCGTCTTCCTCCAGCCCGCCGGTCACGGCGAATGCGCCCATGTAATCTTTCTTACCGCTGGATTTCGGGGCGACAAAGTCAGCCAGGCAGTAGTTGGCGAAATCGGTTTTTTCCGTTTGCTGGCGCAGATGATGGCTGACAACCAGCACATCCTGACGACGCTCATCGCTGTAGATCTCAATATCATCGCCCCTGCGGTTTGCCGGGAACAGGCCGACAACGCCACGCGGGTTGAGTAATTTCTCTGCGGAGAGTTTATCGAGCAGGTCATTGGCATCTTTAAACAGGCGCTTCGCCTCTTCGCCGACCACTTCGTCTTCAAGAATGCGCGGATATTTTCCGGCCAGCGACCAGGTCATAAAGAACGGCGTCCAGTCGATGTAATTGCGCAGCGTTTCAATGCTGGCTTCCACTTTCTGTACGCCCAGACGGTGTGCCACCGGCGGCGTGTAGCTTTCCCAGTCAATGGTGGTGGCGTTATCACGCGCGACCTCCAGACTGACCGGCGGCGTGCGTGGTTTTTTACGGCCATGCTGAATACGCACGGTGTCGTACTCTTTGCGCGTGCGCTCGATGAAAGGGCCGCGCTGTTCATCGGACAGCAGCGCAGACACCACGCCCACCGAACGCGAGGCATTTTGTACATAGACCGTCGGGCCGCTGTAGTTTTGCTCGATTTTAACGGCGGTGTGCGCTTTGGAGGTCGTTGCGCCGCCGATCAGCAGCGGCATTGTGAAGCCACGTCGCTCCATCTCTTTGGCCACGTTCACCATTTCATCCAGCGAAGGTGTGATCAGGCCGGAAAGCCCGATGATATCGACCTTTTCTTCGATGGCCGTTTTCAGAATTTTGTCAGTCGCGACCATCACGCCAAGATCGATAATCTCGTAGTTATTGCACTGCAACACCACACCGACGATATTTTTGCCGATGTCATGCACATCGCCTTTCACCGTAGCCAGCAGGATTTTGCCGTTGGTTTTGCCTTTCTCTTTGCTGGCTTCAATGTATGGCTCGAGGTAAGCCACGGCCTGCTTCATCACGCGGGCAGATTTCACCACCTGCGGCAGAAACATTTTACCGGCGCCGAATAAATCGCCCACCACGTTCATGCCGTCCATCAGCGGCCCTTCGATCACTTCAATCGGGCGCGCAGCCTGCTGGCGGCACTCTTCCGTATCCAGTTCGATAAACTCGGTAATGCCTTTAATCAGCGAGTATTCGAGACGTTTTTTTACATCCCATCCGCGCCATTCGGCCTGCTGCTTATTGGCTTCCCCATCATCTTTATTGCCGCGATATTTCTCCGCCAGATCGAGCAGGCGCTCAGTACCGTCGTCGCGCCGGTTAAGGATCACGTCTTCAACGGCATCGCGCAGTTCAGCCGGGAGATCATCATAAATGGCTAACTGACCGGCGTTAACAATCCCCATATCCATACCGTTCTGGATGGCGTGATAGAGGAAAACGGCGTGAATGGCTTCGCGAACGTGGTCATTACCGCGAAACGAGAATGAGACGTTGGAAACACCGCCGGAAATCAGCGCGTGCGGCAGCTGCGCTTTGATATCTGCGCAGGCCTCAATGAAATCGACAGCATAGTTGTTGTGCTCTTCGATGCCGGTGGCGACCGCAAAAATGTTCGGATCGAAAATGATGTCTTCCGGCGGAAAACCGACTTTCTCTGTCAGCAATTTATAGGCACGACGGCAGATTTCTATTTTGCGTTTGCGGGTATCCGCCTGCCCGGTTTCATCGAAGGCCATCACCACCACGGCGGCACCGTAACGGCGAACCATGCGTGCATGATGCAGGAAAGCTTCCTCGCCCTCTTTCATGGAGATCGAGTTAACAATGCCTTTTCCCTGAATGCATTTCAGGCCCTGTTCTATGACGTTCCATTTGGAGGAATCGATCATGATCGGCACACGGGCAATATCCGGTTCACCGGCAATCAGATTGAGGAAGCGCACCATCGCCGCTTCCGCGTCGAGCATCCCCTCATCCATATTAATATCAATGATTTGCGCGCCGCTTTCCACCTGCTGGCGGGCGACGGCGAGCGCTTCTGCGTATTTTTCTTCTTTGATCAGCCGCTTAAAACGGGCGGAACCGGTCACGTTAGTTCGTTCGCCGACGTTCACAAACAGCGTTTTCGCATCGATGGTCAGCGGTTCAAGCCCGGCCAGACGACAGGCAACCGGAATGTCAGGCAGAACGCGCGGCGGCACGCCTTCTACGGCTTTCACCATCGCCGCGATATGCGCGGGCGTGGTGCCACAACAGCCACCGACGATGTTCAGAAAGCCCGAACGGGCCCACTCACCGATGTGCTCCGCCATTTCTTTGGCTTCCAGATCGTACTCACCAAAGGCGTTCGGCAGACCGGCATTCGGGTGGGCGGTGACGTAGCATTCCGCGATACGTGATAGTTCGGCGACATATTCGCGCAATTCATCCGGCCCCAGCGCGCAGTTAAGACCAAAGGTCAGCGGCTTAACGTGACGCAGTGAGTTGTAGAAGGCTTCGGTGGTCTGGCCTGATAAGGTTCGCCCAGAGGCATCGGTGATGGTGCCGGAAACCATCACCGGCAGCACGATGCCCAGTGCTTCAAATTCAGTTTCTACCGCAAAGGTGGCGGCTTTGGCGTTAAGCGTGTCGAAAACGGTTTCGATCATGATCAAATCCGCGCCACCTTTAACCAGCGCGCGGGTAGATTCCCGGTAGGCTTCTACCAGTTGATCAAAAGAAACGTTGCGATACGCCGGATCGTTCACATCCGGGGAAATCGAGGCGGTACGGTTAGTCGGCCCTAACACACCGGCCACATAACGCGGTTTGTCCGGCGTGCGGGCGGTCCACTCATCGGCGCACTGGCGCGCCAGCCGGGCCGCTTCGTAGTTAATTTCAGCTGACAGCGATTCCATATGGTAGTCAGCCATCGCGATGGTGGTCGAGTTAAAGGTGTTGGTTTCGAGGATATCGGCGCCAGCAGCCAGGTAGCCATTGTGGATCTCGACGATCACTTCAGGTTTGGAGAGCACCAGAAGATCGTTATTGCCTTTAAGATCGCTTTCCCAGTCAGCAAAACGTTCGCCACGGTAGTCCTCTTCTTCCAGACGATAGCTTTGGATCATGGTGCCCATGCCACCGTCCAGAACCAAAATGCGCTGTGCCAGCTGCTTATGTAGCGCCTCTACTCGATTAGTCACTTTCACCTCATCACCCATCACGCACACCCGGCAAATTGTTCATTTCTGCGCCGGAAATTATGGTCAACATCCTAGCATACCTTCCCCGGCCAAAAGGCCGCGCCGACGTGAGACTTTTTCAATTCGGGAAGACATCCCGCAAATAGCGTGCAACACATCGGATGAGCGCAAAGGCAGGTTGCGATCCATACTGTAAAAACGAAAACCAATTCCAAAAACGATTTTTTCTTTGCCAGTCTTTGGCACATCTTATAAGGAACAGACTCATGGCAACTTCCGCATCCACTCAGGCCAAACGCGTTAAAAAACCTAAAGCCGCTGCCGCGACAGGCAGCGCCGCCACCGGGCAGGTACAATCCCTGACACGTGGACTGAAATTGCTGGAATACATTGCCGAAGCTCAGGGCAGTGTGGCGCTGACCGATCTGGCACAGCAGGCCGGTTTACCGAATTCCACCACCCACCGTTTGCTGACCACCATGCAACAGCAGGGGTTTGTTCGTCAGGTCGGCGATTTGGGTTTATGGACCATCGGTTCACATGCCTTTGTGGTGGGCAGCAGCTTCCTGCAAAGTCGTAATTTACTCGCGATGGTGCACCCGATGCTGCGCCGTCTGATGGAGGAATCTGGAGAAACGGTGAATCTGGCGGTACTGGATCACAGTGATTATCAGGCGATCATCATCGATCAGGTGCAATGCAATGCGCTGATGCGCATGTCCGCCCCCATCGGCGGAAAATTACCGATGCATGCTTCGGGCGCGGGGAAAGCTTTTCTTTCCACGCTGCCGGAAGAGCGGCTGGTGAAGTTGCTGCATAAAATCGGATTGCACAGCTACACGCCGCTGACCAAAACGTCTCCGGTAAACCTGAAACAGGAGTTGGCCGACACACGTAAACGTGGGTATGCCTTTGATGATGAGGAACATGCACTTGGCCTGCGCTGCGTGGCGACCTGCATTTACGATGAGCATAATGATGCGTATGCCGCTATTTCGATTTCAGGCCCGATATCGCGCATCACCGACGATCGAGTGACCGAGTTAGGTGCATTAGTTATCCATGCAGCGAAAGAAATTACGCAAGCCTATGGCGGTGGTAAGCATTAAAAGAGAAAATAGCGGGGTAGCAAATGGGCCGAAAGGCAGGCTACGGATTTTCAATGACAGTCAGGATAACCTCTGTTTTTGAAAAATAGCACCCGTGTTTTATAAGGATATTTCACATTGAATCACAGAGAATTAAAGTTGCTGGAAACCTATTTTTCTTTCGGACTTAAGGAAAAACATTTAGAAAGGATAAAAAAAGCCAATTCGCTAAAGTATCCTTTAATGCCAATGGAGGTTGTGTTGAACACCCCGCAAACGCCGGCAAGAAGAGATAAGATTTTTACTTTGCAACATAGCCTGGCGGAGGGTTATTCTATTACGCCTATTGAAGGATCCTCTATATTTAATCCGCCTTTAAATGGTCGATTCTTGTTTGTTATTCTTTCCAGCAACCCTGCACAAATTTATTGCGGATTAGCTTACGACTCCATTAATCAGTTTTTAGCCTTCGAAAGTTCTGGCAGTAATAAATCTGACAGAGGCGCTAATGCAATGGGTAACGTATTTAATTCGACCACCCGATGCGAAGTTGAAGGGCATACTTCACTGACACAATGCCAGGACGTGCTTTTTGCCGGAGACATGCTTTTCAATCATCGTACTTTAGTATCATGGAGTAACGCGAGCGGGCATTATCAACCTGCACCGGACCGCCGTCATACGAATCTCTATCCTAATATTAAGAAAATCCTTCCGGAAAGCCTTTTTAGTGCGTATGACTTCGAATGCCTGAGTACGGGCGCTGACAGACAATTTAGCTCGGCAGGTTCTGCAAGTTCGCGGGGTATGTCCGATATTTCAAGTTTTTCCTCCTTTGGCTCTCATTGCAGCAGAGCATCCAATATGAGTGATGGATATAACAGCTAAATAATCTCAGAATTTTTAATTATATATCAGGGCATTCAATGCCCTGATATATTTTTCAGACGCTGCTTTTGTCTGTAGGCATAAACATCTTCCACATGACCGCTCAGGATCCTCTGCTGGAGTCTTTGCCAGTAATCTGTTTTAAAGATATCGCCGTGTAGATTTTCCAGCACATGCCGAATGCGCGGATCAGTACACAGGAAATATCGAAACTCTTCCGGGAAAACATCTTGTGGCGCGATGCTGTACCAGGGTTCGCTGGCGAGTTCATCTTCGGGATAACGCGGTGCAGGGATATTGCGGAAATTCACTTCTGTCATATAACAAATTTCGTCGTAATCATAGAACACTACCCGTCCGTGGCGGGTGACACCGAAATTTTTAAACAACATGTCACCGGGAAAAACATTAGCCGCTGCCAGTTGTTTTATCGCATTGCCATATTCTTCAATCACATCATACAGTTGCTGATCGCTCGCCTGTTCCAGATAGATATTCAGCGGTGTCATGCGTCTTTCAATGTAGAGATGCCGAAGCGCAATGCAGTTTCCCAGATCTTCAATTTTGGCCGGCACTTCGCGTAGTAATTCTGCCATAAGTTCAGGGCTGATATTTTTCTTCTCCAGAATAAAATGCTCGAACTCCTGGGTATCCGCCATTCGCCCCACGCGGTCGTGTTCTTTCACCAGCTGGTAGCACGCCATAACCTGCGCTTCGGTGACCTCTTTTTGAGGTGAAAAACGGTCTTTAATCACCTTAAACACCCGGTCGCTGCCCGGCAAGGTAAACACCAGCATCACCATTCCTTTTACGCCCGGTGCAATAATGAACGATTCATTTGTCTGCGCCATAAAGCGTAAATGCTCACGGTAACATTCGGTTTTGGCGTGCTTCTGGCAGCCGATCGCGCTGTAAAGTTCAGCGGTGGTTTTAGCAGGTAAAATCTCGCGCAACCATTCCACCAGCGTGCCCGGCTGCGGGGCATACACCATAAAATAGGAACGGGCAAAACCAAATACGATGCTGGCGTCATCACTGCCCGTCAGGCAGGCATCGACAAATAATTCGTTTTTATGGCTCAGATGTACCGGCAGCAACAGCGGAAAAGTCTGCTGATTAATGCGGATTTTTCCAATGACCCACGCCGCTTTGTTGCGGTAGAAAATTTCAGTCGCCATTTCAAGAACCGCATCTGACAGGTCTGCCACGGCAAAACGCTGCTTCAGCACGGTGATGATTAATCCGATGTCACGCCGGGCGTCTTCCCAGGGTAAACGTATCGGCAAATCATCAAGCACTTTCCCGAGGCAATCGGCGAGATGACCCTGTACCGGATACTGTCTGGCTAACGGACGCGCGCAATGTTGCGGACGGTGAACCGGCTGTTCGCTGAAAATAAAGAGTTTGTCTGCGGTCAGATCCCGGTGTTTGAAGATCCGGCAATAGACGGAATTAAAGAAACTTTCGGCAATTTCTGCCCGCGGATAGTCTGGCAGTAACCCGGAATAACAGCGCTTAACGCGGATAAGGAATGCCGCATCATAAAAATGCGGACCGGTAATGCATTTCAGCTGCGCGACCACCAGCCCGACATGATGATCATAAAGATGGATCCGCTGTTTCATTGCCGCCTGCACGGCTGACCAGTCTGCCTGCTCGAAACGCTGCTGAGCCCCCGCAGTCACTTCCAGAAAACGGCCATACTGTGCATCGAATCCCTGCAAAATCGTCTGAGCAATCAACAACTCTATGCGCATAGTCTGGGTTCCTGAAGGCGAAATGCCCGGCTGACACCGGGCTGAAGAGAAATCAGTGAGGCGTTGGGGAAAACTGCTGTTCCTCCGTCGAACCGGTTAACGCAGTGACTGAAGAATGTCCGCCCTGAATGATGTTGGTGACCTTATCAAAGTAACCGGTCCCCACTTCCTGCTGATGCGAGGCAAAGGTGTAGCCGCGCCCTATCGCCGCAAACTCCGGTTCCTGAACTTTTTCGACATAATGCTTCATGCCCTCACCCTGCGCGTAGGCATGTGCCAGATCAAACATGTTGAACCACATGCTATGGATGCCCGCCAGCGTGATGAACTGGTACTGATAGCCCATCGCAGCAAGCTGATCCTGGAAGCTGGCAATGGTCTTGTCGTCGAGATTTTTCTTCCAGTTAAAGGATGGCGAACAGTTATAAGCCAGTAATTTTCCGGGGAATCTGGCGTGAATGGCGTCCGCAAAACGCCGGGCCAGCGCCAGATCTGGCGTAGAGGTTTCGCACCAGACGATGTCCGCATAAGGCGCATACGCCAGTCCGCGGCTAATCGCCTGCCCGATACCGGCATTCGTGCGGTAAAAGCCTTCGTGTGTTCTCTCACCGGTAATAAACTGATTGTCATACGGGTCGCAGTCAGACGTCAGCAGATCCGCAGCGTCGGCGTCGGTTCGGGCAACCAGTAGCGTCGGCACGCCGAGCACATCCGCAGCCAGACGCGCAGACACCAGTTTCTGCACCGCTTCCTGAGTCGGCACTAACACCTTGCCGCCCATATGACCGCACTTTTTCACTGCAGCAAGCTGGTCTTCAAAATGGACCGCCGCCGCACCCGCTTCAATCATGGATTTCATCAGCTCAAAGGCATTGAGTACGCCGCCAAAACCGGCTTCAGCATCGGCCACAATCGGCAGGAAATAGTCGGTATAGCCCGGCTGACCCGGTTCAATGTTATTCGACCATTGGATCTGATCTGCACGGCGGAAAGTGTTATTGATCCGCGCCACCACTTCAGGCACTGAATTCACCGGATATAACGACTGATCCGGATACATGCTCGAAGCCGTATTGGCGTCGGCGGCAACCTGCCAGCCGGAGAGATAGATGGCTTCAATACCGGCTTTTGCCTGCTGTAAAGCCTGACCGCCAGTCAACGCGCCGAGGCAATTCACATAACCTTTGCGTGACGAGCCGTGCAATAAATTCCACAGACGGGAGGCTCCGTGCTGAGCCAGAGTACATTCCGGATTGACAGAACCGCGCAGACTGATCACTTGTGCTGCAGTGTAGGGGCGGGTGATCCCTGCCCAGCGGGGTTGTTTCCATGTTTCTTCAAGCTGCTTAATTTGCTGATTACGTGTTGTTTTCATGGCGAGTGCTCCGGTCTTTTTATAAGTAGGGTAAGAAAGATCAGGCCAGCAGCTGATAGCCCGGCAGAGTCAGGAAATCGATGAGTTCGTCCTGTGTGGTGATTTTTTCCATCAATGCAGCGGCCTGTGTGAAGCGACCGGCACTGAAACGCTGTTCCCCCAGCTCCTGTTGGATCACCAGCATTTCCTCATTCAGCATGCGCCGGAACATCGGCTTGGTAACAAGCTGGCCATCGCTGAGCGTTCTACCGTGGTGGATCCACTGCCAGATGGAGGTGCGGGAAATTTCTGCGGTCGCCGCATCTTCCATCAGCCCGTAAATCGGCACGCAGCCGTTGCCGGAAATCCAGGCTTCGATGTACTGCACGGCCACGCGGATATTGGCGCGCATTCCCTCTTCAGTGCGCTCGCCGGAACAAGGCTCCAGCAACTGCTCTGCGGTGATACCAGCATCTTCTTCACGTAATACCTCAAGCTGATTTGAGCGATTACCGAGCACTTTATCGAACACTTCAAGCACGGTGTCAGCCAGCCCCGGATGCGCTATCCAGGTACCGTCATGACCGTTTTTTGCCTCCAGCTCTTTGTCCGTTCTGACTTTGTTCAATACCCATTCGTTACGCCGGGCATCTTTGCTGGGAATAAATGCCGCCATTCCCCCCATCGCGAAGGCGCCGCGTCGATGGCAGGTTTTGATCAGTAATCGTGAGTAAGCGTTGAGGAAGGGCTGCGTCATGGTGACTGACTGGCGATCGGGAAGAACGCGATCGCCGTGATTTTTCAGCGTTTTGATATAGCTGAAGATGTAATCCCAGCGGCCACAGTTCAGGCCAACGATGTGATCACGCAGGTGGTAAAGAATTTCGTCCATCTGAAAAACGGCGGGCAGGGTTTCAATCAGCACCGTCGCTTTGATCGTACCGCGTGACAATCCCGCATAATCTTCGGCAAAGCTGAAGACCTTGCTCCACCAGTCAGCTTCCTGATAAGACTGCATTTTCGGCAGGTAAAAATAGGGACCACTGCCTTTTGATAACAAGGCGCGGTGGTTGTGGAAAAAGTACAAAGCAAAATCAAACAGCGAACCGGGAATGGCTTCGCCCTGCCAGGTGACATGCTTTTCCGGCAGATGCAGACCCCGAACGCGGCAAATCAGCACGGCAGGGTCTGGCCTGAGCTGATAAATCTTGCCCGACTCATTGGTGTAGCTGATCGTGCCATTAACGGCATCACGCAAGTTAATCTGCCCCTCGATGACTTTCTGCCAGTCCGGAGCCAGAGAATCTTCGAAATCCGCCATGAATACTTTTACATTGGCATTGAGCGCGTTAATGACCATTTTGCGTTCAACAGGGCCAGTGATTTCAACACGGCGGTCCTGCAAATCAGCAGGGATACTACGGACTTTCCATTCTGAATTTTTAATGGAATCAGTTTCCGAAATAAAATCAGGCAACTCTCCCTGATCAATTTTTTGCTGTACAGCGATGCGTTCGGCCAGCAGGCGATTACGCTGTGGCGTGAAACGCATGACCAGTTCCGCAAGAAAATCGACGGCTTCCTCTGTCAGAATATGTGTTTCGTGCTCACCAAAACGCCGTGTGAAGCCAAGCTGACTGCGGATAATTTGCTCTGACATCGCTATTCTCCTGATTTATCTGCTTAATCTGCCAGACCGCCTCACTTAGCAGATACTTTTAGGGTAGAAAACAATCCAGCGTCGTCAGATGCAACGTTTGACGATTTGGCTCTGGTTATTTATTGCCCGATAGATTTAAGCGTAATCAGAATTTCCACAAAATCAAAAACGATTTCCATTTTATTTTAAAACAAAATAATTTGTATTTATGATCAATAAGATATGAAGAAAATTAATTTTCAAAAAATGATAATGAATTTCGTAATTGCATATGACATACGACGAAGGGGGATTTCTTAGAAGGGATGAAATCTGGCAGATGTTGAAATGAAACAGACGATCGCGGGGATCGTCTGTCAAAACTTGCAAAGTATTACTCGAGGGTAGGGTTCATCTGGCGAAGATCAAACGGTGTGATTTGATAAACGTAGTAATTCAACCAGTTAGTGAAGAGCAAATGTCCGTGGCTACGCCAGGTCGCTTTAGGAGAGAGCTCTACATTATCCTGCGGGAAATAGTTATAGGGCATATCGGGAGAAAGACCGGCCGCGACATCTCGCAGATATTCACCGGCCAGCGTACCTGCATCATATTCAGGATGGCCTGTAACGAACGCCATACGCTTATCTTTCGTCGCGAAAAGGTAAGCACCCGCTTCCTCTGACTCCGCCAGTATGTCGAGATCTGTGTACTGACGCAGCACATCTGCCGGAAAATCTGCATAGCGTGAATGTGGAGCCAGGAAGGTTTCATCAAACCCGCGGGTGAGCAGTGCGACAGATTGCAACGTCTGGTGCGGATATACGCCCGAGAGCTTAGTTTCACGGGTCATCTTGGGTATGTCGTACAACACATTTAAAGCAGCCTGAACGGCCCAGCAGACAAACAGCGTTGAAGTGACATGTTCTTTTGCCCAGTGAATAACCCTTTCAATCTCAGGCCAGTAAGCTACATCACAAAAATCGACCAGACCAAGAGGTGCGCCCGTGACGATCAGACCATCGTAATTATCATGCTGGATATCTTCGAAATCACAGTAGAAATTATTCAAATGCTCGGCGGGTGTATTTTTTGACTCGCGGCTGTCGATACGCAGCAGCTGCACATCTATCTGCAATGGAGAGTTGGAAAGCAGCCGCAAAAACTGATTTTCAGTCTCAATTTTTTTCGGCATCAGGTTGAGAACCAGCACCTTAAGAGGACGGATTTCCTGGGTTTTCGCACGTGAAGAGGTCATGACAAAGACATTCTCATTGCGCAGGAAATTAACGGCTGGTAAATCATCTGGAACCCGGATCGGCATAACAACTTCCTCACTGCATCCATTTATACGTTTAGACTTCTAGACAGCCGAAGATAACGGTTTTTTGAATCAATGTCGAGCCTGCATCCGGTAAGTGAAAATGTTTCAGCTTAGGTTATTAATTTAGAGGATTTGGTTATAAAGAAAGGAAAATAAGGGTCGGAGAGAGATAAAAAGAATGCTTAAGGACGTCGGTTTATGCGGATAATAGAACAATTAAAGAACATGTTTACTCAAATTTCACATAGCAAAAAGCCCTGTACGTCAGTACAGGGCTTTCCACTTGTTTGATGCCTGGCAGTTCCCTACTCTCGCATGGGGAGACCCCACACTACCATCGGCGCTACGGCGTTTCACTTCTGAGTTCGGCATGGGGTCAGGTGGGACCACCGCGCTACTGCCGCCAGGCAAATTCTGTTTCATCCATAACGCGCACCTTAAATCAGGCTTGCACTACGAACCAATCTCGGAACATTCAGCTGAAAATCTACTTCAGAGCCACTCTAAAAACACCTTTGGTGTTGTAAGGTTAAGCCTCTCGGGTCATTAGTACTGGTTAGCTCAATGCATCGCTGCACTTACACACCCAGCCTATCAACGTCTTAGTCTTAAACGTCCCTTCAGGTGGCTTAAAGCCACAGGGAAGACTCATCTCGAGGCAAGTTTCGCGCTTAGATGCTTTCAGCGCTTATCTTTTCCGCATTTAGCTACCGGGCAATGCCATTGGCATGACAACCCGAACACCAGTGATGCGTCCACTCCGGTCCTCTCGTACTAGGAGCAGCCCCTCTCAATCTTCCAACGCCCACGGCAGATAGGGACCGAACTGTCTCACGACGTTCTAAACCCAGCTCGCGTACCACTTTAAACGGCGAACAGCCGTACCCTTGGGACCTACTTCAGCCCCAGGATGTGATGAGCCGACATCGAGGTGCCAAACACCGCCGTCGATATGAACTCTTGGGCGGTATCAGCCTGTTATCCCCGGAGTACCTTTTATCCGTTGAGCGATGGCCCTTCCATTCAGAACCACCGGATCACTATGACCTACTTTCGTACCTGCTCGAGCCGTCACTCTCGCAGTCAAGCTAGCTTATGCCATTGCACTAACCTCACGATGTCCGACCGTGATTAGCTAACCTTCGTGCTCCTCCGTTACTCTTTAGGAGGAGACCGCCCCAGTCAAACTACCCACCAGACACTGTCCTCACCCCGGATTACGGGGCCGAGTTAGAACATCAAACATTAAAGGGTGGTATTTCAAGGTTGGCTCCACGCAGACTGGCGTCCACGCTTCAAAGCCTCCCACCTATCCTACACATCAAGGCTCAATGTTCAGTGTCAAGCTATAGTAAAGGTTCACGGGGTCTTTCCGTCTTGCCGCGGGTACACTGCATCTTCACAGCGAGTTCAATTTCACTGAGTCTCGGGTGGAGACAGCCTGGCCATCATTACGCCATTCGTGCAGGTCGGAACTTACCCGACAAGGAATTTCGCTACCTTAGGACCGTTATAGTTACGGCCGCCGTTTACCGGGGCTTCGATCAAGAGCTTCGCATTGCTGCTAACCCCATCAATTAACCTTCCGGCACCGGGCAGGCGTCACACCGTATACGTCCACTTTCGTGTTTGCACAGTGCTGTGTTTTTATTAAACAGTTGCAGCCAGCTGGTATCTGCGACTGGCTTCAGCTCCGGGAGCAAGTCCCTTCACCTACGCGCCAGCGTGCCTTCTCCCGAAGTTACGGCACCATTTTGCCTAGTTCCTTCACCCGAGTTCTCTCAAGCGCCTGAGTATTCTCTACCTGACCACCTGTGTCGGTTTGGGGTACGATTTCGTGTTACCTGGAGCTTAGAGGCTTTTCCTGGAAGCATGGCATCAACTACTTCACCACCGTAGTGGCTCGTTATCACGCCTCAGGGTTAATATGTAACCGGATTTACCAAGTCACACCCCCTACACGCTTGAACCGGGACAACCGTCGCCCGGCTAGCCTAGCCTTCTCCGTCCCCCCTTCGCAGTAACACCAAGTGCTGGAATATTAACCAGCTTCCCATCGACTACGCTTTTCAGCCTCGCCTTAGGGGTCGACTCACCCTGCCCCGATTAACGTTGGACAGGAACCCTTGGTCTTCCGGCGTGCGGGTTTTTCACCCGCATTATCGTTACTTATGTCAGCATTCGCACTTCTGATACCTCCAGCAACCCTCACAGGTCACCTTCGACGGCTTACAGAACGCTCCCCTACCCAACAACGCCTAAGCGTCGCTGCCGCAGCTTCGGTGCATGGTTTAGCCCCGTTACATCTTCCGCGCAGGCCGACTCGACCAGTGAGCTATTACGCTTTCTTTAAATGATGGCTGCTTCTAAGCCAACATCCTGGCTGTCTATGCCTTCCCACATCGTTTCCCACTTAACCATGACTTTGGGACCTTAGCTGGCGGTCTGGGTTGTTTCCCTCTTCACGACGGACGTTAGCACCCGCCGTGTGTCTCCCGTGATAACATTCTTCGGTATTCGTAGTTTGCATCGAGTTGGTAAGCCGGGATGGCCCCCTAGTCGAAACAGTGCTCTACCCCCGAAGATGAGTTCACGAGGCGCTACCTAAATAGCTTTCGGGGAGAACCAGCTATCTCCCGGTTTGATTGGCCTTTCACCCCCAGCCACAAGTCATCCGCTAATTTTTCAACATTAGTCGGTTCGGTCCTCCAGTTAGTGTTACCCAACCTTCAACCTGCCCATGGCTAGATCACCGGGTTTCGGGTCTATACCTTGCAACTTGACGCCCAGTTAAGACTCGGTTTCCCTACGGCTCCCCTATACGGTTAACCTTGCTACAAAATATAAGTCGCTGACCCATTATACAAAAGGTACGCAGTCACCCAACAAAGTAGGCTCCCACTGCTTGTACGTACACGGTTTCAGGTTCTATTTCACTCCCCTCGCCGGGGTTCTTTTCGCCTTTCCCTCACGGTACTGGTTCACTATCGGTCAGTCAGGAGTATTTAGCCTTGGAGGATGGTCCCCCCATATTCAGACAGGATGTCACGTGTCCCGCCCTACTCATCGAACTCACAATGTATGCATTTTTGTGTACGGGACTATCACCCTATACTGTGCGACTTTCCAGACGCTTCCACTAACACATACGCTGATGTTGGTTCTGGGCTCTTCCCCGTTCGCTCGCCGCTACTGGGGGAATCTCGGTTGATTTCTTTTCCTCGGGGTACTTAGATGTTTCAGTTCCCCCGGTTCGCCTTGCATGGCTATGTATTCACCATGCAATAGTGTGTCGAAACACACTGGGTTTCCCCATTCGGGTATCGTCGGTTATAACGGTTCATATCACCTTACCGACGCTTTTCGCAGATTAGCACGCCCTTCATCGCCTCTGACTGCCTAGGCATCCACCGTGTACGCTTAGTCGCTTAACCTCACAACCCGAAGGTGTCTTAAAGACATCGTCGCGCTGCGATTATTTGAGAGACTCTGTTACAGACTAATCCACCACTCAGTACTTCTACGGAGAGTGATGTTCAGCTGTAAACTTTCAATTTTCAGCTTGTTCCAGATTGTTAAAGAGCAATATCTTAAACACGACTCGTTAAAGTCATCTTTAAGATATTCGGTGATAATGTCTTTCACACATTATCGGAGTGGCGTCCCCAAGGGGATTCGAACCCCTGTTACAGCCGTGAAAGGGCAGTGTCCTAGGCCTCTAGACGATGGGGACACGAAAAATCCGCACCAGACCACACCGTGGTTTGGCACTTTTCGCATCAGCGTAAGGTTGCCCTTACCGCATCAACAGGTGCTCTTGCTCATTAATTTCATCAGACAATCTGTGTGGACACTGCACAATGCGTATCTTTAGGTAAGGAGGTGATCCAACCGCAGGTTCCCCTACGGTTACCTTGTTACGACTTCACCCCAGTCATGAATCACAAAGTGGTAAGCGCCCTCCCGAAGGTTAAGCTACCTACTTCTTTTGCAACCCACTCCCATGGTGTGACGGGCGGTGTGTACAAGGCCCGGGAACGTATTCACCGTAGCATTCTGATCTACGATTACTAGCGATTCCGACTTCATGGAGTCGAGTTGCAGACTCCAATCCGGACTACGACATACTTTATGAGGTCCGCTTGCTCTCGCGAGTTTGCTTCTCTTTGTATATGCCATTGTAGCACGTGTGTAGCCCTACTCGTAAGGGCCATGATGACTTGACGTCATCCCCACCTTCCTCCGGTTTATCACCGGCAGTCTCCTTTGAGTTCCCGACATTACTCGCTGGCAACAAAGGATAAGGGTTGCGCTCGTTGCGGGACTTAACCCAACATTTCACAACACGAGCTGACGACAGCCATGCAGCACCTGTCTCAGAGTTCCCGAAGGCACTAAGCTATCTCTAGCGAATTCTCTGGATGTCAAGAGTAGGTAAGGTTCTTCGCGTTGCATCGAATTAAACCACATGCTCCACCGCTTGTGCGGGCCCCCGTCAATTCATTTGAGTTTTAACCTTGCGGCCGTACTCCCCAGGCGGTCGACTTAACGCGTTAGCTCCGGAAGCCACGCCTCAAGGGCACAACCTCCAAGTCGACATCGTTTACAGCGTGGACTACCAGGGTATCTAATCCTGTTTGCTCCCCACGCTTTCGCACCTGAGCGTCAGTCTTTGTCCAGGGGGCCGCCTTCGCCACCGGTATTCCTCCAGATCTCTACGCATTTCACCGCTACACCTGGAATTCTACCCCCCTCTACAAGACTCTAGCTTGCCAGTTTCAAATGCAGTTCCCAAGTTAAGCTCGGGGATTTCACATCTGACTTAACAAACCGCCTGCGTGCGCTTTACGCCCAGTAATTCCGATTAACGCTTGCACCCTCCGTATTACCGCGGCTGCTGGCACGGAGTTAGCCGGTGCTTCTTCTGCGAGTAACGTCAATGCTCAGTGCTATTAACACTGAACCCTTCCTCCTCGCTGAAAGTGCTTTACAACCCTAAGGCCTTCTTCACACACGCGGCATGGCTGCATCAGGCTTGCGCCCATTGTGCAATATTCCCCACTGCTGCCTCCCGTAGGAGTCTGGACCGTGTCTCAGTTCCAGTGTGGCTGGTCATCCTCTCAGACCAGCTAGGGATCGTCGCCTAGGTGAGCCATTACCCCACCTACTAGCTAATCCCATCTGGGCACATCCGATGGCGTGAGGCCCGAAGGTCCCCCACTTTGCTCTTGCGAGGTCATGCGGTATTAGCTACCGTTTCCAGTAGTTATCCCCCTCCATCAGGCAGTTTCCCAGACATTACTCACCCGTCCGCCGCTCGTCACCCAGAGAGCAAGCTCTCCTGTGCTACCGCTCGACTTGCATGTGTTAGGCCTGCCGCCAGCGTTCAATCTGAGCCATGATCAAACTCTTCAATTAAAAGTTCGATTTGCTTAAACAAGTTAAGCGGTGCTCAAAAATTAACTTTCGTAGTACTCTTATAAGTGAACAAGTCACCTAAATGAATTACTGCTTGGTCACTCTTTAAGACTTGATATTTTTTGCCACCGAAGTGGCTGATATCGTCTTGTGAGTGCCCACACAGATTGTCTGATAAATTGTTAAAGAGCAGTGAGTTACGCGCTTTCGCTTGCTAACTCGAGGTGGCGTATATTACGCTTTCCTCATTCAGTGTCAACCGTTTATTTTATCCGGTCATCACTGCTTTTAATCTTTCCGACCCGGTTACTTCGTGATGTTGTTCACGTTGTTCCCTATCGATGGAGCGGCATTATAGGGAGTTCTGAGCAGGCCGCAAGGGGTAATTTTAAGAAAAAACACCGTTTGCTGCATTACACAGCAAACACACTGCTTATACCGTCTTTTGCACAGATTTATCCACAGAGGCGCAGGAATCTCAAATTTTGCGAGCGTCGCGCAATCGTTTTCGCTACAATTTCGCGCGTCAGTTTTCATTGCCCTTTACGGGTGATAAATGAAAAGTCAGTCGCCGAAGGGAAGTTATCTGAGTTCAATCCCGTGTTTTTCTGCGAATTGCTCTATATAGAGAGAAGAAAAGCATCATTGCATTGAGATAACGCTCTTTACTGCGACTCCAAAGCCAAGGATATAACCACCATGCAACAATCTCGTCCAATCCGCCGCGCCCTGCTCAGTGTTTCTGACAAAGCCGGTATCGTAGAATTCGCCCAGGCCCTGTCTTCGCGTGGTGTTGAATTGCTTTCCACTGGCGGTACCGCCAGCCTGTTGGCTAAAGCCGGTCTGCCAGTCACTGAAGTGTCTGACTACACGGGTTTCCCGGAAATGATGGATGGACGCGTCAAAACCCTGCACCCGAAAGTACACGGTGGGATCCTCGGTCGTCGCGGGAAAGATGATGAAATTATGGCGCAGCATTCTATTGCGCCAATCGACATGGTGGTCGTTAATCTTTATCCGTTCGCTCAAACTGTCGCGCGCCCGGACTGTTCACTGGAAGATGCCGTAGAAAACATTGATATCGGCGGCCCGACCATGGTTCGCTCAGCAGCAAAGAACCATAAAGATGTGGCGATCGTAGTAAAAAGCAGTGACTACGACGCTGTCATTGCCGAGATGGATGCCAACGGCAGCTCACTGACGCTGGCGACCCGTTTCAATCTGGCGATTAAAGCCTTCGAACATACGGCTTCTTACGACGGCATGATTGCGAACTACTTCGGCACAATGGTCCCGGCTTATCACGGCGATACTGAATCAGCTTCCGGCCAGTTCCCGCGCACGCTGAATCTTAGCTATATAAAGAAACAAGATATGCGTTATGGCGAGAACAGCCACCAGAACGCTGCCTTCTATATAGAAGAGAACGTCAGTGAAGCGTCGGTTGCTACCTCGACTCAGCTTCAGGGCAAGGCGCTTTCCTATAACAACATTGCGGATACCGACGCAGCTCTGGAATGCGTGAAAGAATTTTCGGAGCCCGCCTGCGTTATCGTTAAACATGCCAACCCGTGCGGCGTGGCTGTCGGCGACAACATTCTGGCCGCTTACGAGCGCGCCTATCAGACTGACCCGACATCGGCTTTCGGCGGCATTATTGCCTTTAACCGCGAACTGGATGCTGAAACGGCAAAAGCCATCATCAGCCGTCAGTTTGTGGAAGTGATCATCGCGCCATCCGTCAGTGCCGACGCACTCGCTTTGACCGCCGCGAAACAAAACGTCCGCGTGCTGACCTGCGGCCAGTGGCAAGATCGCCAGAATGCGCTCGACTTCAAACGTGTTAACGGCGGCCTGCTGGTTCAGGATCGTGATTTGGGTATGGTTGAAGCGGCCGATCTGCGCGTGGTATCCGAGCGCCAGCCGACTGAGCAGGAACTGACAGATGCGCTGTTCTGCTGGAAGGTGGCAAAATTCGTCAAATCCAACGCCATTGTTTATGCGCGTGAAAAAATGACCATCGGTATCGGTGCTGGGCAGATGAGCCGCGTTTACTCCGCCAAAATTGCCGGTATTAAAGCCGCCGATGAAGGTCTGGAAGTTGCCGGTTCCGTAATGGCCTCCGACGCCTTCTTCCCGTTCCGCGACGGGATCGATGCCGCCGCAGCCGTCGGCATTACCTGCGTTATCCAGCCAGGTGGGTCTATCCGTGACGATGAAGTGATCGCCGCGGCTAACGAACACGGCATTACGATGCTGTTTACCGATATGCGCCACTTCCGTCATTAATTTTCTTTTAGCGGGTGCGATGCGCCCGCTCATCCGGAGTCTTCGAATGAATATTTTAATTATCGGTAACGGCGGGCGTGAACATGCACTGGCATGGAAGGCATCGCAGTCACCTCTGGCTGATAAAGTCTTTGTGGCACCTGGTAACGCCGGTACCGCACTGGAACCGTTGCTGGAAAATGTTGATATTGCCGCTACGGATATCGCAGGATTACTGGCCTTCGCTCAAAGCAATGATGTCGGCCTGACCATTGTCGGCCCTGAAGCGCCGCTGGTTATCGGTGTCGTGGATGCTTTCCGCGCCGCGGGTCTGAAAATCTTCGGCCCGACGCAGGAAGCTGCGCAGCTTGAAGGCTCTAAAGCCTTCACTAAAGATTTCCTGGCTCGCCACAACATTCCAAGCGCTGATTATCAGAACTTCACCGACATCGAACCTGCGCTGGCTTACCTGCGCAGCAAAGGCGCGCCGATTGTTATCAAAGCCGACGGCCTAGCCGCAGGTAAAGGTGTCATTGTGGCAATGACACTGAAAGAAGCCGAAGACGCCGTTCACGACATGCTGGCAGGAAATGCTTTCGGTGATGCAGGCCATCGCATCGTTATTGAGGAATTCCTCGACGGCGAAGAGGCCAGTTTCATCGTCATGGTCGACGGTTCCAATGTATTGCCGATGGCTACCAGTCAGGATCACAAACGCGTGGGGGATGGCGACAGCGGCCCGAACACCGGCGGAATGGGGGCCTATTCTCCGGCGCCCGTCGTGACGGACGAAATCCATCAGCGTGTCATGGATCAGGTTATCTGGCCAACGGTTCGCGGTATGGCGGCGGAAAACAACACGTACACCGGTTTTCTGTATGCAGGTCTGATGATCTCCGCTGACGGCCAGCCGAAAGTGATCGAATTTAACTGCCGTTTCGGCGATCCGGAAACACAACCGATCATGTTACGTCTGCGTTCGGATCTGGTGGATCTTTGTCTGGCCGGTGCAGAAGGCCGTCTGGGCGATAAAACCTCCGAGTGGGACCCGCGTCCTTCTCTTGGGGTGGTACTGGCCGCCGGCGGTTATCCGGGTGACTATCAGAATGGCGAAGTGATCCACGGTCTGCCACTGGAAGAAGTGCCTGACGGCAAAGTCTTCCATGCGGGAACCCGGTTGCAGGATGAGCGCGTAGTGACCAGCGGTGGCCGCGTGCTGTGTGTCACGGCGTTGGGTAAAACCGTGGAAGCCGCTCAGCAGCGTGCGTATGACTTGGCGAAAGGTATCCAATGGGAAGGCAGCTTCTGCCGAAAAGATATTGGTTATCGCGCGATTGACCGCGAGCGCAATCAGTAAACCTCTCTCGCAGCAAGATGATCAAAAAGGCACGCTTCGGCGTGCCTTCTCTTTTATTGCCAGGGAAATCAGAGATCTGACTCTTTTGGTTCCCAGCTGCAGAAATCTTCATTGGCCACTAACAGCAATTCATTTCCTTCCGGCGCAGTCAGCCAGGCTAACCCGAGTTGATCGTTACTGCGACTGGCTCGTTTTGCCAGCCAGACCTGAGAGCGAACCGTCAGTGTCGGGGTCACCTTCTCGCCCGCGCAGGTGGTTATTACACCCTGACGCCAGCGGGCCTGCACCAGCCGGACATTCCCGGCCTGCAGTGCGCTACTCACATCGAGAATTTTAGCCGCTTCGTATTTATAGCGTTCGATGTCATCTGAGGATAATTTTTCACGTCGCTCAGGAAGTTGACGCTGCATAAAGCTGACATTGCCGCCCTCATCGAAACGAAGCATCACGCCCAAATCAGTTTTGGTCGCATGCGTTTCTTTCACAAGGTGAACTTGCCCCTCCTGAAATTCATACCGTGTGATGATTGTATCGCCGCCAAAATAGGGGCTGTAGACATTGAGAATGGTTTGGGGCTGGTTCTGGGCATTGTTTTCGCGCCATACACGGTTAATACCCTGATCGGCAACATAGCCACTGGCGAAGAACTGCGGGGTCGTGTCTTTTGAACTGCAACCCACCAGACTAAGAACCAGTAAACCTGCTACCAGCCTGGGGGTGATAAACTGAAGGGGCTTCAGAGCCCCTCCGCTTATTCTTTTCACTGCAAGCAATTACTTAACAGCGTCTTTCAGAGCTTTACCAGAAACGAACGCAGGCACGTTGGCAGCTGCGATTTTGATTTCTTTACCAGTCTGTGGGTTACGACCAGTACGCTCGTTACGATGATTTACCTTGAAAGTCCCGAAACCAACCAATTGTACAGCATCACCTTCTTTCAGAGACTCGGTAATAGCAGACAGAGTAGATTCAAGAGCAACTTTGGCCTGTGCTTTGGAAAGATCAGCTTTGTCCGCAATTACATCAATCAGTTGAGTCTTGTTCATAAGTTATCCTTTACAGTGTGTTTATCGTTTGCAAAGCATCGAGTGCGACGGATATGCCGATTGACAGCACCCTCCTGCATACACGCACCGATAGCCACTTTTTTTACGCACCCCAAATGTAGACCAGACAGGGTGCGGATGTGAAGCCTTAAGGCACGACAAATCAGGCGTTAAATCACGTTTTCTTGCCTTATTGCGCTAAATTTATGCCAATGTTACTGACAGCGGCTTCACGCAGGTCAGAACGTAACCCTTTTATTAATTCCAGGTCACGCTCCTCACAGTCAGCCAACAGGCGAAAAATCTCCCATTGGATGTCCCATTCTTCTTCAACAGCAGGAATGACTTTAAGCTCTTCATCGGTCATTTCTTTACCGGCCTGAGTCATTTCCAGCATCGCGACAGTACGAATTGACGTCTCACTGACGGCAACCGCGTGAGACAGCGTTTCGCCACTCAGACGCGAATGAATTAACTCGCCCAGAGCGATACACGCATCAATGGCCGGATACACCCCATAGATGTCGTAATCGTCGGAAGAAGGCACGGCCTCCTCCAGTTTTTCGAGCTGTGAGTCAAAATTGACCTTGGCGTCTTTCACCACCAGCGTTTCCCAGATTAAATCCAGGATGCGGCGGTAAACCTGCGGCTCACCAAACCCGGTTTCCAGGCAAAATGCCTGATAGTTCGGGTACATGCGCTCACACAAGCTCGCCATAAACGTCACGTGTTGCCAGCTTTCCAGCTTTTCGAGACGTAAATGAATTGGATTACGTAACATGAGTTGATCTCGTTAACTTTTCTGCGCGGGAGTTTACCTGAAATTAATCAATATCCCTATTCCTTGATTCCTAAAGATCATCACTCAACCGTTGCCAGCGTTGAAACGCTGCACGATTTGACGCCACGGCATCCGCCCAACGCGTAGGCTCCGGCAAACGATATTGCCGCATGCAATGCTCGACCCAATAACGCGCCGATTCCATGCTGATGCGATGACCCGGAGAGATGAACAATGGATTACAGCGTAGCTTACTGCGCCAGACCCAGCCAATCTGTTCATCCCCGTCGTACAACGCCTGATGGCTGTGCAATGCCTCACCGAGAGGCAGAGACTTACCGCATAACCGGCTTTTCGCGACACCAATCGTCGGCACGTCGATCATCAGGCCAAAATGACTGGCAACGCCCAGACGGCGAGGATGTGCGATCCCCTGGCCATCCACCATCACCAAATCGGGGCGTGAGCTGATTTGCTGCCAGGCCTGGAGTAATGCGGGAAGTTCACGGAAGGAGAGGAAACCAGGGATATACGGCATGACCGTCGGGATGCGGGCAATCTGATATTCCACCAGCTCAAGCGTTGGGTAACTCAGAACCGCCACCGCAGCGCGGGTGACTTCACCGCCCTGTTCGAAGCCGACGTCTACACCGGCGATCAGCGCCGGTGTGGTAAAACCAGGAGGATCCTGCAGTTCGATCTGATCTGCGAGGATCCGTTGCTCTTCACGTAATGCGCGGGTATCGATCATCCGGGATCTTACTCGTGATACTGACGGGACAAGCTGTGTACCGCTTCCACGAAAGCGCCGGCATTTTCCGGCGGCACATCCTGATGGATGCCGTGACCCAGATTAAACACGTGACCATTACCTTTGCCGAAGCCTGCCAGAATAGTCTCCACTTCCTGCTCGATGCGCACTGGTGAGGCATACAGCATGGAAGGATCCATATTGCCCTGAATCGCCACTTTATCGCCCACACGGCGGCGTGCATCGGCAATATCCGTTGTCCAGTCCAGACCCAGCGCATCACAACCTGTCGCGGCCATCGCTTCCAGCCACTGACCGCCGCCTTTGGTGAACAGCGTCACGGGCACGCGACGACCTTCGTTTTCCCGGATCAAACCATCAACGATTTTATGCATATAGTTGAGGGAGAATTCACGGTAATCGCGTGGCGTCAGCACACCGCCCCAGGTGTCAAAGATCATCACCGACTGCGCGCCCGCTTTAATCTGGGCGTTGAGGTAGAGGATGACGCTGTCGGCAACTTTATCCAGCAGCAAATGCATGGTCGCCGGATCGGCATACATCATCTTTTTGATTTTAGTGAAAGCTTTGCTGCTGCCACCTTCAACCATATATGTCGCCAGCGTCCACGGACTGCCGGAGAAACCGATAAGCGGGACTTCACCTTTAAGGTTTTTACGGATGGTGCGCACGGCGTTCATCACGTAGCCCAGTTCCATTTCAGGATCGGGGACCGGCAGCTTTTCGACATCGGCACGGTTGGTCAGCGGAGAAGAAAAACGCGGGCCTTCACCGGCTTCGAAATACAACCCTAGCCCCATCGCATCAGGAATGGTCAGGATGTCGGAGAACAGAATGGCCGCATCCAGCGGATAGCGGCGCAGCGGCTGCAAGGTCACTTCACAAGCCAGCTCCGCATTCTTGCACAGCGACATAAAATCACCGGCCACGGCACGGGTTTCTTTATATTCTGGCAAATAGCGGCCTGCCTGACGCATCATCCATACCGGCGTGATGTCCACCGGTTGACGTAACAGGGCGCGCAGGTAACGGTCATTTTTCAACTCATTCATTCTGGTTCTTTCCTTCAGTATTCGGGCGGCACGGCATTCATCTGACGGCATTCTAACACGCAACACTTATGCTACACGTCGTCTTCATCGCTCGCGGCGCGGCATAGCGCCACAGTGTCTTCGATCAGTCGACGCGCGATGGTGCCCGGAGGCGGCAATAACGGCAGGGCGTCATAACGATACCAGCCCGCATTCAGCAGCTCTTTCGGATCGTGCTGAATATCACCGCTGTCATAGTCAGCCATAAAAGCCATCATCAGCGAATTCGGGAAAGGCCATGGCTGCGAGCTGACGTAGCGCACGTTTTTCACGCGGACGTGACTCTCTTCCATGACTTCGCGCGCCACGGTTTCTTCCAGCGTTTCGCCGACTTCAACAAAACCGGCCAGCACCGTGTGAATTCCGTTACGGTGGCGGACATGCTGCGCCAGCAGAATTTCATCACCCCGGCGGATAGCCACGATAATGCATGGCGCAATTTGCGGATAATAGCGTTCACGACAGTGGCTACAGAGCGCAGCCCACTCGGTTTTACTGACCTGCATTTCGTGGCCGCAGTAACCGCAGAATTTATGAGATCGATAAAATTCAGCCAGTTGCACACCGCGCCCGACCAGCTGGAATAATCCGCGATCCTGATCGAGCAACTGGCGGGCCGACACCATGTGGTTGTGCATCGCCTGACGCACCAGCCAGACCGGCTCGCCCTGCCACTCGCCAATCTGACGTGCCGTTTTGCCGGTCAGAGAGAATTGCGTTGCACTGCCAAACGGCAGTTCACCTTCAGGCAGCCATAGCTTGCCTTCATGGCTGATGACCCACCAGCCGTTATGTTGCTCTGTGATCTGTAATTCCATAATTGTTGTTGCATAACCTCGACGAGACTGACAATCTGAGACAGAAATTTAACATTAGTAACCTTCACATTTTGGTTACTTTTTTATCGCTCACGGAGTCAACCATGCTAAATCGTCTGGAAAGACTGACCCAACGCGTTGGTGGCAGTAATGAGTTAGTAGACCAATGGCTGCACGCGCGAAAAGAACTACTGGTTGCATACTGCACACTGGTCGGTCTGAAACCCAATAAAGAAAAACATACCCCACTGAATGAAAAAGCGCTGGATAACTTTTGTCATAATCTGGTGGACTATCTCTCTGCCGGCCATTTCCATCTTTATCAGCGGATAATCGATGAAGTCGCCAGCGCAGGCAGCTCAGTTAAATCACAAGCTGCCAAAATATACCCTGCGCTGGAGCTGAACACTGAAACTATCATGGCTTTCCATGACAGTTACACAGAAAATGATATTGATGATGACAATGCTTTCGCCTTCCATTATGCATTATCCGATATTGGTGAAGCGTTGGATGCGCGTTTTCAGCTTGAAGATCAATTAATTATCCTGGCATTTGATCCGGTCGATGGAACACCTTTACCGCCTGCCAACGACGATCATCTCGCCAGACCGGCTTAAGCCGTTTGAAGTTTAGACCCTGCGAAGGGTTGTAGTTTTATCATCGGCCTCCTATATTGAGGCTTCTTGTCGGAGTGCCTAGCGCATAATTTTCCTCACGGAGATTACGCCAGGCTGAGACCGTTAATTCGGGATCCGCGGAACCTGATCGGGTTAGTACCCGCGAAGGGAACAAGAGTAATGTTATGCGTTTTGCGTGATTTGGCATCAGCCTGTATCAGGCCGCCTGCGCTAAACCGCCCATTTTTACTCCTGCCGTAAACCTCCAGACAAGCAATTTTCCATCACGTTTTTTTGCGAGGAATTTGCTATGTCGAGTACCCAAAAACCCGTTATTTCTGAAAAGAAACCCTCTAGTCGCCGTGAACAACGTGCGCAGGCACAGTCGTTTATCGACAGCCTGCAGGGCGAAGCCTTTCCTAATTCCCGACGTATTTATCTGCAAGGCTCTCGCGCAGATATCCGCGTGCCGATGCGTGAAATACAGCTCAGTCCGACGCTGACAGGCGGCGGCAAAGACAATCCAAAGTACGAAGAGAACGAAGCCATCCCGGTGTATGAAACGGCCGGGCCTTATGGCGACCCGGAAGCGTCCATCGACGTTCATGCCGGGCTGGCAAAATGCCGCGCCAGCTGGATCGCCGACCGGGCAGATACCGAAGAACTTCCGCAGGTCAGCTCGGGTTTTACCCAGCAACGTCTGGCTGATGACGGATTGGATCACCTGCGCTTCGAACTTCTGCCGCGCCCGCGAAAAGCCATGTCGGGTAAAAATGTTACGCAATTGCATTACGCGCGAAAAGGCATCATTACCCCTGAAATGGAATTCATCGCTATTCGCGAAAATATGGGCCGCGAGCGGATCCGCGGTGAAGTATTGCGGCAGCAACATCCGGGTGAAAGTTTCGGTGCGCATCTTCCTGCCAATATCACGCCGGAGTTTGTACGTCAGGAAGTCGCCGCCGGTCGCGCGATTATTCCCGCCAACATCAATCATCCCGAATCAGAGCCAATGATCATTGGCCGAAACTTCCTGGTGAAGGTTAACGCCAATATCGGCAACTCCGCAGTGACGTCATCTATCGAAGAAGAAGTCGAGAAGCTGGTGTGGTCGACACGCTGGGGCGCAGACACGGTGATGGATCTCTCCACCGGTCGCTACATCCACGAAACCCGTGAGTGGATCCTGCGTAACAGCCCGGTGCCCATTGGTACAGTGCCGATTTATCAGGCGCTGGAGAAAGTGAACGGCGTAGCCGAAGACCTCAACTGGGAAATGTTCCGCGATACGCTCCTGGAGCAAGCCGAACAAGGCGTCGATTACTTCACTATCCATGCAGGCGTATTACTGCGTTATGTGCCGATGACCGCCAAACGGCTGACCGGGATTGTGTCACGCGGCGGTTCGATTATGGCGAAATGGTGCCTTTCCCATCATCGCGAAAGTTTCCTGTTTGAGCATTTCCGCGAAATCTGCGAAATCTGCGCAGCCTATGATGTTTCTCTTTCACTGGGCGATGGCCTGCGTCCGGGTTCAATTCAGGATGCGAATGACGAAGCGCAATTCGCTGAATTACGCACGCTGGGCGAGCTGACCAAAATTGCCTGGGAATATGACGTGCAGGTGATGATCGAAGGGCCGGGACATGTCCCCATGCAGATGATCCGCCGCAATATGACCGAAGAACTTGAGCACTGCCACGAAGCACCTTTCTATACGCTGGGGCCTCTGACCACCGATATCGCACCGGGTTATGACCATTTCACCTCCGGGATTGGTGCGGCAATGATTGGCTGGTTCGGCTGCGCCATGCTGTGTTATGTCACGCCGAAAGAACATCTCGGTCTGCCGAACAAAGAAGACGTTAAGCAGGGTCTGATTACCTACAAAATCGCAGCGCACGCCGCCGATTTAGCTAAAGGTCATCCGGGCGCGCAAATCCGTGATAATGCCATGTCGAAGGCGCGGTTCGAATTCCGCTGGGAAGATCAGTTTAACCTCGCGCTCGATCCGGCAACGGCCCGTGCCTATCACGATGAAACACTGCCGCAGGAATCCGGCAAAGTCGCGCACTTCTGCTCGATGTGCGGCCCGAAATTCTGCTCCATGAAAATCACGCAGGAAGTGCGCGATTACGCCGCAGCACTGGAAGCTCAGGCGCAGCCGGTTGAGATCGTGGAATCAGGAATGGCACAGATGTCTGCTGAATTCCGTTCGCGAGGCAGTGAGCTTTACCACCCTGCCACGGAGATCAACAAATGAATCAGTCCGCTCAGTCTTTTCCAGCCGTTCCCTTCCATCTCGGTTTATACCCGGTCGTTGATACCGTGGAATGGATTGCCCGCCTGCTGGAGGCGGGCGTTAAAACGCTGCAACTGCGGGTGAAAGACTTACCCGATGAGGAAGTTGAACCGGCGATTATCGAGGCCATCGCGCTGGGGAAAAAATATCAGGCGCGGTTATTCATCAATGATTACTGGCGACTGGCAGTAAAACATCAGGCATACGGCGTGCATCTCGGGCAGGAGGATCTGGACACTGCCGATTTGCAGGCCATTTATCAGGCCGGTTTGCGCCTGGGCGTTTCGACGCATGACGACGCAGAACTGGCGCGTGCCGTGGCGGTCAACCCTTCTTACATCGCTCTGGGGCATATCTTTCCGACACAAACCAAAGATATGCCGTCTGCCCCGCAGGGTCTGGCAGAACTGACCCGACACATTAAGCAACTCGACGGCAGCTTTCCGACGGTAGCCATCGGTGGTATCAGCATTGAACGCGCGCCGTCGGTTCTCGATTGCGGTGTCGGCAGCATCGCCGTGGTCAGCGCGATTACCCAGGCGGCAGACTGGCGAGCCGCCACCGCCGAACTGCTGGCCTTATGCGCCAGCAAGGTGCCGGAAGATGCTTAACGATGCGGCCTTTATGCGCTACAGCCGCCAGCTGATGCTGGAGGAATTCGGCCCGCAGGCGCAGGAAAAATTGCAGGCCGCTAAAGTGCTGATTGTCGGGCTTGGCGGTTTGGGCTCTCCCGCCGCCTTGTATCTGGCGGCGGCGGGCGTGGGCACGCTGTTTCTGGCCGATGACGATCAGGTCCATCTCACTAATCTGCAACGACAAATTCTTTACCGTACGGCAGATCTGGATCAGCCCAAAGCCACAGTGGCAAAGCGCGAATTGCTTCGCCTGAATCCGTTATGTGAAATCATTGCTCTCACTCAGAGGCTGACCGGGGAGGCATTGCAGCAGGCCGTAGCGGGTGCCGATCTCGTTTTGGATTGCAGCGACAACATGGAAACCCGACACGCGGTCAACAAAGCCTGCGTGGATACCGGCAAAACGTTAATCAGCGGCAGTGCCGTCGGATTCAGCGGGCAGTTACTGGTCATTCAGACACCCTACGCGCATGGCTGTTATGCCTGTCTCTATCCGGATCGGGAAACCGTGCAGCGTAACTGCCGCACTTCCGGCGTGCTTGGGCCGGTCGTTGGCACCATCGGCACGTTACAGGCGCTGGAAGCCCTGAAAATACTGGCGGGTTTGCCCAGCACATTGAACGGAAAGCTGCGGCTGTTCGACGGTAAAACGCAAAACTGGCGTTCGCTGCAACTTACACGGTCATCCGGCTGTGCCGTCTGCGGAGGCCACGCGTGAACATTTTCGTCAATGATGAATCACACCCGTTCAGTCAGCCGCTCACCTTACTCACCCTGCTCAGTGAACTGACGTTAAATCCGGCCGGCTGCGCGCTGGCGGTTAATCAGGTCATTATTCCGCGGGATAGCTGGTCGTCTCACTTACTGGAAGACGGCGATGAAATATTGCTCTTTCAGGCCATTGCCGGAGGATGACATGTTAAAAATTGCTGATACCACCTTCACCTCGCACCTGTTCACGGGAACAGGAAAATTTGCCAGCGCCACGCTGATGCAACAGGCACTGGCAGCGTCCGGTTCTCAGCTGGTGACGATGGCGATGAAACGCGTGGACCTTCGCCGTGGCGGAGATGACATCCTTGCGCCGCTGCAACAGCTTGGTGTCCGTTTGCTGCCCAATACTTCCGGGGCCAAAACGGCAGAGGAAGCCATATTTGCCGCGCAACTGGCAAGAGAAGCCCTGGGGACGAACTGGATAAAACTGGAAATTCATCCCGACGTAAAATATCTGCTGCCCGATGCCGTTGAAACGCTGAAAGCCGCAGAGACGTTGGTGAAACAGGGATTCGTGGTATTGCCGTATTGCAGCGCGGACCCGGTGCTGTGCAAGCGTCTGGAGGAAGCGGGTTGCGCCGCCGTTATGCCACTCGGCGCGCCGATCGGTTCCAATCAGGGGCTGCAAACCCGCGAATTTCTGCACATTATCATCGAGCAGTCGCGGATTCCGGTGGTCGTCGACGCAGGAATTGGGGCGCCGAGCCAGGCTGCTGAAGCACTGGAAATGGGGGCTGATGCGGTACTGGTCAATACCGCGATTGCCGTCGCTGGCGATCCGGTCGCGATGGCAACAGCGTTCCGGCTGGCGGTTGAGGCAGGCGTGCTCGCCCGACAAAGCGGTTTAGGTGGCAGACAGCGACACGCCAGCGCATCCAGCCCGCTGACCGGTTTCCTCACAACCCCGCAGGCGGCGTCATGAGCAACTTTACGGATATCTGGTCAACGCTCGACTGGGATGACCTTTCCCTGCGTATCAACAGTAAAACCGCACGTGATGTCGAACGGGCGCTCAGCCGGAATAAGATCGACCGGGAAGATTTTATGGCGCTGATTTCTCCGGCAGCGCTGCCTTATCTCGAATCTATGGCGCAACGCGCGCAACAGCTCACGCGCCAGCGGTTCGGCAATACGGTGAATTTCTTCGCGCCGCTGTATTTATCCAATCTTTGCGCCAACGAATGTACGTATTGCGGCTTTTCGATGAGCAACAAAATCAAACGTAAAACGCTGGATGAAGATGAAATCAGGCGGGAATGTGAAGCGCTGAATGCGCTGGGCTTCAAACATCTGTTGCTGGTCACTGGCGAACATAAAGGGAAAGTCGGCATGGATTATTTCCGCCGTCATTTCCCCACGATCAGAAGTCATTTTGATTCGCTGATGATCGAGGTTCAGCCGCTGCAACAGGAAGAATATGCCGAGCTGAAAATGCTGGGGCTGGACGGCGTGCTGGTTTATCAGGAAACCTATCACGCGCCGACGTATGCCTTGCATCATCTGCGCGGGCAGAAGCAGGATTTCTTCTGGCGACTGGAAACACCGGACCGGCTCGGTCAGGCGGGAATCGATAAAATCGGGCTGGGCGCGCTGTTCGGGCTTTCAGGAAACTGGCGGACAGACAGTTATATGGTGGCGGAGCATTTGTTGTATCTGCAACAAACTTACTGGCAAAGCCGCTATTCGGTGGCGTTTCCGAGATTGCGCCCATGTACCGGCGGAATCGAACCGGCCTCGCTGCTGGAAGAAAATCAGCTGGTACAACTGATTTGCGCATTCAGGATGCTTGCTCCCGACGTCGAGCTTTCCTTGTCGACACGTGAATCGCCCTACTTTCGCGATCACGTCATTCCACTGGCGATCAACACCGTCAGCGCCGGATCGAAAACGCAGCCAGGCGGGTATGCTGACGATCATCCTGAACTGGAACAATTCGCGCCTCATGACAATCGCTCGCCGCAAAGTGTGGCTGCCGCATTAACTCTGGCAGGGCTTCAGCCGGTGTGGAAAGACTGGGACAGTTTTTTGGGGCGCGCCTCGCAGGAAAATGTCGGTGGAAAGCAAACCAGTAATCTCTCAGGAATGCGAATTCCATAAACCGTTTTTGCCTCTCGCGCATCTCTGGCGGGAGTATTACTGTGCGTTTGCCGCTGCACATTCGCAACCGGCCGGCGCCATTCATCCCGGCGCTGCTTCCAAAACAGCCGGAACAGAGTATCTGTCCAGTACCTTGTTCCGGCACCTCTTTGACTCCCTCAACATCATCTTCTCTGATTTCAGGCAAAAAAAAACCGCTCCCTAAGGAGCGGCTTTATGCGTTTCGACAGAAGACGATTACTCGTCGTTGCTGTTACCGAAACCTGCGTTCAGAAGTTCAGCCAGGTTAGCCGTTGCTTCATCCGCGCTTACCTGCGGTACAACTGGCACTTCACCCTGTGCTTTACGACGAGCACGTTCCTGATGGTAAGAGTAACCGGTACCGGCTGGGATCAGACGACCCACGATAACGTTCTCTTTCAGGCCACGCAGTTCATCACGCTTACCGGCAACTGCCGCTTCGGTAAGAACGCGCGTGGTTTCCTGGAACGACGCAGCGGAGATGAAGGATTCGGTCGCCAAAGATGCTTTGGTGATACCGAGCAGGTCACGGCTGAATGTTGCCGTGATTTTGCCTTCAGCTTCCAGCTTACGGTTAGCGATTTTAACGCGAGACATTTCTGCCTGCTCGCCTTCCAGGAAGTCTGTGCCACCAGCGCTAACGATGGTGCCTTTACGCAACATCTGACGAACGATAACTTCGATGTGTTTATCGTTAATCTTAACGCCTTGCAGACGGTAAACTTCCTGCACTTCGTTGGTGATGTAACGGGTAACCGCGTGAACACCACGAAGACGCAGAATGTCGTGCGGAGACTCAGGGCCGTCGGATACGACGTCACCACGTTCCACAATTTCGCCTTCGAACACGTTCAGCTGGCGCCATTTCGGGATCATTTCTTCGTAAGCATCGCTGCCATCCAACGGAGAAATTACCAGACGACGTTTGCCTTTGGTTTCTTTACCGAAGGAGATGATCCCGCTGATTTCAGCAAGGATTGCAGGCTCTTTCGGACGACGTGCTTCGAACAGGTCAGCAACGCGTGGCAGACCACCGGTGATGTCCTTGGTACCGCCGGATTCCTGAGGAATACGCGCCAGGGTGTCACCAGAGTGGATCTGCGTACCATCTTCCAGCTGAACAATCGCTTTACCTGGCAGGAAGTATTGAGCAGGCATATCTGTACCTGGGATCAATACGTCGTCGCCTTTAGCATCAACGATTTTCAGTGCCGGACGCAGGTCTTTACCGCTACCGGTACGCTCTGCAGAATCCAGAACTACCAGAGAAGACAAACCGGTCAGGTCATCTGTCTGACGTGTAATGGTCTGAGTATCAACCATATCGGCAAAGCGAATGAAACCACTCACTTCACTGATAACTGGCATGGTGTGCGGATCCCAGTTAGCAACGGTTTCGCCGCCGTTAACAGATGCGCCATCACCTTTGCCCATCACGGAACCGTAAGGCACTTTATAGCTTTCTTTGGTACGACCGAATTCGTCGATCAATTTCAGCTCAGTGTTACGGGAAGTGATAACCAGTTTGCCGTTAGAGTTGCTAACGTGCTTGTGGTTGCTCAGTTTAATGGTACCGGTGTTCTTAACCTGAATGCTTGATTCTGCTGCCGCACGAGATGCCGCACCACCGATGTGGAACGTACGCATCGTCAGCTGGGTACCCGGCTCACCGATGGACTGTGCTGCAATAACACCGATCGCTTCACCTTTGTTGATGATGTGACCACGTGCCAGGTCGCGACCGTAGCAGTTTGCACACACACCAAAGTCAGTTTCGCAACTTACGACTGAACGTACTTTCACGCTGTCGACGGAGTTCTCTTCTAACAGATCACACGTCTTCTCGTGAAGCAGGGTGTTACGTGGAACCAGGATATCCGCCGTACCCGGCTTGAGGATATCTTCTGCAGTCACACGACCCAGTACACGTTCACGCAGTGGTTCTTTAACGTCGCCACCTTCGATGACCGGAGTCATCATGATGCCTTCGTGAGTTCCACAGTCGTCTTCGGTCACAACCAGATCCTGCGCCACGTCAACCAGACGACGGGTCAGATAACCGGAGTTAGCCGTTTTCAGTGCGGTATCCGCCAAGCCTTTACGCGCACCGTGAGTAGAGATGAAGTACTGGAGTACGTTCAGACCTTCACGGAAGTTCGCGGTGATTGGCGTTTCAATGATGGAACCATCTGGTTTCGCCATCAGGCCACGCATACCGGCCAGCTGACGAATCTGTGCAGCAGAACCACGCGCACCGGAGTCGGCCATCATAAAGATACTGTTGAAGGAAACCTGCTGTTCAACAACACCGTCACGGTTGACGACGTCTTCAACAGACAAGTTTTCCATCATTGCCTTAGCAACACGTTCGTTGGCCGCAGCCCAGATGTCGATCACTTTGTTATAGCGTTCGCCAGCAGTTACCAGACCAGACTGGAACTGTTCCTGGATTTCAGCAACTTCGGTTTCTGCTTCTTCGATGATCTCTGCTTTCTTCGCAGGGATTACCATGTCATCGATACCGACTGACGCGCCTGAACGGGCAGCGTAAGCAAAACCGGTGTACATGATCTGGTCAGCAAAAATAACGGTCGGCTTCAGGCCCAAAATGCGGTAACAGGTGTTCAGCATTTTGGAGATAGCTTTTTTGCCCAGAGGCTGGTTGACGATGGAGAACGGCAGACCTTTAGGTACGATCATCCAAAGGATGGCGCGACCTACAGTCGTGTCGATAATCGACGTCTTGTGCGTAACTTCGCCTTCGGTATTTTTGATCTCTTCGGTGATACGCACTTTGACACGCGCATGCAGAGAGGCCAAACCGGCGCGGTAAATACGCTCAGCTTCTTTAGGACCGGTCAGAACCATGCCTTCGCCTTTGGCGTTAACACAGTCACGGGTCATGTAATACAGACCCAATACAACGTCCTGAGAAGGAACGATGATTGGCTCGCCGTTCGCAGGTGACAGGATGTTGTTGGTAGACATCATCAACGCACGCGCTTCCAGCTGAGCTTCCAGCGTCAACGGTACGTGAACAGCCATCTGGTCACCATCGAAGTCGGCGTTATATGCCGCACAAACCAGCGGGTGCAGCTGAATTGCTTTACCTTCGATCAGAACCGGTTCAAACGCCTGGATACCCAAACGGTGCAGGGTTGGTGCACGGTTCAGCAGTACCGGGTGTTCGCGGATAACTTCGTCCAGGATATCCCAAACGACAGCTTCTTCGCGCTCAACCATTTTCTTCGCGGCTTTGATGGTGGTGGCCAGGCCACGCAGTTCCAGCTTGCCGTAAATGAACGGTTTGAACAGTTCCAGTGCCATTTTCTTCGGCAGACCACACTGGTGCAGACGCAGGTATGGACCTACGGTGATAACGGAACGACCAGAGTAGTCGACACGTTTACCCAGCAAGTTCTGACGGAAACGACCCTGTTTACCTTTAATCATGTCTGCCAGAGATTTCAGCGGACGCTTGTTAGAGCCGGTGATTGCACGACCGCGACGGCCGTTATCCAGCAAAGCATCTACCGCTTCTTGCAGCATACGTTTTTCGTTACGTACGATGATGTCTGGCGCAGCCAGATCCAGCAGGCGTTTCAGACGGTTGTTACGGTTGATAACGCGACGATACAGATCGTTCAGATCCGACGTAGCGAAACGGCCGCCGTCCAACGGAACCAATGGACGCAAGTCTGGCGGCAGTACCGGCAGCACGGTCAGGATCATCCACTCTGGTTTGTTACCAGACTGAACGAACGCTTCCAGCAGCTTGATACGCTTGGTCAGCTTTTTACGTTTGGTTTCGGAGTTAGTTTCGTTCAACTCTTCACGCAGTTGCTCGCACTCTGCTTCCAGATCCATGTTTTTCAACAGGGCCTGAATAGCTTCCGCACCCATCTTCGCGTCGAACTCATCACCAAACTCTTCCAACGCATCCAGATACTGCTCTTCAGTCAGGATCTGGCGTTTTTCGAGGTTAGTCATGCCGCCTTCGATAACCACATAGGATTCGAAGTACAGAACACGTTCGATGTCACGCAGTGGCATATCCAACAGCAAACCGATGCGCGATGGCAGCGATTTCAGGAACCAGATGTGTGCAGTCGGGGAAGCCAGTTCGATGTGGCCCATACGCTCACGGCGTACTTTAGTCTGGGTCACTTCAACGCCGCACTTCTCGCAGATCACGCCGCGATGTTTTAAACGCTTGTACTTACCGCACAGGCATTCGTAGTCTTTTACTGGTCCGAAGATACGGGCACAGAAAAGGCCGTCACGTTCTGGTTTGAACGTACGGTAGTTAATGGTTTCTGGCTTCTTAACTTCACCAAAAGACCAAGAACGGATCATGTCTGGCGATGCCAGAGCAATTTTGATCGCATCAAACTCTTCGGTCTTAGTTTGCGCTTTCAGAAACTTTAGTAAGTCTTTCACGGATTGGCTCCCGTCGGGTTAGACCTGTTAGGCACCTGCTGTCTATTGCTAAACAGGCAGGTGCCCCTGTGATCAATGCGAATTCGAGTACTTACTCGTCTTCCAGCTCGATGTTGATACCCAGAGAGCGGATTTCTTTCAACAATACGTTGAAGGATTCCGGCATGCCTGGTTCCATCCGGTGATCGCCATCCACGATGTTTTTATACATCTTGGTACGGCCGTTCACGTCATCGGACTTAACAGTCAGCATTTCCTGCAGGGTATATGCGGCACCGTATGCTTCCAGTGCCCATACTTCCATCTCACCGAAGCGCTGACCACCGAACTGAGCTTTACCACCCAGCGGCTGCTGAGTAACGAGGCTGTAAGAACCGGTAGAACGCGCGTGCATTTTATCGTCAACCAGGTGGTTCAGTTTCAGCATGTACATGTAGCCGACGGTAACCTGGCGCTCGAATTGCTCGCCGGTACGGCCGTCAAACAGTGTGATCTGGCCAGAGGTTGGGATTCCGCCCATTTCAAGCAATTGCTTGATCTCTGTCTCTTTCGCACCGTCGAAGACTGGTGTTGCGATTGGCATACCTTTTTTCAGGTTCTCAGCCAGACGCAATACTTCATCATCGGTAAAGGTGGTCAGATCCACTTTCTGACGTACGTCGTCGCCCAGATCATAGGCACGCTGGATGAACTCGCGCAGCTTAGAAACTTCTTCATGTTTCTTCAGCATGGCATTGATTTTTTCACCAATACCCTTCGCAGCCATACCCAGGTGGGTTTCTAAAATCTGACCAATGTTCATACGTGATGGAACGCCCAGCGGGTTCAGTACGATATCAACAGGAGTTCCGTTTTCATCGTAAGGCATATCTTCGATCGGGTTGATCTTGGAGATAACACCTTTGTTACCGTGGCGGCCTGCCATTTTGTCACCAGGTTGGATCTGACGTTTAACGGCCAGATACACTTTAACGATTTTCAGCACACCTGGTGCCAGGTCATCGCCCTGAGTGATCTTACGACGCTTAGCTTCGAGTTTTTTCTCAAACTCGGATTTCAGTTCGTCGTACTGTTCAGCAAGCTGTTCCAACTGATTCTGTTTGTCTTCGTCAGTCAGTGACAGTTCTAACCAACGATCGCGAGGCAATTTGCCCAGCTTGTCAGCTTCAACACCGCCAGCAACCAGCGCAGACTGGATACGTGCAAACAGACCAGCTTCCAGAATTTGCAGCTCTTCAGTCAGGTCTTTCTTAGCCTGTTTCAGCTGCATTTCTTCGATTTCTAACGCACGTTTGTCTTTTTCCACGCCATCGCGGGTGAAGACCTGAACGTCAATAATCGTACCGGAAACGCCGTTTGGTACACGCAGAGAAGAGTCTTTAACGTCAGACGCTTTCTCACCGAAGATCGCACGCAGCAGTTTCTCTTCTGGCGTCAGCTGGGTTTCACCTTTAGGCGTTACCTTACCAACCAGAATGTCACCACCGGTCACTTCAGCACCGATATAAACGATACCGGATTCATCCAGTTTAGAGAGTGCAGCTTCACCCACGTTAGGGATGTCAGCAGTGATCTCTTCAGGCCCTAACTTGGTGTCGCGGGACACACATGCCAGTTCCTGGATATGGATAGTGGTGAAGCGGTCTTCCTGCACTACACGTTCGGAGACCAAGATGGAGTCTTCGAAGTTGTAACCGTTCCAAGGCATGAACGCGACACGCATGTTCTGACCCAGTGCCAGTTCGCCCAGATCTGTTGACGGACCATCTGCCAGCACGTCGCCGCGCTCGATAGGTTCGCCCAGATTCACACACGGCATCTGATTGATGCAGGTGTTCTGGTTAGAACGGGTGTACTTAGTCAGGTTATAAATGTCGATACCTGCTTCGCCTGGATTCATCTCATCTTCGTTTACACGAATAACGATACGGGATGCATCCACGTACTGAACTGTACCACCGCGTTTAGCTACGGCAGTAACACCGGAGTCAACCGCAACAGCACGTTCCATACCAGTACCCACCAGCGGCTTATCAGCACGCAGAGTTGGAACTGCCTGACGTTGCATGTTCGCACCCATCAATGCACGGTTGGCGTCATCGTGTTCCAGGAATGGAATCAGAGAAGCACCAACGGAGACGATCTGCTGGGTGGAAACGTCCATGTAGTCAACCTGATCGCGGCTAAACAGGCTTGATTCACCTTTGCTACGACAAGTGACTAAATCTTCCAGGAAGTGGCCTTCGTCATCCAGGTTGGAGTTCGCCTGAGCGATAACAAAGTTGCCTTCTTCGATGGCAGACAGGTAGTTAATTTCATCGGTCACCATACCTTCACGCACACGGCGGTAAGGGGTTTCCAGGAAACCATACTCATTGGTCTGTGCATACACAGACAAGGAGTTGATCAGACCGATGTTTGGACCTTCTGGCGTTTCGATTGGACATACGCGACCGTAGTGCGTCGGGTGTACGTCTCGAACTTCAAAGCCAGCACGTTCACGGGTCAAACCGCCCGGGCCCAATGCAGAGATACGACGTTTGTGCGTAATCTCAGACAACGGGTTGTTCTGGTCCATAAATTGTGACAGCTGGCTTGAACCGAAGAACTCTTTCACCGCAGCCGAAATTGGCTTCGCGTTGATCATGTCCTGAGGCATCAGGGTATCGAGGTCACCAAGAGACAGACGCTCTTTAACAGCACGCTCAACACGAACCAAACCTACACGGAATTGGTTTTCAGCCATTTCGCCGACAGAACGAATACGACGGTTGCCCAAGTGGTCAATATCATCCACTTCGCCCTGGCCGTTACGAATGCCGATCAGCTTTCTCATGACCTGGATGATGTCGTCTTTGCTCAGGATACCTGAACCTTCGATTTCATCACGCAGCAGAGAACGGTTGAACTTCATACGACCTACAGCAGACAGGTCGTAACGATCTTCGGAGAAGAACAGGTTCTCGAACAGAGTTTCAGCTGCTTCACGCGTTGGTGGTTCACCAGGACGCATCATGCGATAGATCTCAACCAGCGCGCTCAGGCGATCGCTGGTTGGGTCGACGCGGATTGTCTCGGACATGTAAGCGCCATGGTCGAGATCGTTGGTGAACAGCGTTTCAATGGTTTTGTGTCCGGCCTGGCTCAGTTTAGCCAGTAAATCCAGAGACAATTCCATATTCGCAGGAACAATCAGCTCACCGGTATTGGTGTCGATGTAGTCTTTAGCAACTACTTTCCCTGCGATGTACTCAACAGGAACTTCGATGCGCTGAATGTCGTCTTTTTCAAGCTGACGAATATGGCGGGCAGTGATACGGCGGCCTTTCTCGATATAGACTTTGCCGTCAGCTTCGATATCAAACGAGGCTGTTTCACCACGCAGGCGCTCAGGTACCAGCTCCATCTGCAACTTGTTGTCGCGGATCTGGTAAGTCACCTTTTCAAAGAACAGGTCAAGGATCTGCTCTGTGGTATAGCTTAATGCACGCAGAATGATGGTCGCTGGCAATTTACGGCGACGGTCAATACGTACAAACAGGTTATCTTTCGGGTCAAACTCGAAATCTAACCATGAACCGCGATAAGGGATGATACGTGCGTTGTACAGCACTTTACCCGAGGAGTGGGTTTTACCCTTATCACTGTCGAAGAATACACCTGGACTACGGTGAAGCTGAGATACGATAACCCTCTCAGTACCGTTAATCACAAAGGTACCATTTTCGGTCATGAGCGGAATTTCGCCCATATAGACTTCTTGTTCCTTGATGTCTTTGACCGTACCTTCTGGTGCCTCACGCTCGTAGATAACCAGACGCAGTTTCACACGCAATGGCGCGGAGAAAGTCACACCACGGATCTGGCATTCTTTAACGTCGAATACTGGCTCACCAAGACGGTAGCTAACGTATTGCAGCTCAGAATTGCCGCTGTAGCTTTTGATAGGAAATACAGAACGGAATGCAGCTTCCAAACCGTGCTGGCCTTCCGGATCTTGCTCGATAAACTTCTGGAACGAGTCAAGCTGGATAGAAAGGAGAAAGGGAATGTCCAAAACTTGTGGACGCTTACCAAAATCCTTACGAATGCGTTTTTTCTCGGTATAGGAGTAAACCATAGGGTTCCTCAGCTCGCTGATCAGTGACCCAATCTTGTCTGCCCTGAGAAGGACAGTTCATGCAACACCGTTTATGTCGATCGGAAAGCAGAAACGCTTTCCGCAATATCTGTTTCTATCACTCTTAAATCATTTCGTTGTGCATTATCTATGGATGAGCCATAGCAAGCGGCATCAATATATTAAGGCGTCTCAAGAAGAGATATTAGAGTAGTTCAGTGCTCAAACAGTGTGAAACACCACTGACACTCTATAGCGCAAAAAGGCTGGTGACTAAAAAGTCACCAGCCATCAGTCTGTTAGGACAGACTGCACTCCGGGAAGTTAAACTTACTTAACTTCAACAGAAGCACCAGCTTCTTCCAGAGATTTTTTCAGAGCTTCAGCGTCGTCTTTGCTGATGCCTTCTTTCAGAGCTGCTGGAGCAGACTCAACCAGGTCTTTTGCTTCTTTCAGACCCAGGCCAGTCGCGGTACGAACAGCTTTGATAACTGCAACTTTGTTCGCGCCAACAGCAGCCAGAACAACGTCGAACTCAGTTTTTTCTTCAACAGCTTCAGCAGCAGCAGCAGGACCTGCAACAGCAGCAGCAGCAGAAACGCCGAATTTTTCTTCCATAGCGGAGATCAGTTCAACGATTTCCATTACAGACAGAGCTGCAACGCCTTCAATGATTTGTTCTTTAGTGATTGACATTTCAAGTGTTCCTAGAATTCAGAAATAGTTTATACGTAAGCAAATGAACGAGATAAAAAAGGCTGATTAAGCAGCTTCTTTCTGATCGCGTACAGCAGCCAGAGTGCGAACCAATTTGCCTGCAGAGGCTTCTTTCATGGTTGCCATCAGGCGTGCGATTGCTTCTTCGTAAGTAGGCAGAGTTGCCAAGCGGTCGATTTGAGCCGCAGAGATAAACTCACCTTCAAAGGCCGCAGCTTTAACCTCAAATTTTGCATTCGCTTTAGCGAAATCTTTGAACAGACGGGCAGCAGCGCCTGGGTGTTCAGTAGAGAATGCAATCAAGGTTGGACCGACAAACGTGTCTTTCAGGCACTCAAACTGAGTACCTTCTACGACGCGACGCATCAAGGTGTTACGAACAACACGCATGTAAACGCCAGCTTCACGACCTGCTTTACGCAGTTCAGTCATTTTATCTACAGTTACGCCACGGGAATCCGCAACAACCGCAGACAGCGCGCCTTTGGCTACTTCGATGACTTCAGCAACAATCGCTTGTTTGTCTTGAAGATTTAATGCCATTAGCTTTTTGCTCCTGGATTTAGCCGGGGAAAATCCCCGGAACTCACATCACTTGTTATCGAGATCGATATCAAGCGTTCAAACACGGTGAGCAGAGAATCCAGCAAAGACAAATCTTAATTAATAATAAAAAAGAAATACTTTCTTCAGGCTCTGTCACCGTCTACGCAGGAAGGATTAAGTCCCTTACGGGACACCTGCGGTCTTGGACGGAGGCCTGGATAGGCCAGGCTCCAACCGAAAAATTCTTGGTTTCGCATTAACGAAACAACGGGCGATAGATTCTATACAAATCCACCACCCGCGTAAAGCGATAAACACAGGTAGTTAATTAGTTAACTACTGCGCTCAGGCCGCTTTGATCAACAGCAACACCTGCGCCCATTGTAGTCGACAGGCTTACTTTCTTGATGAAAACGCCTTTAGCCTGGGAAGGCTTCGCTTTTTTCAGCGCGATCAACAGAGCTTCAAGGTTTTCTTTCAGCTTGTCTGACTCGAAATCAACCTTACCGATAGTGGTATGGATGATGCCGTTTTTGTCGTTACGATAACGAACCTGACCTGCTTTAGCGTTCTTAACCGCTTCAGCAACGTTAGGAGTTACAGTACCAACTTTCGGGTTAGGCATCAGGCCGCGTGGACCCAGTACCTGACCTAATTGGCCAACAACGCGCATTGCATCTGGAGATGCGATAACAACGTCGAAGTTCATTTCGCCTTTTTTGATCTGATCAGCCAGATCTTCCATGCCTACCAGTTCAGCGCCTGCAGCTTTAGCAGCTTCAGCGTTAGCACCTTGAGCGAAGACGGCAACGCGAACAGAACGACCGGTGCCGTGTGGCAGAACGGTTGCACCGCGAACGTTTTGATCAGATTTACGTGCGTCGATGCCGAGGTTAACGGCAACGTCCACGCTTTCTACGAATTTAGCAGTGGCCAGCTCTTTGAGCAGAGCAACGGCTTCGGTGATGTCATACTGTTTAGTAGCATCAACTTTGTCACGGATCACGCGCATGCGCTTGGTCAGCTTAGCCATCTATTAATCCTCCACTACCAGGCCCATGGAACGAGCAGTACCTTCGATGGAGCGAGTCATCGCTTCAACGTCAGAACCAGTCATGTCCGCAGCTTTGGTTTCTGCGATTTCACGAACCTGAGCACTCGTTACTTTACCCACTTTGTCTTTGTTCGGCTTGCCGGAACCAGACTTGATACCAGCCGCTTTCTTCAGCAGTACTGCTGCAGGAGGGGTTTTGGTAACAAAAGTGAAAGAACGGTCAGAATAAACAGTAATAACAACAGGAATTGGCAGGCCTTTTTCCATGCTATCAGTCTTAGCATTGAACGCCTTACAGAATTCCATGATGTTCACGCCTTGTTGACCCAGAGCTGGACCAACTGGCGGACTTGGGTTTGCCATACCAGCTGCAACTTGCAGCTTAACGTAGGCTTGTACTTTCTTGGCCATGGTAAATATCCTCGTTTGGGTGATATCGCCTGTTTGAAGAGGCTCCCCGTTATTTGTAGTACTTTACAGTTTTACGCGCAGAGGCTGCACATAAAAACAAAAGGCGCGAAATTATAGTTCAATTTCGCGCCCTGTACAACATCTGTTCTAATGATTATAGAACGCTGTTGTTAGCCTTTTTCAACCTGACCGAAGTCCAGTTCAACCGGTGTTGCACGGCCAAAGATGGAAACAGACACTTTCAGGCGGCTTTTTTCGTAATCGACTTCTTCAACCACACCATTAAAGTCTGCAAACGGCCCGTCACTAACGCGTACCAGTTCACCTGGTTCAAACAATGTTTTAGGACGTGGTTTATCACCGACTTGTTGCAGGCGGTTCATGATCGCATCAACTTCTTTATCGCTGATTGGAGCAGGACGGTCAGATGTCCCACCAATGAAGCCCATCACGCGAGGAACGCTGCGAACTAAGTGCCAGCTGGCGTCATTCATCACCATCTGAACCAGCACATAGCCAGGGAAGAACTTGCGCTCGCTCTTGCGACGCTGGCCACCACGGATCTCAACCACTTCTTCGGTTGGAACCATGACTTCGCCAAACAGCTCTTCCATGTCATGTAACTTGATGTGCTCACGCAACGATTGCGCTACGCGGCCTTCAAAGCCGGAAAACGCCTGAACGACGTACCAACGTTTTTTAGGTGCTTCAGACATTTAGAACCTCAGACCAGTAATGAAAGATACCAGGCGGACTAAAATTCCATCCAGCCCCCACAGAATCAGAGACATAACGGCAGTCACCGCAGCAACGATCAGTGTGGTATGCAATGTTTCCTGGCGCGTTGGCCAAATGACTTTACGTACTTCGGTGCGCGCTTCACGAGCAAACGCAACCGTCGCTTTGCCTTTAGTGGTCAATAATGCCACTGCGCCTGCAATTGCGATAATAACAACTACAGCTAACGCGCGTAACGGCAGGCTGTATGCACGGTAATAATAGTTACCGACAATTGCTACAACCAACAAAACGGCAACAACCAGCCACTTTACCGCTTCCAGGCCGCGCCCGCTCCCTTGAGCCTCGGTATTCGCACTCATAAACCAACCCGTCGCAATGATTCAGAACAAACAACTTTGCCTCGCATTGCGAGGCAAACCAAACCGATCGATGCTCTACTTGAGCGCAATTCGGTGTTTTACGCTATATCTCAGAGCCTATCTCACCAATGATTATGACGTATAAATCGCTGATGAGATAGGTTCTCGCGCCACAGCGTAGAAAAAAGGGCATCGAATGATGCCCTTTTAGTGTGTATTGCGTCAACGTATAGTGACAAAAAAGTCTATCGGCAATTAAGCGATAACTTTAGCAACAACACCTGCACCTACAGTACGGCCGCCTTCACGGATTGCGAAACGCAGACCGTCATCCATCGCGATTGGGTGGATCAGAGTAACAACCATGTTCACGTTGTCACCAGGCATTACCATCTCAACGCCTTCTGGCAGTTCGATAGTACCGGTCACGTCAGTTGTACGGAAGTAGAACTGTGGACGGTAGCCTTTGAAGAATGGAGTATGACGACCACCTTCTTCTTTGCTCAGGATGTACACTTCGGAATCAAACTTAGTGTGTGGTTTGATTGAACCTGGTTTAGCCAGAACCTGACCACGTTCGATGTCTTCACGTTTGATACCACGCAGCAGAACACCAACGTTCTCACCAGCACGGCCTTCGTCCAGCAGTTTGCGGAACATTTCAACGCCGGTACAAGTAGACTTAACAGTGTCCTTGATACCCACGATTTCAACTTCTTCGCCCACTTTAACGATACCGCGCTCTACACGACCGGTAACAACTGTACCACGGCCGGAGATGGAGAATACGTCTTCGATTGGCAGCAGGAACGGCTTATCGATAGCACGCTCTGGCAATGGAATGTAGCTGTCCAGTGCTTCTGCCAGTTCGATGATTTTCGCTTCCCAAGTTGCATCGCCTTCCAGTGCTTTCAGCGCTGAACCTTTGATGACCGGGATGTCGTCGCCTGGGAATTCGTAAGCAGAAAGAAGTTCACGAACTTCCATTTCTACCAGTTCCAGCAGCTCTTCATCATCAACCATGTCGCATTTGTTCATGAACACGATCATGAATGGAACGCCAACCTGGCGACCCAACAGGATGTGCTCACGGGTCTGAGGCATAGGGCCATCAGTTGCAGCAACAACCAGGATAGCGCCGTCCATCTGAGCAGCACCGGTGATCATGTTTTTCACGTAGTCGGCGTGCCCTGGGCAGTCAACGTGCGCGTAGTGACGAGTCGGGGTGTCATATTCAACGTGTGAAGTGTTGATGGTGATACCACGAGCTTTTTCTTCTGGTGCGTTATCGATCTGGTCGAATGCGCGTGCAGAACCGCCGTAGGTTTTAGCCAGAACGGTGGTGATTGCTGCAGTCAGGGTAGTTTTACCGTGGTCGACGTGGCCGATAGTACCAACGTTAACGTGCGGTTTGTTACGTTCAAATTTTTCTTTAGACATCGATTGTCCCTCTAAGACACGGTTAAATCGGTGGTATCACCACATCAACCAAGCATTTGCTTGACGAATTAGTTTACAGAAAGAAAATCAGGAGGGAGGATTTGGAAGTGGTGCTGATAGGCAGATTCGAACTGCCGACCTCACCCTTACCAAGGGTGCGCTCTACCAACTGAGCTATATCAGCACATACTTGGAGCGGGCAGTGGGAATCGAACCCACATCATCAGCTTGGAAGGCTGAGGTAATAGCCATTATACGATGCCCGCGTCCTGGAACTCGGCTACCTAATTTTTCTGAAGAACTCGAAGACGGGGAAAAGGACGTGAGACACTTAATTCCTCACCTTCTCTTAAAGAGACCAGGTCACTCTAAGTTGCCTCATTGCTAAGGCCTGTATGGTGGTGGGGGAAGGATTCGAACCTTCGAAGTCGATGACGGCAGATTTACAGTCTGCTCCCTTTGGCCGCTCGGGAACCCCACCTAATTGTTAAGTACTTGAATGGTGCCGGCACCAAGAGTCGAACTCGGGACCTACTGATTACAAGTCAGTTGCTCTACCAACTGAGCTATGCCGGCATCAAGTGCTGCGCATTCTATGGAGACTTTACGGGGTATGCAACTAAAAAATTGCATGATTTGCTTCTTCGCTCATGTTTTATTCAAAAAATAGGGTTTTTCTAACTTTTACGCTTCACAAGAGCCAAATAAAGACCCAATACGCCTCCCAGGCCGGCACAGAAATGACGATCCTAACCGGTTTCAATATCCCTCTGCGATGTAAAAATCTTCCTCACTAAACAAATATTGACCACATGCACCAGATTTGAACTTTTGCTTCATGGGTGAGCATTAAAGAATCTCTGCAGTCCCCTTTCGCCGCGTATCAAAGGATTTCTTAGATGGCGTGTCTTTTGCATCATTCATTTGAATCTGCTGAATTGCCATTTGAGAGGTAAGCAATGAAAATTGTCATGCTTAATGCCGCTACATTACCTGTCTACCGCGATGAGCTCGCCCGCTTGCTTATAGAAGCCAGTAAACAGGGGATCACTGCAGGCTTGCCCCCCACTTTCGAGCAGCAAGAAGCGGAAAATGTTTTTCACGATTTACGCCCTGCGATCTCACACAACGAATTGTTACTTTGGATTGCCCGGGATGAGCAAGGCGTAACGGGCACTGTGCTTCTTAACCTGGTCCGTTCGCAAGAATCTTCGCATCATGCTGAAGTCAGTGCTTTGTTGGTCTGCTCGAGAGTAAGAAGGAGTGGTGAAGGTCGTCTATTGTTGCGTGAGTCAGAAATTAAGGCGCAAGTTTTACGGTATACAATGCTCTCTTCGGACATGCAATCGGGCACCGCTGCAGAAGCCTTTTATCGTTCACAGGGTTATCGCTGTGCGCAATGCAAGTCCTCGACGGATTATCGCAGAAGGAATGAAGTGGTCTATTACAAACAACTTCAACCGTAACTTGCTCCTGTTTTTTCTTTGAATCCCTGCGGGGAGCATGGCCGCATGCTTCGTCATTGTTCTAGTGGGTTTACATGACTTTCTCAAAAAATTTTTAACTCAATCAAAGAAATCGTTAAGTTATAAGAAAAAGATCTCCCCTGAAAACGAAGCTGTCTATAATATGCTGCTGGTTTACTGTCTGGAGTTGGCGTGAACGCCTTTCCTGACCTGCGCTAACAGGCAGACTTTAACTTATGAAAAAAAGTGCCCCATCTTTGGCAACGCCTTACCTGCAGTTCGATCGTGCACAGTGGGCTGCTCTACGCGATTCAGTTCCATTAACGCTCAAAGAAGCGGAAGTGGTGAACCTTAAAGGTATCAACGAGGATTTATCTCTCGAGGAAGTCGCACAAATTTATTTGCCGCTTTCGCGTCTTCTTAATTTCTATATCAGTTCAAATCTGCGCCGTCAGGCTGTGCTTGAGCAATTCCTGGGAACCGATGGCCAGAAGATACCTTATGTCATCGGTATTGCTGGCAGTGTAGCAGTAGGGAAAAGCACTACAGCCCGTGTGCTTCAGGCGTTACTGAGTCGTTGGCCTGAGCATCGTTCCGTTGAACTCATCACTACGGATGGTTTTCTCTATCCCAATAAAACGCTGCAAGAGCGTGGGATCATGAAGAAGAAGGGATTCCCACAGTCTTACGATATGCATCAGTTGGTCAATTTTGTTTCTGAGGTAAAATCCGGAGCGAAGAGCGTCACCGCGCCGGTCTATTCACATTTAATTTATGATGTGATCCCCGAAGGAAATAAAGTCATCGAACAGCCTGACATTTTAATTCTCGAAGGCTTAAATGTTTTACAGAGCGGCATGGATTATCCTCATGACCCGCATCATGTATTTGTCTCTGATTTTGTCGATTTTTCAATATACGTCGATGCGCCTGAGGATTTATTGCAGGGCTGGTATATCAATCGTTTCTTGAAATTCCGTCAGGGTGCGTTCTCTGATCCAGATTCTTATTTTCATCATTATGCAAAACTGCCGGAAGAAGAAGCGGTAAACATCGCCACGCAGTTATGGAATGAGATTAATGGACTGAATTTAAAAGAAAATATCCTTCCAACAAGAGAAAGAGCCAGTCTGATTCTGACGAAAAGTGCTAACCATGCCGTTGAACATGTAAGACTCAGAAAATAGTATAATAGACATTAAAAGGAGAGCTCAGGCTCTCCTTTTGATTTCACACGCCGCGCAGAGATATCTCACCACCTATATAAGGCTTAATTATACCCTCTTGCTCTAAAAGCAATGCTCCTTGCTGATCAATGCCACGTTCAATGCCGTGAATCTCCTGATCTCCAATCAGCAATTTTACCGGTCGGTCGAGAAAATTATCCAGTCCACGCCAGCGAGTAATAAATGGAGCTAATCCTTCCTTTTCGAAATGCAATAATGCCGCGCGTAATTCTTTCAGCAGAGTTGCCGTTAGCTCATTTCGGTCTATATTAACGCCCGCTTCCTGCAAGTTTATCCAGCCCTGATTAATAGTATCGGCAACCGGCTCGCGCATTTTAAGGTTTATACCAGCGCCAATAACCAACTGTGCCGCATCTCCGGTTTTACCTGTTAGTTCAACCAGGATCCCGGCTAACTTTCTGTCTTTCAGATAAAGATCATTTGGCCATTTTACGCGTACATCTTCAGCTCCCAGACGCTGAAGCACTTCTGCCATTACGATGCCAATAACCAGACTCAGCCCCATTGCTGCTGCTGGTCCTTGATCAAGCTTCCAGTACATCGACAGATAAAGATTACTGCCAAATGGGGAAAACCATTTTCTTCCACGACGCCCACGCCCTGCCTGCTGGTATTCAGCGACACAGGCATCACCGGAACTCAGTTCTGAAATCCGGTCGAGAAGATATTGATTTGTTGAGTCGATTACGGGCAGCACACTTACACGGCCAGCAGGGAGCATTGAAATAATCGTTGCTTCATCCAGCAACTGAATAGGATGCGGGAGACTGTAACCCTTACCGGGAACAGTGAAAATATCTACACCCCAATCGCGTACCGTCTGGATATGCTTATTGATTGCGGCCCGGCTCATCCCCATCGCAGTGCCCAGTTGTTCACCGGAATGGAATTCCCCATCAGCTAAAATTGAGATCAAGTGCAGCGGAACGGTTATATCTTTCATGACAGAGCCTCCACGGCATTTACTTCGCCACCGGCGGCGATAAATCGAACTTCAGGCTCCAGCCAAATACCAAACTTTGCAGCAACAGAATCTCTCACGTGTTTTGCCAACGCACGAACATCCGCACTGCTTGCGTGATCCTTATTAATCAAGACAAGTGCCTGATTCTGATGAACAGCGGCACCGCCAATACTGAATCCTTTAAGATTCGCCTGTTCGACCAGCCAGCCCGCAGCCAGTTTTACCTGCCCGTTTGCCTGCGGGTAAGAGGGCATTGATGGGTAGTCTCGTTGGATCTTTTCCGCTACCACGGAATCAACAGTGGGATTTTTATAAAAGCTACCAGCGTTTCCAGTAATAGCGGGATCAGGCAGTTTACTCATGCGCATTGCGCATACTGAATCAAAAATCTCACGGGGAGTAACGCTGTGCGGATCTAAGCGCATCAGATCACCATAAGTAAGCTTGGGTTGCCAATGCTTGGTTAATCTGAACCCTACAGCGACAATGGCATAACCGTCTTTATAAGCATGTTTAAAAATGCTCTCACGGTATCCAAACTGACATTCTTCCGCCTTAAGTTGCTTAATCTCGCCGCTATTCATGTTCAATACATCAACATATTGACAGACATTTTGCAGTTCAATCCCATACGCTCCAATATTTTGTATGGGCGCAGAGCCAACGCAACCAGGTATTAAGGCAAGATTTTCCAGTCCGGGAATATTATGTTCAAGTGCGTAGCACACCAGTTCGTGCCAGTTTTCACCTGAGCCAACGTGTAACAACCATTCCTCTGAGTTTTCCGTTACTTCGATACCTTTTATTCTGTTCAATGCCACAGAACCGGAAAAGTCTTCAAGAAAAAGAACGTTGCTTCCCTCACCTAAAAGTAGAAATGGCTGATTCTTTTCTTTCGCCTTTTTCCATGTTTCAACTAACTGAGCAGTACTATTGATATACGTTATTGCCGCAGCATGAGCTGCTATGGAAAAAGTATTGAGGGATTGAAGTGAGGTGCCGTCATTCGACATAACATATTACTCGTCAGTGACCTAATTGCGCATAGTTTAACGTATTCGTTCATCAGCGGCGCAGCGTTTTGTGGTGAGAAGCGAAGCATAAAATACAGGATGACGAATAAACAGGCGCCGCCATTCCCTAAATTTCACATAGCAAAAAGCCCTGTACATCAGTACAGGGCTTTTTGCTTGTTTGATGCCTGGCAGTTCCCTACTCTCGCATGGGGAGACCCCACACTACCATCGGCGCTACGGCGTTTCACTTCTGAGTTCGGCATGGGGTCAGGTGGGACCACCGCGCTACTGCCGCCAGGCAAATTCTGTTTCATCCATAACGCGCACCTTAAATCAGGCTTGCACTACGAACCAATCTCGGAACATTCAGCTGAAAATCTACTTCAGAGCCACTCTAAAAACACCTTTGGTGTTGTAAGGTTAAGCCTCTCGGGTCATTAGTACTGGTTAGCTCAATGCATCGCTGCACTTACACACCCAGCCTATCAACGTCTTAGTCTTAAACGTCCCTTCAGGTGGCTTAAAGCCACAGGGAAGACTCATCTCGAGGCAAGTTTCGCGCTTAGATGCTTTCAGCGCTTATCTTTTCCGCATTTAGCTACCGGGCAATGCCATTGGCATGACAACCCGAACACCAGTGATGCGTCCACTCCGGTCCTCTCGTACTAGGAGCAGCCCCTCTCAATCTTCCAACGCCCACGGCAGATAGGGACCGAACTGTCTCACGACGTTCTAAACCCAGCTCGCGTACCACTTTAAACGGCGAACAGCCGTACCCTTGGGACCTACTTCAGCCCCAGGATGTGATGAGCCGACATCGAGGTGCCAAACACCGCCGTCGATATGAACTCTTGGGCGGTATCAGCCTGTTATCCCCGGAGTACCTTTTATCCGTTGAGCGATGGCCCTTCCATTCAGAACCACCGGATCACTATGACCTACTTTCGTACCTGCTCGAGCCGTCACTCTCGCAGTCAAGCTAGCTTATGCCATTGCACTAACCTCACGATGTCCGACCGTGATTAGCTAACCTTCGTGCTCCTCCGTTACTCTTTAGGAGGAGACCGCCCCAGTCAAACTACCCACCAGACACTGTCCTCACCCCGGATCACGGGGCCGAGTTAGAACATCAAACATTAAAGGGTGGTATTTCAAGGTTGGCTCCACGCAGACTGGCGTCCACGCTTCAAAGCCTCCCACCTATCCTACACATCAAGGCTCAATGTTCAGTGTCAAGCTATAGTAAAGGTTCACGGGGTCTTTCCGTCTTGCCGCGGGTACACTGCATCTTCACAGCGAGTTCAATTTCACTGAGTCTCGGGTGGAGACAGCCTGGCCATCATTACGCCATTCGTGCAGGTCGGAACTTACCCGACAAGGAATTTCGCTACCTTAGGACCGTTATAGTTACGGCCGCCGTTTACCGGGGCTTCGATCAAGAGCTTCGCATTGCTGCTAACCCCATCAATTAACCTTCCGGCACCGGGCAGGCGTCACACCGTATACGTCCACTTTCGTGTTTGCACAGTGCTGTGTTTTTATTAAACAGTTGCAGCCAGCTGGTATCTGCGACTGGCTTCAGCTCCGGGAGCAAGTCCCTTCACCTACGCGCCAGCGTGCCTTCTCCCGAAGTTACGGCACCATTTTGCCTAGTTCCTTCACCCGAGTTCTCTCAAGCGCCTGAGTATTCTCTACCTGACCACCTGTGTCGGTTTGGGGTACGATTTCGTGTTACCTGGAGCTTAGAGGCTTTTCCTGGAAGCATGGCATCAACTACTTCACCACCGTAGTGGCTCGTTATCACGCCTCAGGGTTAATATGTAACCGGATTTACCAAGTCACACCCCCTACACGCTTGAACCGGGACAACCGTCGCCCGGCTAGCCTAGCCTTCTCCGTCCCCCCTTCGCAGTAACACCAAGTGCTGGAATATTAACCAGCTTCCCATCGACTACGCTTTTCAGCCTCGCCTTAGGGGTCGACTCACCCTGCCCCGATTAACGTTGGACAGGAACCCTTGGTCTTCCGGCGTGCGGGTTTTTCACCCGCATTATCGTTACTTATGTCAGCATTCGCACTTCTGATACCTCCAGCAACCCTCACAGGTCACCTTCGACGGCTTACAGAACGCTCCCCTACCCAACAACGCCTAAGCGTCGCTGCCGCAGCTTCGGTGCATGGTTTAGCCCCGTTACATCTTCCGCGCAGGCCGACTCGACCAGTGAGCTATTACGCTTTCTTTAAATGATGGCTGCTTCTAAGCCAACATCCTGGCTGTCTATGCCTTCCCACATCGTTTCCCACTTAACCATGACTTTGGGACCTTAGCTGGCGGTCTGGGTTGTTTCCCTCTTCACGACGGACGTTAGCACCCGCCGTGTGTCTCCCGTGATAACATTCTTCGGTATTCGTAGTTTGCATCGAGTTGGTAAGCCGGGATGGCCCCCTAGTCGAAACAGTGCTCTACCCCCGAAGATGAGTTCACGAGGCGCTACCTAAATAGCTTTCGGGGAGAACCAGCTATCTCCCGGTTTGATTGGCCTTTCACCCCCAGCCACAAGTCATCCGCTAATTTTTCAACATTAGTCGGTTCGGTCCTCCAGTTAGTGTTACCCAACCTTCAACCTGCCCATGGCTAGATCACCGGGTTTCGGGTCTATACCTTGCAACTTGACGCCCAGTTAAGACTCGGTTTCCCTACGGCTCCCCTATACGGTTAACCTTGCTACAAAATATAAGTCGCTGACCCATTATACAAAAGGTACGCAGTCACCCAACAAAGTAGGCTCCCACTGCTTGTACGTACACGGTTTCAGGTTCTATTTCACTCCCCTCGCCGGGGTTCTTTTCGCCTTTCCCTCACGGTACTGGTTCACTATCGGTCAGTCAGGAGTATTTAGCCTTGGAGGATGGTCCCCCCATATTCAGACAGGATGTCACGTGTCCCGCCCTACTCATCGAACTCACAATGTATGCATTTTTGTGTACGGGACTATCACCCTATACTGTGCGACTTTCCAGACGCTTCCACTAACACATACGCTGATGTTGGTTCTGGGCTCTTCCCCGTTCGCTCGCCGCTACTGGGGGAATCTCGGTTGATTTCTTTTCCTCGGGGTACTTAGATGTTTCAGTTCCCCCGGTTCGCCTTGCATGGCTATGTATTCACCATGCAATAGTGTGTCGAAACACACTGGGTTTCCCCATTCGGGTATCGTCGGTTATAACGGTTCATATCACCTTACCGACGCTTTTCGCAGATTAGCACGCCCTTCATCGCCTCTGACTGCCTAGGCATCCACCGTGTACGCTTAGTCGCTTAACCTCACAACCCGAAGGTGTCTTAAAAGACAACGTCGCGCTGCGATTATTTGAGAGACTCTGTTACAGACTAATCCACCACTCAGTACTTCTACGGAGAGTGATGTTCAGCTGTAAACTTTCAATTTTCAGCTTGTTCCAGATTGTTAAAGAGCAATATCTTAAACACGACTCGTTAAAGTCATCTTTAAGATATTCGGTGATAATGTCTTTCACACATTATCGGAGTGGCGTCCCCAAGGGGATTCGAACCCCTGTTACAGCCGTGAAAGGGCAGTGTCCTAGGCCTCTAGACGATGGGGACACGAAAAATCCGCACCAGACCACACCGTGGTTTGGCACTTTTCGCATCAGCGTAAGGTTGCCCTTACCGCATCAACAGGTGCTCTTGCTCATTAATTTCATCAGACAATCTGTGTGGACACTGCACAATGCGTATCTTTAGGTAAGGAGGTGATCCAACCGCAGGTTCCCCTACGGTTACCTTGTTACGACTTCACCCCAGTCATGAATCACAAAGTGGTAAGCGCCCTCCCGAAGGTTAAGCTACCTACTTCTTTTGCAACCCACTCCCATGGTGTGACGGGCGGTGTGTACAAGGCCCGGGAACGTATTCACCGTAGCATTCTGATCTACGATTACTAGCGATTCCGACTTCATGGAGTCGAGTTGCAGACTCCAATCCGGACTACGACATACTTTATGAGGTCCGCTTGCTCTCGCGAGTTTGCTTCTCTTTGTATATGCCATTGTAGCACGTGTGTAGCCCTACTCGTAAGGGCCATGATGACTTGACGTCATCCCCACCTTCCTCCGGTTTATCACCGGCAGTCTCCTTTGAGTTCCCGACATTACTCGCTGGCAACAAAGGATAAGGGTTGCGCTCGTTGCGGGACTTAACCCAACATTTCACAACACGAGCTGACGACAGCCATGCAGCACCTGTCTCAGAGTTCCCGAAGGCACTAAGCTATCTCTAGCGAATTCTCTGGATGTCAAGAGTAGGTAAGGTTCTTCGCGTTGCATCGAATTAAACCACATGCTCCACCGCTTGTGCGGGCCCCCGTCAATTCATTTGAGTTTTAACCTTGCGGCCGTACTCCCCAGGCGGTCGACTTAACGCGTTAGCTCCGGAAGCCACGCCTCAAGGGCACAACCTCCAAGTCGACATCGTTTACAGCGTGGACTACCAGGGTATCTAATCCTGTTTGCTCCCCACGCTTTCGCACCTGAGCGTCAGTCTTTGTCCAGGGGGCCGCCTTCGCCACCGGTATTCCTCCAGATCTCTACGCATTTCACCGCTACACCTGGAATTCTACCCCCCTCTACAAGACTCTAGCTTGCCAGTTTCAAATGCAGTTCCCAAGTTAAGCTCGGGGATTTCACATCTGACTTAACAAACCGCCTGCGTGCGCTTTACGCCCAGTAATTCCGATTAACGCTTGCACCCTCCGTATTACCGCGGCTGCTGGCACGGAGTTAGCCGGTGCTTCTTCTGCGAGTAACGTCAATGCTCAGTGCTATTAACACTGAACCCTTCCTCCTCGCTGAAAGTGCTTTACAACCCTAAGGCCTTCTTCACACACGCGGCATGGCTGCATCAGGCTTGCGCCCATTGTGCAATATTCCCCACTGCTGCCTCCCGTAGGAGTCTGGACCGTGTCTCAGTTCCAGTGTGGCTGGTCATCCTCTCAGACCAGCTAGGGATCGTCGCCTAGGTGAGCCATTACCCCACCTACTAGCTAATCCCATCTGGGCACATCCGATGGCGTGAGGCCCGAAGGTCCCCCACTTTGCTCTTGCGAGGTCATGCGGTATTAGCTACCGTTTCCAGTAGTTATCCCCCTCCATCAGGCAGTTTCCCAGACATTACTCACCCGTCCGCCGCTCGTCACCCAGAGAGCAAGCTCTCCTGTGCTACCGCTCGACTTGCATGTGTTAGGCCTGCCGCCAGCGTTCAATCTGAGCCATGATCAAACTCTTCAATTAAAAGTTCGATTTGCTTAAACAAGTTAAGCGGTGCTCAAAAATTAACTTTCGTAATAATTCAACTAAATGAATTACTGCTTGGTCACTCTTTAAGACTTGATATTTTTTGCCACCGAGGTGGCTGATATCGTCTTGTGAGTGCCCACACAGATTGTCTGATAAATTGTTAAAGAGCATGCCGCGGTTCGCAAGGAATCTTATGCGGCGCGGGAGGCGTATATTACGTTTTCCCGCTGAAGAGTCAAGAGATTATTCATTCGAACTTTCATCTTTTTCTCTTCCTGTCCGAGCGACTTCTCAGTCGTTGTTCCCGGTCAGTGGAGGCGCATTATAGGGAGTTCTCAGAAGGCCGCAACCCCTAAATTCAAAAAACTTTCTGAGTGCTTTTTTTTTGGCCTAAACGTTGATAAAGACCGCATTACAGCGATTTTTTATACGATATTTGCCCAAAATCCTCAGCGAATTTGGCAACCTGCTGCCAGTCGGTGTACTCCACTTCTTTACGGGTATCCGTTTCCCCACCGGTCATACGCATAATAAGTTGGATCATGACCTTATCGAACCAGCGATATCGTGGATAACGTAATGCTCCGGCGAAAACGCCACAAATTGCCGGTTCCCACGGAGAGGCCAGCAGAAACTTACGCACATAGGCATTGGTCTGCGGGCTGCGCTTCTCAGGCTTACGGGCGGTGAGATTCACGCCAAAGAATGCAGACGGCATTTGATTCAAGGTGTCGGCATGTTTTTTAACGAATTTATCCAGCACCGGATTGAAGTGGCCGTAACGTATAGAAGCGCCAATCATCACCTGGTCGTAGCTTTTCAAATCCACATGCTCAGCGTGTGCCAGATCGATGACATCACAGTTGCACTTCTCTTTAAGCACACTGGCTATATAAGAAGAGATGGCATGGGTCTGCCCGTCACGACTTGAGTAAAGTATCAACGCTTTCATTCTTGTTTCCCTTTCATAAACTTATTCGCGCCAGAACGTCGGCGTGAACAGGACTAATAGTGTGAAGACCTCGAGACGGCCAAACAACATGGTGACGATCAGGATCCACTTCGCCACAGAGTTCATGGATGCAAAATTATCGGCGACAACGCCCAGACCCGGCCCAAGATTATTGAGCGTGGCCGTGACCGCAGCAAACGCCGAGAAGTTATCGACCCCCGTCGCGACAATCGCCAGCATGCTGACTATAAATACCAGCGCGTAAGCGGAAAAGAATCCCCACACGGCTTCGATGATGCGTTCAGGCAGTGCACGGTTACCCAGCTTGATGGTGTAAACCGCATTGGGGTGGACCAACCTTTTCAGCTCGCGCGTCCCCTGTAAGTAAAGCAGCAGGATACGGATAACCTTCAGACCGCCACCGGTTGAACCAGCACAACCTCCGATAAACGCAGAGCACAATAATAGAAGAGGCAAAAACAGCGGCCATTTCGAAATACTGTCGGTGGTGTACCCCGCCGTGGTTGCCATGGAAACCACCTGGAAGAAGGCCTGATTAATGGTTTCCAGACCTGAGCCGTAAACATTGTGGATCCACAGAACCAGCGTACAGATGACCACCAGCGTAAATTGCACCCCGATGAACATCCGGAATTCCGGGTCACGCCAGTACACTTTGAGATTACGTCCGCTGAGTACCGCAAAATGCAGGCCGTAGTTACAACCGGATATCAGCAGGAACACAGCGATAATGCTGTTGATGGTGCCGCTGTGAAAATATCCAATACTGGCGTCATGGGTTGAAAAGCCGCCGATAGCGATCGTCGAGAAGCTATGCCCGATAGCATCAAACGCGGACATCCCTGCGCCCCACAGCGATAATGCACAGGCAATGGTCAGGAGTACGTAAATCAGCCAAAGGGTTTTCGCCGTTTCAGCAATACGTGGCCGCATCTTGTTATCTTTCAGCGGTCCCGGCATTTCAGCACGGTACAGCTGCATCCCGCCGACGCCCAATATCGGCAGAATCGCCACCGCGAGGACAATGATCCCCATACCGCCAAACCATTGCAGCATCTGTCGGTAGAACAAAATGGCTTTGGGTAATGAGTCCAGCCCCACCAGCGTGGTCGCGCCCGTCGTCGTCAGCCCAGAGAAGGATTCAAAGAAAGCGTCGGTCAGCGACAGATTCGGCCGCTCGGAAAACAGAAAGGGCAATGCCCCGACGCTGCCCAGCACCGTCCAGAACAGCACCACGATCAGGAAACCTTCGCGCGGCTTCAGCTCACTTTTCTGCTTTCGGTTGGGAAGCCAGAGGAATAAACCAATCGTCAGGGCGACAAAAAACGTCTGGCTGAACGCACGTCCTGCGCCGTCGCGGTAAATCAGGGCGACCAGGCCGGGAATAATCATCGTTCCGGAGAACAGGATGACGAGCACCCCGACGATGCGTGTTATGGCACGAAAATGCATGCTGGTGCGTTCCTCAGCGAATTAACCATAGAAAAAATTATGAAACCGGACGCAGAATGAGCGTGCCACGGCTGATATCGAATAAGTGACTGACGGTTGCTGTTGCCTCTGCAGCAGGCAGCGCCAGAACGAGATCGACAGCAGCGCCATACTCACTGCGTAAGATATGTCCGCCGACTTGCGAGAGCAGCGTTTCCACCAGCTGTAACTGGCTGTAATCACACTGCACCGCGTATTCTGCCAGCGGAACTTTTTGTTGCACGGTAAGTTGTTTTAAAGCTTGCTGAACGCCGCCGCCATAGGCTTTCACCAGCCCGCCGGTGCCCAGCATAATACCGCCATAATAGCGCACGACGACGGCGGTGATCTCACCGACACCGCTTCCCATCAGTTGGCTGAGGATCGGTTTACCCGCTGTACCTGCAGGTTCGCCGTCATCAGAAAATCCCAGTTGCTGAGAATCATCCGGCGCGCCAGCCACAAACGCCCAGCAATGATGACGCGCTGCCGGATGCTGATGGCGGATATCCTGAATAAATGCTTTGGCCGCTTCAACGCCCTCTGTTCGTGCCAGTAAGGTAATGAAGCGGCTTTTCTTTATTTCCTCGCTGAAACTGACTGACTCAGCGGGAACCCGATACGGCTGCATCAGGCCAGCTTCAGGTCACGGGTCATGTTTTCGATGCGATTATCGTGGATAACAATGTTGTCCTCGATACGGATCCCGCCAAAAGGCTTCAGCGCTTCAATGCGATCCCAGGCGAAGTGCTTACTGAATTGCCCCTCGCGCAACGGTGCCAGCAGCGAATCGATGAAATACAGACCCGGTTCAATGGTCAGCACCATACCCGGCTCAATCACACGGGTACAACGCAGGAAAGGATATTGCGAAGGGGCGGCCTGATGGGTGCCCTTATCATCCTGCATGAAACCGGCAACGTCGTGCACCTGTAACCCCAGCGGATGCCCAAGACCATGTGGCAGGAAAGGCCCGGTCAGGTTCTGTTCCACCATGGCGTCTTCGCTGATATCAACCACCAGCTTGTGCGCTTTCAGCAATTTGGCGATACGGTGATGCATCTGAACATGATAGTCGGTGTAGCGCACACCGGCCTTGATCGTGTCAATTAAAGCCAGTTCCTCCGTATTGAGGTCTTTCACCAGTGCGGCGAAATCGCTGTCCGGCTTCCCTGCGTAGGTACGGGTCAGATCAGCGGCGTAACCGTTGTATTCCGCACCGGCATCCAGCAGGAAGCTGCGCATGTCGGCAGGCGGCTGGTTATCAAGCGTGGTGTAGTGAAGTACCGACGCATGTTCATTGAGCGCAACAATATTGTCGTACGGCACATCGGTATCACGGTGGCCGGTGGCGGTGAGATACGCCAGGTTGATGTCGAACTCGCTCATGCCGGAAAGGAACGCTTCTTTCGCCGCACGATGCCCGCTGACCGCCACCTTCTGCGCTTCACGCATACAGGCCAGTTCATAGCCGGTTTTATACGAGCGATGATAATGCAGGAAATCCAGCACCGCTTTCGGGTTCACGTTGGCAGCAGGCACGCCCAGGCTGATAGCACGATCCTGGCTCGAACCGATGTAACCCACGCGCTTAAGATCCACCGGCAACTGGCCTTTAATCTCGTCGGCATTGGCCAGCGGCGTAATCGCGATTTCTTTGGTCCAGAATGACTCAGGCAGCGGCTCGTGGCTGTGCCAGTAGTCAACCGGCGAATAGAACCACAACTTAGGCGCATTCACGCCATCCACCCATAACCAGCAATTTGGCACTTTGGTGACCGGCACCCAGGCTTTGAATTGCGGGTTCACTTTGAACGGATAACTGTGATCATCAAGGAAGGTCGTTATCAGTTCACCGGAGTGAATCAGTAACGCATCAAGCTGAGAACGTTGCAGAATTTCGCGGGCACGCGACTGCAACGTGGCGATATGTTCTTTATAAAGCGTAGTAAGCGATTCCATCCAACTGTCCTTATTTCACCGGAAAGACGATGCAGCATCTTACCACAGCCTTACGGCTGCCATAGTCCCGGAAGGTTTGTGATCTTGCCTGCAAATAAAACACATCTCATTTGCAAATTATTAACATAATAACCACACTCGAAAGCATCTGGTCATACCAGATCATCACAGATGATTCAGGAGAGACACATGCTTTACCAAGGCGAAACATTACACCTGCACTGGCTCGACGACGGGATCGCCGAGCTGGTCTTCGATGCTCCGGGCTCCGTAAACAAGCTCGATACCCAAACGGTTGCCAGCCTGGGCGAGGCGATCGCAGTGCTCGAGAAACAGCCGGGCCTGAAAGGTTTACTGCTGAGCTCAGCAAAACCGGCATTTATTGTCGGGGCAGATATCACCGAATTTTTATCCCTGTTCAACGCGCCCGCCGAGAAACTGCATGAGTGGCTGAATTTCGCCAACAGCATTTTTAACCGGCTGGAAGATTTACCGGTACCCACACTTTCCGCCATCAGCGGATATGCCCTGGGCGGCGGCTGTGAATGCGTGCTGGCGACGGATTTTCGTATCAGTACCGCCGATGCGCGCATTGGCTTGCCGGAAACCAGCTTAGGGATCATGCCGGGTTTTGGCGGTTCCGTGCGTCTGCCGCGCCTGATTGGCACTGACAGCGCACTGGAAATTATCGCCGCCGGTAAAAATATCAGCGGGAAAGAAGCCCTGAAAATCGGGCTGGTGGATGCGGTGGTCGACGCCGACACACTGCGCAACGCCGGGATCACCATGCTAAAAAATGCCGTGGCCGGCAAACTGGAATGGCAAAGCCGTCGCGAACCCAAACGTCTGCCGCTGAAACTCAGCCAGATTGAAGCGACGATGAGTTTCAGTGTCGCCAAAAGCATGGTCATGCAGAACGCGGGGAAACATTACCCTGCGCCGATGACCGCGGTGAAAACCATTGAAGCCGCCGCACGCCTGGGCCGTGACGATGCGCTGAAACTGGAAACAGCCAGTTTTGTTCCCCTCGCGCAATCTAAAGAAGCCCGTGCGCTGGTCAGCATTTTCCTCAACGATCAGTTCGTCAAAGCGAAAGCCAAAAAACTGGCGCACGGCAGCGAAAAACCAAAGCAGGCTGCGGTGCTGGGAGCGGGCATTATGGGTGGCGGGATTGCGTATCAGTCTGCCCTGAAAGGCGTACCGGTTGTGATGAAAGACATCAGCGACCAGTCCCTGACGCTCGGCATGAACGAAGCGGCCAAGTTGCTGAACAAACAGCTGGAGCGCGGCAAACTCGACGGTCTGAAAATGGCCAACGTGCTGTCGACCATTCATCCGACGCTGGATTACAGCGGAATCGAACGCGCCAGCGTCGTAGTCGAAGCCGTCGTGGAGAACCCGAAAGTGAAAGCGGCGGTGCTGGCGGAAGCGGAATCGCTGCTCGACGCCGATACCGTACTGGCTTCCAACACCTCAACCATTCCGATCGACCAGCTGGCTTCTTCACTGAAACGCCCGGAAAACTTCTGCGGCATGCACTTCTTCAATCCGGTGCATCGTATGCCGCTGGTTGAAATTGTGCGTGGCGCGAAAACCTCAGACAAAACCCTTTCACGCATTGTCTCTTACGCGCTGGCAATGGGTAAAACGCCGATCGTGGTGAACGACTGCCCGGGCTTCTTCGTCAACCGCGTGCTGTTCCCGTATTTCTCCGGTTTCAGTTTACTGCTGCGTGACGGGGCCGATTTCCGCCAGATCGACAAAGTGATGGAAAAACAGTTCGGCTGGCCGATGGGCCCGGCATATCTGCTGGACGTCGTGGGCATCGACACCGCGCATCACGCGCAGGCCGTTATGGCAGCCGGATTCCCGCAGCGTATGGCGCGAAACTACCGTGACGCCATCGACGTGCTGTTCGATAACCGCCGTTTCGGCCAGAAAAATCAGCTGGGCTTCTACCGCTACAGTGAAGACAGCAAAGGCAAGCCGCGTAAAGACGTCGACGAACAGGCTGTCAGCCTGCTGGCCGATAATCTGAAACCGGCACATGCAGAATTCTCACCGCAGGACATCATTGCCCGCATGATGATCCCGATGATTAACGAAGTGGTGCGCTGCTTCGAAGAAGGCATTATTGCCAGCCCGGCCGAAGCCGATATGGCGCTGGTATACGGCATCGGTTTCCCTCCGTTCCACGGCGGCCCGTTCCGTTATCTGGACACGCTTGGCACGGCTGAGTATCTGAAAATGACCGAACATTACGCACACCTGGGGCCAATGTATCAGGCACCGGACGGGCTTCGCGCCAAAGCGCAAACCAATGAAAGTTACTACCCGGTTGCGGCTGCGCTGGAAAACATCAGCACCGGCAATCAGGCATAAGGACCGAAATCATGGAAAACGTAGTCATTGTTGACGCAGTCCGCACGCCGATGGGCCGTTCAAAGGGCGGCGCATTTCGCCACGTCAGGGCTGAAGATCTCTCCGCGCATCTGATGCGCGCCGTGCTGGCCCGAAATCCGGCGCTGAACGCCAAAGATATTGATGATATTTACTGGGGCTGCGTGCAGCAGACGCTGGAACAAGGCTTCAACATTGCCCGCAATGCGGCGCTGCTGGCGGAAATTCCCCACAGCGTCCCGGCCACCACGGTTAACCGTCTGTGCGGTTCTTCCATGCAGGCACTGCACGACGCCGCCCGCGCCATTATGGTCGGCGACGCACAGGTCAGCCTGATTGGCGGTGTGGAACATATGGGTCACGTACCGATGAATCACGGCGTGGATTTCCATCCGGGGCTGAGCAAAACCGTGGCGAAAGCGGCGGGAATGATGGGGCTGACCGCTGAAATGCTGGCGAAAATGCACCAGATCAGCCGTGAAATGCAGGATGAGTTTGCAGCACGTTCGCATCATCGCGCCCACGCGGCCACGCTCGCCGGACACTTTGCCAATGAAATCGTCCCGACTGAAGGCCATAACGCAGAAGGCGTGCTGACCCGTTATGATTTCGACGAAGTGATCCGCCCGGAAACTACCGTCGCTACGCTGGCAGCGCTGCGTCCGGCGTTTGACCCGGTCAACGGCACCGTCACTGCGGGCACGTCCTCTGCCCTCTCCGACGGCGCATCGGCGATGCTGCTGATGAGTGAATCTCATGCCAAATCTCTGGGCCTGAAAGCTCGCGCGCGAATTCGGGCGATGGCGGTGGTCGGCTGCGATCCGTCGATTATGGGTTACGGCCCGGTCCCGGCGACGCGCCTGGCACTGAAACGCGCCGGACTGAGCGTGCAGGATATCGGCCTGTTCGAACTGAACGAAGCCTTCGCGGCACAAGCCTTACCCTGCGTGAAAGATTTGGGGCTGCTGGAAACCATGGAAGAGCGCGTCAACCTGAACGGCGGCGCGATTGCACTCGGTCATCCGCTTGGCTGCTCCGGTTCACGTATCTCTACGACGCTGCTGAACCTGATGGAACGCCGCGACGTGCAGTTTGGCGTTGCGACCATGTGTATCGGTTTAGGTCAGGGCATCGCGACCGTTTTCGAACGCGTCTGAGTTTTACTCTTTTCTGCATAAACAAAAAGCGGACAGATTGTCCGCTTTTATGAATCTTATCTGCCCGTTTTAGTTGCCGTTTTCCCGCCTGTCAGGGGCGGGCTTTTTCACGACGGTGGCGTCACATCAAATGAAAGAGAACGCATCACCAAACAGTCGATCTTCCAGCGCGCCGCGCTCTGCGACAAAGCGCTCGCGGGCGATTTTTGCCATCTCAAAACGGCCTGCGATATAAATATCGTGCTCCGCCAGCGAGGTAAAATCCTGCAACACCGCGCTCAGAACGGTACCACTTCTGCCCTGCCAGCCGTCTTCAGGCTGTTCCACCACCGGGATCACTTTCAGATTCGGGTGATGAATGCTCAGTGCTTCCAGCTCGCCCAAATCGTACAGATGCTTCAGTTCGCGCCCGCCCCAGTAAATGGAGATATCGCGATGAGGCTGTTGCTCAAGCGCGGTGATCAAAATGGAACGCACATAAGAAAAACCGGTGCCGCCCGCAATCAGCACCAGCGGACGCTGGCCTTCTTCGCGCAACCAGGCATCGCCGTGAGGAATATCCACGGTAATCGCCTGTTCTTTCAGAATGCGATCCATCACCGCCATCGCGTACAGATTCAGTTCGGAGGCGCCGATGTGCAACTCAATCACGTTGTGTTCAGCAGGCGTGGAGGCCAGAGAGAACGGACGCTTATCGCGCTCATCCATCACGACCATCAGATACTGACCCGCGCGGAAAGAAAAAGGCGCTTCCGGCAACAACCGGACCCGATACACCGTATCGGTAATCGCCTCAACGGAGGTCACTTTACAGCTCAAAGTTGTCATGCGTTCCCTCTGTGGGTCATCAAAGCAAAGCGTGGGACAAAGAGTCGATTATTTTTTCGCATCGTCTTTATCATTAAAAATAGCGAGCTCATCCCAGATGGCATCGATACGGGCGGTGACGGCAGGATCCTTCACTATCGGACGCCCCCACTCACGCTGTGTTTCACCCGGCCATTTGTTGGTCGCATCCATCCCCATTTTCGAACCGAGGCCCGATACAGGCGAGGCAAAATCGAGATAATCGATCGGCGTATTTTCGACCAAAACCGTATCCCGTGCGGGATCCATTCTGGTGGTAATCGCCCAAATCACGTCGTTCCAGTCACGGGCATTCACATCGTCATCGCACACAATCACAAACTTGGTGTACATGAACTGACGCAGGAATGACCAGACACCCATCATCACGCGCTTTGCATGACCAGGGTACTGTTTCTTCATGGTAACGACAGCCATACGGTAGGAGCAACCCTCCGGCGGCAGATAAAAATCAACAATTTCCGGGAATTGTTTCTTCAGAATCGGCACAAAGACTTCATTCAGCGCCACGCCCAGTACCGCGGGCTCATCCGGCGGACGGCCGGTATAGGTCGAATGATAGATGGGATCTTTCCGCTGCGTCATATGCGTGATCGTGAAGACCGGGAAGCTGTCTACTTCATTATAGTAGCCGGTATGGTCGCCATACGGGCCTTCCGGCGCCATCTCGCCCGGCTCGATATACCCTTCGAGCACGATTTCCGCACTGGCAGGGACTTCGAGATCGTTGGAAATACACTTCACCACTTCGGTTTTATTACCGCGCAGCAAACCGGCGAACGCGTATTCAGACAACGAATCCGGCACCGGCGTCACCGCGCCCAGAATGGTGGCGGGATCTGCACCCAACGCCACAGAAACCGGGAAACGCTGGCCGGGATTCTTCTGGCACCACTCCTGGAAATCAAGCGCACCGCCGCGATGGGATAACCAGCGCATGATGACTTTGTTTTTCCCGAGAACCTGCTGGCGATAAATGCCCAGATTCTGACGGGGTTTTTCCGGCCCACGGGTGACAGTCAGGCCCCAGGTGATCAACGGTGCGGCATCTTCCGGCCAGCACTGCATCACCGGAATGCGGGTGATATCCACCTCGTCGCCTTCCCAAATCTCCTGCTGACAAGGTGCGGAATGCAGCACTTTCGTCGGCATGTTCAGCACCTGCTTAAACTTCGGCGCCTTATCGTATAAATCGCGCAAACCGCGTGGCGGCTCAGGCTCTTTCAGAAACGCCAGCAACTCACCGACTTCACGTAACGCACTGACGTCCTCTTTGCCCATGCCCATCGCCACACGCTCAGGTGTGCCGAATAAATTACACAGCACCGGCATGTCGTACCCTTTTGGATTTTCAAACAACAACGCCGGGCCGCCCGCACGCAGGGTACGGTCAGCAATTTCGGTCATTTCCAGGTAGGGATCGACAGACTGAGTAATGCGTTTCAGTTGGCCTCTCTTTTCGAGTAACGAGAGGAAGTCACGTAAATCACGGTATTTCATGCTGATTCTGAGTCGCCGGGTTGAAGGAGAGCATTATAGAGCCTCTCCGGGGTTGTTGCTGCCTTTTTGTTATCAGCAGGTAAACGCCGATAATGAAAAACCAGTGTAACCGCCAGAAACCAACGCTGTTGGTCTGACGGTGCGCAAATCGTCTGCCGATGATCCGATCACAAACAGGTAAAGGGTACCCACGCGCTCAACGCCTGGGTGTCATGATATTCCTGAATCTCATGACCATGCCGGAACACTTTGAAGCCCTGATTCCTGGCGCTGAAATAGCTCAGTTCATCGCCGGAAACCTGCAACAAACTGCCTTCACGCAGCGCAATGACCGCCTCAGACGGATTCACCGCGCAAAATTCAGCAATGCGCTCGTCGCGGGTTTCACCCATGTGGCCACTCAGGTGTGCATCGATGTAATGCGGATTGATTTGTACCGGGAACAGGCCAAGAGAAGGCAGCACCACTGAATTGCGGACTGGCATATCATTGGTGGTACGAATACTTGGCGTTGCCACGTTACAACCCGCGCTCCAGCCGATATACGGCACATTGCGTTCACGCACAGCGCGCTGAACAGGGACGATCAGTCCCTTCTCATGCAGCATCTGGTTGAGCATCCAGGTATTGCCGCCACTGACCAAAATACATTGAGCACTGGCAATGGCGTGCGCCGGATTATCTGCGTGATGAATGCTGGTGACATCAATGCCCAGCACATCCGCCAGCGCACCGGCGCGCTCATCATAATCGCTGCGGATCAGTGCGTAGGGGATCAGCACGGCGGAGGTGATCCCGCGGGATTTCAGCACCGCCTGGATACGATCTTTTGCATAGCCCAGTAATTCAGATTCACCGGAAAGCTTACCGTTGCTCAGTAAGAACAGCTCCATGACGCTTCTCCTGACTGTAATAAGAGGAAGATAAAGGGATAAGTGTGCACTTTTCTTCGATAATAAAAGATAACAGACCGACAATCAGCAAACGTCTGCACAGAATCTCACTGCCTGTATCTCAGGGGCAGCTTTTGTTATGCTGCCGGAATCAACGTTTTAATGTGGGAAACTATGGAATCCTGGTACTTACTCTATTGCAAACGCGGCCAGCTGCTCCGCGCCAAAGAACATCTTGAGCGCCAGCAAGTAAACTGCCTGACGCCCATGATCACCCTGGAAAAGATGGTGCGCGGACGCCGCACGCCTGTCAGCGAACCCATGTTCCCGAACTACATGTTCATCGAGTTTGACCCTGAACGGATCCACACGACGACGATCAGCGCAACGCGTGGTGTCAGCCATTTCATCCGCTTCGGGCCAAAACTGGCGACCGTGCAACCTCAGGTGATCAAACAACTGATGGAACCGCCGACGATGGACATTCGCGATCCTGAAACGCCGTATGAAGGCGATATCGTTTTGATCACTGAAGGGATTTTCGAGGGCATCGAGGCCATTTATACCGAGCCTGACGGCGAAGCCCGTTCGCTGCTGATGCTGAATCTGATTAATCAGCCTGTCCGCCAGAGCATAGACAACACGCATTTCCAGAAACTCTGAGCGCATTTTCTCTGTCTGTGTCCTGCAAAAAAGCACCGTTAAACGGTGCTTTTTTATGTGAAACATTCAGCGCGCTGGCAGGGCAAACATTTTGCGCGCGTTATCATCGGTGATATCCGCCAGCCACTGCGGGTCTTCCCCGCGCCACTGCGCGACCTGATGAACAATGTGCGGTAAGAACGCCGGTTCATTGCGTCGGTTCTTCGGTTTGTTTTCCATATCTCTTGGCAATAAATAGGGCGCATCGGTTTCCAGCATTAAGCGCTCAGCCGGGATCAGCGGCAGCATTTCACGCAACTCCAGCCCGCGCCGCTCATCGCAGACCCAGCCCGTAATTCCTATCGACAGGCCGAGAGACAAATACAGTTCAAGTTCATGCCGCGAACCGGTAAAGCAATGAACGACACCGCCCGGTAAATCTGCAAGCCAGGGCTTGAGTAATGCTGCGAAACGTTCCCCGGCATCACGACAATGTAAAAACACCGGTAACTGCAACTCGGATGCCAGCGCAAGCTGTGCGGTAAACGCCGATTCCTGCTGCAAGGCAGGAGAAAAATTGCGATTGAAATCCAGTCCGCATTCACCGATCGCCACAACATTCGCTAATCCGGCCAGCTCACGGATGTCAGCTTCCACCTGCGCATTCCATTCACTGGCCTGATGTGGATGCACACCCGCCGTAGACCAGCAGAAATCAGGGTATTCAGCCGCCATTTTCTGCGCCTCACCACTTTCCTGCGCAGACGTACCTGTGATCAACATACCGCTCAGACCGGCCGCTCGCGCTCTTTCCACCACCTGCGGGCGATCTTTATCAAACTGATTACTGGTGAGGTTTATGCCAATTTCAAACATACTTTGTCCTGAAACAGAAACCGCCCTGCTGGGCGGTTTCTGTTTTATATCGAAATAATCAAAAAGACTTACTCAGCCTGATCCGGATCGTTCTCTTTATCGACATCAGCGCGACGACGTCCACCTACGTAGAAACGGGCAAAGAACACGCCGATTTCAAACAGCAGATACATCGGGATAGCCAGCAGCGTCTGAGAGAAGACATCCGGCGGCGTTAACAACATCCCGACCACAAACGCCCCGACCAGCACATACGGACGTTTCTTTTTCAGGTCTTCCGGTGTCGTCACACCACTCCAGCACAGTAAAACGATGGCAATCGGCACTTCAAATGAGACGCCAAACGCCATGAACAACGCCATCACGAAATCGAGATAGTTGTTGATGTCAGTCGCAATCTGCACGCCAGCCGGTGCGGTTTTCGCAAAAAAAGCAAACGCCAGCGGAAACACTACGAAGTAAGCAAAAGCCACGCCGAGGTAAAATAATGCAGAACTGGAGAACAATAACGGCATCATCAGACGGCGTTCATGCTTGTACAGCGCGGGAGCCACGAATGCCCACACCTGATACAAAATGAACGGCGCGGAAACAAATACCGAGACAATCATGGTCAGCTTGATTGGCGTAAAGAACGGTGATGCTACGTCAGTAGCAATCATGCTCGCACCCAAAGGCATTTGCTCAATCAACGGTGAAGCCACCAGCTGATAGATGTCATTGGCAAAATAAACCAGACATAAAAACACCACTAAAATACAGACAATGGCGTTCAGTAGACGCTTACGCAGCTCAATCAGATGGCTGATAAGCGGTTGAGTATCTTCAACAGCCATGTTTAGCGCTCGCCTGTCGGTTTAGTGAGTGAAACCGGTGTTTCCGGCGCAGAAGGTTCAGCCACCGGTGCGTCAACGGCAACCGGTTTGGTCACGGGCGCAGAGGCAACGGAAGGGTCAGCGACAGGCGATTGTGCCGCCGCTGCCTGCACTTCAGCCTGTGCTGCCGCAGCATGGGCCGTTTTATTGGAAGCCAGTGCCGCATCCACTGCACTCAGTGGCGCAGCAGCCGGTGCTGAGGCCACGTTGTCAGCCGTGGCCGGCGAAATACCGGCATCATGGTGGGCTTCGGCATCATCGATCACAGGATTGTGGATGGTGTTGCCTTCCGCTTTCGCTTCTTCCATCGCTTTATCGGCAGGATTGAGCCCTGAATTGATAGATTGCTTCATGGATTCAGCCGCTTCTTTCAGCTCATCCATGGAGGCTTTGATTTCCGGCGTGAGATTCTTCAGACCCGCCTCTTCGGCTTTCTTCAGGCTATCCTGCAATTCCTGAAGTTTCAGCTCCTGCGACAGCTCGCTTTGTACTGACGCGGCCATCGCCCGAAGCGTACGGATCCAGCCTGCTACTGTTCTGACTGCTACAGGTAAACGCTCCGGCCCGAGAACAACCAGGCCAATCACCAATACCAGCAGCAGTTCACTAAATCCAATATCGAACACGGTTTATACCTGCTCTTTGTTTTGGCTCTTGGTGTCTTCTGCTTTAGCGTCCGGCTTGCCCTCGATAGACCTGGCAGCGAAATCAGCATCAGTTGGCGTAATGTCAGCGTCTTTATTTGCTTTTGACTGGCTATCATCTTCACTCATGGCTTTTTTGAAGCCTTTGATGGAAGCCCCCAGATCAGCACCCAGACCACGCAGTTTCTTAGTACCGAACAGCAGTACCACAATCACAACGAGAATCAGGATCTTAGTAATACTAATACCACCCATTATTTTCACCTCAAATAGGAAGGAACGACATTCATTGCCGTCCGCAAACGGCATTCAATTTTAAAACATGTTTTAGCTGGCGCGTCGCCAGCCAATCAGCCAGGAAACCGCGCCCGCGGTCATCAGGCAAGCCGGATAAATTTCGACGTTGCCTAACAGCAAAAGGGTGCCGCTTAATAACAACGTCGCCCCTATCCCCAAAAGATAACGAGACTGACCCTGACGGGAGTTCTGGTTGTGCATTTGGGAGGAAAGCTTTTCGATGTTGTACTGCAACAGCTTGTGCTGTTGCAGGCTCTGATAAACCAGATCGGGTAATTCAGGCAGTTTCTCAACCCAGAATGGCGCGCGCTCTTTCAGTGCGCGGATCATTGCCGGCAGACCTACCTGATCACGTACCCAGCTTTCCAGGAAAGGTTTCGCCGTTGTCCACAAATCCAGCTGCGGATAAAGCTGACGCCCCAGACCTTCTACATACAACAGTGTTTTTTGCAGCAACACCAGTTGAGGCTGGACTTCCATATTAAAGCGGCGCGCGGTATTAAACAGATTTAACAACACGTTACCGAAGGAAATCTCTGCAAGCGGCTTTTCAAAAATCGGCTCGCATACTGTCCGGATAGCAAATTCAAAGTCTTCAACATTGGTATCGCGCGGAACCCAACCGGAATCAACATGCAGTTCAGCCACTTTGCGATAATCGCGATTGAAGAAAGCGATGAAATTTTCAGCCAGATAGCGCTTATCTTCTTTGTTCAACGAACCAACTATGCCGCAATCGATACCTATGTAGCAAGGATCTTCAGGCGTTTCGTAGCTGACGAAAATGTTACCGGGATGCATGTCAGCATGGAAGAAACTGTCGCGAAAAACCTGGGTAAAGAAGACCTGAACACCACGCTCCGCCAGTAATTTCATGTTGGTGCCCTGTTTTTTCAGCGCCTCAACATCCGAAACAGGAATTCCGTAGATGCGTTCCATCACCATCAGACGCTCGCTGCAGTAGTCCGGATACACTTCCGGCACATACAGCATCGGGCTGCCTTCAAAATTACGACGCAACTGAATGGCATTGGCCGCTTCACGCAGCAGGTTCAGCTCATCAAGCAACGTTTTTTCATATTCGCGAACCACTTCACGTGGACGCAAACGGCGACCATCCGGCAGCAGAAGCGGCACCCAACCGGCAAGGCGCGACATCAGACGGATATCTGCTTTGATGGTCGGTAAAATATCCGGGCGGATCACCTTCAGAACGACAGGTTTACCATTCTCTTTGAGCACCGCGGTATGCACCTGAGCAATCGAGGCGGAAGCCAGCGGCGTCTGGTCAAATTCATCGAACCAGTTTTCCAGCGGGCCGCCCAACGCGGTATCAATTTGCTTACGTGCCAGCGCGCCATCAAATGGAGGAACGTGATCCTGAAGCAGAGCAAGCTGGTCGGCAATATGGGGCGGGAAAAGATCGCGACGTGTAGACATCATCTGGCCGAACTTGATCCAAACCGGGCCTAATTCTTCCAGCGCAAGACGCATACGCTCACCCAGCGGCTTTTCTTTATGACGATTTGGTAACCAGAAAAACAGATAACGGCCCATGCGCAGCGGCAACGTCAAACGGATTTTAGGGATGAGTTCGTCAAGGCCGTAGATGAGAAACATGCGGATAATCAGATATAAACGTCGCATTTCCCTTGGTGTCACGGTTTGCCCTCCAGTTTTTCGATACGTTTCGCCAGTGTATCCAGCTCGCCTGCCAATGCGGAGACTTCATCACTAAACCACACCACTTCCAGCGGACCGGGAGCCATTCTCCACTCTTCAGTCAGCGTCTGCGCGACGTAGTTTTGCTGATGTTTAAGCCCTTTTTGCAGGAAACGCAAACCGCCCTGCACCGCCTGGCTAACGCCCTGAGCAGCAATATCACCGATATAAGGTGCCAGGAATTCCGCTGGTTCCCACTCGGCCATATCCAGCAACGCAACCAGTTGCTGCACCACAGAAATATCGCCTTCGACCACCAGCTCACCACTGCGCATGAGTGGCGATAACTGCTGGCGATCGCGCAGCTTATGCAACACGGAGAGTGTTGAGGTGACGGTGCAATCTGCCACGCCATCCCATTGCCCGAGGACATCAATTTTTTGCTCACTGAAGACAAACGTCAGCGGGGTACTCAGTTCCTGCAATTCAACACGCAGAACTTTACCTGCCAGACGCGTCCGCGCCGCCTTCATGCTGCGATCTCTGAAAAGCAGGTAATTAAGCGGCGTCTCGATAGCGGCAGTCAGTAGCGGCGTTAACAACATCGGCATACTCATATCAGAATTTGAAACCCCGGTGCAGCGCCACAATGCCCCCGGTGAGATTGTGATAAATCACATTCTCAAAACCGGCGTCGCCCATCATGCCCTTCAGCGTTTCCTGATCGGGGTGCATGCGGATTGATTCAGCGAGATAACGATAGCTTTCGGCATCTTGTGCAACCAGTTCGCCAATGCGCGGCAAAATGTGGAAGGAATAGGTGTCATAGGCTTTGCTCAGCGGTTTCAGCTGGGGTTTGGAGAATTCCAGCACCAGTAAACGGCCACCCGGCTTAAGCACGCGGAACATTGAACGCAACGCTTTCTCTTTTTCGGTCACGTTACGCAAACCGAAAGAAATGGTGATGCAATCGAAGTAATTATCAGGGAAAGGCAGCGCTTCGGCGTTAGCCTGAACGTAGCTGACGTTACCCACAATGCCGAGGTTACGCAGTTTTTCGCGGCCCATTTTCAGCATGGAGTCATTGATATCTGCCAGAACAACTTCGCCCGTCTCGCCGACCAGCCGGGAGAACTTCGCGGTCAGATCACCGGTACCGCCTGCCAGATCCAGTACGCGCTGACCACGGCGGACACCGCTGCAATCAATGGTGAAGCGTTTCCAGATACGATGAATACCGAAAGACATCAGGTCATTCATCAGGTCATATTTTGCCGCAACGGAATGGAAGACATCTGCCACCATTCCCTGCTTGTCATCTTTAGCTACCGTGCGAAAACCGAAATGCGTAGTTTCCTGCGTCTGCTTTTCCATTTTATTTGCCTGCTTTTTCAGTCGAACTCTTGGGGAGAAGTGTATCAGAACCCGTTAGAAAGCCCCATCACCGATGCTGATTCAACATATTGCAAAGATTCATCATTTGAATCATAAAATCGGTCAAAACGAGTGCCCGGTGGCTAAGCATGATCACTCATGCGGGTTCAACGTCTGTTCTTCTTGCGCATCAGAAGTCTCGGGCAGAGATGCGGTATCCTCAGGCTCGTTTTCCGCTCTGGCTATCTCAGCCAGAGAGGGGCTAATAGGCCGTTTAACTTCAACGCCCAGCGCGCGAAAACTTTCCACCTGCCCGATGAGATTACCACGCCCTTGCGAGAGTTTATTCATCGCAGAGCGATAACTGCCCTGCGCTTTGTCCAGACTTTGCCCCATCGATTCCATATCGTCGACGAAAAGGCGCAGTTTGTCATACAGGCGCGCCGCGCGATCGGCGATACGTTTTGCGTTCTGGCTTTGATGCTCGTAGCGCCACAAATTGCTGATGGTACGTAATGCCACCAGCAGCGTCGTCGGGCTGACAAGCATAATGTTGTGCCGGAGTGCTTCGCTGATCAATTCGGGCTCCCTGTCGATGGCCAGCAGAAACGCAGGTTCGACGGGGATAAACATCAGGACATAATCGAGGCTGCGCAAGCCGGGAAGCTGCTGATAATCTTTGCGCCCCAGCAAACGGATATGCCCGCGAACCGACGCGATATGCTCGTTAAGCGCCACTTCCCGTTCGCCATCATCTTCACTGTTGAAGTAACGCTCATAAGCCACCAGCGTCATTTTGGCGTCAATCACGACGTCTTTGTTCTGCGGCAAACGCACCACAACGTCAGGTTGCATCCGGCTGTTACTGTCTACCTGCACGCTGACCTGCGTCTGATACTCATGCCCCTCACGCAACCCGGAGGCTTCAAGCACACGGCTGAGTACCACTTCGCCCCAGTTGCCCTGGGTTTTATTATCGCCTTTCAGCGCTTTGGTCAGGTTGACGGCTTCGCGCGCCATTTCAGCATTCAGCTGCTGCAGATTACGGATTTCGTGCGCCAGCGTATGCCGTTCTCGCGCTTCCTGACCAAAGCTGTCCTGCACCTGACGGCGGAAACCATCCAGCTGCTCGCGCAACGGCAGCAAAAGTTTATCGAGGCTCTGTTTGTTCTGTTCATCAGCGCGGCGGCCGTTCTGCTCGAAGATGCGGTTCGCGAGATTTTCGAACTGGCTGCTCAGACGCTGCTCGCTGTTGATCAGCAGGCGCTGTTTATCTTCGGCGGCCATGCGGGTTTCATCCAGACGGGTGGAAACCTCACGCAACTCGGCTTCCTGCGCGCTGTTGATTTCACGCTGCGCGCGCAGCTCCTGATTCAATTGCTCGCACTCGTTTTGCCAGTGCGCCAGCAACTGCAATTTTTCCTGACTGGCCGCCTGCAGGCTATGAAGCTTGCGCAGTTCCAGTTCTGCTTCCCGGATTTGCTGCAATGAGAACTGCCGGTCACTTTTGACCGTTTCGTTTTCTGCTCTCACCTGTTCCAGCGATTGCTCCAGAAGACGGCGCTGAGTCTCGAACTCAGTTTGCTGTTGTTGCTGACGTAAACTGGCCACCAGCCAGCCCACAACTAAGCCGATTAACCCCGCGCCCAGGGCAGTCAGAATGCTGATATCCACACGTTTTCCCTCTTCAAATCACCTGCGGTCACGGTAATAGCAGGCTGTATGGATGTCCAGTCTATTTTCTGTTGCATCGCGCCTTTGCGGGATGCCTTCCAGAATGGAATTTCTCTGCATTTCCCCCCTTGCGACGGCCAAAGGCAGAGCGCAGGATTCACAACCAGCGGCTCAGCCATTGGATACCAAACGCACCCGGCGCAAGAATGCCGAAGGCCCAGATCAACGCCGAGCTGACGTTGGCAATCTGGAAATACTTTTGTGGCATACCGCAAATCCCGGCGACCAGTGGAACCACGGCGCGAAGCGGGCCAAAGAAACGGCCGATGAATGCACCCGGCATGCCCCATTTATCAAAAAAGGCATGGCCGCGAACTAACATTTGCGGATGGCGGGAGAATGGCCAGAAATTACCAACGCGATCCTGATAATGGGCACCGACCCAGTAGGAGAGCCAGTCGCCGAAGAACGCCCCGGCTGCCGCTGCCGCCCAAATGGGCCAGAAAGGAATACCGGTTTCGCCAATCAGTGCGCCGAGCCCGAGCAAAATGAAGGTTGCCGGAAGCAGCAATGACAGGAAAGCGAGCGACTCACCGAACGCCAGAAAGAAAACAATCGGCGCAGCCCATACCTGATGAGCGCGGATGAAAGTGGTGGTGTAATCAAGAATGTCGTTAACAGTCAAAAATGCAGTTCCTTTTTTCATGAAAGCGGAGGCGGAATGAAAGACAGTATTCCAGATTCACTATTAACATGACCTTAACAGATCACCGGCAATGGGCAAAAAAATGGGCCGCCAGAGGCAGCCCATCGGGGGGATATCTTGTTTGAGAACGGTAAAATCAGATCAGGCGGCGGGCGGCTTCTACCACGATCTTAACCGCGTGGCTTTCTGTCTTTTTCATGGTTTCTGCATCAGGAATTTCCTGCTGCGTACGGTTCACAATGACACCGGCAACCATACCTGCACGCAGGCCCTGGCTTGCACACATGGTCAGCAGGGTGGCAGATTCCATTTCATAGTTCATGACGCCCATTTCCTGCCACTCTTTCATCGATTCTTTAAAGCGACGAACCACGCGGCCAGAGTAAGTATCATAACGCTCCTGGCCTGGGTAGAAGGTGTCAGAAGACGCGGTCACGCCGATGTGAGTTTGTGCACCCACGGACTCAGCCGCAGCAACCAGTGCAGTGGTACAGGCGAAATCGGCCACTGCCGGGAATTCCATCGGTGCAAAGTGCAGGCTCGCGCCATCAAGGCGAACGGCGGCGGTGGTGACCAGCACGTCGCCCACACTGATGTGTGGCTGGATAGCACCGGTAGTACCGACGCGCAGGAAGGTACGGATGCCGAGCTGAGCCAGCTCCTCAACCGCGATAGAGGTGGAAGGACCCCCGATACCGGTTGAGCAGACAATCACAGATTTGCCGTCAAGCTCAGCGCGCCATGAGGTAAATTCGCGGTGGGAAGCCAGGCGAACCGGGTTCTCCATCAGTTTGGCAATCTTCTCAACGCGCTCAGGGTCGCCGGGTACAATCGCCAGCGTCGCGCCGTTTAAATCTTTTTTGGCCAGGCCAAGATGGAAAACTTCAGGCTGAGACATAACAAACTCCTCTGTGTGTAAGGTCATAAATTGGCAGGAGGAACACCCGGCAACTGTACTGAACATTGTGACGTTATTTCGTGATGGCCGTCACTATGATGTAACAACAAGAATAACGCATACATTTAATTTGTGATGTTAGTCACAAATTACAGCGCAAAAGACGAATTTTTAAACGGTCTGATTTCGTGGCAGGCATAAAAAAGCAGGCATTGCCTTATAACAAGGCTCTGCCTGCCGGGTGCGGGTTAACCTGTCAGGCAGGAACAGCATCTGCCGCAGCGCTGCGTGACCAGATCCGGTGTTTCGCTAAGTTTTTCACAAAGGCTTTCAGCAAGGCACCTTCCGCTTTTTCGCCTTCAATGATCCCCTCTTCCGCCACATCATCTTTAAGCCCCAGCAATGATTTGAAGCGTCGCGCATCACCGCTCAGGCCAATAACTTTCAGATGCTTATAGGCTTCAAGGACGTAATGCCGCGCATCCCCACTCATCAGCAACGCGTCGATATGCCCGTGCGGCACAATCACTGCGTCAACCGTGATCGACGGCGAACCGGCAAACGTGGCATCAATCGGCAATGTCGAACCATCATCGGCCGTGACCGTGCCTAAATGGCTGGCCAGCAGTTTAGGGTGAACGCCAACGGCCTGAAGCGCCTGCAAGGTTTCCAGCACATCGGCTGCATTGACACCGTCACCTAATAACAGCGCAACCTGACGCCCTTTAATCACGCCTTTGCCACTGGCATACAGGCTGAGAGAAGGATCGCTTTCCAGACCATTTACCGGTTTTGGCGGTTTGATTTTCAGCGTGTCCGGCGAAAGCGTAATGCCGACATTTTTCGCCACTTGTTGGGCCAGAGACTGATCGACGCGGGCCAGCAAATCAACAACACGTTCGCGGATGTAAGGCCGCACAACTTTGGATAACTCAAACGAGAAAGCGCCTGCGATATGCTCCTGCTCCACCGGCGTCTGACTTAGCCAGAACAGGCGCGGCTGCGCATAAAACTCGGCAAACGATTCACTGCGCTGGCGGACTTTTTCCGCATCAATGCGTTCAGGATAGCTTTCAAACCCGCCGCCCGATGCTGCCGGAGGGGTTTCTCTCGGCCAGTTATTGTTAATGGAATTCGGCTCATAGTTCGCCGGATTGGTATCAACATCCTGGCGGTGCATGCCGTCACGCTGGAAATTGTGGTACGGGCAGGTTGGCCGGTTAATCGGAATTTCGTGGAAATTTGGCCCGCCCAGACGGCTGATTTGCGTATCGGTATACGAGAAAAGCCGCCCCTGCAACAACGGATCATTAGTGAAATCAATGCCCGGTACGACGTGGCCGGGGTGGAAGGCGACCTGCTCGGTTTCGGCAAAGTAATTGTCCGGGTTACGATTTAGCACCATCTTGCCAATAAGCTGCACCGGCACCAGTTTTTCCGGGATCAGTTTGGTCGGGTCGAGCAAATCAAAATCATATTTGAATTCGTCTTCTTCCGGGATCAGCTGAACACCCAACTCATACTCAGGATAATCACCGGCTTCAATGGCTTCCCATAAGTCACGGCGATGGAAATCCGCATCTTTACCGGCCAGTTTCTGCGCTTCATCCCACAGCAACGACGCTTTACCTGCCAGTGGCTTCCAGTGGAAACGGACAAACGTGGATTTTCCCTTCGCATTCACAAAACGGAAAGTGTGGATCCCGAAGCCTTCCATCGTGCGATAACTGCGCGGGATCCCCCGGTCGGACATTGCCCAGAATACGTTATGCAGCGTTTCAGGTTGCAGCGAGACGTAATCCCAGAAGGAATCGTGCGCGCTGGCCCCCTGCGGGATTTCGTTGTGGGGTTCAGGTTTCACCGCATGCACAAAGTCCGGGAACTTGTGGGCATCCTGAATGAAGAATACCGGCGTGTTATTGCCGACCAGATCGTAAATGCCTTCATCGGTATAAAACTTGGTGGCCCAGCCGCGAATATCGCGGACAGAATCCGCAGAGCCGCGTGATCCCTGCACGGTAGAAAAACGCACAAACACGGGGGTTTGTTTTTTCGGATCAGAGAGGAAACTGGCTTTGGTGACAGATTTCATACTGCGGTACGGCTGAAAATAGCCATGTGCCGCAGCGCCACGGGCATGAACGATACGTTCGGGAATGCGCTCGTGGTCAAAATGCGTGATTTTCTCGCGAAGAATAAAATCTTCCAGCAGCGTCGGACCACGGCTTCCGGCTTTCAGCGAGTTTTGATCATCAGAGATTTTCGTCCCCTGATTGGTGGTCAGCGGCTGCTTCTCACCATTTTTACGATGCCGCTCCAGCGCATCGAGTTTGGCATTGGTATTTTGCGGGCTTTTCGCGCTGCCGGAGGCCGTGGGCTCTTTGCCCGGCGGCGTCGGTTGTGGCGATGGCTGATAAGCACTGTCGGCAGGTGCCAGATCACCCAGGCCGGGTTGTGTGGATTTAATGCCCGTGGCGGGGGCGCGGCTTACCGGTTTTGACTCACTCTTTTTGGACACTTTTGAAGGTAATTTCGACATTGAACAAGACTCCAGCTAGACGTTTAAGGCGTTCTTTAGATCTTCCGTGACATTTTTCCTCACTAACTTTTAACTATAGAACATCTCATCTGCCTTGCTGTTGCGGCTTTCCGGCTATAGTTTTAATCCATCGCGCAAATTTTCTGTATGGAGACTCCAATGAAAAACGACGAAATCCTCCCCCTGAAACAGGCTCCGACCAGCTTTGCACCGGCCGTAACGCCGGTGGCTGAAACTACCGTTCACACTGATACCGATGGCCTGCACGCCGGCCAGACCACCATTCCCTCGCAGGGAGAAGACCTGCCCGCCTATCTCGCCCGTCCGGAACATTTCAGCGGTAAGCTGCCTATCGTTCTGGTGGTGCAGGAGATTTTTGGTGTGCACGAGCATATTCAGGATGTCTGCCGCCGGCTGGCGAAACAGGGCTATCTGGCTATCGCGCCGGAGCTCTATTTCCGTCAGGGCGATCCGCGTGATTACACTGAAATCAGCGAGTTGTTTGCCAAACTGGTGAGCAAAGTGCCGGATCAGCAAGTACTTTCCGATCTCGACCACGCGGCACACTGGGCCTCTCAGCACGGCGGAGATATCACAAAATTAGGCATTACCGGTTTCTGCTGGGGCGGCCGTATAACCTGGTTGTACGCGGCGCATAATCCGCAGCTGAAAGCGGGTGTGGCGTGGTACGGCAAACTGGTCGGTGACAAAACGCTGACCAGCCCGATGCAGCCGGTAGATCGCGCTGCGGCGCTGGATGCACCGGTTCTGGGGTTATATGGCGGGGAAGACTCCAGCATTCCTCTGGAGACGATTGAAACGATGCGTCAGGCCATCCGCGCAGCCAATGCCAATGCGGAAATCGTTGTCTATCCGGAGGCCGGGCACGCATTTAACGCCGATTACCGCCCGAGCTACAACGCTGAAGCCGCCGCCGATGGCTGGAAGCGGATGCTGGATTTCTTTGCACAGTACGGCGTGAAATAAGACCGGTGTGAAGTAGAATTCTCAGCCGTTAAAAATGATAAAAAGCCCGGCAGGTTGACCTGTCGGGCTTTTTTACGCGAAATGCTGTCTCAGATGCTGAGCAACTCAGCTTAGCGTTTTCACACCGAACGCGCCCTGCCAGTCTTCTTCAAACGCCACGACGGCCGCCTGAACCGCCGGTGCGCCGATAAACTGCTCCGCCACATCCACCGGAAGGGTGATCGACTGGCAGCCCGCCAGCAGACACGCCAGCGCCTGACGCGGCGTTTTGAAGCTGGCCGCCAGCACTTTGGCCTGCGGCGCATGAAGCGTCAGTAATTGCTGCAACTCCGTCACCATCGCAATGCCATCACCGCCCTGAGCGTCCAGCCGGTTGACATAGGGGGCGACATATTCTGCACCGGCGAGGGCGGAAAGCAGCCCCTGCCCTGCGCCATACACGGCCGTTCCCAGCGTCGGGATTTTACGGGTGCGCAGAATTTTTATCGCCGCCAGCCCTTCGGCAGTGACCGGCACCTTCACAATCAGCCCCGGCACGCGCGAATGCAGTAACTCCGCCTCTTCCACCATTCGGTCGGCCTGATTCGCCAGTACCTGAGCGAACAGTTTTCCTTCGCCACCGAGCGCGTCACGCAGCGCCGGTAAGACCTCCCACAAGGAGGTGCGCGCTTTAGCGATTATGCTCGGGTTAGTGGTGACGCCCTGCAGCGGTAAAATACGGGATAAACGTTTGACTGCGCTTATATCCGCGGTGTCCAGATAGAGTTCCATGCCATCTCCTGTCAGAGTTCAAGCTCTTGTTTGAGCAACGCTTCAATGTGCGCGGCCGTGGTCGAATGCATCAACGCATCCCGGAAACTGTCATGCATAATCCGGCGCGCCAGTTTAGAGAAAATCCGCATGTGCTGGTCACCGGCAGCGTGTTTATTCAGCGTCAGCATGATCACAAACTGCGCTTCTTCATCGCCCCACTGCACCGGTGCCTTGAGTTTTGCCACGCTGATGGTCGACTGTTCGATGTGCTCAGATTTGGTGTGCGGGATAGCAAAACCAAAACCAAGTCCTGTCGAAAATACCGCTTCACGGGCCCAGACGTCTGCGGCAAGTTTGCGCGGGTAGCGGCATCGGCCTGCCAGCATCAGGTTATCAACCATGCCTTTGATCACTTCTTCCTTGCTGCGCCAGTCGCTGTTCAGCGCCACACATTCTGTCGTGATAAGCGGCGCGTCGTTCGCCGTCATGCGGAACTGCGCCAGCAGGTGTTCAACCTCCAGCGAGGTGCGGCACTGCATGGCGCGGTTAAGCAGCAGGCGGCATTCGCGGCTGTCGAGTTTCGCCAGCCGTGCTTTGGTCACCGGAACTGACGGCGCGTTCATACTGATTTCATCCAGCCCCAGGCCGACCAGTAACGGCAGCACAGAGCCTTTTGCGCCCAGTTCACCGCACAGGCCAATCCATTTACCGTGGCGATGGACTTCACGCACCACATGATCGAGGCCACGCAGAAACGCCGGATTCAGACTGTTGTAATGGCGGGTCACTTTGGCATTGTCGCGGTCAACCGCCAGCAGATATTGCGTCAGGTCGTTACTGCCGATACTAAAGAAATCAATCTCTTCGCAGCACTGATCGATGATGAACATCACCGAAGGGACTTCCAGCATGATCCCCAGCTGAATTTTTTCATCAAACGGGATTTGCTCGCTGCGCAGCGACTGTTTGGCTTCCGCCAGACGATCTTTGATCCACAGAATCTCTTCCATTGATGAGATCATCGGGATCATGATTTTCAGCGATCCGTGCGCCGAAGCACGCAGGATCGAGCGCAGTTGCGTGTGAAACAGCGGTAAAAACTCCTGATAGATACGCACGGCGCGATAGCCAAGGAAGGGGTTGTTTTCAGCGGGAATGTTCAGGTAATTAACCGGCTTATCACCACCGATATCCATCGTACGCACGATAATGGTTTTGCCGTTAGCCGCTTCCGTCGCCTGACAGTATATGTTGTACAACTCGTCTTCAGAGGGCGCACTGGCGCGATCCATATACAGCATTTCTGTACGGAACAGCCCGACGGCTTCGGCACCGTTGCCAAAGGCCGCGCTGGCTTCGACCGAGTGCGCAATATTTGCCGCCACTTCCAGACGAACGCCGTCAGCGGTGTAACCCGGCTTATCGAGATACTCGCTCTGCTGCTGGCGCAGTGCCTGATGCACCGCCCGCTCCTGACGATAGTAGCGCTGCACCGGTTCCGTCAGCGCACAGGCGATCAACCCCAGATCACCGTCGATCTGCACTTCCTGTCCCAGATACGCCTGCAAAGGCTCGGGATCGACGCCCACCAGCGCAGGGATATTGAACGACCGCGCCAGAATGACGGTGTGAGACGTGCTGCCGCCGCTGCCGAGCAGCAGGCCTTTGAGATGTTTTTTATCCAGTTCGAGAAACTGACTTGGCGTCAGTTCGTCGGCCAGACAAATGCTGGCTTCGCTGAGGGTTTGCTGGGGAGCGAAACGCGCTTCTCCGTAAATGTGTTGCAGCAACTGGAAACTGACATCACGAATATCCAGTTCGCGCTCACGTAAGTAGGCGCTGGAAGATTGTGCCAGTTGCGCACTGAAATGTGCGGCGGTATCCACAATACTTTGCGCGCAGCTCTTACCTTCCATGACGTGGCCCAGCAGCGCATCACGCAGGCTGTTATCACGCAGCAAAGAGCGGTGAGCCTCCAGCACGGCGGTGAGGGTGCCGCTGCCTTCCATCAGCTGTAATTCAATGGATTTTTCAAGCTGCGCCAGCCCGGCGGAAAGCAGACTTTGTTCTTTATCCTTGCCCTGTGACTCAGGCAAATCGGTAAGCGCCGTCAGATTCACGTTTGAGAGGGTAATCAGCCTGCCCGATGCACAGCCTTCACTGACCGAACGGGCGCGGTAAACCACCGGCGAGAGATGCGCTAAGGATTCAGGAAGCGGTTCGAGCTCTGCATTTTCTGGGTGTTCAGGAAGGGCTTCATCGCACAGTGGAAATGTGTGTTCAATAAAATGCGTGAGAGCGGCCAGGGCGGCGTCTTCATCCGCTCCCTCGACCGTGATGTGGCATTCATCACCGAGCAAAATATCTGCGCCGATCAACGACAGCACGCTTTTACCGTCAGCGGTGCGGCCGGTACGGGTGTTATGCCACTGAAACGCTGCGGTAAATCCATTGCACAACGTTTCTATATGGCTCGCCGGACGGGCGTGAACCCCATTTACCAGTACGCAGGTGAAGCTCAACTTATTGGTCATTTCTGAATCCTCATCCCAGATTCCGGTGAAATTTACCGGCTGTTGCAGAATAAGAGCCGCAAGCGCCCGCTGGCTACCAGACAAAAATGGCAAACACTGGATAAATGTAATGTATGAGCTTTTTTGCGAGGCAGCTCACAGTGTACAGGGGTTGAGGATTCTGAGGTTTATTCGGGTTATTTGAACCTGCTCGCATTTTCAATCGAACATTACAAAAGTCCAGTAAAACACAATTTTGTCCACTATTAGCGCCACGGCCGTCAGCCTATTGTTGTCGTCGATACCCTTTCAGTATCTGGGCTTTTCTCGTTAATCAGCCCTGATATTTGCGATCGTTAAGCCCGACACCAGCCGTTCCCGGAGCCAATCATGAAAGACTTGCTCAATATTCTAAAAAATACCCGTCAGCACCTGATGACTGGCGTCTCCCACATGATCCCCTTTGTCGTCGCGGGGGGCATTTTACTGGCCATCTCCGTCATGCTGTACGGTAAAGGCGCCGTTCCGGACCCTCTGACCGATCCCAATCTCAAAAAGCTGTTTGATATCGGCGTCGCCGGTTTAACCCTGATGGTGCCCTTTCTGGCTGCCTACATCGGGTATTCCATTGCCGATCGCTCTGCACTGGCTCCTGCCGCCATCGGTGCCTGGGTCGGCGCCTCTTTTGGTGCCGGTTTTTTCGGCGCAATCATTGCAGGCCTGCTGGGCGGCATCATTGTTTTCTATCTCAAGAAGATCCCGGTTCCTAAGATCCTGCGCTCAGTGATGCCGATCTTCGTGATCCCGATCGTAGGTACGTTGCTGACGGCGGGGATCATGATGTGGGGGCTGGGTGAACCTGTCGGGCTGCTGACCACCTCGCTCACCCACTGGCTGCAAGGCATGCAGCAGGGCAGCATTGTGGTACTCGCCATCATTATGGGTCTGATGCTGGCTTTCGATATGGGCGGGCCGGTCAACAAAGTTGCCTACGCCTTTATGCTGATTTGCGTGGCGCAGGGTGTGTATACGGTGGTCGCCATTGCGGCGGTTGCCATCGCCACACCTCCGCTCGGTGTAGGTTTCGCAACGCTGATTGGCCGTAAGTATTATTCCACCGAGGAGCGTGAAGCCGGCAAAGCGGCCATGCTGATGGGTTGCGTCGGCATCACTGAAGGCGCGATTCCCTTCGCCGCTGCCGACCCGCTGCGCGTTATTCCTTCCATCATGTTCGGTTCTGCCTGTGCCGCGGTGACTGCCGCCCTGCTCGGCGCAGAGTGCTACGCGGGATGGGGCGGGCTGATCGTACTGCCTGTCGTTCAGGGCAAATTTGCTTACATCGGCGCGCTGCTGGTCGGCATGGTCGTCACCGCCCTTTGTCTCAATCTGCTGAAGTATCTGGCGGCCAAAAAGCAATCCAACAAGACACATCAGGAATCTGACCTGGACTTAGACTTCGAAATTAACTGACATCAGGGAATTAACTATGACCAAAATTATTGCTGTTACCGCCTGCCCTTCCGGCGTTGCCCATACCTACATGGCAGCAGAGGCCATTGAACGCGCAGCGAAAGCCAAAGGCTGGGAATGCAAAGTGGAAACTCAGGGCTCAATCGGTCTGGAGAACGAACTGACCGCCGAAGACGTCGCTGCCGCCGACATCGTGATCCTGACCAAAGATATTGGCATCAAATTTGAAGAGCGCTTTAAAGGCAAAGTCACCGTTCGCGTAGGTATCAGTGACGCAGTAAAACGCGCTGACGCCATTATGGAAAAAATCGCAGCACACCTGACTAAAGCTGCCGTCACGGATTGATCACAAGGAGAATATGATGACGTCCCGCACCGAACGACTGAAAGCCGCACTGTTCGCCAGCCCGCGTGAAATCTCGCTGGAACGTGCCCTGCTGTATACCGAAAGTCACCGCAGCACAGAGGGCGAACTGACTCTTGTGCGCCGTGCTAAAGCCACGGCATACATTATGGATAACGTTGAGATTGCCCTGCGTGAAGACGAGCTGATTGCCGGTAACCGAACGGTCAAACCGCGTGCGGGGATCATCTCTCCTGAAATGGACCCTTACTGGCTGCTCAAAGAGCTGGACGCGTTTTCCACCCGCCCCCAGGACCGTTTCACTATTTCCGGGGAAGATAAACAGATCTATCGCGGGCAGCTTTTCCCTTACTGGGAATCGCGCTCAATGAAAGACTTCATCAACAGCCAGATGCCGGAAGAGGTCACGGCGGCCACCCGGACCCAGATTTTCAGTATTAATCAGACCGATAAAGGCCAGGGGCACATCATTATTGATTACCCGCGCCTGCTTAATTCGGGTCTGGACAATTTAGTGGCTGAACTTGTGCAGCTCAATGATCAGGCGCCGGATAACGCCTTTTATCAGGCGGCGCTGATTCTGCTTAAGGCCGCACAACGGCATATTTTGCGCTACGCCGCACTGGCTGAAGAGATGGCGGAAAGCTGTCAGGACGACACAAGAAAACAGGAACTGGTACGTATCGCTCACGTCTCGCGCCATATTTCCGGCAATAAGCCGCAGGATTTCTATCAGGCCTGCCAGCTGTTCTGGTACATGAATATCATTTTGCAGTACGAATCCAACGCCAGTTCATTGTCACTTGGCCGCTTCGATCAGTACATGCTGCCGTTCTACCAGCATTCCCTTTCACACGGCGAATCCCCGGCGTTTCTTAAAGAGTTGCTGGAAAGTCTGTGGGTGAAATGCAATGACATCGTGCTGTTACGCTCCGCCTCCAGCGCCCGTTACTTCGCCGGTTTCCCGACCGGTTACACCATTTTACTGGGCGGCCTGACAGAAACCGGTCGCAGCGCCGTCAATGTGCTGTCGTTCCTCTGTCTGGATGCCTACCAGAATGTTTGCCTGCCGCAGCCGAATCTCGGGGTGCGGGTCAATGAACTGATTGACCGCCCGTTCCTGCTGAAAACCGCCGAAACGATCCGAATGGGGACCGGTATTCCGCAAATCTTCAATGATGAAGTCGTGGTGCCTGCCTTCCTTAACCGCGGTGTTTCGCTTGAAGACGCGCGGGATTACGCCGTGGTGGGCTGCGTCGAATTATCGATTCCGGGAAAAACATACGGCCTGCATGACATCGCGATGTTTAACCTGCTGAAAGTCATGGAACTGACGCTGCACGAAAATGAAGGCAATGCGGCAATGACTTATCCGGAACTGGTGGAGCAGATCCGCCAGAAAATCAGCCATTACGTCAGGCTGATGGCGCAGGGCAGCAATATCTGTGACATCGGCCACCGTGACTGGGCGCCGGTTCCCCTGCTGTCTTCGTTTATCGAAGGCTGTCTGAACAGCGGCAAAGACATTACTGAGGGCGGCGCGCGCTACAACTTCTCGGGGGTTCAGGGCATTGGCATCGCGAATCTCAGCGATTCCCTGCACGCACTCAAAGGCATGGTGTTTGACCAGCAACGTCTGACGTTTGATGAGCTACTGGCTTCGCTGAAAGAGAACTTTGCCAGTGAAGAGGGCCGCGCCATCCGCGCCCGGCTCATCAACCGCTTCGAGAAATATGGCAACGACGTTGATGAAGTGGATTTAATCAGTGCCGACTTACTGCGTTATTACTGCAAAGAGGTCGAGCAATACCGCAACCCGCGTGGCGGCCAGTTCACTCCGGGTTCTTACACGGTGTCAGCACATGTGCCGCTGGGCGCCGTGGTCGGTGCAACGCCCGATGGACGGTTCGCCGGTGAGCAACTTGCCGACGGCGGCCTTTCCCCGATGCTGGGACAAGATCACCAAGGGCCGACCGCCGTCCTGAAATCGGTCAGCAAACTCGACAACACTCTGCTGTCTAACGGGACGTTGCTCAATGTGAAATTCACGCCATCCACGCTGGAAGGTCAGCAGGGGCTGAACAAACTGGCGGATTTCCTCGGCGCCTTTACCCGACTGAAACTACAGCATATACAGTTCAACGTGGTGAACGCTGAACAACTGCGTGAAGCGCAAAAGCGTCCGCAGGATTTTGCCGGGCTGGTCGTCAGGGTGGCGGGTTACAGCGCGTTCTTTGTCGAACTGTCGAGGGAGATTCAGGATGACATTATCGGCCGTACCGCACACCAGTTATGATATGCAGATCCCTGTGTTGAATGAGCCGGAAAGGCGCGGGCGCATTTTCAATATTCAGCGCTTTTCGCTCAATGACGGCCAGGGTATTCGTACCCTGGTTTTCTTCAAAGGCTGCCCGCACCGCTGTCCGTGGTGCGCCAACCCTGAATCGATGTCGCCACGTATTCAGGTCATCAAACGGCAGGCGAAATGCCTGAACTGCCGCACCTGTTTGCAGGATCCGAACGAATGCCCGAGTGGCGCAATGGAATATGTCGGCGAAGACATTACGCTGCCGGCGTTAATGACACGCCTGCTCAAAGATGAGATTTTTTTCCGTTCGTCGGGCGGCGGTGTCACGCTGTCAGGTGGCGAGGTGTTAATGCAATATGCTTTTGCCGGCCAGTTACTCCGGCAGTTGCAGGCTTTGGGCATTTCGACGGCGATCGAAACGGCGGGCGATGCGCCGCTGGATCATCTGCTTGCGCTTACCGATCACTGCGATCAGGTGTTGTATGATTTCAAAATGATGGATCCCGCGCTGGCAAGATCAGTGCTCAATATGAACCAGCCAAGAGTGTTGCAGAATTTCACCGCGCTGACACAACGCGGCGTGAAGCTGCTTCCACGGATTCCGCTGATCCCAGGCTTCACGTTAACGCCTGAAAATATGCGACAAATATTGGATTTCCTGAAGCCTTTCAAATTAACTGAAATCCACCTTTTACCCTTCCACAAATACGGTGAAGCGAAATATCCGTTACTGGATAAACCCTATTCAATGCATCAAACAAAGGTGCCGGATGCCGCAACTATTGCGCCGTTTTATGCGATGGCCGAAAAATACGGTTATAACGTGACGCTGGGTGGGTAAAACTTTTGATCAGAGGAAATACGATGTCGCTCAAACTGGTTGCAGTAACCGCATGTATCAGCGGTGTGGCGCACACTTATATGGCGGCAGAGCGTCTTGAAAAGCTCAGCGCACAGGAAAAATGGCAGGTGAAAGTGGAAACGCAGGGCGCGCTGGGCATTGAAAACATGCTGTCAGAAAGTGATATCGCTCAGGCCGATATTGTTCTGTTAATCACCGAGATCCAACTGGAAAACCGCGAGCGCTTTGCCCACAGCCGCTGCGTTCAGACAGGCATGCATACCTTTTTACGCACGCCCGAAAAAGTGATGACTGCCGTAAAGAAAATAGCCACCTCGCCACAGGGTACACACATCATCCTGCCGTAACCTTGCCTTCGCCAGGGTTGCCCGCAAACTGCAAAACACATCACGCCTGTTCCTGCTCAAACTGGCTGCGATATTGCCGACGGTATTCCGACGGGGAACGTTCGGTGCTTTTCTTAAACTGACGGCAAAAGTAGTTACTGTCGGTAAATCCGCAGGCATGCGCCACTTCTTTCACCTTCATGTCGTAGCCTTTCAGCAGATTTTTCGCCTGTTCCAGCCGGACATAATTCAGATATTCATTCAGCCCGATGCCGCCGCTTTTTTGGAATAAATGCGATAAATAATTCGGCGAGATGTAGAAAGATTTAGCGACAGAATCGCGGGTCAGCGGCTCGCGAAAATAGACTTCGATATGCTGGCGGATGGCACTGAACAGAGCCTGGCTGCGCGATGCCGTTTGTACCGAAGAGCTGAACAGATCTAACGCATGGCTCAGCAGCCCTTTCACCAAAAATTTCGCGGTTTGCTGATCGCTTCTGTGCCACGCCAGCTCGTTCAGCGCCTGCAACATAAATGCCCCGACGCGCGGGCCGCGTCTGCCGATATTGCCCTTTTCGCTGGAATCAAAACCTGCACCATTCCAGTGGAGCAGGCTAAAACCCAGTTGCTGTTTGCCAAATAAAATACTCAGCGTGCGCACCGGCATCTGCCACCGGGGGCTGTTCCAGCCTTTCGCCGGAACATATAACACATCGCCCGCCTGCAGGAGCGTCGCCTGAGTCGTCCCCTGTTCGTCCTCCCATTCCATTACCTGCTCGCCGTCCAGAATCAGCTCGAGACGCGGAAAATCGACCTGATAGGCCAGCGCAGGAACCGGATGCTGGTTGCCCGCATAATAAACCTGGCGGATGCCATTGGTGGCTTCAAGTACCGGAGATAAAACAGAAAAAAGCGGATGAGTCATGGTCGTGCTACCTGTTTGCAGAATCACACCATGATAACCAACCTGCGTGGAAGGAAGAAAAAGAAGTCACAGATTTGCGAACAATGACGGGAAAACATTGACGGGAAAAGGGTTCACCGGCGGCCGTCGACGCACGCCGGTGAACAGGACACAGCCGGTTATGCCTGCGGAGGCTGGCCGTTAGAGGCACTGAGCCCGCCATCCACCGGCAGATTTACGCCGGTCACAAACCGGGCATCGTGGCTGGCGAGAAACGCGATCACGTCAGCGATTTCTTCCGGCTCAGCGCCACGGCCAAGCGGGATGCGTTCTGCAAATTTATCCAGCAGAGGCTGATTGTCTTTTATCCCTGCCGCCATCTCGGTAAAGGTCAGCGATGGGCAAACCGCGTTGACACGCACACCGTCTTTACCGTGATCCATAGCAACCGAACGGGTGAAGTTGGTTACGCCGCCTTTGGCCGCGTTGTAGAAACTCATGCCCCAGTCGCCGCCCATGCCAGACACGGATGAGATGTTCACGATGTTGCCTTTGCTTTTTATCAGCGCGGGCATAAAGAAACGCGTGCAGTAGAAAACACCGCTCAGGTCGATGGCCAGAATTTTTTGCCAGTCCTCGAGACTTGCCTCGGTCACTTTCCCCTGGACGACCACGCCTGCGCCATTCACCAGCACATCCACGCGGCCAAATTTATCCCCGATCACCGCCGCCATTCGCTCGACGTCCTGCGCCGACGAAACATCTGCCAGATGAATATAATATTGCGTGCTGCTCAGCGTGCTCGCGACTTTCTCCAGTTTCTCTTTGGTTCGGCCAACCAGCACGACTATCGCGCCTTCATCAGCAAAACGCCGGGCCGTTGCCGCCCCCATACCTGAACCCGCGCCGGTCACGACAACCACTTTGTCTGTAAATCGGTTCATGTTCTCTCCCTGTTTTAAATGTTTGAAATGAATGAAACGTCCTTTAAGCCTAGCGGACAACGCCACCTCGTGCGGAAACGAGCCGCCAAAATGGCCGCTAATCAGCCCGCAGCCACCGTATGACGCCGCCTGAGAGAGTCGTAACAAAGTACGAATGAGCGCCAAAAAAAAGGGGCACCGGAGTGCCCCAACTGTTGCAGCAACAACACAACAACTCTTAATTTCAGGCTTGCTCAGCGCGCAGACGTTTGGCGGCTTTGACCATGTTTTCCAGCGATTCGCGGGTTTCAGGCCAGCCCCGGGTTTTCAGCCCGCAATCCGGATTGACCCACAGACGCTCTGCCGGAATGCGGTCCGCAGCTTTTCGCAGCAGATCTTCAATCCATTCCACGCTTGGGACATTCGGCGAGTGAATGTCATAGACGCCCGGTCCGATTTCGTTCGGGTATTCGAAGTCTTTGAATGATTCCAGCAAATCCATATCAGAACGCGAGGTTTCGATGGTGATCACGTCAGCATCCAGCGCGGCAATGGAATCCATGATGTCGTTGAATTCGCAGTAACACATGTGGGTGTGGATCTGGGTGTCATCACGGGCAACCGCGGCATTGAGTTTGAACGCATCCACCGCCCAGCGCAGGTACGCCTTCCACTCGGACTGACGCAATGGCAGGCCTTCGCGCAGCGCCGGTTCATCAATCTGAATGATGCCGATACCGGCTTTTTCCAGATCTTCCACTTCGTCACGCAGCGCCAGCGCGATTTGTTTGGCGATGGTTTCACGGCTGATATCTTCACGCGGGAAGGACCAGCAGAGAATGGTGAGCGGGCCGGTGAGCATGCCTTTGACCGGTTTTTCGGTCAGGGACTGGGCGTACTTCGCCCACTCAACGGTGATCGCTTCGGGACGGCTGACGTCGCCGATAATCACCGGCGGTTTCACGCAGCGGGAACCGTAGCTCTGTACCCAGCCGTTTTGCGTGAACACAAAACCGTCCAGATGCTCACCGAAGTATTCAACCATGTCATTACGTTCAGCTTCACCGTGAACCAGCACGTCGATATCCAGACGTTCCTGCTCTTTGATGGCCTGCTTAATGTGCTCGCTGATACCGGTGCGGTATTTGGTGTTATCCAGACGGCCTTGTTTGAAGTCCAGACGCAGGCCGCGAATTTCGGTGGTTTGCGGGAAAGAACCGATGGTGGTGGTCGGCCATGCAGGCAAATTGAAACGGGCACGCTGGGCTTTGGCACGTTGGGTATAAACGTTCTGTCGCTCAATATCGGCGCCGGTGATCGCGGCCACGCGCTGAGTGACTGCCGCATTGTTCACTCGGGCGGACTCACGGCGGGCGCGGATGGGTGCGCTGTATTGTGCCAGTTTCTGCTGCGCTTCCCCGGTGGGATTGTTCAGCGCGGAGGTCAGCAACGCCAGCTCGGCACATTTTTGCAGGGCAAACGCGAACCAGCTTTTCACTTCCTCATCCAGACGGCTTTCGACACTTAAATCGATCGGGCTGTGCAGCAGTGAACAGGAGCTGCCGATCCAGACATTACGGCCTGCCACCAGCGGTTTCAGACGGTCAAACCAGGTGCTCAGATCCGCACGCCAGACGTTACGGCCATTGATCACCCCCAGAGAAATCAGCCAGTCTTCAGGCAGCGCGTTGAACACAGTTTGCAGGTCATCGCGACCGGCAACGGCGTCAATGTGCAGACCCTGCACCGGCAGCTGGCGGATGATGTCGAGGTTATGCCCGACGCTGTCGAAATAAGTGGTCAGCAGCAGTTTGATTTTGCTCTGTTCCAGCGCGGTGTAGGCCGGTTTGCAGGCATCCAGCCATTCCTGCGGCAGTTCCAGCACCAGCGCCGGTTCGTCGATCTGCACCCATTCGATGTCGCGCTTTGCCAGCTCCGCCAGCACCTTCTGATATACCGGCAGAATGTCGTTGAGCAGGGAAAGGCGGTTGAACTGTTCGCCTTTCACTTTGCCGAGCCACAGATAAGTCAGCGGCCCCAGCAGAACAGGTTTCACTTTGTGGCCGAGCGCCAGCGCTTCGTCCACTTCTTCCAGCAGTTGTGTCCAGGTCAGTTTGAATTTCTGCCCTTTCACAAACTCCGGCACCATGTAGTGATAGTTGGTGTTAAACCATTTGGTCATTTCCGCAGCGGCAGCCGGTTTACCGGACGGTGCGCGGCCACGGCCAAGACGGAATAAAGTATCGAGGTCAACAGAGCCATCGGCGTTCTGGTGACGTGCCGGCACGTTACCCAGCAGCAGGCTGGTGGTCAGAACGTGATCGTACCAGGCGAAATCGCCCACCGGCACCATATCCACGCCAGCTTCAGTTTGTTGTTTCCAGTGACGGGCGCGCAGTTCGCGGCCGGTGGCCAGCAGTTCTTCCTGAGTGGAATTGCCTGCCCAGTAGCTTTCTTGTGCTTTTTTAAGTTCACGACGCAGACCAACGCGTGGAAAACCCAGAGTGTGATTCAGTATCGTCATCTTTTTAATTCCCGTTTAGCCATCCAGATGTTTACACATCCATAATCCGCAGGTAGTGTATATTCCACAAGCGCAAATTATTCATGACACAGTGAAGGACTCTCATGATCGAACTGAAACACCTGCGAACGTTGCAAGCACTGCGCAACACCGGGTCACTGGCCGCCGCCGCCTCACAGCTTCATCAGACCCAATCGGCCCTGTCGCACCAGTTCAGTGACCTTGAGCAACGTCTCGGTTTCAGGTTGTTCGTGCGAAAAAGTCAGCCTTTACGGTTCACGCCGCAGGGCGAAATCATGCTGAATCTGGCGGAACAGGTGCTGCCGCAAATCCAGCAGGCGTTGCAGGCATGCAATGAACCGCATCAGGCGTCGTTACGCATTGCGATTGAGTGTCACAGCTGTATTCAGTGGCTGACGCCCGCGCTGGATAACTTCCATCAGAACTGGCCGCAGGTGATGATGGATTTCAAATCCGGCGTGACATTCGACCCGCAGCCCGCGCTGCAACAGGGCGAGCTGGATATCGTCTTAACCTCCGACATCCTGCCGCGCAGCGGTCTGCATTATTCCCCGATGTTTGATTTTGAAGTGCGTCTGGTGCTGGCACCGGATCATCCGCTGGCGGCGAAACCGGTCATCACACCGGAAGACCTCAGCAGTGAAACGCTGATGATTTATCCCGTGCAGCGGCAGCGTCTGGATATCTGGCGGCATTTCCTGCAACCGGCGGGCGTCAGTCCGGCACTGAAAAATGTCGATAACACGTTGTTATTGATTCAGATGGTGTCGGCGAGAATGGGGATTGCGGCGCTGCCCCACTGGGTGGTGGAAAGTTTTGAGCGCCAGGGTCTGGTTGTGACCAAAACCCTGGGCGATGGCTTATGGAGCCGGCTGTACGCTGCCGTGCGTGACGGCGAACAGCGCCAGCCGGTGACCGAAGCCTTTATTCGTTCGGCGCGGCAGCACGCGTGCGATCATCTGCCGTTTGTTCGCGACGCGGCACGACCCAACGCCGGTGTACCCACAGTGAGGACATAATCACTGCGGCTCCCACGATAAAGCTCGGCCAGTGCGGCTGCTGTTGCCAGATCGCCAGATTAACCAGCAGCCCGGCCGGGACGTGAAAGTTGTTCATAATCCCAAGTGTTCCCGCATCAACCTGCGTTGCACCGTAGTTCCACATGAAATACCCAAGCCCCGATGCGCCGATCCCCAGCCACACCAGAATGCCCCATTGCAGATCCGTGGTCGGCAGTTTTTGCGGATTGCCCCACAGGAACCACGCCACAACGGCGCACAGCAGCGCACCGATGTAGAACCAGGAAAACGCCGTGTGCTGCGGCACCGGACGGGTTTCCATCAGACGTTTATAGCCTACCTGCCCGATGGCAAAACAAATGTTCGCCGCCTGCACCAGCAGCAGGCCGATGATGAAATGTTCACTGATGTGGTCGTAACGGATAATCGCCGCACCCGCCACCGCCAGCAGCGCGCTGAGCGCATAGCCGATGCGGATTTTGCGCCCGCTGATCAGGTCATAAATCAGCGTAACGTACAGCGGCGTCATCACGGTAAACAGCAGGAATTCCGGCACCGAAAGGTACAGATATGCCTCAAAGCTGATGAGATACATGATGCCAAGCTGCATCGCGCCCACGGCCATGTACAGCAAGATGGTGGTGAGCTGATGGCCTTTCCAGCGTAAAAACGGCAGGAAAACCAGCGCCGCCAGCCCTAAACGGACCAGCACGGCGAATACGCTGTCGACCTGTCCGGCGAGATAGACGCCAATCAGGCTGAAGGAAAAGGCCCACAAAATGGTGGTGATAATGAGTAAAGGCACGGCAGTTGAGCCCTAAAATGATAAAGATGGATGATTGTAGCGGAATGAAGGAAACCGCGAAGCGTGAAGGTGGTTGACGTTTGTTTAATTATAGAGCAAACGAGACGCATGCCACGCTTTGAGGGAAACGTGCCCTCAAATGACACGCTGTCGGGTGTGATGGCATACACTTAACGGATGACTGGAAATGGAGGATGAACCGATGAAACGCTCATATGGAATTATTGCCGTACTGCCATTGCTGCTTGCCGTTCACACTGCGGGCGCCGCCGACAAAGTGCCCAACGCTAACGATCCCCTGCTGACCAACCCGTCGCAACAGCGTATGCAACAACAGCAGCAGAACAATCAGCAAATGCAGAAACGCCAGCAGGAGCAGGATTTACGCAGCAGTCAGCAGCAGCAACAGCTTAAGCTGAAATCGCAAATCCAGAGCAATCAGCAACGGTTGCAGATCCAGCAGAATAACCAGACGTTTAACCAGAAGTTAAATCAGACACCGTAATATGACCGGAGGCACTCAGTGCCTCTTAGTTTTTTAAAAGCCGTTCTCCTTCCCCGACTATTTACCTCCGGTAATATTACCGCATTAAATAAATCACACCTTCCCTAATATTTTTATTAATGCTTTAATCTTCCTGGCCGACAGGAATAACGTCGTTCTGCCCCAGAAACAACACAATGAATAAAACAGGGTTAATACCTGAAGACGCATTGATAGATTTTTATAAAGCTAAAAGGGAAATTGTTGCATGAAAGTTTCAACAGGGATTGTCGTCGTCGCTGCAAGCTTATTATTATCCGCGTGTGCCACGACTCAATCTGAAAAAATCACTGCCGCTAATGGCAGCAGTGTTGGCTTGTACTCTGGTTTTGCTTCAGCAGATATGAATAACAACCGCTCGCCCGATATCTATTTACGTGAAGTGACGCCCTCTTACACGGCGGCAGGCGTGGGGCTGAATGTTCTGACATCCGTGCTGGCCGGAGGAATTGCCGTAAATTCCTTCAGTAAGGAAAACCTGAAAGGATCGGAGATCAAAGCCCTGCCAGAACCCACGAAAAACTATCTCACGCCAAGAGCCAAGCCTCTCATCGCAAAATGGCTGGAAAAAAACGGCAACGGCTATCAGTATAAAAACAATCTGAATATTGTGGCTGCACAATGGTTGCTGGTTTATAAAGATCTCTCCAGCGCCAATTCTGATTATGAACTGCGCTATACCATTAAGTTCTACAAGAAACCTGAAGATGCGAATATGTTCTCCGCCTGGGTTATTGCAGAATGTACGCCGACTGTCGTGACCGCCCCGCTCACAGACTGGCAGGCAAATAACTATGCGCTGGTCACCAAAACCACCGAAAAATATATGGATTCCTGCCTGCTGGAACTGGATAACCAACTTCCACGCCTGCTGAAGCACTGATAATTATTGCGGTGAAATGAATAAGGCGCGATGAACGCGCCTTATTTTTTGTTATCAGACAAAATCCGGCCCGATCACATCAATCTTATCCGTGCAGATGCAATCTACGCCCCAGCGCAATAATTCGCGGGCGCGCTCCGGGTTATTCACGGTGTAAACCAGAATATGCAGCCCGGCGTCTTTGATTGCCCTGACCCGCTCTTCGTTAAGCAATTTATGGTTGAGATGCAGGGAAACGCATTCGAGTTCATCGGTCAGCGCTTTCCAGTTTTCGTGCCATTCGTCAATCAGCAAACCGCGCGGCAATTCCGGTGCGGCTTTTTTGGCCGCGACCAGCGCGTCGAATTCGAACGAGGAAAGCAGCGGCGCAACGGCCTGATCTTTCCACAGTTCGCGGGCGGCCAGCGCCACCCCGGTGCCGGTTTTCTCATCGGTTCCGGTGGTCGGTTTGATCTCGATATTCACCATCATATTGTGGCGCGCACAGCGTTCGGCCACCTCGGCCAGCAACGGCAATTTTTCGCCTTTAAACGCGGCACCGTACCAGTCGCCCGCGTCGAGCTGTTGCAGTTTTTCCCACGGCAGCTCCCCCGCCACGCCCCAGCCGTTGCTGGTGCGGTTGAGCGTATCGTCGTGCAGCAGGAAGATTTCCCCGCCCTGCGCCAGTTTGGCGTCAAACTCGATCATGGTGTGGCCGTATTTCGCGCCAACGTCGATGGCTGCCAGCGTATTTTCCGGTGCCAGTGCGCCGCCGCCACGGTGCGCCACAATGCGAGGGTAAGGCCAGGCTTTCATGTTCATTCCATCCGTAATCCGGTTTGAGTATCGAAAAAGTGTAACGCTTTCGCCAGGAAATCCAAGCGCAACAGCGAGCCTGCCGTCGGAAACACTTCATGCGATAAACGCACCACAACGCCGCTGCCCGCCAGTTTGCCGTGCGCCAGATTATCGGCGCCCAGCAGTTCCAGCGTGTTAAGCACCATCGGGATCCCTTTTTGCTGATCGTCGGTCAGCTGAATGTGCTCAGGACGAACACCAACGGTCAGCTCCCGGCCACCCCATTCCGGGCGCGGAACCGGCAGCGGTAACTCAAAACCGTCTTCCATCACCAGCGACGTGCCGTCGCTGGTCAGCTGGCCGGGCAGCAGATTCATGGCCGGTGAGCCGATAAAGCTGGCGACAAACAGGCTGGCCGGACGGCGATACACTTCCGACGGCGTACCGATTTGTTCCGCAATGCCTTTGTTCATCACGATCACGCGTTCCGCCAGCGTCATGGCTTCAACCTGATCGTGGGTGACGTACAAACTGGTGGTGCGCAGACGGCGGTGAAGCTGTTGCAGTTCAAGGCGCATCTGCACGCGCAGTTTGGCATCGAGGTTGGAGAGGGGTTCGTCGAACAGGAATACCGCCGGTTCGCGCACGATAGCGCGCCCCATCGCCACACGCTGACGCTGGCCGCCGGAAAGCTCACGCGGCTTACGTTTAAGCAGCGGGCCGAGCTCGAGGATGCGTGCGGCTTCTTCAACGCGGGCAAGGATTTGCGCTTTGCCGAAGCCGCGAATTTTCAGGCCATAAGCCATGTTGTCGAACACGGTCATGTGCGGATACAACGCGTAGTTCTGGAACACCATCGCGATACCGCGATCTTTCGGTTCCAGCTCGGTGACGCGCTGGTCGTTGATATAGATATCGCCGGATGTCGTGCGCTCAAGCCCCGCCACCATACGCAGCAGCGTCGATTTTCCGCAGCCGGAAGGCCCGACCATCACGATAAATTCACCGTCGGCGACGTCCAGATCGATACTCTGGATGATCTGGTTTTTGCCGTCGTAAGACTTGGTCACTGCCTGTAATTTCAAATTTGCCATTTCGGTTTACTTCTCACTGTCTACCAGGCCGCGCACAAACCAGCGCTGCATCAGGAGCACCACCGCCAGCGGTGGTAATAAGGTCAGGATCATGGCCGCCATCACCTGATTCCATTGGGTCGAGCCGTCACCGGAGGAGATCATGCTTTTGATCCCCGCCACCGCCGTGCCCATCGAGGCATCGCTGGTGATCAGGATCGGCCACAGATACTGGTTCCAGCCATAGATGAAGGTGATAACGAACAGCGCCGCGAGATTGGTTTTCGACAGCGGCAAAACGATGTCCCAGAAAAAGCGCATGGCGCCTGCGCCGTCGATGCGCGCGGCTTCCAGCAGCTCATCCGGCAAGGTCATAAAGAACTGACGGAACAGGAAGGTGGCGGTCGCCGACGCCATCAGCGGCAGCGTCAGGCCGGTGTAGCTGTCGAGCATATGCAGATTGGCGATCACCTGTACGGTCGGGAAAATACGCACTTCCACCGGCAGCATCAGCGTCATGAAAATCAGCCAGAAGAACAGGTTACGCAGTGGAAAACGGAAGTAGACAATGGCGAACGCCGACAGCATCGAGACGGAAATCTTGCCGACGGTGATAACGATTGCCATCACAAAACTGTTGATCAGCAAACGGCCAAACGCCGGGCTGTTATTGCCGACGCCCTGCGTCCAGATGGTGCTGATGTTTTCCCATAAATGACTGCCTGGGATCAGCGTCATCGGCACCTCAAAAATCTGTTTGTTATCCAGCGACGCTGCCACAAAGGCGACATACAGCGGAAACAAAATCACCAGCACGCCGAGCAGCAGCATGATGTGGCTGAAGATATCCAGCCCTCTGCGGTTTTCAATCATTGGTAACGCACCTTACGCTCGACAAAGCGGAACTGAATGAACGTCAGGCCGCAAACCAGCAGCATAAGAATCACGGACTGCGCGGCAGAGCTGGACAGATCCAGGCCGGAGAAACCTTCGCGATAGACTTTATAAATCAGCGTGGTGGTCGCCTGCACCGGGCCACCGGCCGTCGCGGCATCAATGACCGGGAACGTATCGAAGAAGGCGTACACCAGATTGACCACCAGCAGGAAGAAACTCACCGGCGAAATCAGCGGCAGCACCAGATTGAAGAAACGTCGTACCGGGCCTGCGCCGTCGATCGCCGCCGCTTCCACCAGCGATTTAGGGATCGACTGCAACGCCGCCAGGAAGAACAGGAAGTTGTAGCTGATTTGCTTCCAGACCGACGCCAGCACCACCAGGAACATCGCCTGACCGCTGTTTTGTGCGTGGTTCCAGTTGTAGCCAATCGAGCCTAAGAAATGGGTGATCAGGCCCAGACCGGGGCTGAATAAAAACATCCACAAGACGGCGGCCACGGCAGGCGCCACGGCGTAAGGCAGGATCATCAGCGTCTGATAAATCCGGCTGCCGCGCACCACGTGATCGACCAGCGCCGCGAAAAACAGCGAAACGGCCAGTCCGATAAAGGCCACCATAAAGCTGAATTTCAGCGTGGTGTAGAAAGATTCGAGATAGTACGGATCCTGAAAAAGCTGCGTGAAGTTTGTCAGACCGGCGAAGGTACTGGATAAGCCGAAAGGATCCAGCGTCTGCACCGAATACCACAGCGCCTGACCGGCAGGCCACAGGAAGAATATCGCGGTGATTAACAGCTGCGGCAGCACCAGTGCGTAGGGCAACCAGCTGCAACCAAAACCGGGACGGTGTGAACTCATGATGGTTTACTCGTTAATGCGATGACAAAAGGCAGGCTACGCCGGAGGAGGCGTAGCGAGCGAAGCCAGACCGGGTGCGGACAGCGCACAGCTCCCGGCGCGGACACAACGTCCATGACGAGAGCAGGCACTGCCCAATCCAGACGGGCAATGCACAGTAGCCGACTTACTTAGTAGAAGCTTCGAAGCGACGCAGCAGTAAGTTCCCGCGCTGTACTGCGGTATCCAGTGCTTCTTTCGCCGTTTTCTTACCGCTCCACACGCTTTCCAGTTCTTCATCCACAATGGTACGGATCTGCGGCATGTTGCCCAGACGCAGGCCTTTAGTGAACGGTAACGGTGGTTTGTTCAGCATCTGGCGGGTAGCGACGTCAGAACCTGGATTCTTCTCGTAGAAGCCTTCTTTTTTGGTCAGCTCATACGCGGCGGTGGTCACCGGCAGATAACCGGTTTTCTGATGCCATTCGGCAGCGATGGCCGGCGTGGTCAGGAATTGCAGGAATTCGGCGACGCCTTTGTAGGTGTCTTTGTCTTTGCCGTTCATCACCCACAGGCTTGCGCCGCCGATGATGGCGTTTTGTGGTGCGCCTTTGATGTCTGCGTCGTAAGGCATCATGCCTACGCCGTAGTTGAATTTGGAATACTGACGGATGTCAGCCAGTGAACCGGAAGACGCGGTGGTCATCGCGCAATCGCCGTTGTAGAACTTGGCGGTGGATTCATCTTTACGACCAAAATAGGTGAAATCACCTTTTTTGTTCATGTCTTCCAGCATCTGGATATGCTTGATTTGTTCAGGTTTGTTGAATTCCAGAACCGCATCAGTGCCATCGAAACCGTTGTTTTTGGTGGCGATCGGCAGGCCGTGCCAGGCGCTGAAGTTTTCAATCTGGATCCAACCCTGCCAGCCGCTGGCATATCCGCATTTCATGCCCGCTTCACGCAATTTCTCGGTGTAGGCGGCCATGTCCTGCCAGGTTTTTGGTGGCTGATCCGGGTTCAGACCGGCTTTCTTGAACGCGTCTTTGTTGTAATACAGCACCGGCGTGGAGCTGTTGAAAGGCTGGGACAGCAGGCGGCCTTTGGAATCGGAGTAGTAACCGGAAACGGTCGGCACGAACTGAGACACATCCTGCTTAAGACCGGCATCGCTGAACACTTCGTAGACCGGCTTGATGGCTTTGCTGGCCATCATGGTCGCGGTACCCACTTCGTACACCTGCAAAATCGCCGGTGCATTACCGGTACGGTACGCGGCGATACCCGCAGCCAGGCTTTCGTCATATTTGCCTTTGTAAACAGGCACGATTTTGACATCAGGGTGCGTCTGGTTAAAACGGTCAGCCAGTGAGTTCACTTCTTTGCCTAACTCGCCATCCATTGAATGCCAGAAAGGAATTTCTGTCACAGCGAAAGCATTGGCGCTGAAAGCCAGCGCCAATGCGGTGCCGATAACCGTTTTTTTGAGGTTGATGAACATGCCTGTCTCCTGAATTCTGCTGGTGTGCTGCAAGTGCAGCCTGAAGTATGCCGGGTAGAGTCGGGAGGTAAAATGACACGGAAAAATGACAATAAGGTTACGATGAAGTTAAGCGGTGATGACAGGCAGATGGCAAAAAATGAGGTTCATGGCGGTTTAGCGTAATGATAAACCGTCTTCAGGACGGCTTATCTTATTAGAGTTATGCAACGGTGCGTTCATTCCAGCTGTCTTTAAATATTATGTTTCCGTCAACATATTTCCATTGAATTGACTCATAGCGAATTTCAATATTTTCCAGATGCGTTCCTGTTCCCGAATCGGGATGAAGGCTCGGAGTAATGCCGGTGATCTTCACATTTTCCATGCGAATGTTGAAATACTCCGCTTCTACACCAGCATCTGCTGTGTGATACATTTTTAATTCAGCGGATTTAAGCGTGATTCCCTGACTAATCGCACGGTAAAGTATGGGTGTTGTGCGATCAAATTCCTTTTGGAATAGGATCGGCGTATGAATACGTGTGCCTGTTAATTTTCCTGTATTCCTGTCCGTCGGAACTGTCAGGTGATGTGAAAGTGATTTCACTTCAATAGAGCCGATACGTCCATGAACATTACAGCTTCCGATAATAGGAGAACCATTTTCATCCGTTAACCACAAATAAGCAGGATTAGACATTTTTTATTTCCTTAATTTAACGTTTCTGTTTTTCTTCCTATAGCCTTCTATTTTTCCGATGTACTTTGATACACAGAAGAAAAAAACCAGCCATCCTGCGGCATAAACAAATTTCATAGGCCATACAACGGGCAGCATAAGGCATCCGATTAACCCGCCAACAAAAAGCACAGATTCAAAAAAATCCCATACTTTGACGACGGCAAATATCACCCCTTTCGCGGCGCCTTTTGCAACAACAAGAAGGGGTTTATTGTGTGACATGCAGTTTTCGCCCTACAGCATCGATTATCCTGTCAAATTCAGGCTGCCCGCGCGTAGCACCTATGTGCACCGCATCAATGAACGGTTTAACCGCAGGTTCAAAAAGAAAGTAAGTAAGGTCATAATCCTGTGGGCGAAGGAGTCTGTAAATCTCCGGGGCTTCGATGGCAAGGCTTTCTGACTTTCTTATTGAGCGCTCACTCATTCCCCCTATCAGTAAAATCATCGTCACCCTGCCAATCCAGTTTTTGGCACTTTGGGCACCGATAAATGACACTCTCGCAAGCACAGCAGCACCGATTACCGCAATAAGTTTCGCGGTAATTAAACGCCCTGCCACTGAAGATACGACACCACGATAGGCATTATTTTGTTTGTTTACTGAGGTATATTTATCGAATTCGTTAAATATAATCCCTACCGCATGTGTTATATGTTTGTAATTCAATATGTCATTATGTATTGCTTCAGCCATTCGGAAACGCTGTGTCTGATGTGCAAAGCGGGAGTCTGTATCAAAATACCCCAGGGCCAGATACCCCATATCCAAAGGAACGGTAAGCGCGCCATTAATTAATCCGGTAATTGTGGCGGGGGACATGATGATGTCTGAAATTCTATACGCAATATCTTCTATATCACTTGAAATATTATCGGTATCTGCCACGATATACTTCCCTGATTTCGTGTTGAAAAAAAACATTAATACATAAATGGTTTAATGACAAGATATTATAAATTCCAACTTTTCTTCATTAAACGTGTGTTATATCGCTGAATATTAGGGAGAGATATGAACCAGTAGCCACTGATTTTGGCTGTCTATGCCGATGGGGGGTTACCCTTAGATTATCCCACTTTTCCGGACACCCACGCGATGAAGCAAAAGAATAAGGCGCATCAGGTTACTGATGCGCCTCAGGGAATACGATAAAGAGAAATTACAGCGCGCGTTTCAGGCGGGCCACCGCTTCGTGCATTTGTTCTTCGGTTGCGGTCGCGAAGGAAAGACGGAAGGTCGAGTGGTCCGGATTATCAGCATAGAAGAATTCGCCCGGCACAAAGACCACGCCCTGCTCCAGCGTCTTTTTCATCCATTCAGCGCAGTTGCGCGGCTCGCGGAAACGCGCCCACAGGAACATACCGCCTTTCGGATATTCGAAGGTCAGCACGTCGCCCAGTTCACGCTCGAGCAGCTCAGCCATGACCTGACATTTCTTTTTGTACGCCGCACGGATGGTTTCGATCTGTGCAGGCAAACGCCCCAGGCCGAGATAGCATTCGGCAATTGACTGTGACAGCGCGCTGGCGTGCAGATCCGCCGCCTGTTTAATGATGGCGACTTTGTGCAGCAACCAGTCTGGCATGATCACCCAGCCCAGACGCAGACCCGGCGCCAGAATTTTAGAGAAGGTCGAGGTATAGATGATGTTCTCAGCGTGGCCGAACAACGCTTTCGACAGCTCAAACAACGTCGGCTGGCGTTCGTCTGTGAAACGCAGTTCGCCGTACGGGTCATCTTCTACAATCAGGAATTCGTGCTGTGCCGCCAGTTTCACCAGCTGCTCACGACGGGCGCGGCTCAGGGTGACACCGCTCGGGTTGCCGAATGTCGGCACCAGATAGACGCCTTTAATTTTGTGGGTTTTCAGCAGTTCAGCCAGTTCATCGACAATCATGCCGTCGCCGTCAGAGCCGACGGAGAGGATCTGCGCTTCGGCCAGTTCCAGCGTCTGCAACGCCGCCAGATAGGTCGGCCGTTCCACCACGAAAATATCATCCGGGTTCACGACGGCACGCATCACCAGATCCAGCGCCTGCTGGGAACCGGCGGTGACCACGATGTCGTCGGCACTGGCTACCACGCCGCGCTCTTCACAAAGCTCAGCAATACGCTCACGCAGCGTATGGCTGCCTTCCGTCAGACCGTACTGGAAAGCGTGCTCAGGCTGTTCAGTGATCGCCATTTGCGTGGCTTCGCGCAGGCCGTCGAAATCGAACAGCGCCGAAGAAGGAATACCGCCCGCCAGTGAAATAACGCCTTCCATTTTGCTGTGTTTAAGCAGTTCCCGGATGGCTGAGCTTTTGAGCCTGACCATGCGGGCGGCGAGTAAACCTTCTGTGTTCATGAAATGTTCCTGATGAGTAGCCAAGTTATAAGAATGTAAGAGTTGTTAATTTATCGACAAAATAAAAACCGCAAAGCGCCAGCCGTGCGGTTTTATAGATTTATCACAGATTTTTGAAATCCGAAGCCAATTTATGCGCCGAGATAGGCCGCACGCACCGCTTCGTTCGCCAGCAATGCCGCACCGGTATCTTCCAGTACCACATGGCCGTTCTCCAGCACATAACCGCGGTCGGCGAGTTTGAGCGCCTGATTGGCGTTTTGCTCGACCAGGAAGATGGTCATCCCCTCTTCGCGCAGTTGCTGGATGGTGTCAAAAATCTGCTGGATGATGATCGGCGCCAGCCCCAGCGACGGTTCATCGAGCAGCAGCAAACGCGGCTGGCTCATCAGCGCACGGCCAATCGCCAGCATCTGTTGTTCACCGCCGGACATGGTGCCGGAACGCTGCACACGGCGCTCTTTCAGGCGCGGAAACAGCGTAAACACGCGCTCCAGACGGGCATGAAACTGGTCACGTGTGGCAAAGAAACCGCCCATCGCCAGATTTTCTTCCACCGTCATGCGGGAGAACACGCGGCGGCCTTCCGGCACAATCGCGATATCGCCGCGCATGATTTTGGCGGTCTGCCACCGGGTGATGTCCTGCCCTTCGAAAATGATCGAGCCGTTCGTCGCACGCGGTTCGCCACACAAACTGCCGAGCAGCGTGGTTTTACCCGCGCCGTTCGCGCCGATCAGCGTGACGATTTCCCCTTTATTAATACTCAGACTGACTTCATGCAGCGCCTGAATTTTGCCGTAATGGGCGGATACCTGATTGAATGACAACATCGTGTTCTGTCCCTTACCCTTCGCCAAGATACGCACGGATCACATCCGGATTGTTTCGAATTTCAGCCGGTGTGCCCTGCGCCAGCGGCGTACCCTGATTCACCACGTAGATGCGGTCAGAAATGCCCATCACCAGTTTCATGTCGTGCTCAATCAGCAGCACCGACACGTTGTGCTGGTTACGCAGCTCGGCAATCAGCTGGTTCAGCTCTTCGGTTTCCCGCGGGTTCAGACCGGCTGCCGGTTCGTCGAGCATCAGGATTTCCGGACGCGTCACCATGCAGCGCACAATCTCGAGACGGCGTTGCTGGCCGTACGCCAGATTTCCCGCCTGACGGTTGGCCAGTTCGAGCAGCCCGACACGTTCCAGCCAGTCGGCAGCGCGATCCAGTGCATCCGCTTCAGCGCGACGGAATCCCGGCGTTTTGAACAACCCGGCCAGTACGCCGCTTTTCAGGTGCTGATGCTGGGCAACCAGCAGGTTTTCAATCACGGTCATTTCGCGGAACAGACGCACGTGCTGGAAAGTCCGCACCACGCCCATGCGGGCGATTTTCTGCCCCGGTAACCCTTCAAGATGCTGGTCGCGCAGTTTGATGGTGCCGCCGCTCGGCTTGTAGAAACCGGTCAGGCAGTTAAACACCGTGGTTTTACCGGCGCCGTTCGGGCCGATCAGCGAAACAATTTCGCCCTGGTTGAGGTTCAGCGCCACGTTGTTGACCGCCAGCAGGCCGCCAAAACGCATCATCAGACCTTCAACCGCTAACAGAGGTTGCGTGCTCATGCCTGTTCCCCCTGATCCGCGATTTGTTTCTTAGAAAGCTTCAGTTTGAGATGGACACGTTTCATCGGCAGCAAGCCCTGCGGACGCCAGATCATCATCAGCACCATTAACGCACCGAGCAGTAACATGCTGTATTCGTTCAGATCACGCATAAGCTCACGGGAAACCACCAGCAGAATCGCCGCCAGAATCACCGCGAACTGCGAGCCCATGCCGCCGAGCACCACGATAGCCAGCACGAAAGCGGATTCCGCAAAGGTGAAGGATTCCGGGCTGACAAAGCCCTGACGCGCAGCGAACAGCGTACCGGCGAAACCGGCAAACGCGGCGCTGATGGTAAACGCGGTCAGTTTGATGCGGGTCGGGTTCAGCCCGAGTGACCGGCAGGCAATTTCATCTTCACGCAACGCTTCCCACGCACGCCCCAGCGGCATACGCAGCAAACGGTTGATGATGAACAAGGTAGCGATCACCAGCAGCAGCGCCACCATGTACAGGAAGATGATGCGGTCGCTCGGGTCGTAGGCCACGCCAAAGAAGTTGCTGAAGGTGTCCCAGCCGCCGTCGCGCGGTGTGCGGCTGAATTCCAGCCCGAACAGCGTCGGTTTGGGGATCTGGCTGATGCCGTTCGGCCCGCCGGTCAGTTCGGTATTGTTGAGCAGCAGGATGCGGACGATTTCGCCGAAGCCGAGCGTCACAATTGCCAGATAGTCGCCCCGCAATCGCAGAACCGGGAATCCGAGCAGGAAACCAAATGCCGCCGACACCAGACCGGCCAGCGGTAACGCTTCCCAGAACCCGATGCCGTAATAGTGATTGAGCAGCGCGTAGGTGTAAGCGCCGATGGCGTAAAAGCCGCCGTAACCCAGCACCAGCAGGCCGGACAGCCCGACCACCACGTTCAGGCCGAGGCCGAGCATGATGTAGATGAGCGTCAGCGTGGCGATATCCACCGTGCCGCGTGAGACGATAAACGGCCAGGCGATGGCGGCGATAATCAGCACCAGTGCCAGCAGTTTTTGTTTCGGCGTCGAGCCGTCAAAGCTCGGCAACACCCAGCCCGGCCCGGAGATTTTTTTCAGGCTGCTGCTGACCATCGGGCGGAACAGCTGGAACACGAAGACAATCGCACAACCGATGGCAATCCACGTCCAGCGCACTTCACCGGCCCCGTTGACCACCAGTTTTGTGCCATCGAGGCTCAGCTGCAATCCCATAATGAACGCGGCCAGCACCAGCAGGACGAAAGCGGAAACCAGCGCATTTAACAGATTCAGGCGCTTCATACTTTCTCAACCTCCGGACGTCCGAGAATACCGGTCGGCAGTACCAGCAGCACCACGATCAGCAGCGCGAAGGAGACCACGTCTTTGTATTCGGTGCTCAGATACGCCGAGGTCAGCGCTTCGGCCACGCCTAAAATCAGGCCGCCGATCATCGCCCCCGGAATGCTGCCGATACCGCCGAGAACCGCCGCGGTGAAGGCTTTCATCCCGGCCATAAAGCCGATGTACGGGTTGATGACGCCGTAGAACTGACCGAGGAGAACGCCCGCCACCGCCGCCATTAATGCGCCGATGACGAAAGTCAGTGAGATCACGCGGTCAGTGCTGATCCCCAGCAGGCTGGCCATTTTGAGATCTTCCGCGCAGGCGCGACAGGCGCGGCCCATGCGTGAATAACGGATGAACAGCGTCAGCGCCAGCATGGCAACAAAAGTCACTATCCAGATGATCAGCTGCATGGTGCTGATGGTCGCCGCAAAGCCGTTAGCTTCGCCCAGTGTCCACTGGCCGGTCACCAGACTCGGTAAGGCGAGATCACGCGAGCCCTGGGTCAGGCTGACGTAGTTTTGCAGAAAAATAGACATCCCGATGGCAGAAATCAGTGCGATAAGACGCTTGGAGTTACGCACCGGCTTATACGCCACGCGTTCAATACTCCAGCCGTAGGCACTGGAAATCACAATCGCGGCGATAAAACCGGCACCGATCAGCAACCAGCTGGCGTCGATACCCATCATCATCAGGGCGGCGATTACGATAAAGGAGACATAACTGCCGATCATATACACCTCGCCGTGGGCGAAGTTGATCATGCCGATAATGCCGTAAACCATGGTGTAACCAATGGCGATCAGCGCATAGGTGCTGCCCAACGTGACGCCGTTGAACATTTGCTGAGTGAAATAGAGGAACTGCTCTGACATACCCTATCCTTATTAATCAAGGGTTTGAAAACTTGTGCTGAGACTGCAACCCGGCGCCTCATATAAAACCAGACGCCGGGCAGAGTAATGCGCTGTTCTGCTACTACTGCATAGCAATGCCAAAATCATTCTGGTTGCAGGCAGGCGGCAATCGAACGGATCCCGATGCGCTGACATGAGTCAGTGATTCGGGTGAGCGAGTGCAGCCAACCCCCCTGCAACCTGAAGGATGCCGGGCATTTAGTTGATTGGGGTAGACGTGCCGTCTTTATGCCATTCGAAAATACCGAATTCGAATCCTTTCAGGTCACCTTTATCATCCCAGCTCAGCGGGCCCATGACGGTATCCACTGACGCTGATTTCAGGTTTTTAGCAATATCAGCCGGTTCCATGCTGCCGCTGCGTTCCATACCGGTGGTCAGCGCCTGCAATGCGGCGTAAGTCGTCCAGACGAACGGACCGGTTGGATCCAGTTTCTTGGCTTTCAGTTCGTCAACGATTGGCTGGTTCGCCGGAACCTGGTCATAACGTTTTGGCAGCGTCACCAGCATACCTTCAGAGGCATCACCGGCAATGTTAGACAGTGAGGAGTTGCCCACGCCTTCCGGACCCATGAATTTCGCGTTCAGACCGGCCTGTTTTGACTGACGCAGGATCTGACCCATTTCCGGGTAGTAACCGCCGAAATAAACGAAATCGACGTTTTCTTTCTTCAGACGCGCTACCAGGGTGGAGAAGTCTTTATCGCCTGCAGTGACGCCTTCAAACAGCACCACGTTGCCGCCGCCTTTTTTCAGCGCGTCCTGTACGGAACGGGCCAGGCCTTCGCCGTATTGCTGTTTGTCATGCACCACGGCAATACGTTTTGGTTTGATGGTGTCGAGGATGTATTTCGCAGCGGTCGGGCCCTGATCGGAATCCAGACCGGTGGTGCGCATCACCATTTTGTAACCACGGGTGGTCAGGTCAGCGTTGGTCGCAGCCGGTGTGATCATCAACACGCCTTCATCTTCATAGATGTCGGAAGCGGGCTGAGTGGAAGAGGAACACAGGTGGCCGATCACGTAACGGATACCGTCGTTGATCACTTTGTTAGCCACGGCGACCGCTTGTTTCGGGTCACAGGCATCGTCATATTCGACGCCAACCAGTTTGTCGCCTTTTACGCCGCCTTTGGCGTTGATGTCAGCGATAGCTTGTTTCGCGCCAGTAAATTCCATATCGCCATACTGGGCAACCGGACCGGACATCGCGCCCACGATGGCGACTTTAATATCTTTTGCAAACGCGGCCTGACTCATTGCCAATGCAATACACCCTGCCAGCCAGATCTTACCCTTTGTTACTTTCATCCGATTACCCCGTTGATGTGTGTTGTGGTTTGCGCTTTCTTTGCCTGTTCAAAACGTCATCACTTAAGAAATTTAGTATAAGTAATAACGAGTTACCGGCTTATTTCGTCTTATTTTCGAATAAGACTTTATAATTCATATCATTAAACAGGAATTTTCTTCTGCAAATCAAATAGCACAATCAGAAATATGAGGTGTAAACAGAATTTTATCTGGGCATTAAATCGGTTCCCTGTCAGACAATCAGTGGTAAACGCTGGCATTATTGATTAAAGCCAACATTTATCGCTTATACAGGGATCGCCAAAAAAGTTTTCGCGCTGTTACTGTACAAAAAAAGTTACGCCCGGTTTTTAGCAGGATCCGCTACACTACACGCCTCCTTTTTCCAGACCTTCCGCATCATGAAATTAACGATTCAAAGACTCACCTCCCTCAGCGCACAAGACCTGATCGATCTGGCAAAAATCTGGCCTGAGCAAACGCAAAACGACTGGCAAGCCAGCCTGCAAAATGATCGTGCGCTGTTTGCGGCGGTGTTTAATGAACGCATTCTGGGTGCCGTGAAAATCCGGCTCAACGGCAGTCAGGGTGAACTCAGCGATCTGCTGGTGCGCGAAGTGACGCGCCGTCGCGGTGTCGGGTTATATCTGATGGAAGATTTGCAGGCGCAATTGCCGCAGGTGAAAAGCTGGACGATGAAAGTCGAGCCGGAACCCGTGCTGGATGCCTTTATGACGGCGTGTGGTTTTCACTATGAAAATGGCTTCTGGATAAAAAACCTGCAGGGGCCCAGCAAACACTGAAGCCCGGTACAGGCACTTTCCCTGGTAAGGGAATGGAAGGTGGGTCAGAGCACGCCTGCAAATGCCTGCGTTGAAAAATGCCGTAGAATATCTTTAATCGTTTGGTCTGACGCCATCGATTTCTGATAACTCAGATAGACGGGTAAAGGCAGGAGTTTTTGGACCGAATCAATACATTTAATACTGAATATCTCTTTAAAATGGTCTAAAACCCATTTTGGTATAATGCAAATACATTCGCTGTTTTCCACCGTTTTCAGCAAGGTGATAAATGAATTATATTCCAGCAGACTGAAGAATCTCGACTTAGGAATGAACCCTTCAATTTCATCTTCTTTATTCTTCATCCGGTAAAATACAATATATTCTTCATTCTGAAAGTTCTCCTCTGTCAGGACATCTTTTACGCGGGGATGATTATCTGAGCAGATGTAACACAGCTCCTCATCCATTATTTTTACATTTTCGTAAGAACTGTCCTGACAGGGTGTGAAACCAAGAATGACTTCAGTCATGCCAGAAAAAGACATTGCAGACTCTGGCCTCTCAAAGGCCGAATCGTGAATGACCTGATATTTAGGGTGTTGTGACATCACTACGTCTGAGATATCGGAAAATAATCTGACACAAAGATAATCTGAACAGCGGATCACCAGTTTCTTAATAGCGTTGGCATCAAGGAGCTGATCAATATCCTCAATCAGTTTCACCATATCATCATGCACTAAGAAATATAAATGTCTGGCGGTGTCCGTGGGTATCATCGTCTGGCAATCACGAACAAAGAGCGGATCAAAAAAATATCCCCTCAGTTTATTTAATGATTGCGACACTGCCGAAGCGGATACCCCCAGACGCGATGCGGTTTGGCTTACACTGCCACACTCAAAAAGTAAAACAAATAAAGGAAGCAGGTTTATATCGAATTTCCTGTATAGCTTATTAATATTATCGATGCTCATGAAAACTCCATTCCAGGTGATGACTCTCTTTTAAGCGCCATGACCAATGTCATTTTATGAAAACAGAAGATGAATAAAGCGGCCTCGCGGCCGCTTTAAAGAACGGAATAAAATGATTTAGAAGTTATATTGATAACCTAATGACAGACCTTTATCGACAATATCATCTTCTTTCCACTGATAAGCATCGAAGGCAAGTTTGCCGGCCTTGCCGCCATAACTCAGCCCCATTTTGGCGACACCGTTAAAGCCCCCCCCCTGCTGATCGTCGTTCATGGTAAAGCTGGCATTGTTCGCGCCCTGCAAAGAGGCTTTCTGCGCAGATTGGGTATAACTGAGATTCGGCCCGCCTTCGAGCAAGGCATTCATCGCCCAGCCATTGGATGCCGCATATTTCATCTGAACACCGATGACCGCATCTACTGCCGTTTCGTTGCTGGAATCCATATTCAGATTGAAATCACCCGCGCCTCTTTCGCTGTAAGCATCGTTATTGGTGTGGCGAAGTTTCACGCCCACAGAAGGGGTCAGATTTAAACCTTCTGCCACGTCAAACCCTCTGCTGAACTGGCTGCGCCATTCCATGTACTGCTGGCTGTTGTCAGAACTGGCGGTCTGGTTAACACCGGAATAACGGATGCTGCGGTTACTTTCCAGCTGATGCACGTCGTAGCGCAGGGCGTTGGTCAGTTTCAGACTGCCAAAATCTACGCTGTGATTGATGCCGAAGAACTGGCTGTAACCGCCGGTCAACCCGTTATCACCCGCTTTGCTTTTGCCATCGATGCCGTTACCGTCCAGACGCGCAATACCGTACTGCATTTGCATCTTCTGACCCGCACTGAGGTCAAAACTCTGACTCAGGGCCATCATGTCATAACGGGTATCGTTGCCCAGTTCGCTGCGTTTATCGTTTTTATCCACCAGATTAAAACCAAAACCTGACGGCAATAAGATGGCGTTATCGGCCAGCATATTGAAACGCTGGCTCAGCACACGCGCCTCTTTGAATGCGGTGGTGGCATCCACGCCGGAAAGCTGACGCATCGCTTTATCGACTTCCGACGCTGTTTGCAGATTGAGGCTGCTATACAAAGCGTTATTGGTGTAGTTCGCATCGAGCGTGGCGGCCATGTTCTGCGCGCTGGCATCACTGCTGACCACGTCCTGATAACTGTTTTTGCTCATCGTGACATCAACGTTGCCGCTCTGATCAGTCTGCGCGCTGGCGGACCAGACGACGCTGGTTGACTGTATGTTTTCCGCGCCCTGAATATCTTCACCCACAAAGACATTGTCGAAGGTTTGGGTCTGGGCAGCGGTGCCGGAGGTAAAACCGGTATCAACAGAAACGTCGTTCAAATCAGCATGGCTGACCGTCATTGTCCCTGACGTGCCGGCGGCAGTGGTGCCTACGGTATAGTTGCTGACCGTGCTGCGGTAAACCGAGGTAGTATCGACAACAGTACCGGCTTCGCCTTTCACCAACCCATACGACGTCACACCCGCACGCACATTCACTTCACCGGTATTCACCAGATGCGCCGTGGCGCTGCCTGCGCGGTCAAACACATAGGAACCGTCGGCATTGATATTCACCGTGCCCTGGTTATAGGCCGTGACGTTGTCGCCCACCGCTTTAAAGGCCACAAGCCCGGTACCATTTTCCGCGATAGAAAGGCTGGAATCGCCAAGATTGATCGTCCCGTTGTTGACCAGCGTCGTATTATTTTGACCATACATTGCCACCGCATTACCGCCGCTGACGGTCATTGTGCCATTGTTGACAAAGGTATTGACCGTACCGGCGCTGTTACCTAATGAAACTGCGGCCAGGGTGTTCGGAGAGATGAGATCTGGTTTAGCGCTAACCGAATTAAGCAGAGAGAAATCGATCAGGCCATCATTGACCGCATTGATGGTCCCCTGATCATGAGCAGATCCTGATGCCTGTGGGTCAGAATAAACAATGTTGCCACCGAAATCTGAAAGGACCGATGTTCCCCCTCTGGCGGTAATCACCCCGGTTGATGTATTGGTCCAGGTATCTGTACTTTGTGCCGAATCCCCCCCCAGGATAAAGAGACTGGTGGTTATCACATTATCCTTACCAGCAAAAGCATACTTTCCATCCTCACCGAGCACAGAAATGGTGCCTGAATTATAAATATCTGAGCTGTTCAGGCTGATAATTGAACTAAACCGGCCAGTGACAGCTCCGGTATTAATAAATACACCATTGTCCAGCCGTACAGCATCAAGTGTATACATATAATTGTTTGGGGCAAAAGCAAAGGTAGAATCGTCAACGCCATCATCCAACTCCATACGTCCTGAATTCAAAAATATGGCGTTATCCTCTATCCTTACACGGCCTTTATCATTAATACCATCAGGAACATAAACGGGAAGTGAACTCACTTGGTATGGGTCTATTATATATTTTTGGCCAACTTTATTTTCCACCACTATAGTGCCGGTATATATAATTTCCCCGTTTTCCAATTTCCCACTCACATCGAGATATTGCGACGTCCAGATTTTTTTCCCGGTGGGTGTCGTTGCATCCAGGGTCCATGATTTTCGATCGGCAATGCTGTAACCGGTGATCGCGCCCGTGGCCTGATCCAGCGTCTGCGCAGTATAGGTTTTGCCCGTCGAATCCGTGACAAGCCAGGTGCCGTTCGCCTGCTTCACTGCCTGCATAGTCTCACCGCTGAGCGTCAGCGAAGCGGTCGTTGCGCCCGGCACCATCGTCACTGACAGTCCGTTTGGATAAGTGGTGGTCACCGGCGTTTGATCTGGCGTATCGCCACCATCATCGGGATCCGGTGGCGTATCACCGCCATCGTCCGGATTCGGTGGCGTATCACCGCCGTCATCCGGATTCGGTGGCGTGTTACCGCCGTCATCCGGATTCGGTGGCGTGTTGCCGCCGTCGTCCGGATTCGGTGGCGTGTTGCCGCCGTCATCCGGATTCGGCGGTGTGCTGCCGCCATCATCTGAACCGCCACCGCCAGCTGACATGGCAATACCGACCACCGCAGCCACTCCGGCAAGCGCGCCTCCCGTTATCCATAACTGCTGCTCAGTAATTCCTGATTTTTGACACGCTGCGGGAAGTGCGTCTTTATCGGCCTGACTTAAACCATCAATATTTTTTGGACAAGCGGGAGCAGGACCGGAGAGCGGAGTAGCAGCAAATGAATTCTGCTGACTCAGGGCAAGAATAATACAAAGGGGTAATAACTTTATCTTTTTCATTAAATGAATCCTTTCAAACAGAATAAATAATCCCTCATGACCTCTAAAAAAACTCAACCCCTCTGTTAATCAATAGCTGGAGAGTATTTATTTTAGAAGTGCAGGAGTGATCAACCTCATTAACATTTCTGAATAAAAATAATCCATTATATTTTCCATAAAAAATGAAAATTTTCGATCCTGACGATCTAATAATCAAATAAGCAGTAGTTTTATGCAGTTACAGAATATTTACTCGATCAAACCGATCGACGAAGTTAAGTAAAATAATATTCTTAGAGAATATATTAATATACAGAATATTTGATTTCTAATTAATAGTTTTTTTATATAGATTATATATTTCTCTCTTCGGACAGGACTATGCCTCTGTAAAAGAGCGCAGGATTGACTGAAAGACCGGGGGGAGAAATCATTACATCAGGCAAAGAAGTCAGGATGTTGAAAAGGAGGGGTTATCAAAGCGGAGGGAGCTGTGGAATAAGGGCAAAAAAAACTGGCCACCGAAGTGACCAGTTTTTTAACCCGAAGGTGACGTATTCTTGATGAAACGCCGTATCAGGCTTCGATCGCCATACGCAGTTTTTTCATCGCGTTCTTTTCAAGCTGACGAACACGCTCTGCAGACACGCCGTACTTGTCGGCAAGTTCCTGCAAAGTCGATTTGTTGTCGTCATCTAACCAGCGTGCACGAATGATATCCTGGCTGCGCTCGTCCAGACCTTCCATTGCTGAGGAAAGTTTGTCGGTCGCCTCCTGATCCCAGTTATCTTCTTCGATGGTTTCTGCGAAGTCAGAACTCTTATCTTGCAGATACAACATCGGTGCCATCGCCGCGCCGTCGCGTGGTTCGTCATCCGGCGTTGGGTCAAACGTCATGTCCTGTGCGGCCATGCGTGATTCCATTTCCAGCACATCTTTGCTGGTCACGCCCAGTTCGCGGGCAACGTGCTCCACTTCGTCGTGGCTGAACCAGCCCAGACGCTGTTTGTTTTTACGCAGATTGAAGAACAGCTTACGCTGCGCTTTGGTGGTGGCGACTTTCACGATGCGCCAGTTACGCAGCACATATTCGTGAATTTCGGCTTTGATCCAGTGCACCGCAAAGGACACCAGACGTACACCCACTTCCGGATTAAAACGGCGAACCGCTTTCATCAGGCCGATGTTACCTTCCTGGATAAGGTCCGCCTGTGGCAAACCGTAACCTGAATAGTTGCGGGCAATGTGAGCAACAAAGCGCAGGTGAGACAGGATCAGGTGTTTAGCCGCTTCCAGGTCACCGTCGTAATGCAGCCGTTCAGCCAGTGCCCGTTCTTCCTCTGCGGTCAGCATAGGATAGGCATTGGCCGCCCGAACATAGGCTTCCAGGCTACCTTGGGGTACCAGTGCTAAAGTGCGCATTTCTTTGGTCATTCAAGCCTCTCATGTATGACGTAATGCAGGTTTTATACCACGTTGCTGCGGGATGATACCGCCCTGTTACTGGCCTAAATTGAAACACAATCTGACCACAACAAAGCAACGCCGAGCCCTTCATATTCGCTGCTCTTCGACCACGAATTATACAAAAAGTTCAGGGGCAGATTCAACAGTCTGAAGACTGTAAGTGACAGACTGACTATTGGATAGTGAATTTGTGCCATTGAGGGAAAGCAGGAAAGAGAATGAAGATGAGATGAAGCGGCTCTCCCCCTGAAACACAATTCTTGAGCAGCAGGGGGAGATTATAGCAAAAAAACGCTACTGTGGTGTAAATCGCCGTAAATGTTGAACCGTTGCCAGCCAGGCGGCGATCCAGCCGATCATCGCGGAAATCAGGAGCAACAGCAGGCTTTCGTCCCAGCCCAGACCGTGGAGGTCAAAGGTGGTACCGAAGACTTGCGCGACCTGCGTCACCACGCTCTCAAGGCGCAGCACCAGCACTTCCGAGAGGATCAGCGAGAGCAATGCGCCGGTAAATCCAAGCATCGCGCCACCGTTAAGGAACGGCCGCAAAATGAATCCATCGGTTGCGCCAATCAGCTTCATCACGTTGATGGTATCGCGGCGGCTGAAGATGCTCAGACGCACACTGTTACCAATGACCAGGAATACGGCAATGACCATCAGGATGCCGATCATCGCAGCAATCTGCCCGACCAGCCCCGTCAGCGCCGCCAGACGGGCAAACCAGCTGTCATCCATACGCACTTCATCCACGCCCTGCACCGCCGCTACGCGATCGCGCAGGGTGTTGAGTGTGGCGGAGTCCTGGAAATTCATTTTCGGCGTAATGATCGCCACAGCGGGCAGCGGATTTTGCTCAAGCATATCCATTGCGCCGCCAAAACCTGACCAGTTACGGAACTCACCCATCGCTTCTTCGCGCGACAGATAGTTAACCTTGTCCACGCCCGCTTCGGTTTTGAGAGTTTTCACCACGTTTTCCGCGGCGTTGTCGTCCAGCGCTTTATCGAGATACACCGTCAGCTGTGGCGTGGGATACCACTGCTCCGCCGCCGTACTGACGTTTTTCCACACCAGATAGCACACGCTCGGCAACGTCAGGGAAATGGCGATCACCATCACCGTCAGCAGCGTCGCCAAAGGCTGACGCAGCATGTCGGCCAGCGCGTTCATCCACGCATAGCGCCACTGTTCACGCCAGCCGCCCTGCAACGCCTTACTTTTGGCGGCGCGGGCGCTTTTGGCGGTTTTTGTCGGGTTTGGGCTGTTCGCCATCAGTACATTCCTCCCGACATACGCCCCTGACTCAGCGTCAGCGTGCGGTAATTACGACGGGCAATCAGACCCACGTCGTGCGTTGCCATCAGTACGGTAACGCCAACCCGGTTAAATTCTTCGAATAAACGCAAGATACCTTCCGACAGTTCGCCGTCGAGGTTACCGGTCGGTTCATCCGCCAGCAGCACCGCAGGCTTGTTGACCACCGCGCGGGCAATGCCCACACGCTGTTGTTCACCACCAGACAGCTGGATGGGCAGATTTTTGGCTTTATCCAACAACCCGACTTTATCCAGCGCTGCCGAGACGCGCCGGCGAATATCTTCGGTGCTGGCACCGGCGATAATCAGCGGCATCGCCACGTTGTCATACACCGTGCGATCCATCAGCAGATGGTGGTCCTGGAAGATCATACCAATCTGACGACGCAGGAACGGCACTTCACTGGATTTCAGGCGGCTGATGTCGTGGCCGCCAAACAAAATCTGTCCGGCGCTGGGACGCTCAATACCGCAAATCAGCTTCAGCAGGGTACTTTTACCCGCGCCAGAGTGACCGGTCAGAAATGCCATTTCCGCTTGCTGGATGTGAAAATTGACGCCCTGAAGCGCCTGTCGTCCGCCCAGATAAGCTTTACTGACCTGTTCAAAGCGAATCATCCGTATTAATCCTCTCGGGCAAAAAGTGCCTCAATAAAATCGTCTGCCTTAAACGGCCTTAAATCTTCGATACCTTCGCCGACCCCGATATAACGAATCGGAATGCTGAACTGATCGGCGATGGCGAATATCACGCCGCCTTTCGCGGTGCCGTCCAGTTTAGTCAACGTAATGCCGGTTAGCCCGACCGCTTCGTTAAACAATTTTGCCTGGCTGACGGCATTCTGGCCGGTACTGGCGTCAAGCGTCAGCATAACCTCATGCGGGGCATCTTCGTCGAGCTTCTTCATCACACGGACGATTTTCTTCAGCTCTTCCATCAGATGCGCTTTATTTTGCAGGCGGCCTGCGGTATCAGCGATCAACACGTCGACGTTACGAGCTTTGGCTGCCTGAATGGCATCAAAAATCACCGAGGCTGAGTCTGCACCGGTTTGCTGAGCAATCACCGGGATCTTGTTACGCTGACCCCAGACCTGCAACTGTTCAACCGCCGCGGCGCGGAAGGTATCGCCTGCGGCAAGCATCACTGATTTGCCCTGCGCCTGGAACTGACGCGCCATCTTACCGATGGTGGTAGTTTTACCCACGCCGTTCACGCCCACCATCAGAATGACATACGGGGTTTTCCCGCTGACATCCAGTGGCTGTTCCACTTTTGACAGAATTTCGGACATTTCTTCCTTCAGCTTGCCGTAAAGCGCATCCGCGTCTTTCAGCTGCTTACGGGAAGCGTGCTCGGTCAGGGAAGTGATGATTTTGCGCGTGGTTTCGACGCCAACGTCGGCGATCAGCAGCTGTTCTTCCAGCTCCTCAAACAGCTCGTCGTCGATTTTCTTACCACGGAACAGGCCGACAAAACCGGAGCCCAAATTCTGACGGGTTTTGACCAGACTGCGTTTGAGACGGGCGAAGAAGCCTTCTTTAGTCGGGCGTTCCTGCTCGGTTTCACCGGCGGGCAGCACAACGATCGGTTCCAGCGCCACAAGCGGTTCATCGTCAACCGCCACGCTGTCGTCGATGGCATCAAGAACGTCTTCGCGGGCGTCTTCTGCCATCTCGGCGGCTGACTCCACGAAGTCGTCTTCGACAATCTGCGCTTCCTGCACCACCGGCTCTTCAACCACCGGCGCGGCAATAATGATCGGCTCTTCGATTTCAGCTTCAATGACGACCGGCTCAGGGGCGGCGGTTTCTTCCGCCACCACCGGCTGCACAGCAACCTGTTCGGTGAAGTGAACGATGTCGTCTGCCAGTTCCTCAGCGGCGGCTAAAGGTTCAGGCTCCCTGACCTCTGGCTCAGGTTCTTTAAGAGGTTCAGGCTCGATAACCGGCTCGGGTTCAGTGACCGGCTCCGGTTCAACGGGGACGCCGGGCTCTTCGACAACCGGCAGTTCTTCGCGTGTTTCTTCTTTCTGCTGCTCTTCTTCCTGACGGCCACGGCCAAACCAGGAGAAGAAACCGCGTTTTTTGTCTTTTGCCATTTTACAACTTCACTCCTCGCCGCTAATGATTGGCGAACGGATTATTAATAGGGTTATGATCGGGCAGTCTATCACTTTCCCCTTCCGGCAACACGCCCGCGTGTTGAATTCCGCTGGTTTTTCAATCGCCAATGTTAAACATTTGCCCATTGCCCGCACACCGGTAGAATAGCCCTCCAAACGATATGCAACGAAGCCCGACGGCTTCGGATTACTGAAGTGAACTATGGCAAAGAAACCTAACACGCCCGCAGCAGGCCAGATACGCATTATTGGCGGCCTGTGGCGCGGACGCAAACTTCCGGTTCCACACAGCCCGGGGCTACGTCCGACCACCGATCGCGTGCGCGAAACGCTGTTCAACTGGCTCGCACCGGTTTTACAGGGCGCGCATTGTCTGGACTGTTTTGCAGGCAGCGGCGCACTGGGTCTGGAAGCGTTGTCACGCTACGCCGCCAGCGCCACACTGCTCGAGTTTGAACGCCCGGTTGCACAACAGTTAGAGAAGAACCTGGCGCTGCTAAACGCCAAAGATGCGAAAGTATTCAACGTCAACACATTGAACTGGCTGGCAAAAGCCGGGAATGCCTTTGACGTGGTTTTCCTCGATCCGCCTTTTCGCAAAGGCATTCTGCAAGACACCCTGAATCTGCTTGAGCAGAATCAGTGGCTGGCCGATGAGGCCTGGATTTATGTCGAAACAGAAGCCGAGCACGACACTCTGGACGTGCCCGCCAGCTGGCGGTTACACCGTGAGAAAGTCGCCGGACAAGTTGCTTATCGCCTTTACCATCGCGATGTGACGCCTGAAACCGGCTCACCTGAACAGGAGCAGTAAGATGTTGATCAATATTGGTCGGTTGTTGATGTTATGTATCTGGGGGTTTCTGGCGTTTAACCTGATCCACCCGTTCCCTAAGCCGATCAAATATTTTCTGGATGTGGCGATTGTGTTCATGTTTTTCATGCACGGCCTGCAGGTCATGCTGCTGAAAGCCACGCAGGGCAAGGACAAAGACACCATCGGCCCGTGGCTGCAAACGCGCATTTTCCTGTTTGGCGTGTTTGAACTGATGGCATGGCAGAAAAAACAGCCACCGATGCCGGGCAAAAAGTAATGCCTGCTTTTACGGCGTGCTCTGCGCCGTAAAAGCCCCCTTCCTAAACCCACGGTCACCAAACCTGCCGTTACGGGGATTTCTGATTGTCGCCGGTGCGCCCTCTCTCCTACACTGAAAGCAAGTACCGGAAAACAGGATGTGTTTTCCCGAAGGCAGACCTTGCATCGGTTTTATGTTCTGTTCTGAAAGATAAAAGGATAAACAATGAGTTGGCCATTCCTCGCTGTATTTTTCTCCGGCTGGTTGTTCGTTGATGCCAGTTACCGCGGCCTGCGCTGGCAACGCTGGGTCTTCAAACCTGTCACCCTGTTGCTGCTGCTGTTACTGGCATGGCAGGCGCCCACGCTGAATGTTTACAGCTATCTGATCCTGCTGGGTCTGGCGGCAACGCTGGTGGCAGACGGTCTGCTGCTGCTGCCTGAAGAACGCTTTATGTACGCCATCGGGGCGTTCTTCCTGTCGCATCTGCTGTATACGCTAAGTTTCGCCAGCCAGATGACCATTACCTTCTTCTGGCCACTGCCGCTGGCGTTGCTGGTGATCGGCGCAATACTTCTTGCGGTGATCTGGACGCGACTGGCCGAACTCAAATGGGCAGTGACCACTTACATCGCCATGACGCTGCTGATGGTCTGGCTGGCAGGCGAACAGTATTTTGCGCGCAGCACCGACATGGCGTTCTCGCTGTTCTGCGGCACCGTGCTGCTTCTGCTGGGTAATATTTTCTGGCTTGTCAGCCGCTACCGCTTTAAATTCCGCGCCGCCGACGGCCTGGTCGCCGCCTGCTATTTCGGCGGACACTTCCTGATTGTCCGGTCGCTGTATCTTTAAATCCCTTCCCCCGCGGAACCGTTCAGGTTCCGCGAGTTAAATACTTCTTGACCTTAGAGCTGACTCCAACGTTTAGACTGGGTGTAATTCCACTCGGTTTGAAACCGGAGGCTCTATGATCCCCCTTAAAAGAACGAACATGTGTCAGTGCGGTTGCCAGGGCAAACATACCCCGGCGTTGCATATCACTAAAATCAGCACCCTTTCCCCCGCGGGCACTTCCCCTGCCGGATGTTGCAGTGAAAGCGCGCCGCTGGCGGCCTCGGCCGGCACCTGCTGCACGCCTAAAACAGCGGAACACGCACACTGTTCTGACGACAGCGGCACGGAAAGTTCGCCGGGTGAAGATGATCCCAGCGCGCCTCTTCCCGGAAACCAGCAATACAGCTGGCGCGTCGAAGGCATGGACTGCCCGGCCTGTGCGCGCAAAATTGAAAATGCCGTTTCCGGCCTGAAGGGCGTCAGCCATGCAAAAGTGCTGTTTGCCACCGAAAAACTGGTGATTGACGCCAGCCACGACATCTCGCAAAACGTGCTGCAAGCCGTCACCGGCGCAGGGTTCACCCTGCAATCTTTGGATAAAAGCCAGAATCCTCCCGCGCAGGACGTGTCATGGCTGAAAGAATATCTGCCGCTGCTGGCACTTTCGGCGCTGATGCTGCTGAGCTGGATACTCGACAGCGTTAATCCTCAGGCCGGTGAAATTGCGTTTATCGCCACCACGCTGGTCGGCCTGTGGCCGGTGCTGCGTCAGGCGATTCGCCAGACCCGCGCCGGATCACCCTTTGCTATAGAAACCCTGATGAGCATTGCGGCACTGGGTGCGCTGTTTATTGGCGCAACCGCCGAAGCCGCCATGGTGCTGCTGTTGTTTATGGTCGGCGAACGCCTCGAGTCATTTGCCGCCAGCCGTGCGCGTAGCGGCGTAAAAGCGCTGATGGCGCTGATACCCGATACCGCCGTTCGCGTGACTGAGGGCAAAACGGAATCCGTACCGGTCGCCAGCCTGCGTCCCGGCGATATGATTGAAATCGCCGCAGGCGGACGTCTGCCTGCCGATGCGGTGCTGCACAGCGCGGCCAGTTTTGATGAAAGCGCCCTGACCGGCGAGTCCGTGCCCGTCGAACGTCAGCCCGGCGAGAAAGTCCCGGCGGGCAGCCTGTGCGTTGATCGTCTGGCCCGTCTGGAAGTGGCTTCCGCCCCCGGCAACAGCGCCATTGACCGCATTCTGCAACTTATCGAAGAAGCCGATGAGCGACGCGCGCCGATCGAGCGTTTCCTCGATACCTTCAGCCGCTATTACACACCGGTCATTATGCTGATGTCGCTGCTGGTCATCATCATTCCACCGCTGGCGATGGGGCTTTCCTGGGATACGTGGATTTATCGCGGCCTGACGTTGCTGCTGATTGGCTGCCCTTGTGCGCTGGTGATTTCAACACCGGCGGCGATCACCTCCGGGCTGGCTGCGGCGACGCGTCAGGGTGCGCTGATCAAAGGCGGTGCTGCGCTTGAGCAGCTGGCGCTGATCGAAACCGTGGCGCTGGATAAAACCGGTACGCTGACCGAAGGTAAACCGGAAGTGACCCATGTGCAGGTGCTTAACGGCGCCAGCGAAGGCGAAGTGTTAAGCCTCGCGGCTGCGGTGGAAGAAGGCTCCCACCACCCGCTGGCGCAGGCGATTTTAGCGCGTGCGAGAGAACACAATCCGTTGCCGATAACCGCTCAGGACCGCCGTGCGCTGGCGGGTTCCGGTGTGGAAGGCGTTGTCTCAGGCAGAAGGATCCAGGTACTGGCTCCTGTGCGTGTGGCGCCAGGCGTGCTGAGCACGGACGCCACCGCGCAAATTGCAGGCTGGGAATCTGAAGGTAAAACCGTGGTAGTGGTGATGCAGGACGCACAGGCGATCGGTCTGGTGGCGATGCAGGACCGGCTGCGGGAAGATGCGGTCGGGGCGCTGCGCGATCTGCAGGCGCTCGGGGTTTCTGCGGTAATGCTGACCGGCGACAACCCGCGCGCGGCGAAAACTATCGCTGACCGGCTGGGCATCGAATTCCGGGCGGGCCTGCTGCCGGCGGATAAAGTCTCGGCGGTGACCGCGCTGAATGCCGTTAAACCGGTGGCGATGGTCGGTGACGGGATTAACGATGCGCCGGCGATGAAAGCCGCCACTATCGGTATTGCCATGGGCAGCGGCACCGATGTGGCACTGGAAACCGCCGATGCCGCGCTGACGCACAACCGTCTGAGCGGGCTGGCACAGATGATCAGCCTGTCACGCGCCACACGGGCCAATATCCGTCAGAACATCACCATTGCGCTGGGGCTGAAAGCGATATTCCTGGTCACCACCATTATGGGGCTGACCGGATTGTGGCTGGCGGTGCTGGCGGATTCCGGCGCAACGGCGCTTGTCACGGCTAACGCCTTACGGTTGTTGCGCAATAAATCACGTTAAGGATGTCGGGCTGGGTTCGGTCTACAGCCCTTTGCACAGCAGATAGCGGTACGGCAGGTTTTCGGTATCGGACGCCAGCAACCTGTGCTCCATAAAGCGGCAGAAACCCGGAATATCGCGGGTGGTTGCCGGATCATCGGCGACGATCAGCAGGGTTTCGCCGTCTTTCATGGTACGTACCGCTTTGCGAACCATCATTACGGGTTCCGGGCAACGCAGGCCCAGCGCATCAAGCTGATGGTCCGGGTTGATAAAGGGATCGTTCATTTCGTTTCTCAACATCTGGGTGCAGGAATGCGCGGTTGTCTGGCAAAGGCCAACAGTTTAACCCGCAGAATTTCTGGTGCAACTCACGCGGCTCATTGCGCTAAAATTAACCGTTGGATCTGTTGCGCAAACGGTGCGCAAACAGGTACTATGCGCGCCGCACCGAATTATCGGCGCGAAAAGTCACATTATTCTTGGGTTCCCTCACCCCAATTCACTAAAAAGGTCACATCTATGTACTCTTTTACTGCTCAGCAGCGGTTTTCCGCGCTGATATGGCTTTCGCTATTCCACATCGCCATCATCACCTCCAGTAACTATCTGGTTCAGTTGCCCGTCTCCATTTTTGGTTTCCACACCACCTGGGGCGCGTTCACCTTTCCGTTTATTTTTCTGGCCACCGATCTGACCGTCCGTATTTTTGGTGCTCCGCTGGCGCGACGCATTATTTTGTCGGTGATGGTGCCGGCACTGGCGATCTCCTACGTGATTTCCGCGCTGTTCTTTGAAGCGCAATGGCAGGGTGCAGAAGCACTCAGCAGCCTGAATATCATGGTCGCACGTATCGCCACCGCCAGTTTTATGGCGTATGTGCTGGGGCAAATTCTCGACGTTCACGTGTTTAACCGCCTGCGCCAGAACCGCCGCTGGTGGATAGCGCCGGTCGCCTCGATGTTCCTCGGCAACATCAGCGACACGCTGTCGTTTTTCTTTATCGCCTTCTACAAAAGCAGCGATGCGTTTATGGCCCAGCATTGGGTGGAAATCGCGATGGTGGATTACACGTTCAAAGTGCTGATCTGTCTGGTGTTCTTCCTGCCGATGTATGGCATGCTGCTGAACATGCTGCTCAGGCGTTTGTCCGCACAGGGAAATCACGACCACCCGGCCCTGCGCGCGCACTGAAAATTCGCGGGGGCAAATGGCCCCCGCTCACCTCGCTAAAAACAAAAATCGCGCCATAATCTGACTTGCATTTGTGGCGTGAATAGGTTGCCATAAGGCCGTTAAATCAACATCTCAGCCTGATAAACAGGTCACTTAAGGAAGCCCGATGCGTAACTTCGCTAAAATGATGGGAATGGCAGTACTGATCGCCGGTCTGGCTGCGTGTGACGGGAAGTCCACTGATGCACCGGATGCCAATAAAGCCGCCGCCGCCGCCGCGACAACCGCGCCAGTCAGCCTGCTGGATGGGAAAGTGACTTTCTCCCTGCCGCAGGGAATGAGCGACCAGAGCGGTAAGCTGGGCACGCAGGCAAACAACATGCACGTGTATGCTGACAGCACCGGTCAGAAAGCGGTGATTGTGATCCTCGGCGATAACACCACGGAATCGCTGGAAGTGCTGACTGCCCGTTTGCAGGATCAGCAAAAAGCCCGTGATACCAACTTGCAGGTCGTGACCAACAAATCGATTCAGGTTAACGGACAGACCATGCAGCAGTACGACAGCGTCATCACCTCGGCCGGTCAGAAAGCCTATTCTTCAATCGTGCTGGGTAAAGTGGACAGCCATTTGCTGACGCTGCAAATTACCCTGCCAGCCGACAATCAGCAGCAGGCGCAGGCTGATGCAGAAGCCATTATCAATACGCTGAAAGTGCAGTAAATTCAGGGTCAGTGACACCCTCAGGCGGAGCTCAGGCTCCGCTTTTTTTTATCTCCGCCAGCCACTTCGCTTCTCCGCACGCTCCTCCGTAATAAAAATGTAACAATTCTGTCATAACTCACAGTTCGTTTGCGCGCAAACCGCTAACATGATGTTCGTTTTAGAACACACTTGCTCATGACGAGTCAGACCTGATTTATGCCATCGGAGGCATGTATGCTCAGTATTTTCAAACCCGCACCACACAAAGCTCCCGTGGATGAAAACCACGTCGACCCGCTTTATCGCCGTCTCCGCTGGCAGATTTTCATGGGGATTTTCTTCGGTTACGCCGCCTATTATCTGGTGCGCAAAAACTTCGCACTGGCTATGCCGTACCTGATCGATCAGGGCTTCTCCCGTGGCGATCTCGGTTTTGCGTTATCCGGTATTTCTATTGCGTACGGCATCTCAAAATTCATTATGGGGTCGGTATCAGACCGCTCGAATCCGCGCGTGTTTCTGCCCGCCGGTTTGATTCTGGCTGCGGCTGTGATGCTGTTTATGGGCTTCGTGCCGTGGGCAACCTCAAGCATTGCCATCATGTTTGTTTTGCTGTTCCTCTGTGGCTGGTTCCAGGGAATGGGCTGGCCGCCGTGCGGACGCACCATGGTTCACTGGTGGTCACAGAAAGAACGCGGCGGCGTGGTATCAGTATGGAACTGCGCACATAACGTCGGCGGCGGTATTCCTCCGCTGCTGTTCCTGCTCGGGATGGCATGGTTTAACGACTGGCACGCAGCGCTGTACATGCCTGCCTTCGGCGCGATCCTGCTGGCCGTTTTTGCCTTCATGACCATGCGCGATACCCCGCAGTCCTGCGGTTTGCCGCCGATTGAAGAGTACAAAAACGACTATCCGCCGGACTACGTGAAAGAATCCGCTGAGCAGGAACTGACCGCGAAACAGATTTTCATGCAGTACATTTTGCCGAACAAACTGCTGTGGTATATCGCGCTGGCAAACGTATTTGTTTACCTGCTGCGCTACGGCATCCTCGACTGGTCACCGACTTACCTGAAAGAAGTGAAGCATTTCGCGCTGGATAAATCCTCGTGGGCATACTTCCTGTATGAATATGCGGGCATCCCGGGGACGCTGCTGTGCGGCTGGATGTCGGACAAAGTCTTCAAAGGGAATCGCGGCGCAACCGGCGTGTTCTTTATGGTGCTGGTGACCATCGCCACCGTCGTGTACTGGCTGAACCCGGTCGGCAATCCGGGCATTGATATGGCCTGCATGATCACCATCGGCTTCCTGATTTATGGCCCGGTGATGCTGATTGGTTTACACGCGCTGGAGCTGGCACCAAAAAAAGCAGCGGGCACCGCGGCAGGCTTCACCGGTCTGTTTGGTTATCTTGGCGGCTCAGTCGCCGCCAGTGCGATTGTCGGTTACACCGTGGATTACTTCGGCTGGGACGGCGGTTTTATCGTGATGATCGCCGGTTGTGTGCTGGCCGTGCTGCTGCTGGTTCTGACCATGCTCAGTGAAAACAAACACAAAGCGCAGCTGGCTAAAAGTGCCTGATTGAGGATCACCGGCAGCCAAAAGGCACCCCTGGGTGCCTTTTGGTTTTCTACGCCATGGCCTGCGGGATCCGCTTTCCCTGTGCATCAAACAGTAAAACACTGGCGGCATTAAACCCGAACCTGAGGGCGGTATGGCGGGGAAACGAAAGCTGTTTCGACGATTTCATCTTCAGGGCGTGCTCACCAAATGTTGCGTACACCAGCGTCGAATCCCCCTGAAGTTCCGTAAAATCGACCACAACGTCAAACGCATGATCTGTCGCTTCCTCCAGGCGTAACAGCTCGGGGCGGATGGCGAGCGACACCGTTTGTCCGTCCTGCGCCGCCGGGAATTTATCCCCCAGCGCAAACAGCGGCTGCCCGTTAACCCAAAGCTGGCGGCCAACGACCTGCGCCGGGATCACATTGATTTTCGGCGTGCCAATAAAACCGGCAACGAAAAGGCTGGCGGGATGGTTATAAAGCTCAACCGGCGTGCCGATTTGTTCAATATTGCCCTGATTAAGCACCACAATCCTGTCCGCCAGTGTCATCGCCTCGACCTGATCGTGGGTCACGTAAATCATGGTATTTTTCAGGCGGCTATGCAGCTGACTGATTTCCTGTCGCATCTGTACGCGCAGCGCAGCGTCAAGATTCGACAACGGCTCATCAAACAAAAACACTTTCGGCTGCTGGACAATAGAGCGGCCAATCGCCACGCGCTGACGTTGTCCCCCGGAAAGATGCTGCGGTAACCGGTCAAGCATCTCGTCGAGACGTAAAATCAGCGCAGCCTCCTGAATGCGGCGCGCGATTTCCTCCGGCGGCGTGCGGATATTCTTCAGGCCAAAAGCCAGATTCTGCCTGACGGTCATGTGCGGATAGAGTGCGTAGGACTGAAATACCATCGACAGTCCGCGTTTTCCGGCGGGCAACCCGGTGACGTCGGTTTCCCCGATGCAGACTGTGCCGGCGCTGAGCTGATCCAGCCCGGCAATCAGGCGCAGCAACGTCGATTTTCCGCAGCCTGAGGGGCCGACCAGCACCAGAAATTCACCGGAACGGATCTCCAGCGACAAATCGGCAATGACGGTGGTTTTGTCATAATACTTTTTGATATTTTTGAGCGTTAAGCCTGACATAACGTTGTCCTTTCAAACCAAAGGGAGCGCGATACGAGGAATTACTCCCCTGCCAGCGCCAGCAGTGCCCGGGTACTTTCGGCAAGTAACGCCGTGGAGTGACGGGTTTCAACATTGAGGCGTAAAAGCGGTTCCGTATTGGAAGCGCGCAAATTAAACCGCCACCGTTCGAATTCCATACTCAGCCCGTCAACGACGCTGACCGTCACGGCCTGGCTGGCATAATGCTCACGCACACGGCGGATGGCTTCTGCGGGCTGGCTGACGGTGAGATTTATCTCGCCGGATACCGGGAAAAGCGCTTTACGGGCGGCAATCAGACCGGACATTTTCTGGCCGGATTTGCTGAGATGTTGCAACATCAGCAAGGCGGGGATCATTCCGCTGTCGCAATAGCCAAAATCGCGGAAATAGTGGTGCGCGCTCATCTCGCCGCCGTAGATGGCGTTTTCGCTGCGCATTCTTTCCTTCATAAAGGCATGGCCGGTTTTTGTTTCCACGGCGATACCCTGACGGGCAGCGACAATGTCGCGGGTATTCCAGATCAGGCGGGGATCGTGAATGATCTTCTCGCCGGGCGAGTGTTGCAGAAACTGCGCCGCCAGCATGCCGACGATGTAATAGGCTTCAACGTAGTCCCCCTGCTCATCAAAAATGAAGCAGCGATCAAAATCGCCATCCCATGCAATACCGATATCCGCCTGATGCAGGCGTATGGCAGCCTGAGTGGCGTGGCGGTTTTCAGGCAGCATAGGATTCGGAATACCGTGTGGGAAGGCGCCGTCCGGCTCATGGTGAATTTTAATCAGGGTCAGTGGGATGTTGCGCGCCTGGAAGGCCTGCTCCAGCGCATCCAGCGTCGGGCCAGCTGCGCCGTTGCCGGCATTCACCACCACACGCAGGGGGCGCCCAAAAGGCAACGTTAAATAACTGAGCAGGTGATCAAGATACGCGCTGCGGTTTGAACATTGCTGATAAAAACCGGCCTGCGCTATGCCAGAGAAATGATGATTTTCCGCCAGAGCCTGAATCTCATGTAAACCGTTATCGCTGCTGACCGGCCTGGCATCCCGGCCAACCAGTTTCATGCCGTTATAATTGGCCGGATTATGACTGGCCGTGATCTGGATGCCGCCATCCGCCCGAAAATAGCGGGTGGCAAAATAAACCTCTTCACTGCCGGTCATACCGATATCGATCACGCCAACTCCCTGATCGCGCAGCCCGCACGCGACGGCCAGTTTGAGAGACGGTGAGGTCAGGCGAATATCATGGCCGAGCACCACCCGTTCAGGGTGATAAAAATGGGCAAAGGCGCAACCGATGCGGTAAGCAATATCCTCGTTAAGTTCGGTGCCAAGAATGCCGCGTATATCGTAAGCGGTAAAACACGTTAATAAGGCCATATTTCATCCTGAAAACAGACATAATTAATTTCGTCTTTATGGCCCCGCCGTATATCAGGTAGAGCCACGTATAATTAACGTAAATTCAAGATCGTGGTGAATGTTTTTCTTTCCCTCCAGCAACAGAGTGGCGGCAATCTCTCCTTTTTTAACCGGATCCTGCGCCACGGTAGTGAGCGCAATCTCATTATCTGACCGGGGGATATTATCGAAACCGATAATAGCGATGTCTTGCGGAATACGTAACCCGGCTTTACGGCAATACGTGATTGCGCCCAGCGCAAAACGATCCGACAGGCAAATTAATGCCGTTATCTTCGGGTTACTTTTTAGCAATGTTTCCGCGGCCATTTCTCCAGATTCTTCATGGTGGGCAGTTTCACAAAGAAAACATTTTTCCAGATTAATATTCCGGCTCAGAAACTTATCCACACAGGATTTCACCCGGGTGATCATGACGTCATTATCCCCGGTTATCTCTTCACTTAAGGGATTAACGCCCTTGCGCCCCTGCAATGAAGGGAAAGAAATAATCCCAAATTCGCGGTGGCCTTTTTCAAGCAGATGCTGGCAAACCTCCTGCATCGCCTTGTGATTATCAATGGAAACGCTGCTGTGCGGCGGAATTTTAAAATCAGTCGTCACTACAGGCAGATTCTTCGACAACGCCTTGGCGATAATATGATCGTTATTGTGCGTGGCATTCAGAATATAACCATCCACCGCCGTATTGATCACACCGGCCAGCGTTCCCTGACCGTTATGCAACGGAATCAATATGATACTGACCCCTTCCCGGTCGCATTTTGCGGCAATTCCCTGCATCAGCTGTACGTCATGGCTGTCTGTAAACACATAACTGAGCGTGTCATTAAAAATAATCCCCATGGCATCCGACCTGCCGGTGCGCAATGCGCGCCCGATATTGTCAGGTCCGTAAAAGTTAACGGAATGCGCATAATCTATTATTCTTTTTCTTAATGATTCAGATAACTTCCCCGGATGATTAAATGCATTAGATACTGTGGTGTGCGTGACACCTAATTCTTCGGCAATTGACTTCAATGTTATCTTGCGCAGTTTAAAAACTCCAAAACGCTTTTAATAATGGAACAGAGCCCGGCTCAACTTTATCAATTAGACAATATATACTCACAGAAAAAATACTTTTGCAACGAACAATGACAATAAAGTTTAACGTTAAACAAAATCATTTATGTGACCGCTATAACGTTTATTTATTGAATGTCCATGCTAGCGTTTAAATAGAAATCCATCCATAAAATAATAATATGAATACTCTGCAAATATAATTGTGGATTATTAATTACAACCTAATGGAAAAAGGAAATAAATAATGAAAACAATGAAACTGGCTGCGTTTGCGGCTATGACATTATTGTTATCAGGTTGCGGGCCTGAAGAGAAAAATCAGCAGAGTATTAAAATGTGGGTTGCGCCCAATGTCACTCAGGAAGTGTATTGGGGAGAAATCGTCAAAGAATGGAACAGTAATCCGGCAAATAGAAAAGTGGAATTCACGCCTATTCCTGCGGCGGGAAGTTCCGAAGAAGCGATTATGAATGCGCTGGCATCCGGTACTGAACCGGATATTTCCACCAATATATTTATCGGCTTCGCAAGACAGTTAACTGAACTTAAACAGCTCAATGATTATTCCAAAATGCCAGGGTTTCAGGCGCTCGTCGAAACCCGTCACATGGGCAATCCGATGGCTTCGTGGAAGTTCGACGGGCAGCAAAACGTCATTCCAATTTATATCAGCCCGATAGTCTACTGGTGGAGAAGCGACCTTCTGGCTGACTATGGCTTCGATCACGTACCGGTCACTTATGACGAGATTTACACGCTGTCGGAAAGGATGACGCAGAGCCACAAAGGCTACAGTCTGCAAATCACCAGCGGCAAAAACTGGTGGGATCGCTGGTTCGACTTTGTCCCGTTGTATTACGCCGCCTCACAGGGCAGCCCTTACATCCAGAACAACAAAGCTACCTTTAATAACGATGCGGGCCTGCAGACCCTCACTTTCATCAACAAAATGTTCGCTAACAAATGGACCAGCTACGACTTCACCGCCTCTGACGACCCGCTGGCGGCAGGTACCGTGCTCGGCGCCGTGCGCGGACCATGGGATATCGATCGCTATCAGAAACAATTCCCTGAGGTGCTAAAAACCATCCGTATCGGCCAGATGCCGACACTGACCGGAGATGCTGAGGCGGCCACCATGGCTGACAGCAAAGGGATGGTGATGTTTAGCACCTCGAAGGTCCAGCCCGATGCCTGGAAGTTTATTCAATGGGTTTACAGCAATCCGAAAAATGACCTGCGCTGGCTTGAGCTGACCGGGATGCCGCCGGCGCGTGAAGATCTGCAAAGTAACCCTGTCTTTAAAAGCTACCTGCAACAGCATGAGTTAGTGAACGCTATTGCCTCTTTCGTGCCGAAAGCGGTTCCTCCGGCACCGATCACGAAAACGGTCGAAGTCCAGCGGACAATGACCCAGATGATTGAAAAGTTAGTGTTTAAAAACAGCCCGATCCCCGAGGTCATTCAGGCGTCTTCCCAAGAGATCGACAACACGCTGGGGCAGTAAAGCGATGATCAAAATGAAAGAGTCATCACTCGGAGGCCTTTTGGCCTCCGGTTACCTGGGATATTCGCTGGTATTTTGGTTTTATCCTTTTATCTGGCTGGCCGTGCTGAGTTTTACCGACTGGAAATTTATTGGCACACCGTCGTTCAACGGCGTAAAGAATATTATTGCCGTTATGCAGAACCCTTTGTTCTGGACGTCAATTTTCAACGTCTTTAAGTTTCTCCTTTATTATCTGCCGATAGTGTTTATCTCCTCATTATTATTCGCGTTCGGATTGCGGAAAATTAAATATGGTAAAGCTTTCGTCGCACTGAGTTTTTTACTGGCAAATGTCTCTTCCGGCGTGGCGTACTCTATTGTTTTTTCCAAACTGTTTAGCGAAACCGGACCGGTTAATCATTTCCTGATGTCGTGGTTTGGCATAAATGTGCCCTGGTTTACCCACCCCGACGTGGCAATGTTATCCATCGCGCTCATTGTGACCTGGAAGTTCGTGGGCTATTACGGCCTTATTTTTTACTCCGGGCTTATTACCATCCCGAAAGATATTTATGACGCCGCCGAGCTCGACCGTACGTCCGGGGCTGGCAAAATATGGCATATCACACTTCCTCTGATGAATGCGCAGATCGTGATGGTGCTGGTTTTAGCCATTACCGTGGCATTCAGTATTTTCACCGAGCCTTATCTCATCACCGGCGGCGGTCCGCTGGAGAGCACCACCACGCCGATGGTGGTGATGTACGAAGCCGCATTCCGGCAGATGCAACCCAGCTGGGCGGCCACCATGTCCATCATTGTCGCCCTGTTCAGTTTCTCTCTGATCTGGGTCGTGCGCCGGTGTCTGGAAAAGAAAATCGAGATCGTATGATGAGGACAACCCTGTGGAAACGTTAAATACAGCACCTGCCTTAACGCATCGCCAAAAAATAAACATCCGTTCTGCGGTGATCCACCTGTTAATGTTTGCTCTGGCATTAACCTGGTTATATCCCTATTTATGGATGTTGATCGGTTCGTTTAAGAAGACATCTGACATTTATACTACGGCACTTTTTTCCGGCCATCTGTCGCTGGATAATTATGCCTTTCTTTTCGATGGTACAAATAAAGCGGAAAAACCATTTCTGCGCACTTTATTTAACTCTGTATTCATCACGCTGACCATTACGGTCTGTGTCACCTTAACCTCCTCTTTCATTGGCTATGCACTGGCAAAAATGGAATTCAGAGGACGGGATATTTTTAAAAACCTGCTGATTCTGCAAATGGTGTTTCCCGTATTCATGTTTATCATTCCCCACTTTGTATTAATCCGTCAGCTGGGCATGATTAATTCCTACGGCGCACTTATTTTGCCTTTCGTGATGAATGGCTGGGGGATATTTATGATATCCCAAAGTTTTAAAGGCACACCGAATGACTATATTCATGCCGCGAGATTAGATCACGCCGGCCTGATAAAAATTCTGCTCCACGTCATGCTGCCGCTCAATAAATCTATTCTGGCTATCGTCGCGATTTTTACGTTTACCAGCGCCTGGGACAATTTCCTCTGGCCGCTGATTGTCATGCAGGACGTCAACAAAATGCCGCTTTCCGTTCTGCTGGCGACATTCAGTAAATCGTATGGCATTTACGTCGGGCCGGTGCTGGCGGGGTCAGTGGTGCAAACCCTGCCGATCGTGGTGTTGTTTATTCTCTTCAGGAAACATTTCCTGGAAGGGATGTCGCTTTCACTTAAATAGCAGGCATGAAGGATGAATAACCTGAAGACATGGCAGGACCGGGTATTTTATCAGGTGTATTTGCCGTCGTTTTGCGACGGTAATGCGGACGGATTGGGCGATTTTCAGGGGCTGATTTCAAAGCTCGATTATCTGGCGGATCTGGGGATCGGCGGCATCTGGGTCACGCCGTTCTATCCCTCTCCGCTGGTGGATAATGGCTACGACATCAGCGATCACTGCGCCGTTGACCCGCGCTTTGGCACACTGGCCCTGTTCGATGCGCTTATTTCTGCCTGCCATCAGCGTGATATTTTGCTGGTGATCGACGTGGTGATCAATCACGTCTCCGATCAGCATCCGTGGTTCCAGGCGGCGCTCAGTCACCCCGGCAGTCCGTTTCGCGACTTCTTTTTCTTTCGTGAAAAAATCAATAACTGGACCTCGTTCTTCGGCGGTCCGGCCTGGACGCAGGAACCCGGCGGAACCGCCAGTTACTACCATAAATTCTCGCCCCAGCAGGTTTGCCTGAACTGGTCGAATCCTGCCGTTGAGCATGAAATCAAAAAAATCTTCGATTTTTGGATCGCGCGCGGCGTCGATGGCTTCCGTTTTGACGTCATTAATTTTCTCACCACCGACGGCATCGGTGAAGACCATCCGCCCGGCGCACCGGGTGCAGAGCCGCCCCACGACAAGGATATCAATCAGCCCGGCGTGCTGAATGTGGTGAGGAAACTCTGCCAGCACATCCGCGAACAGGGTGAGTTTTTACTGATTGGTGAAGTGGGCAGTGACCTGTTACCGGTGATGGCACCTTATCAGGGGCCAAAACTGCTGGACGTGGTATTCAATTTCAACCTTGGCAGCCAGAAACGCTTCGATATCGCAGCGATCTTCGCCGAAATGAAAGCGATGGAAGCGACACTTTCCGGATTACCGACGCTCTTTTTCTCCAGCCACGATATGTCACGCATGATCAGCCGTTTTGGCGAATCACACCGCGATATTTCGCGCGCCGTGGCCGTTTTCGCCCTGCAAATGACCGCCAGCGGCCTGCCTTTTATCTATCAGGGTGAAGAAATCGGCATGACCGATTTCATTCCGCAGAGCGTGCAGCAAATGCGGGACATCCAGGGCATCACGCAATATCAGGCCGCTATTTTACAGGGTATGGACGATAAGCAAGCGCTCACTTACGCATTACCCTTCTGCCGCGATGCCTCCCGTTTGCCCGTTCCCTGGACGCCTGCTGAAGCCGGTGAGGGAGAAATTAACGTTCTAACTGAGAGTAAGCACTCACCATCAATTCTGAACACCTATAAGAAGCTGATTAAATTGAGAAATTCTCATCTCTCTCTTCAGCGTGGCCGCTATGAGTACCTCACACTGTTTAAACAATGCCTGATATTTCGCCGCTTTCTGGCCGGGGAATGTCTGGAAGTGATGATCAATTTTGGCGCGCCGGTGGCCAACGTAGGCTGCGGCGATGGCAACCCCGTCTTATTCGGCACGGATGCACCGCTGCTGGAAAAAAACGCTATTCTTATCAAGAAGGTAAACCATGAAAATGATCCGAAGTGATAAAAACCCGCTGTTAACCCCCGCCGATGTGCTGCCGTCTCAGCCCGGCTGGAAAGTGGATTGCGTGTTTAATGCGGGCGTCTGTGCGTATCAGGGGGAAACCCTGCTGCTGCTTCGCGTGGCGGAAAGCGTGATATCGACCGACGCCAACTGTCTTGAAGTGCCGCTGTTGCTGAATCAGCACAACGTCTGGCAGGCAGGCACCAAACGTTTTTACCGAGATGACCCGGCTTATGATTTCAGCGACCCAAGAATGATTGCGCTGAAGGCTGATCCTTCGGTGATCTGGCTGACCTCCATGTCACATCTGCGTCTGGCGCGCAGTACGAACGGCGAAGATTTTGTGGTGGATGCTCAGCCATTTTTGACCGCCGATACGCAATACGAACAGTTTGGCTGTGAAGACCCGCGCATTACGCTGATCGACGGCATTTTTTACATCAACTATTCGGCCATTTCGCCTTACGGCATTTCCACCGCGCTGGCCACCACCCCTGATTTTGTGACCGTGGAAAAACAGGGCGTGATTTTCTGCCCGGACAACCGTGATGTTTGTTTCTTCCCGGAAAAAATCAACGGCAAATATCAGGCGCTGACCCGCCCTTCGCCGAAACATTTCGGGAAGCCGGAGATCTGGATGTGTGAGTCTCCGGACATGCTGCACTGGGGCAATCACCGGCATTTATTGGGCAGCGCGTCCGGCGACTGGGATGCGCTGAAACTGGGCGGCGGCGCACCGCTTATCAAAACGGTGCGCGGCTGGTTGCAGATTTACCACGGCGTGGACAAAGATCAGCGTTATTGCCTCGGCGCGATGCTGCTCGACCTGAATAATCCGTTCAACATCCTCGCCAAATCCTCCGTACCCCTCTTACAGCCGGAAGCCATTTACGAAAAAGAGGGATTTTTTGGCAACGTCGTCTTTACCTGCGGCGCGCTGCTGGAACGGGACGTGCTGAAAATCTACTACGGCGCTGCCGATGAATGTATTGCGCTGGCGACCCTGCCGCTCGATGCGTTATGGGCGCATCTCGGATTGACGCAGTGAACACGATTGACGCCTTATTGCGGCAATTTCATGACCTGAAATTGCCGTTGCCCGCCGGAGAAAAAATTCAATTTTCCGGTGTGGGTAACAATGATGTCTATAACCTGACCGCGCCGTTTCGCTGCGACGACCTTATGGTCATTGCCGCACGCGTAGAACCAAGACACTCCGAATTATCGCAGATCCGTTTTTTCGAATTTGATGGCTTCCGTCAGTGCACATTACTGCCGGACGCGCCGGTCTTCGCCTTACAGGATCCGTTTTTCACCCGTATCAACGGGGAGTTTATCTTTGGCGGAGTCTGCGTTGAAGCCGATGAAGACACCGGTGAAATTCTGCGCTGGAAAACCCTGTTGTACCGTGGCGCGGATATCTATTCCCTGCGCCTGTTTTTCATCGGCCCGGAGGGCATGAAAGACATCCGTCCTGTGGGTTTACCGGACGGAAAAGTGTTGCTGTTTACCCGCCCGCAGGGGGAAACCGGCGGGCGGGGCACCATCGGTTATACCCTGCTGGATTCGCCCGACGATCTGACCCTGCACAACGTGATGCAGGCGACGTTATTACACGGGCAGGTGAGTGCCGAAGAATGGTGTGGCGTGAATGCGGCTTACGTTCTTGAGGAGCATCGCGTCGGTGTGCTGGGCCATGTCGCCCGTTTTGATGCGCAAGGGTACCGGCACTATTACGCCTGTTCGTTTATTTTCAACAGCCAGACGCACCACTGTTCAGCCCTGAAAATCATCGCTGAACGCAGCCAGTTCAAACCCGGTGCCGCCAAACGCGCCGCTCTGGAAGACGTCATTTTTCCCGGCGGTCTGTGCTTCACAGCATCATCCGCGCCCCGCTTATATTGCGGTACCAGCGATTGTGAAGCGCAATGGACAGAGATTGATGACCCTTTCAGATGACAGGCATGCAGAGAAGTGCCCCGGACAGGGCTTAAAGCCTTGTCCGGGGGTAACGCGGATCAGATATCTTCAGACAAATACATCTTGCGCAGGTAATGCGGTACGGCGTCATCGGCGTTGGAACCGATGATTTCTGCGTCCGGCATGGCGGCTTTCAGACGCGGCAATGAACCGCTCATCAGGCAGCCTTTACCGGCCATTGTCAGCATTTCAAGGTCATTCAGACCATCACCAAAAGCGATGCAGTCTTTCAGCGTATAACCCATCAGTTTTGATACGTACTCCAGCGCATGACCTTTCGAGACGCCGCCCGCCATCACTTCCAGGCAAACCGGCAGTGAGAAGCTGACATTAACGCGATCGCCCCAGCGTGCGTTGATCGCCTCTTCGAGCGGCAGCAATTTCTCGTGATCTTCACAGGTGAAATACACTTTGCAGATGCCGTCAGTTTCCAGCAGGCCCGGTTCATAGAGCTTGTATTTGAACACTGATTCGCGGAAGAAATCGTCCTGGTCGGCACGGTCGCGGTTCATGTACCAGTCGTCATTGCGATAGACGTTGGTCAGAATATCCGGGTTGTTGTGCATGATACCGAACAGGTCTCTGGCGATGTCTTCATCCAGATTGTGCGAAAAAATCAGATCGCCGTCGGTGTTATGCACGCGCGCACCGTTGGATGTGATCATGTATGCGCTGATGTCGAGATTGTCGCGCATCTGCGCCACATCGATATGGTGACGCCCGGTGGCGAACACGAAGTGCACGTCGCGCTGGGTCAGCAATTTCAGCGTCTCTTTCGCGAACGGGCTCAGGGTATGGTCAGGTGATAGCAGTGTGCCATCTAAATCGGAAGCAACAACATGGTACATAGCGTAGGTTCTAACCTCTGATGGAGTTGTGCGCGGCGAACCGCGGATTAATGCTGTCGCGCAAAAAAGCGCATGATAGCGTCCAGCGCCTGTGCCCGAAGGTCATCCCGCTCGAACAGGATCTCATGGCGCGCGCCTTCAATGACCAGCGGTTTGTCCCCTTCACAAGGGTGACCCGCCACGGCCATGGCCTGACAAAAAGCAAGGTGCGACCGGTTATCGACCACGCGGTCTTCGCTTGCCTGCAATAAAAGGACCGGTGTGGTGATTTTTTCCGCTTCTTTCAGGATATGCATCCCGGCGTCAATGCCTTCACGCACCCAGTGATAGGTCGGCCCGCCGACCTGCAGTTCCGGATAATCGGCGTAATACCGCAGATTACGACGATAACGCTCGCGGCTGTGGGTCAGGCGATTCACCACAAACGGCAGCGGACGCCAGTGGCCGGTACCGAGCGCATAGCCGTCGCGGCGCACCGGACGGTTTTCCGCCCAGTTGAGGATACGGCGGGATATCCAGCCCGGCATCGGCAAATAGATGCCGGTCATCGGTGCAAGCAGTGCCGCCGCGTCAAAACTTTGCGGGTTGTTCGCCAGATAAAGCGCCAGGATCGCGCCGCCCATGGAGTGTGCCAGTGCGAACTTTTTCGCATACTGACGTGGGGCAATCTCCAGCTGATAAAAGCGTTCGAAATCTTCAACGTAATCGTCAAAGTGCTGAACGTGGCCGCAATGCGGATCGTCCAGCATGCGGCCGGAACGCCCCTGCCCGCGATGATCCACAATCATCACATCGTAACCACAGTGGAATAAATCGTAGGCGACTTCGGGGTATTTTACGTAACTTTCGATACGCCCCGGTGACACCATAATGACTTTATCATGATCGGGAGAGCAGAACCGGACGTAGCGGATCGGGACATCGTCAACGCCGTTAAACTCACCTTCCTCACGCAGCCGCCAGAAATCGAGCAACGGCCCGGTAGCAAAGGCGGAAAACTCCTTTTCACGTGTTAACCACCTTGCGTAATTCGCAGACATTCAGTTGATCCAAAATTGTTAGGCAGAGAGGAGAAAAGTGTTATTTGTGAGCTATAGCGCAAAGACAGACAATGGCGTATTGTGCCACAAAACAACATAAAACGTATTCAGGGAGTCTCGCAATGACACTGGACTGGTGGTTAACCTACCTGCTCACTACTTCTATCTTAAGTCTTTCTCCGGGTTCCGGTGCCATCAATACAATGAGCACGGGCATCAGCCATGGCTATCGTGGCGCCGTGGCGTCAATCGCCGGTTTACAGCTGGGATTAACGATCCATATCGTGCTGGTCGGTGTCGGGCTGGGCGCGCTGATCTCATCCTCGCTGCTGGCCTTTGAGTTTCTCAAATGGTTTGGTGCAGCCTACTTAATCTGGCTCGGCATCTGCCAGTGGCGCTCTGCCGGGGCGATTGACCTGAACGCCCTCGCCAGCAGCATGCCGCGCCGCCGTTTATTCAAACGCGCCATTCTGGTGAACCTCACCAACCCCAAAAGCATAGTGTTTCTTGCCGCATTATTCCCACAGTTTATCATTCCTCACCAGCCGCAGGCTGCGCAATACGTGGTACTCGGCGTCACTACGGTCGTGGTCGATATCATTGTGATGATTGGTTACGCCACGCTGGCAACGCGTATTGCCGGTTGGGTTAAAGCGCCGAAACAAATGCAGTTGCTGAACCGCATTTTCGGCTCGCTGTTTATGCTGGTGGGGGTTTTACTGGCGAGTGCCCGCAAGGTGTAAGTGTTAAGAATACAAAAAGGGTCCGGTGGTAAGCCGGACCCTTTTTTATGTGCAGAATCGCTGATTAACGGTTCACGATAAGCGCAATACCAAAGCCTGCAAATACCACGCCTGCCACGCCATCAATCCATTTCGCTAAACGCTGATACCCGCGACGCATCGCTGGCAAGGCAAACACCAGCGCGACGAGAGTAAACCAGGCCAGTGTCTCGGCGATGATCAGGATAAACAGACCCCAGCGCTCGCCGCCTGTCACGCTGTCGCCGACAAACATAGAGAATACACTGCCGAAGTAGATAACGGCTTTCGGGTTGGAAAGATTGGTCAGCAGGCCACGCATAAAGGTGCGTCCGTTTGCTGGCAACGCCACGGCGGTTTCAACCACTTCCGTTTCGCCCGCCTGTTTTTTAGAGCGCGCTGATTTCAGCAACTGCCAGCCCATCCAGCACAGGTACAGGCCACCGCCGACGGTGATAATCTGGTGCAGCCAGGCCATTTTTTGCAGGATCAGATGCAGACCCATCAGCGCCACTGCCGCCCATACCGCAACGCCGAGCGTAATCCCAATGACACCCATCATGGCTTCTTTACGCGAGCGGCTGGCTGCCGTTTGCGAAACAAAGAAAAAGTCCGGGCCCGGACTCGCCAGCGCGATCATGTGCATCATCGCAACCATCAGGAACAGCATCAGCATGATTTACTCTCTTTATGGTGTGTGGGGAATTCTTGACTGTCAGTCGTCGCCGTTATCAATGTGATCGCGGATCATCGCCATAAATGGCCGCCCGAACTTCTCCAGCTTCCGCTGGCCGACGCCGGTAATATCCAGCAAATCGCTCGGGCTTATCGGCAGATGTTCAGCCATTTCCAGCAGCGTGGTGTCGTTAAACACCACGTATGGCGGCACATTATTGTCGTCGGCCAGTGACTTACGCAGCTTGCGCAATTTGGCAAACAGCTTGTGATCGTAATTACCGCCGTACGTTTTCTGGCGGGACGGACTTTTAATTTTCAGCGTCTGAATACGCGGTACCGCCAGCTGTAACGGGATCTCTCCACGCAAAACCGGACGCGCTGCTTCTGTCAGCTGCAAGGCCGAGTGCATGGCGATATTTTGCATAATCAGCCCGAGGTGGATCAGCTGACGCACCACGCTGGTCCAGTGTTCGTTGCTGTGTTCTTTACCGATGCCGTACACCGTCAGTTTGTCGTGGCCGTATTCGCGGATACGCTGGTTATTGGCGCCACGCAGCACTTCGACCACGTAACCCAAACCAAAGCGTTGCCCGACGCGCGCCACGACTGACAGCGCTTTCTGCGCATCCAGCAGGCCGTCGTAGCGTTTCGGCGGATCGAGGCAGACGTCGCAGTTTCCGCAGGCGTTTTGTTTGCCTTCGCCAAAGTAATTCAGCAGCACCAGACGGCGGCAGGTTTGCGCTTCGGCAAACGCGTTCATCGCATTCAGCTTGTGGCGTTCAACGTCCTGCTGCGCACCCGGTGGTTTCTCTTCCAGGCAGCGACGCAACCAGGCCATATCCGCCGGATCGTAAAGCAGTACCGCTTCCGCCGGCAGGCCATCACGCCCGGCACGGCCAGTTTCCTGATAGTAAGACTCGATGGTGCGCGGAATATCAAAGTGCACCACAAAACGCACGTTGGGCTTGTTGATGCCCATCCCGAACGCCACGGTAGCCACCACGATTTGCAAATCATCGCGCTGGAAACCTTCCTGCACCCGGGCACGGGTGTCGTTATCCAGCCCTGCATGGTAAGCGCCGACGCTCAGGCCACGGCTTTGCAGACGCGCCGCCGTGTCTTCCACTTTGGCGCGGCTGTTGCAGTAAATAATGCCGCTTTTGCCGCGCTGGTCTTGCACGAAGCGGATCAGCTGATCGAGCGGTTTAAATTTCTCCACCAGCGTGTAACGGATATTCGGGCGATCAAAACTGCTGACCTGAATCAGCGGATCGTTAAGCTCGAGCAGACGGACAATGTCGTTGCGCGTAGCTTCATCCGCGGTCGCGGTCAGCGCGATCACCGGTAACTGCGGATAACGCAGTTTCAGCTGGCCGAGCGCACGGTATTCCGGGCGGAAATCGTGGCCCCATTGGGAGATACAGTGGGCTTCATCCACGGCAAGCATCGCCGGATTCCACTGTTGCAGCTGTTCGAGGAAATCACCCAGCATCAGACGTTCCGGCGCGATATACAGCATTTTGATGCGGCCGGTACGGCAGCCCGCCATCACTTCCTGTTGCTGCTCGCGGGTTTGCGTCGAATTGAGGCAACCGGCTTCCACACCCGCCGCCATCAGCTGATCGACCTGATCTTTCATCAGCGAGATGAGCGGTGAAACCACCAGCGTCAGGCCGTCCATCACCAGCGCAGGGATTTGATAGCACAGCGACTTACCGCCGCCGGTCGGCATGACAACCAGACAATCCCGGCCAGAAATGGCGGTATTGATGATCGTTTGCTGACCCGGTCTGAATTGCTGATAGCCGAAGGTATCGCGTAATACCTGATGAGCCAGCTCTTCTTTATTTATCACTGCCGCCGTAGACACTCAATTCCCCAACTGTTCAAACCACCCGGCTAAGCCCTAAAGCCGCCGGGGCTGTACTGCAATGACATAATATACCCGAAAGGCGGCAAGCGAGGGCATCCCGCTGCGCCTGCCGGAGTCAGTGCTCCGGGGCCGGGCGCCGCCAACGCACCTGCAACCTGAAGTAAGACGGGTATTTTTACATCATATCGTTAAGCATGATACCCACACCGACGCGAGTCTGCTTGTGGTTGTAGTCAATTAATGACTCACCGTAGCCGCTGAACACTTGCGTGTAGAAGCGTACGTGCTTGGAAATCGGATAGCTCCAGCCCGTGGTTGCGCCGCCGTAGCCGGTATTCCAGTTGTAACGGCTTTCCACGCTAAAGACGCTGTCGCCCCAGGCGTAGCCTACTTTCAGACGGTAATAACCCATGTATTTGGTGATGTCGCGGTTATCGTCGTTTTCATCGCTTTCAGGAATGCGGTACCAGGGCTTGAGATCCACCTGCCAGTTACCGTTCTGCGCCATAAAGCGGGCATACACGCGGTTCCAGCTGCGGGACGTCGGGTCTGAGCGACCGTTTGACTGGTGGCTAACACCGTACTCGGCTTCACGCAGCGTCCAGCCCAGGAAATCGTAGTCCGTCGCCCACGCCAGGAAAAGCTGTGGTTCGTAATTGGTTTCACGGAAAGGTGAAGACTGGCCGCTGTTCGACAGCTGCCAGAACGATTTCTGCGTGTAGGACGCGCCAAGCACCGAGTTGTCACCGGCAATACCGCGCCACAGCGGGAAGGCCAGGCTCAGCTGGAATGCCACTTCGTCATGACGGGCTTTATCAGCCCAGTCATAAGACTCAATGGCTTTCTTATTGATATTGCTGGTGTCGGTGTAAAGCAGGTAGTTCGACTCATAAGGGTAAAGCGTAAAAGGGTTATCGTGATCCTGCAACATGCTGGCGACGATGCTGCCACGCACGGCGGGCTTATCATGCACTTCTTGTACCGTTGCTTCTTCTGCATGTCCCAGTAATGGCAACGCCAACATGGTGGCCCCGACAGCCCAAATTTTACGCATTTGTCCTCACCCTTTAGTGTTAAATAATGTTGTTAGTCTTTGTGGTTTAAAATAGCCGGCTGCCGGCCGGTATTCAGAAACTGAGAAAGCAGAGCATTTTACACACATATACATTCCGACAAGAGTATTGAATAGATTTATCGCGCGCGAGGTAGAATTCCCCGCCTCCGGCACTTAAGATCAACATTCCATTAACTCTTTGCGCGACTATAACGCCCTTGTCGTTTGGATCAGGAAACCTTTCATGTCTGCGTCATCCCTAAGCCACGAAGCTGCTCTGCAACTGATTGGTAATATTTTCGTTTATGACATGCCTTTTAACCGCGAACTCGGTCTGGAACTTAAACGTCTCGACTGCGATTACGCGGAGCTGAAATTTGCCAATCAGACCAAACTGGTCGGCAACGCTGCGCAAAAAATCTTACACGGTGGCGTTATCGCGGCCGTGCTGGACGTCGCGGCCGGGCTGGTGTGCGTGACCAGCTCGCTCATCCGGCGCGATAAACCCGATCATCCTCTGCTTGAGGCTGAAATGCGCCAGCGGTTAGCAAAAATGGGCACCGTCGATTTACGCGTCGATTATCTTCGCCCAGGCCGTGGCGACTTCTTCATCGCCTCTGCCAGCCTGATCCGCGCCGGAAATAAAATCTCTGTGGCCCGCGTCGATCTGCACAACGACAGCGGCATTCATATCGCGACCACCACCGCGACCTACATGGTCGGCTAAAATCTGCTTATCCTGTTGCTGAAAAAGAAATCTGGCAGCGTAAATCAGGTACACTCGCGATCCGTTAATCTCTTTCTTTTCAGGTACCCACATGGATGCACAACGTACCCGGCAAGGCGTTATTTTTGCCTTTATCGCCTATTTGATTTGGGGGATCGCACCGGCGTATTTCAAGCTGATCAAAGAAGTGCCTGCCGATGAAATTCTTACCCATCGGGTGATCTGGTCTTTCTTCTTTATGTTAGTGCTGCTGTCCGTCAGCCGCAGCTGGGGCGATGTCCGGCGGGTGCTGGCCCAACCAAAAAAAGTCGGCATGCTGCTCGTCACCGCGCTGTTTATCGGGGCGAACTGGCTGATTTTTATCTGGGCGATCAATAACAATCACATCCTAGAAGCCAGCCTCGGTTACTTTATCAGCCCGCTGGTGAATGTCGTGCTGGGCATGCTGTTTTTGCGCGAAAGATTCCGAAGTTTGCAATGGCTCGCCGTGGTGCTGGCGTTCGCCGGTGTGCTGATCCAGGTCTGGATGTTTGGCTCAGTGCCGGTTATCGGGCTGGGACTGTCGCTCACCTTCGCTTTTTACGGGCTGTTGCGTAAGAAAATCGGCGTGGATTCCCAGACCGGTATGCTGATCGAAACGCTTTGGCTGCTGCCTCTGGCGGGCATTTATCTGTTCTTTATCGCCAACAGCCCGACCAGTAATCTGTCGGCTAATCCGTGGTCGCTGGATTTACTGCTGATGGCTGCCGGGATTATCACCACTATCCCTCTGCTGTTCTTCACGGCGGCGGCGGCGCGTCTGAAGCTGTCGACGCTGGGCTTTTTCCAGTATCTCGGCCCGACGCTGATGTTCCTGCTGGCGGTGGTGTTCTACGGCGAAACCGTAAATACCTCGCAGCTCATCACCTTCGGCTTTATCTGGGTGGGGCTGCTGTGCTTTATCACTGACGCGCTCTATACGCAGGGCCGCCTGCGCCGGGGCGTGACGGCAAAAGCCTGACCGATCGAAAAAGCCCCTCTCCGTTTTTGCGGTGAGGGGCTTTTTTATTGGCTAAATAACAGAACGTTACAGCCAGTTTTTGCGCTTGAAATACAGGTAAGGCGCCAGACCCGCGAGGATCATCAACCCGATCGCCCCCGGATAGCCAAATGCCCATTTCAGCTCAGGCATGAATTCGAAGTTCATCCCGTAGCTGGATGCCACCAAGGTTGGCGGCAGGAAAACGACCGATACCACCGAGAAAATCTTGATGATGCGGTTCTGCTCGATGTTGATAAAGCCCATCGCCGCCTGCATCAGGAAGTTCACTTTCTGGAACAGGGATTCGTTATGGGGCAGCAAGGATTCGATATCGCGCAACACTTCACGCGCCTGCTCCAGCTGGCCTGCCGGTAAACGCGCTTTCCGCACCAGGAAATTCAGGGCGCGCTGGGTATCCATCAGACACAAACGGACTTTCCAGCCGATATCTTCCAGCTCTGCCAGCGTGGAGAGCGCGGCGTCATACTCATCGCCCTGATGCCCTTCCATGATCACGCGGCTGAGTTTTTCCAGATCGCTGTAGATGTTTTCGATTTCATCCGCCAGCTGTTCGATTTTGGTTTCGAACAAATCCAGCAGCAGTTCGTAGGCATTGCCGTCGACCAGCGTCTGGTTGCGGGCACGCATACGGTAAAGACGAAATGCCGGTAATTCGCGCTCACGCAGGGTATACAGGCGGCCTTCGCGCACGGTGAATGCGACGGTGCTGTTACCGGCGTGGTCTTCGGCATCTTCATAATAAAAGAAGGAGTGAATGTGCAGGCCGTCTTCATCTTCGAAGAAACGCGCCGAGGCTTCGATGTCATCCAGCTCGGGACGTGTTGCCAGGCTTTGCCCTAATTCATGTTGAACGCGTTCGCGCTCTTGCTCATCAGGCTCGACTAAATCTACCCACAATGAGGTTTTGAGATCGTCTGCCTCGTCCAGCTCTAAACGGGATAAGCGGCTGTTTTCTAATTTAAAAGCACTCAGCATGTGCCCGTTCTCCCAAGAATTACAGAAAGTGGACAACGCGTTGAAGCACAGAAAATCACGGGGCGAAAAGAGTCACCGGCGTAATTCAGACCAAATTCAGATCTGACTCACAGCGACAGAACGGGGGTCGCTGACAACCACTAAGGCCATCAGCAAAGAGGAGGGCCTTAGAAGTGGTACCTAATGAACAGGTTATTGAGCCAGTATCTACTGGGTGTGTCCAAGGCGAAGTTCCTCATTGATAATAGTGCGCGCATGTTACGCCGGGAATAAAAAGACTGTCAACCGCCAACAAATCTAATCTGGCAACATTTCGGCATAAAAATCTTGCTCAGATGATAACCTTTACTGACTTATGTCTGACCGGTTTTTTGGCTACACTCAGAGGCCTGATCCCTCATCCTTTCCAGAAGCCAACAATGATTAAGCAGATTTCCCAAGACACACTGTGCGACCTGATCACCCAGGCCGCGCATTCTCCCCGCCTGCGTCAGAATCTGAACATTCATCCTGCACCGGAAGATGACGTACAGCGCCTGGCGATTGCGATGGAGCCGGGCACTTACGTGCGCATTCACCGCCATCCGCATACCTGGGAAATGCTGACCGCGCTGCGCGGGCGTTTTCTGGTGCTGATTTACGATAACAGCGGCAAAGTCACCGAACGTCTGTGGCTCGGCGCAGAAACCCGTCTGCTGGAAATCCCGGCCAATACCTGGCACAGCGTATTATCCCTCGACGAGGGCGGTGTGATTTTTGAAGTGAAACGCGGCGCGTATCAACCCGTTCAGGAACAGGACTGTCTGCCAGGCACCCCGCCGGAAGGCGAAGAAGGCGTAAAAGACACGCTGAAATGGTATGCGACAGCGGAAGTGGGTGAGGTTTTTGGCCTTTAGTTCTTTGCTCTTCCCCCTGCCAAGGGGGAAGAGTTAAAAATCAAACGGCTTCGAGGCGAGCATAAGCGGCGACCAGCCACTTAATCCCTTCCCCCGGGAATGCGACTTGCAGACGGCTGTGTTCGCCGCTGCCTTCCATATTGACGATGGTGCCTTCACCGAATTTAGGATGCACCACGCGCTGGCCGAGTTTGAAACCGGTGTCGCTGACGCTGGTCGGCGTGCCGACGCTGCGGTTGCTCATCGGGCGCGAGACGTTAGCCCGCATTCGTACTTCCTCTACGCAGTCCTCGGGCAGTTCACCGACAAAACGTGAAGGACGGTGCGACACTTCCTTGCCGTACAAACGTCGGGTTTCAGCGTAGGTCAGGGTCAGTTTTTGCATGGCGCGGGTTACGCCCACGTAAGCCAGACGGCGTTCTTCTTCCAGACGCCCACTTTCTTCCAGCGACATCTGGCTCGGGAACATACCCTCTTCCATACCGACGATAAAGACCTGCGGGAACTCCAGCCCTTTGGCTGAGTGCAGCGTCATCAGTTGCGCAGCATCCTGATTCGCATCGGCCTGACCTTCGCCCGCTTCCAGCGCGGCATGAGACAGGAACGCCTGCAACGGCATCAGATCTTCGTCTTCATCCTGATAGCTGAACTGACGCGTTGCCGTCACCAGTTCCTCTAAGTTTTCGATACGTGCCTGGCCTTTCTCGCCCTTTTCCTGCTCATACATGATGAACAGGCCGGAATCTTTGATCACCCGGTCAGTCTGCACGTGCAGCGGCATATCGGCGGTTTCATGTGCCAGCGCATCCACCAGTTCGGTAAAGCGTTGCAGCGAAGAGGCTGCACGGCCCGCCAGGGCTTTGTCCTGCAACAAGGCACGCGTTGCCTGCCACATCGTCAGCTGACGGTCACGCGCGGTATGCCGCACCACGTCAAGCGTCCGGTCGCCAATGCCACGCGTCGGGGTATTCACCACGCGTTCAAAGGCGGCATCGTCATTGCGGTTCGCCATCAGGCGCAAATAGGCCAGTGCGTCTTTGATTTCCTGACGATCGAAGAATCGCTGACCGCCGTAAATGCGGTACGGCATCGCCATCTGCAATAACGCTTCTTCCAGCACGCGCGACTGGGCGTTGCTGCGGTAAAGAATGGCGCAATCTTTCAGCGCGCCGCCGTTGTCCTGCCAGGTTTTGATGCGGTTAACCACAAAGCGCGATTCATCCAGTTCATTGAACGCGCAATACAGGGAGATCGGCTCGCCCTCGCCGTCTTCGGTCCACAGGTTTTTGCCCATACGGCCGCTGTTGTTTTCAATCAGCGAGTTGGCGGCTTTCAGAATGGTGCTGGTGGAGCGGTAATTCTGCTCCAGACGGATAGTTTCCGCATTCGGGAAATCTTTCAGGAAGCGCTGAATATTTTCGACCTGCGCACCGCGCCAGCCGTAGATCGACTGGTCATCGTCGCCGACAATCATCACGTTATTGTTGTCGCCTGCCAGCAGGCGGATCCACGCGTACTGAATGCTGTTGGTGTCCTGGAACTCGTCCACCATCAGGTTGGTAAAGCGTTCGCGGTAATGTTGCAGGATATGCGGCTTGTTCAGCCAAAGCTCATGGGCGCGCAATAACAGCTCGGCGAAATCCACCAGCCCGGCGCGGTCGCAGGCTTCCTGATAGGCCTGATAAATCCGCAGCCAGGTCGCTTCAATCGGGTTGTTATAGGTTTCGACGTGCTGCGGGCGCAGACCTTCATCTTTTTTACCGTTGATGTACCACATGGCCTGACGCGGCGGCCATTGTTTATCGTCGATGTTCAGCGCTTTGATCAGACGTTTAATCAGACGCATCTGGTCGTCGCTGTCGAGGATCTGGAAATCCTGCGGCAGTTTGGCATCCAGATGATGCGCACGCAGTAAACGGTGTGCAAGCCCGTGGAAAGTACCGATCCACATGCCGCCCTGACTGGTGCCGATCAGCTGATCGATACGGTGGCGCATTTCCGCCGCCGCTTTGTTGGTAAAGGTGACGGCCATTATCGAATACGGCGAGCAATTCTCCACCGACAGCAGCCACGCAATACGGTGAACCAGTACGCGGGTTTTGCCACTGCCTGCCCCGGCCAGCACCAACAGATTGCTGCGCGGCGCGGCCACGGCTTCACGTTGTTTTTCATTGAGGCTGTCGAGCAGGTCAGAAACGTCCATAGGCACCGTTTGTCAGAATGAGAAAAGCACTCACGCGATCAATGCCGCCGTGAACGCTTTTCTACTGTGAATTTATACAGAGTATTTAATGAAGGGATTATAGCAATGCTGTCAGCGATGCCAACTGCGAAATCTCAATATGCGGTAACAGACGTGCATCGCGGGTGTGCATCAGGTTGCCTTCACGCAGATTTATCCAGCACGCCTGCATCCCGCAGGCCACGGAACCCGCCACGTCGGTGGTGAGATCGTCTCCCACATGCAGAATATTTTCCAGCGGGATATCGAGCTTCATCGACGCCTTTTTATACATGTCGGCGTAAGGTTTTGCCCGGCCATGATCGCCCGCGCGCAAGGTGAACTGGAAATACTGCGCCAGACCACAGGCGTGCGGATCGGCATTGCCGTTGGTGATCGCCACTAAAGGCCAGCGTTCGGCCAGCGCCGCCAGTGCGTCATGGTTTTCGCCGGGAACATAAATCCGGCTGCGCCACTTCGCGAAGGTTTCCATCGCCACTTTAGTGCCATGCTTCGCATCATCATCACTCAGACCCGCACGGGTCATGGCCAGATGCACCGCCTGACGTCGCCATTCGGTCACGTCATGATAAATCTCTGCGTCCTGCGCCAGTAATTCTGTGCGCATCTGACGGATCGCATCCGGCGACATGTCTGCCAGCGCGGGGTGAAAGCCCTGAATAGACTTCAGGGTTTCAGTATCGGTACGGCGGATAACGTCGTAGTTGTCGTACAGCGTATCGTCTAAATCGAAAGTGATCGCTTCAATGCGTTTCAGCGGCCGATAGAACTTCATCAGGTTTTGCCTCGTTTTGCGCGGGGATGGGCGGCATCGTATACCGTCGCCAAATGTTGAAAGTCGAGGTGGGTATAGATCTGGGTCGTGGACAGATTCGCGTGACCCAGCAATTCCTGCACGGCACGCAGATCGCCACTCGATTCCAGAACGTGCGTCGCAAAGGAGTGCCGCAGTTTGTGCGGATTAATGTGGCTGTTCACACCCTGTTTGACGCCCCACTCAGCAAAGCGTTTCTGGACGTTTCGCGCTGAAATACGGTTGCCTTTACTGGATAAAAACATCGCGTCGTCCTGCGGACCAAACAGCGGGCGGCGCGCCAGCCAGTGTTCGAGCCAGGTGACTGCGGTACGGCCAATCGGCACTTTACGCTCTTTGCTGCCTTTCCCCAGCACGCGGACTTCACCGGATGCCATATCGACGTGTTTGCAGTCGATGCCGACCAGTTCCGATAAGCGGATCCCGGCGCCGTACATCACTTCAAGCATGGCGCGGTCGCGGACGGAAAGCGGATCGTCGAGATTGATTTCCAGCAGCTTATTCACTTCATCGACGTCGAGATTTTTTGGCAGATGCTTGGGGGAACGCGGCGTTGAGATGCCTTTCGCGGGATTGGCGCTCAGGACGCCCTGCCGTACCAGCCAGTCCAGAAAACTGCGCAGCGAAGACATCCGCAGCGCCAGACTCGCCGGGCCTAACCCTGCGCGTTTGCTGCGCGCCAGCAGCATGCGGACTTTGGGCGCGTCAAGCTGTTGCCAGTCGGAAACCCCGATTTCAGCGGCCATCGCGATCAGCGCATCTAACTGACGGCTGTAATTGGTGGAGGTCAGCGGACTGAGCTGACGCTCGACGTGCAGATAACGCAGAAACGCCTCGACTGCGGGATACAGAGGCGATTCGGTATGATTCATACCCGTTCGATCCAGCGTTCCAGTAAACCGGGCAACATTTTTGCCAGCTGGTCGAGCAACACGGTGCCCATGCCAGGCTGATAATGTTGCGGGTCGCGGCTGCTGAAAATCAGCACGCCCAGTTCACCCTGTTCGCCCATCAGCGATAACGCGACTGAACCGACCGCTTTCGCTTGCGGTAAAAGCAGCAGTAATTCCGGGCCGTTCAGGCTGCCGAGATAATGCGGCGTTTCACCCAGCCGCTGAATGCGCATGGATTCGAACGCGCTGCGGCTGACGGCCAGATGAGTAAAGTCAGACGGCGCGCCAATACGCCAGCTCTCGCCGAACAGGCGCACGTTAGCCCCCGCCAGGCCGAGCGTACGTGCCCAGCGTTGCAGGCGGTTCAGCATATCCTGCAAACCGCTGGCGGCGGCGAGCGTGGCCTGGAGTTCGATCATTCGCCCGAAAAGGGATTCATTGATCGAGGCCTGCTCCATCAGCAGCGTAATCTCTTCTTCAAGCTGAGCAATCTGATGACGCTGACGCCCGAGTTGCCACTCCACCAGCGAAGTGCTGCCTTTCACCGGATGCGGTACGTGCATTTGCTCGACGCTGCGCGCATTGCGAATAAAGAAATCCGGGTTTTGCAGCAGATACTGCATCACGCTGTCGTCGTCGAGTGCTATCACCGGGTCAATCTGGTCATCAAGATTGTTCATAGATGAATAAATCCGTCGTAAACATGAGTGGCAGGTCCGGTCATATACAGCGGATGACCCGGCCCTTGCCAGCGAATATCGAGGCTGCCTCCCGGCAGTTCCACCTGTACTTCCTCTGCAAGCAAACCTTGCTGAATGCCGATAGCGACCGCAGCACAGGCACCGCTTCCGCACGCCTGTGTTTCGCCTGCACCACGCTCGTACACGCGCAGTTTCACGCTTTCCGGGCTGATTATCTGCATGAATCCTACGTTCACGCGCTCCGGGAAACGCTCATGGCTTTCGAGTATTGGCCCGAGCACCTCCACTTCCGCTGTCAGTACGTCTTCAACCTGCAATACGCAGTGCGGGTTACCCATCGAGACAACACCGCAAAATACTGTGCGCTCTTCAGCCCGCAGAATATAGGTCTTTTCCGGTTTCGCCGCGCGGAAAGGCACCTGCTGCGGTTCGAAAACAGGTTCGCCCATGTTCACCTGCACGGTTTCATCTTCGGTGACGGTCAGCGTCATGCGGCCGGTCTGTGTACTGACACGGATATCACGTTTGTTGGTCAAACCTTTGATACGGACAAAGCGGGCGAAACAACGCGCGCCATTGCCGCACTGCGCAACTTCGCTGCCGTCAGCGTTGAAGATGCGGTAATGAAAATCTAATTCAGGATCGTAAGGTGGCTCTACCACCAGCAGCTGGTCAAAACCTACGCCACGATGGCGATCGGACAAACGGCGGATCAACTCAGGGGAGAAATAGACATTTTGAGTCACGGCGTCAACAACCATAAAGTCGTTGCCCAGACCGTGCATTTTGGAGAACTGCATAACTGACTCCGTTTACCGCTGGTCAAATCCAGTCGCGATGATCCCTTCATAATGTGGACCCGGCAGAAAACTGCCGGAACCTTAGCCCGCAGGCTGATTAATCTCTGGAATTCGTCGAGAGGTTTTCTGGTGATACACCTTTTTGCTGCGAAGAACCGTCGTTGCTGGTTCCCGGAACCTGACTGGTTTTCTGCGTAGAAGATTTATCCGCAGGCGGGAAATACAACGGCCCTTTCAGTCCGCAACCGGAGAGAGAAAATAATATCGTCGCGGCCAGAGACCAGCGTAAAGCGTTTTTCATTTTATGAATGCCCGTAATTCATGCGACCAAGGCCTCTATAATCGCAGGTGGATCATGAAAAGCAACAGGAATCGACAAAACCCGCAGGCACACTTTCAGGATTTAAAGAGAAGGAAAGCCAGAGAATCTGCCGCGTGCAGGCGGTACATCACGCTTTTCTAATGCAGCTGGAATTGCTGTTTCAGCCGCGAAGGTTCGATCTCGCTCTCGGGCGGGGGAGCGCAGACTGCGGATAACGCATTGCTGCGAAAAGGGATCACCTGAATACGATCGTCGAGCGACACAATCTGGTAGAACTGCGGCAAGTTGAAGTTAATAAAGCTGGAGCCGTAAGTGAAACGATCATGGGAGGACGAATAGAAACGGCTGACGTCGCGCACCAAATCTTCTTTGCTGCCTTCGCAATGGTGATAAACCTCGACGCGGTTCGACTCATCGAGAATATAGATGTTAAAGCCGATATCGTCTGAGCTGTCTTCAAAGAAGAACTGAATGATCCCTTCACTGGCATAGCCATCAATCACCGCCGGCAGGTGCGCCTGATCGGTCTGTAACTTCACGGATAAACCGTGCAGCTTGTTGTTAGAAATCGCACCATAGAATTCAATCGCATTTTCCAGCTTCTGCACCGACACGCTCAGGCGCTCGAAGAACAGCCCCCAGGTTTGCCCGGCAACGCGCACGGCTTTGAACCGGCCCGGTTCGAGGCGTTTGCTCGACAGACGCAGCTCGATGCACTCGGTGACCAGTTGCTGAATCCGCGTGCGGATAAGACCGCGCAGATGCTGGCTGTAGCAGAACACTTCCACGGACTCCGGCGGCGCGGCGTCCTGATGCATTTTGCCCAGAATGGTTTTCAGCGCTTCGAGTACCGCCTGCTCGCCGCTGAAATGCAGTGTTCGCACTTCATTCCACGAGTTGCGATAAAGCAGATCAATGCTGCCCACCATGCATTCCTGATTCTGCCCAAAGCTGAAGACATCTAGCTTACGGAAATCAAAATGCACAACCTGATTACGGAAGGCGGCAGTCGGATCATGCTCAAGGTTGACGATAATCGCCAGATGCCGGATTTCACACGGGCTGTACAACGCTTTTGGCGTCGGTGCCGCTAAACGCAGCGGGAAGTTGTGTGAAACATCGGCCACCAGCTCGCGCAATTTGGCGATATCACACAGGCCACCACTTTTTATGTGCAGCCGCGTGGTGGAGGTCAGCAGGCCGTTGAAATAGGCCCATGCCACCAGTTTATTCAGGTAACGGTTATATTCCAGCGGCTGATGACTGACGATCGATTCCATCGACGGCGACTGATTATACAGATACCAGCCGGTGCGGTTGGCGCGGCCAATCGGCACGTGAATAAAGGTTAAATCGTTCTCTGACAGGTCGGGCGAAATCTGCGGGTTAACCAGCGTGACTTTTCCCGGCAGCGCTTCGAAGGCGGCGTACAACTTACGGGTCAGCACGCCAATATCCTGCGGGCTGGCACTGACGCTTAAATTGTTGCGGCGGGCAAAGCGGATCAGATTGCGATAACTTTGCATCATCGCATCGAGCAATTCGTTATGAGCTTCGCGCACCCGTTCGATTTTCCAGTTCGCCCGGTTATCCAGAATCGCCAGACGCTCTTCGTCCCAACCCCATTCCGCCACCAGCTGGCTGAGAATTTCACGACGCCAGCCCACCGACGCACGGGCGCGGGAGAGTTTTTCGCAGACTTTTAAATAGAAACAGCGGCGGACTAAATCAAGGCGGGTCGTATCTTCAATCTGGGTCAGGTAACGGGTCACGCGGTCGAGCATCATACAATAGGAATCAAGCCCGAAGCAGACGATTTCCCCCTGATGCAGACGCTGTTTGATGTCCATTGCCAGTAACTGCGTTTGAGGATATTCCCAGGAATAGGCTTCCAGCAGCAGGGTTTTCAGCACGGCTTTGTAGGGGGAATCGATGCTTTTATACAGCTGCCACAGGCTGGCGCCGAAATACTCTTCCGCCGACAGGGTACTGAGCCCGCCAAGATCGAGCCATTCATTTGGCGTCAGCGCGCCCTGGGCGTAAAGCGAAAGCACGTATTCATCGTAATGCGCTTCTTCTTCACCCGGCACCATATTCCACAGAATACGCTTACCGCCCATCCGCACCGCGGTACGGTAGAATTCATCAAGCAATAAGATGTACTGAGTGGAACCGCAATCCTCACCGCCCAGACTGCCACTTTCATTGTGGCGGAAACGGTTTTCGTCGATCAGGAAGAAGCTGACTTCCACGCCCAGCGAGGCAGCCCATTTTTCCAACAGGCTGCATTTCTGCTGTAAGCGGTTGCGTTCTTCATTATCAAGCCAGGACTGATGGCAGACCCAGATATCCAGATCGGAACTCTGACTCTGGCCAATAGATGAGGTGCTGCCCATCGAATAGACGCCGGTGATCGGCAATTCGCCTTTCGCCAGAGGCTCAAGCGCGCTGCCCCATTTGTCTTCGAGGTCAGTCAGATAGTTTTTTTGAGAGTCATCAGGCGTGAAAAGGCAGATACCATGCGGAACCTTACCTTCAAGGTATCCCGGTATCAGAGGGTGATGATGATGTAGAAAGACGGGAAGCAACGTGTAGACCTGTTGAAACGCAGGACCCATTGCCGCCAGTGCACGATCGACTCGTAACTGGTTGATCGCATCCAATCTTTGCTTCAGTGTCTCGATGTAGAGGTACAAGACGTTTCGCCTGATTATTCAGTGTCTGGAAAGAACCCCGTTCCAAATCCGTCATTTATCGTGATGCTTATGCTTTGAACAACCGCGATTGTGCAAATAGTTGACGAATTATTGCTGGAAACGTGATCAATTTAACACCTTGCTGATTGACCGTAAAGAAAGTAACGCACCACAATTACTCTTCCGCTTCTCTCGATTTTACCGTTTGCCGTCAAACAGAACAAATCTCCTTTACGACCGTTACCCTTCTTTTACGAATGGCTTCTTACGCTGACAGCTTTCTATTGTCAGTGGTAGGATGGTCACAGAGACAGATAAACGGTAACAAAAATGTTAGACAAAATCATTCGAATTGCCACCCGCCAGAGCCCGCTGGCTCTGTGGCAGGCACAATATGTTCAAACTCAGTTAATGGCTTGTCATCCCGGTTTGCAGGTCGAACTGGTTCCTATGGTCACGAAAGGCGATATCATTTTAGATACTCCTCTGGCCAAAGTGGGCGGCAAAGGTTTGTTTGTGAAAGAACTTGAGCTGGCGATGCTCGATGGCCGCGCGGATATTGCCGTACATTCCATGAAAGATGTACCGGTAGAATTCCCTGAGGGCTTAGGTCTGGTGACCATTTGTGAACGTGAGGACCCGCGCGATGCGTTCGTCTCCAATCACTACGCCAGTCTGGCCGAATTACCGCACGGCAGCGTGGTCGGGACCTCAAGCCTGCGCCGCCAGTGTCAGTTGCGTCAGCAACGTCCCGATCTGCACATCCGCGATTTACGCGGCAACGTCGGTACGCGTTTATCCAAACTCGATAACGGCGATTATGACGCCATTATTCTGGCGGTCGCCGGGCTGAAACGCCTTGGCCTGGAGAGCCGTATCCGTGCTGCGCTGACGCCGGAAGAGTGTCTGCCTGCGGTCGGACAAGGTGCTGTCGGTATCGAATGCCGTCTCGACGATCATTTCACCCGCGAATTGCTTGCTCCTCTGGCGCACCGTGAAACGACCTTGCGCGTTCAGGCGGAACGCGCGATGAATATGCGCCTCGAAGGCGGATGTCAGGTGCCTATTGGCAGCTATGCCGAACTCGACGGCGACGAGCTGTGGTTGCGCGCACTGGTTGGCGCGCCGGACGGCAGTCAGATGGTGTGCGGCGAACGTCGCGGCCCGGCAGCCAATGCAGAAAGCATGGGCATTGATCTGGCGGATGAATTGCTGGCGAATGGCGCGCGTGAAATTCTGCAAGAGGTCTATCAGGGGAACGCACCAAAATGACCATTCTGGTAACCCGTCCTTCTCCGGCTGGAGAAACGCTGGTCAGTCGGCTGCGCGCTCTGGGTCGGGTCGCCTTCCATTCTCCGCTCATTGAATTTGCGCCGGGGAACCAACTCGCATCGCTGCCGAACCTGCTATCCTCATTAGATCAGCAGGATCTGGTGTTTGTGCTTTCACAACATGCCGTGAATTACGCCGATCGCGCATTACGACAGTCTGCTACCCGCTGGCCGGACACACTTTGTTATTACGCGATTGGCCGTACGACGGGCCTGCTGTTCCATCGTGCCAGCAGTCTGCCGGTTCTCTATCCTCAGGACAGCGAAACCAGCGAGACATTACTGAATCTTCCGTCATTGCAACGCATTCAGGGCAAGAAAGCGCTGATACTGCGCGGCAACGGCGGGCGCGAAAAGCTGGCGGAAACGCTGACTGAACGCGGTGTTGAAGTGTCGTACTGCGAGTGTTATCAACGCAGCCCGATTCACTACGATGCCAGTGAGCAAAGCGCCGTCTGGCAACGCGCCGGCGTAGATACGCTGGTGGTCACCAGCGGCGAAATGCTGCAACAGCTGTACCAGTTAGTTCCTGATTACTACCGACATTCATGGTTACTGCGCTGTAGCCTGGTGGTGGTCAGCGAACGTTTGGCAACCCTTGCCCGCCAGCTCGGCTGGCACGCTATTCGGGTTGCCGAGAATGCAGACAATGATGCGCTGATTCGCGCATTACAATTACCTGACTAAGGGATGTGCCAAAATGACGGAACAAAAAAATCCTTCCGTACCGGATGATGAGATTGTTATCGCCCCGGCGGTTGAGAGCCCCCAGCCAGATGCTTCCGTACGGGATCAGGAGCTGAAGACGTTGCGTAAAAAACAGCGTACCGCACCGGTATTAGGCGCTATCGCCATTGTGTTAGTGATCGCGCTTGGCGCTGGTCTTTACTATCACGGGCACCAGCAGGCGCTGGCCAAAGCCGCTTCTGATGAAGCACTTTCTGAACAACTCGACGCCCTGCAAAAAAGCCAGCAACAGGACAAACAGCAAATCGCGACCTTGTTGGCTCAACAGGATAAAAACCAGCAAACCGCCGATCGTCAGCAGGCCTCATTTGGCCGTCAGCTGAATGAACTCCAGGATAAAGTCGCCAGCATTTCCGGCAGTGATGCCAAAACCTGGTTACTGGCTCAGGCTGATTATCTGGTGAAACTGGCGGGCCGCAAACTGTGGAGCGATCAGGATGTCACCACGGCCGCAGCGCTGCTGAAAAGCGCGGATGCCAGCCTGGCAGATATGAATGATCCAAGCCTCATCGACGTGCGCCGCGCACTGAATGAAGACGTGAGCAGCCTGTCTGCGGTAACGCAGATTGATTTCGACGGCATCATTTTGAAACTCAACCAGCTGTCTAATCAGGTGGATAACCTGCGTCTGGCCGACAATGATAATGACGATTCGCCGATGGACAGCGACAGCACCAGTCTTTCTGGTTCACTGACCGAATGGCGTCAGAACCTAACCAAAAGCTGGCACAACTTTATGGATGATTTCATCACCATCCGTCGTCGTGATTCCACCGCAGAACCCCTGCTGGCACCTAATCAGGACGTCTACCTGCGTGAGAATATCCGCTCAAGACTGCTGATTGCCGCACAGGCCGTACCGCGCCATCAGGATGAAGTGTATAAACAGTCGCTGGAGAGCGTATCGACCTGGGTACGGGCGTACTTTGATACCACAGACCCTTCGACCAAAGCCTTCCTCGAGGAACTGGACAATCTCAGCCAGCAATCCATTTCGATGGACGTGCCTGATCAGCTGAAAAGCCAGCCGATGCTGGAAAAACTGATGCAAACCCGCGTGCGTAACCTGCTTCAGCAGCCCGCCGCCGCAACGCAGGGGGAATAACGCATGTTACGAGTTTTCGTGTTATTCCTGATTGTGTTTGCCGGGATTATCGTCGGCCCGATGCTGGCCGGTCATCAGGGTTATGTGCTGATCCAGACCGATAACTACAACATTGAAACCAGCGTGACCGGTTTGGTGATTATGCTGATCGTTCTGGTTCTGGTGCTGTTCTTTATCGAATGGATCCTGCGACGCGTTCTGCGCACCGGCGCACGCACACGCGGCTGGTTTGCCGGGCGTAAAAGTTCTAAAGCGCGTAAGCAAACCAAAGAAGCCATGCTCAAACTGGCAGAAGGCGATCACCGCAAAATGGAGAAATTGCTGGCGCGTAATGCCGACCATGCCGATCAGCCGGTGGTGAACTACCTGCTGGCAGCAGAAGCGGCGCAACAGCGTGGTGATACCATCCGCACCAATCAGTATCTGGAACGTGCTGCTGAAATCGCGGATACCGACCAGATGCCGGTGGACATCACCCGCGTACGCATCCAGCTGGCGCAGGGCGAAATCCATGCTGCACGCCATGGCGTGGATCGTTTGCTCGGTCAGTCGCCGCGCCATCCTGAGATCTTACGTCTGGCGGAACAGGCATTTCTGCGTACCGGCGCCTACGGGTCATTACTGGAGATTCTGCCTTCTATGGCGAAAGCAGATATTCATACCGATGACGAAATCCGCGTCCTGCAGGAGCAGGCTTATATCGGCATGATGAACCAGCTGATGGCGGAAGAAGGCAGCGATGGCCTGAAGCGCTGGTGGAAAGACCAGAACCGTAAAACCCGCCATGAAGTAGCCCTTCAGGTGGCAATGGCGACGCATCTGATTGAATGTAACGATCAGGATCTGGCGCAGGAAGTGATTCTCGACGGGCTGAAACGCCAGTATGACGAACGTCTGATCGCACTGATGCCGAAACTGCGTTCCGGCGATCCGGAGCAGCTGGAAAAAACATTACGGAATTTGATCAAGCAAAATGGCACATCGCCATTGCTGAGCAGCACGCTCGGTCAGTTGCTGATGAAGCACGGGGAATGGCAACAAGCGAGCGAAGCCTTCCGTGAAGCGCTGAAACAGCGTCCTGATGCGTATGATTACGCCTGGCTGGCAGATGCGTTGGATAAGCTTCATAAACCGGCTGAAGCGGCGGAGATGCGCCGTGCAGGGCTGATGTTAACCCTGAACAATTCGCAGCAACCGTAATAATCTTGCTGTCTGTTAAGGCTCCTTCGGGAGCCTTTTTTTGTGGCGCCTCACCTAGCTACAGCAATAAAATCAATGAGTTAATCGACACTACAGGCAACTATAATCGACCTCAAGCACCTGTAGTGTGGTCAAGATGTGGACGCTATAAGCTGGCATTACCCTTTAACGGATTAAAGGTAATTGCATCCTGCAAAAAGTCTGGTGAAAAGTGCGCATACACCATTGTTTGCTGTATTGATGAATGCCCTAATATCCGTTGCAAGGTAATAATATTCCCCCCATTCATCATGAAATGAGTGGCAAAGGTATGGCGTAAAACATGTAAAGACTGCCCCTTGGGGAGATCAGGTTTAACTTCCCTCAACAGCTCTCTGAACTGGTGATAGTCGGCTTTTGGAAATAAAAGTCCTGAGTCACGCTTTATCGTGTCGTCAGCAACGCTTTGCGAGATTGGAACGGAACGTTTCTTGCCAGCTTTCGTCTCAACGAACGTTACCCGATTTTTCACAACGTGTTCGGCTTTAAGATTCGCAACCTCACCCCAACGCCCTCCAGTGCTTAAACACATTATCGCGATCAGCCTGTTATCGCCTTTAAGCAATGCCAACATTTTGGCTATTTCGTCATTAGACATAAATGACATAGCTGTTTCAGATTCCTTTAGTTTTCCTATACCGCGGATTGGATGTTCGCCGTGATAGAAACCACCATCGATAAGGAAAGTGAAAAGCCCGCCTAAGACGATGAGATTACGATTTACAGTCGAGGCTTTAACCCCGCTCGCTAAGCGTTTAGCTCTAAATCTGGTTATGGCATTTTTATCTAATTGGAATGCACAAGGGTCATCAAGATGCTTGTTTATAAATTCAAGCTTGACCTTGTCCTGAGCTCCATACTTCGAATGTTTACCGCAGTACAACCACCACAAATCAATTAGTTCTGAAAGTGATCGTTTATCTGCTGGTTTAGATAACCATTCTTTATCGTGGTAATTAACCGCGACATATTTTTCGTATGCTACCGCTTCATGTTTGCGGTCGAACTTACGCCGAATACGCTTTCCATTGCGCCCCTGCGGTCTTATGTCCACTTCATAGCGACCATCGTCAAGCTTCTTAATCGACATATCGAAGCCCTCCGATTTCACAATCGTTGCAAATACTTAGAAACTCTATGTAACAAATGAAGTCATTGTGAAGCGTTAACCAGTCTTTTGGTCTGAGTGCTGCGAGGTTGTTTCGTCCTGCCCAAAGTGTGCGAGAACCGGCGCTATCTGGCCGGATTCAGGTGCTATCTCTCCCGTCATAAACCAAAGCGTATATTTCGTAAATTTCGGATGAGTGAGTATCTTCATTGCTGCTTCTGCACTCATACCTTTTGAGCGTGTTTCGTAGCTTGATAAGGAGCTATACGGAACACCTGTTAACTCACTGAATTCCCTCCTGTTTAGACGTTCTGACTCTCGCATAAGCTTAATCTTCTCTGAAATGTCTATTGACACAATTCCTCCATTGCATGAAACTTTGCAAATCGTAGTAAATTATTGGTGATTGTATAAATCACACCATAGTCAATTAAAAGCCATTACAGACCATTGATTGACACGATCGTAGAGGTTACCAGATGAGTAATAAAGTCGTAAGCCTTTCAGATGCACTGCCTTACACAGAATTTGCCAAAGCTATTGGCAAAACACCTGATGCAGTCAGGGGAATGATTGAAAAAGGTAAATTACCAATCATTGAAATGCGGAATCCTGAGAATCCAACCGCACGCGGGGAATCTTGGGTTTACCTGCCAGCATGGAATGCAGGCATGAAATTAGCCTTCGAAAGCCGCCCTAAAGAAATTCGCGACGGCTGGCTAATGTGGCTTGGCCTTGGCCAACCAAACTGAGGGAAATTGACTATGACTAACGGTACTTGTATAGCGAAAATGCTGAGAAATCATCAAACAACAAGCCCTATTGATTTCACAATCACTCATGGCAAAGGTCGTCAGGGTGTCATCATTTGCCAGCCTCGTCGCTTCGCTAAGTTTTTTGGTCTTCGCAACTTTCTCAAACGCATTACGGGAGGCTTGAAATGACAGTAATCACAGCAGCATTAGTTATGAAACAGCCGCAGGGTTTGCGCCGTGTTGTCGGCGAGCGTCTCGCGCAGACTCGCTGGATGAAAACGTGTGAGCTTTACAACCGGATGACAGAGCGCGAAAGGCTGACGGTGTGTTTTCACGCTCAATTAAAACAGTCTCATTCAGTTATGAATTTGGAAGAAATGAATGAAGCTGACCGCGAGCTTATTGTTTGTGCTATTGATGAGTTGCGTTGTGCTTTTGATAAATTCCGCAGTGTTGGAATGACGAAAACCCGCTTTATATCTCGTTTGAGTATTAGCGAACGCCGGACTTTATATTTACACGCTGGTTTAACATCCGAAGAATTCAGCATGCCGCATTGGCGTATTGATGATAAAGCGTGTACTTGGCGGGAGGATTTATTCCGGGCATTACGGGAGTTATTCAGCTTGTTTGAAAATGCCCCGACTGTATTAACATCGGTTCGTCCAGAAACTTACCTTCACTAATAGTTTAATTTAAATAGTGCGCTTGACGGCGTAGGGTTTCTTTTTGTCTGGAGTTAAAGAAATGGCTTTAACAGTTGGCCAAGAAATGAGAAATAAAGCAGCCAGCGAAGCGAACGATTGGATGTTACAACAGGCGCGCAATGAAGCACGTAATGATGCAGCTGTTAGTTTCTCTTCGCATCTTGATGCGTTGATCAGTCACGCAATAAAAGATGATTTGAATAAGGTGGAGATATTAGAACTTCTCCAACAAGAGTCTGTTCGTTTTCATAATGTAGGATTGGAAAATCACGAGGTTATTTAATGCCAGATTTAATGGATTCAATACAAGAAAGAAATCTCGATGTTTTGGCTAATCAGGTTGCTGCACATCGAATCAATAATAGTGGAGTGTCTGCCTCTGTCTGCGAAGACTGCGACCAGCCAATCCCAGCGGCACGTCGCGCAGTGTTCCCCGGCGTGGTGCGTTGTGTATCTTGCCAAGAAATCACCGAGCAGAAACAGAAGCATTATAGGAGCTAATTATGATTCGTATTGAAGTGGGAGGCTCTTGGGTAATAACCAGTGACTCATTACAGTTTATATTGAATAAAAAGAAAGTGGTTCTTTCTGGAGAAAAGAAAGGTCAGGAGTATTTAGAGGCTGTTGGTTATTACTCAAAGATTGAGCAGTTGGTGGGTGGCCTTATTCATTTTGATATTCGCGCGTCAAAAGTGAAAACCATTTCAGAGCTTGCTTCATCTATAGAAAATATTGGTGAAATTTGCCAAGAGGCGTTTTCCGCTGCCTCAGTGAATAAATAATAATGCAGTTAATTACAAGGGGGCGCGTCGCCCCCTCGCCGCCGCCAAAAATCAACAACACCAACAAAGTTAAATTTGTTGGTGTCTACTCTTGGAATGCGCCAAAAGAATCTATCGGCAAAGAAAGACCGCTTACCCGTGATGAATTCCATCAGGGGCAAGCGATTTTAAATAAAATTCATTCCCTTCCTCATTTTCTGAGCAGCATCTTTGCCGGTCGTCATGAGTATCTACGTAAAACCTCCGGCTTGCTGACCGCGCACCGTTTCCTGTTTAACGTTTTTATGCCACGCATCTGGCCACGCATTGAGATTGTTAACCATAAATATGCGAAGGAATTCGACGGTAGAGCGTTGCAATTATTCAGCGAAGAGACCGAAATCTATCGTCAGTTGCCGGGCATGAATGACCGCGAGCTTAAGCGGCTGGCCATGCGGATATCATCACGGCTGTTTACCGAATATGAAGATTTAAGCGACCAGTACATTGCTAACCATGATGGTGAGCAATCAACAGTATTTACTGACCGGGCACAGCAAGAAATATACGGTCAGATTGCCGGTATTGCCCGCCGTTTTAATGTCCGCCCATTGCACTGGAAAAAATACTGTAAGCGCAAAATGAACATGCGCGCAGCGTTCTCCAGTATTGCGCGACTGGTAAATGACGAATGGTGGGTTCGCCAGTTCAAAGCGCAGCGGATGCAGTGGCGTGAAGCACTGCTGATTGCAGTTGGTGAGGTCAATCTGCAAAAGTCAGGCTATGCCAGCAAGCAAGCCATTCGCGATGTTCGCGCGCGCCGTCTGGCCGCAATGGAATATCTTAAATCCTGCGATTTAGAGAACGTCGAGACCGGCGAGCGTATCGACCTGATTGATAAAGTCATGGGCAGTATTTCTAACCCTGAAATCCGCCGTATGGAACTAATGAGCACCATTGCAGGAATAGAAAAGTATGCAGCGAGCGTGGGGCATATCGGTATGTTTACCACCATCACTACGCCGTCAAAATATCACCCAACACGTCAGGTCGGAGCGAAAGAAAAGCGCCAAGTTAATTTTAATCACAAGTGGGATGATGCGGCGTTTTCACCAAAAGACGGCCAGCGCTATCTGGTGAAAATCTGGAGCAAAATGCGCACGGCGTTCAAGGATGCCGGTATACGTGTTTATGGTATGCGCGTTGTTGAACCGCACCACGACGCCACGCCCCACTGGCACATGATGCTGTTCTGCGACCGTGCGCAGCGTCAGGCGGCTGTCGATATCATGCGTCGTTATGCACTAAAAGAAGACGGCCAAGAGCGCGGCGCTCAAAAGCAGCGCTTTCAGTGCAAGCACATGAATAAAGGCGGTGCAGCAAGTTATATCGCTAAATATATTGCGAAAAATATTGATGGTTACGCCCTTGATGGCGAACTGGATCACGACACCGGACGCCCATTATCTGAAACGGCCGCAGCGGTTACCGCATGGGCTTCTACTTGGCGCATCCCCCAGTTTAAATCTATCGGCGTTCCTACCATGGGAGCCTATCGCGAACTGCGTCGTTTACCGCGTGGGGTGAGTATCGCCAATGAGTTTGACGAACTGGTCGAAGCTGCCCGCGCAGCAGCCGATACGGGCGATTTTGCTGCATATATTTCGGCACAGGGTGGAGCAAACGTGCCGCGTGATATGCAAACCGTCAGAACTGCCCGGCATGTTGTTGATGAGCTCAACGAATATGACGAAGAGATCCAGAAGGTCATCGGTATTTATGCCCCGCATCTTGGCGCTGGCCATATCCATGAAACCCGTACAACACAATGGCGCATTGTCTCTAAGGCCGTTGACGTTGCTGTTCATCCTTTGAATTTACTAAGCGCCTCCGGCGCGCCTTGGAGTCCTGTCAATAACTGTGGGGAGGTCGAGGCCGGAGCCGGGCAGTTATTGCCTGCCACGCCTCCTGAGTACGCCGCAGCGGTGATGAATCTCATAGAGACCGGCGCTGTAGATTGGAATGAGCCGGATGTCGTCAAGGTGCTCAGAGACGCATTAAAGGGGCAGGTCTCGAAGGTCACTCACCATCAACAATCATTTAATCCGTCTCATGCACGAGATTGTGCCCCATCCGCACGTATGACACGGCGAGAGCGCGAAAGAATGCCGCAGATTGCGCAAGATTTATCACAAAGAGGCATCAATCCGGCGCGCTGGGAATTAGAGGCGCTGGCACGCGGTGCGTCAGTCATGTTTGACGGTCATACATTCTCATTTTCGACCGAAGGTGAGTGGCCATGGTTTAGCGATAAACTCTAACAAAAAATGTAGCTGTTTTTATGAGGTGTATAGGGGGTTCCACCCCTAAGCTCCTCATTCGTTTACTATGTTATGAATCCTAATAGACCCTATGTAGGATTTTTCTAAAAGCATAGTGTTCATACAATATTAATCTATCTATAGGTAGAGGCTGAGCGTTTTATTTTTATATCCCCCAACCCGTTGACATCCAAGAATAGCTGTAAATCTCGCTCGTGAAATTTATTTTTTGGCCCTAAAGTAATCTCTTTGATGAATTTATTTTTTATGTTAGAAAAATCAAACTCATAATATGGGATGAGGAATGAGTCTCTTGTTTTGAATTTCATATCATTTAGATAACTTGGGTTATTTACTGGTTTGAAAACCCCATCTTCAAATGTATATTTATGGTTGTACATTAAACGCATTTCATTTTCTTCTTGAAATGAGTGGTGCTTAGTTGAGAATAAAGCATTACATATTAAGCTAATAACAGCCAACATCCCATTTCCTTCTTTGTTTTTTAGTTTTAACAGTTGGGATTCTAATGTTTCGACATAAGCTTTACATATCATTCTGGCTCGACTTTCATCACAGTAATCTATTTCAGATAAATTAATTAGCTTATCAAAGTGATTCGATATTTGATTTAAAGGTTTTGCATTTGTAGATAAAAAACCTATTTCAGACATATCAAATCCTATCGATACTCCTCTCCCATCATCGGCATAGCCTCTCCACTGACTTAATGTATCACTGTTTTTGGACATGCATATTATATATCGATCCTCAGCCTCACTAAGTATTCTATTTTTGATGATATTTAACCCATCCTCCTCTAAAAACCCCTTGCTTATAAATTCACTATTGGCTTCATCTAACTCATTTAGAAAAATCTTAAGGAAAAACTCCCCTTCGCCATAGTCATTCATATTATGAATGGAGGAAAGGTGTAACTTTCCAGACTCAAAAATTAGCCTGAAACTTTCTGCGCTGCAATAATGGTGAAATAGTTCCATTTCATTTCCTTGTTGCTAAATTGTCAGTTGTGCCATCGTCAGCACAGCCAGATTCACACGAAAAAACTCATCACATCATTATAATACAATCCAAATGAAACGACTTGGAGGTATTATGTTTCCAATGTGTATTTTACTTTCCCTGTTTTTCTTATGTGCAAAAAAAGAGGGCTGGTTAATTTTTTTAATCGCCGCCATCATTTTTTTCTAAATTTTGTTCTGTCAGTTCAGGGAATGCTATGGCTGATTTTTTAACAAGAATTGCGTGTGCCGGGAATAGGTCTCCATAATCATGTTCTTTATCAATAATCAACCGATTGCTTCCATCAACTCTCATTGTGAATGTAGCGAATGTTGTTTTTTTCCCCATAATATAATCAAAAGCTTCAACATCTAAAATATCTCTGAATGGTCGCTTAGTTCCTTTCAAGAGTACAAAGCTTAATGGGATTGATTCTTTGAGTTTGTGTGTCGAAATTGTGCCGTCCAATTGAGAGTCAGTAACGGAAATTCTTACCTCAACAGGTTCTTCTTGAGATGTTAGCCAAACGGGAGGATCAATATCGTATTCAGTTGAATTATCCCACACTCCTTCCAGAGCTTTTGAAGAACCGTACCAATCCACAAATTTTCCAGCATTTTCAATGGCTTTATCACCATTTACAAGTCCCCAAGTTATGCATAACACAATCATTGTTATGCATGGCCAAACAGTCTTTTTAAGGAGGTTCATGTTTTTGTGTCCTTACTTTAAATGCAGGTATTTTACATATCTCAGAGTTAAGAGGAAATCGGTGTTTAATGTATATGCATGATGCGTTTAAATGCGTGGATTTGCATTTTTTCTAAAAATCATTAAACACTGCGCAACGCCTGTACTGGCGCGATTTGCATTGAGGTAGGCACCTGCATTAAAACCGACACATAAAGCGGGCAGGCGTGGCGGGGATAGCATTGCGCGCAGGCAGCATTTTTATTTATTTTTCTCGCGCCTTAGCGCGCCGCAGGGGCGCTTTAATGTCTTGGCTGGAATTGGATGTCATCACGGCGGCGCGCGGCGTGTGGGGCTTCTGACGGCGCGTGTGACGGGCATAAAAAAACCGCCGAATTACCGGCGGTCTGTGAATTGTTTTTAGCGCTTAAAGCGTATATTCATTGAACCGTACTACCTCCGCTCCAACCCACTCGTTTAACTCCTTCATGCGCTCCTGCAACGGAACCAGCTCATTACGCACAAATACCTTTGCCGCTTTCTCAACGTCCCCAAAGCCGCCGGTGTTGTTAGGGATGATACCCATCATCTGCGGCGGCACCCGGTGCGCACTGAGCAGGTCGTCGCGTGTTGCGTTCTTGATGTTAAAGAAATCATCTTTCGTGGCCACCTCGCTGAGCGGGATAATTTTAATGGCGTCGGCTTTCCCGCCGGGGGCATGGTAGAAAATATTTTTAAAATTACCTGAGCCCTTAGATTTGGTCATCATGTCGCGCAGTGCGGTAACGTCCTGAGAGTTTTGCGCCGGGTCGGTCACGTACATGACATAGCCCGCGTGAGCCCCGTTGAGAAAATACTTGCGGCGATACAGTGTGGCGGATTCATTGAGCCAGGCGCTGTTTAACGCGCTGAGGTATTCCGGCAGGCCGTAGAGCTCCTGATTAATGTCCGGCTCTTGCAGGTGGAACACGCCCCCTTGGTCGAATGTGTGCGGGGTAGTCATGTACTCCACAAACCAATAGACATCATCCTCAACGCCTCGGCGGGTATATTTGGCCGGTGAGGTTTCAAGTTTGAGCAGCTTCCCGGTCACGCTCATACGTTTCTCAATAAATGCGTTACCAAAAACAATGTAGTCCAGCGCATAACGGCTAAATTGCTGCTGTGAAAGCATTGGGTGCGGGATAAACGTGCTGGCCAGAATGTTGCGCTTAACGTACATCGGCGAACTGTGATGCACGGCGGCGCGGAAGCTTTTAGCCAGCCCGGAGAATGTCACCGGCGGTTCGTACCACTTCCCATTACTCATACACTCCAGATAGTTGAGAATGTCGCGCCTGTCCATCACGGTGGCCGGTTCATCAAAGCGAAACATCTCGCTTTTCTGCGTGTCATTTTGCGCTGTCAGTTTTTTTGCCCTGCGGTTTCTTTTACTCATATCAGTACATCACCAATGTGGATTTCATTTGTCTGCCAGACGCGGCTGTCAGCGGCTCGTTGATTAATACGTGCATGGTTGCCCACGCAACGTCGGCGTGGCTGGCTTCTTCACTACGGCTTGCTCGGAAGGTTGATTTAGCACCGCTGGCGGTCATGGTTTTTTGAATGGCCATAAATGAGGCGGTGATATCGGTGTACCCGGCGTCATATTGCAGGCACCCGCGATGGATGGTGTTTTTGGCTTTCAGCACCATTTCGGTTTTGATTTCCGGCGTGTATTTAATTTCGCGCGCAGCCGGATAAAACTGCCTGACGAGCTGGTAAACGCCCTGCCCTACGGTAGTGGCGTCAATGCCGATGTACTCGACGTTATATTTTTCCGTCAGTGCCTCAATTGCCTTAGCCTGTGCATCAAAATCCATGCCCTGCCACTGGTGCCGCTCCAAAATGCGGAATATGCCGCCCGGCTGTTCCGGTGGAGCGATGACGACGCAACCGGCACTGTCGCCGCCGTTCGCCTCCGACGGGTCGTAACCAATCCACACCGGATTATTATCAAACGGATGATGAACGTAGGGATTAAAGTCCGGCCACTCTTCCAGACTGTCCACCATGCAGCTCTGCAACGATTCGAATGGAAATACCGACGCTTTATCATCGACAAATTCGCACATCAGCAGGTTCTGATATTCCGACGGGGCATATTCCAGACAAAGCTGGTCGAGGTCGAAAAGGTCGCAGCCACCGGCCAGCGCATCGTCTATGGTGACAATCTGCCGCCACTGGCCGTCGTCACATTTAACCCCTGCGGCCAAATGGCTGTGGCTGAGGTCAAGCTGAATGCGCTTGCTTTTATCGCGCTGGCCTTTGTTAAAGAGCTCTCCCGACCAGAACGGGTAAGCGCTGTGGGCAAGGCTCGACGGCGTGGAAAAATACGTGGTACGCCATTTTTTATGCAGCGACATCCCGGAGGCCACCTTGCGCAGCTCCTGAAATTTCGGGATCCAAAAATATTCATCCAGATAAAGATTGCCGGTGTAGCTCTGCGCGGTGCGGATATTTGTCCCCAGAAAGAACAGGCGCGCGCCGTTTGAAAGCTGCATCGGATCGCCTTTAAGGTCTACGTCCACCTGCCGGGCAAAGTCGATGATGTAATTTTTAAAGACGTGCGCCTGTGATTTACTGGCCGAGATAAATATCTGATTACGTCCGGTGGTCAGCGCATCAAGCAGCGCCTCGCGGGCAAAAAAGAAGGTCGCGCCAATCTGGCGGGATTTAAGAATATTGCGAATGCGGTGCTGCAACCCCGCCTGATGCCAGCCGCGCTGATAATCAAACGCATCATCAAGAAAAATATCGCTGAGTTTCGCGATCGCCACGTCAGAGAAAACATTTTTCTCAACCTTCTTGCGTTCGCCTTTGTTGCGGTTGGCCACGTTGGGATTTAAATCCGCCTCGCTGCCGGTGGACATGTAGCGGTTAACCCTTGCGAGGCGCTCAATCTGTCGGCCTAGCAGGTCGATTTCTTTAAAATCCTGCCCCTCTTTTTTGTCTTTCATTACCAGTTGAATGACCCGCGCCTCGATGCTGGTTTCAATGCGTGAAATCGGAGCGATGTCGTCCCATTTTTCCCGCTGCTTCCAGCTTTGCACTGTGGGCTTTTTCAGGTTCAACATTTCCGCAATTTGTGGCACGGAAAAGCCTTGCCAGTAAAAGAGTGCCGCCTGCCTGCGTGGGTCATTAATAAGTGATAAATCATGAGTGATAGCCATATGGTGTCGCTCCGCTGAATGGATGAACGCCACGCTACGCAACCGGCCACACCCTCGCATTAAGCCCCTGTTGTGTAACAGATCGTCAGACGGCAACCGCTGGCCGTTGTGGCGTCAGGTCAGGAAACTAAGCCCGAACCTAACCCACACAGGACAGCGAACAATGGCAAAGAAAGTATCTCAATGGTTTCGTATCGGCGTTGAGGGCGACACCTGCGACGGGCGCAAAATCGACGCCAACGATATTCATCAAATGGCGGCGTCATTTGACCCGCGCGTCTACGGTTGCCGCATCAATCTGGAGCACTTCCGGGGGCTGATGCCAAACGGCGACTTTAAGCGCCTCGGCGATGTGGTCGAGCTAAAAGAAGAGCAGATTGCTGATGATTCAATCCTCAATGGTAAATGGGCGTTATTCGCCAAAATGACCCCCACTGACGAGCTGGCCTCCATGGTCAAAGCCGGTCAGAAAATTTATACCTCCATGGAAATTCGCCCGAATTTCGCCAACACCGGTAAAGCCTATCTGGTCGGTCTTGCCGTCACTGATGACCCGGCAAGCCTCGGCACTGAAATGCTGGAATTCAGCGCGCGCGCCAAGGTGAACCCGTTCGCCGGTAAGAAAGACCACCCCGATGATTTGTTCTCGGTGGCCACGCTCGCCGAGCTGGTATTCGAAAATCAGCCCGACAGCGCGATTTCCAGCCTGACAGGAAAAATCAAAGGGATGTTTAAGGCGAAGCAGACCAGCGATGACGCACGTTTTTCTGACGTGCAGGGAGCAATCACCATCGTCGCTGAAGAGCTGCAAAACGCGGGCGAAGCCACCGCACAGCGTTTCAGCGCTATGGAGCAGGAAATCACCGAGCTGAAAGGTCAGGTCACTGCCAGCGAAAAGGCGCTTTCTTCCCTGCAATCGTCTCTTGACGATACCGAAAGCTTTAAGCAGCCGAAGCGTCCGGTATCTCCCGGCGGCGATGGTGCCAGCACCTTTATGACCAACTGCTGACCGGCAGCGTTATCCCTGAATTCCTGATAAAAAAAGAGAGAAATATGCGCAAGAATACCCGCTTTAAATTCAATGCTTACCTGTCCCGCGTGGCTGAACTCAACGGCGTTGACGTGGAAGACCTGAGCCACAAATTCAGCGTTGAGCCGTCGGTCACGCAGACCCTTATCACTACCGTGCAGGAGTCATCAGAGTTTCTGACCCGCATCAATATGGTGCCGGTGGATGAGCAGGAAGGTGAAAAAATCGGCCTCGGCGTGACGGGCTCTATTGCCAGTACCACCAATACCGACGGCGACAAAGAGCGTAAAACCGCTGATTTCCAATCGCTGACCTCGCGTAAATATAAATGCGAGCAGGTGAACTTCGATTTCCATATCCGTTACAACACCCTTGACCTGTGGGCGCGTTATCAGGACTTCCAGATCCGTTTGCGTGACGCTATCGCCAAACGTCAGGCGCTTGATTACATCATGGCCGGTTTCAACGGCGTAAGCCGCGCGGCGGATTCAGACCGCAGCAAATACCCGATGTTGCAGGATATCGCGGTGGGCTGGTTGCAAAAAATGCGCAACGAAGCCGCCGAACGTGTGATGGATAAAGTCACCGATGATGACGGCGCAGTAGTCTCCGCCACCGTGCGTATCGGTAAGAACGGCGACTTTGAAAACATCGACGCCGCCGTTATCAACGCCACCGATTTTCTGCTGGACGCATGGCACTCCGAAGACCCGAATCTGGTTGTCGTGTGCGGCCGAAAAATGCTTTCCGATAAGTATTTCCCGCTGATTAACAAGTCACAGGAAAACAGCGAAAAACTGGCCGGTGACATCATCGTAAGCCAGAAACGCATTGGTAATTTGCCTGCGGTGCGTGTGCCGTACTTCCCTGACAATGCCCTGCTGATCACCCGTCTGGATAACCTGTCTATTTACATCATGGACAGCTCGCACCGCCGTCATATCGAAGAAGTGGCGCGCCGTGACCGCATCGAAAACTACGAGTCACTGAAAATTGACTATGTGGTCGAGGACTACGGCTGCGCGGCGATGATTGAAAACATCCAGCTAGGTGATTTTACGTCAGCGGAAACCTCTCAACTGTCCGCACCTGTCACGGACAGCGAAATCCCAGCCGAAACAGAAAGCGAGGCATAACCCATGCTGAGTCCCGCACAGCGTCACATGATGCGGGTCTCTGCTGAAAAAGCCTCGTCGCAGCGGGTGAGTAACCCGCTGCATTCGGCACTGCCTTACGGCCAGATGCTGATGAAGCTGCGCGGAGACCGCCAGATACTGAAAACAATTTATTCCGTGGAAGACAAAGCCCGGCGTAAGCGCGACATGTTGCCGTCGTATGCGCCGTGGATTGCCGGTGTGCTGGCCAGCAATGCGGGCAGTCAGGACGACATTCTGATGACCATGCTCCAGTGGTCGCTGGATGCCGGAGACATTCACGGGTCATTTGACATGGCGCGCTATGCGCTGAAACACGGTCTGACCGTCCCTAATAACAAACGCACCGCGCCTTACCTGTTTGCCGAAGATGTTGCGCTGGCGGCAATGCGCGCCCGCAGTGCCGGTGAGCCCGTCAGCGTTGATGACCTGCTGACCGCCATTAATATGACGCTCCCGTTTGATATGCCAGACCCTGTGCGCGCCAAGCTGCACAAAATTACCGGTCAGGTTTTGCGTGATGACGGCCAGCCTGAACAGGCACTGATTCACCTGCAACGTGCGATGCAGCTCGACAGCGCCGCCGGTGTGAAAAAAGACATAGAACGGCTGGAGAGAGAATTGCGGCCAGCGCCCGAAGCTGTGAAGCCTAAAGCCGCCCCGGCTAAGCGCGGGCGTCCGGGCAAGGCCGCAAAACCTGCGGCGACGCAGGCCAAGCGTGGACGTCCACGCAAAGCCGTACTCTCCGGCAGTTAACCGAAAGCGCCCCGCGCCGGACGGCACGCAGGCTGATGCAGGTTTTTACCTCGTCTGACGCCTGCGTCCACCGTCCACCTATTTGAGGTTTGAGAAATGGACATTGTTATGACCACCGCCCCGGCGCGATCCGTTGTGGTTATTCCCCCTGACTTGGTTATTCCGCCTGATGCGGTGGTGAGTCCGGTTATCACCAATACCTTTTTTTTCCCTGACGTTGACCCGGAGCAGGTGAGTGAAAACATCCGGCTTGGCCACGTCGTCACGCCTACGCGTTTTCGCCGCGCAATTAAGGCCGCGATGGCCGAGGTGAACGCCGAGCTTTATCCGTATCGCGATGCGCAGATTGAGGCGGGTTTTAAAACGCTGGCGGAAGTTCCCGCCGAGCAGCTCGACGGTGAAAGCGTGAAGTGTTTCCACTATTTGAGCGCGGTCTGCGCGATGACCACCGCCGTGATTTATGAGCGTTACCGCAGCTATGACGCCAGCGCGAAAGGGGACAAAAAGGCCGAGGCGCTGGAGGTCTCGGTGGATGACCAGTGGCGCGATATGCGCTGGCACGTCTCCCGCCTGCAAGGTCAGGCGCGCGGCATGGTGAGCCAGCTCTGATGCAGGTTGTCGCGCAGCAGGGCGATACGCTCGACGCCCTGTGTTATCGCCACTACGGGCGCACCGGCGGCGTGGTTGAGTCCGTGCTTGCTGCCAATCCCGGGCTGGCTGAGCTGGGCGAAATCTTGCCACATGGCACCGTGGTGATTTTGCCCGCCGTTGACGCCGCGCCGGTATCTGAAACCGTCCAGTTATGGGACTGAAAATGGAAAAAATCACATCACAGATTGCCTACGGCCTTGCTATGTCACTGGCGTTTATTGGTGCGCTGACTCCGCAGGATATTGCGTTTCTGGTGGGGGCTCTGGTTGCGGTGGGAACATTCTTTGTTAACTGGTATTACCGCCGCAAAAGTTACAAATTGCTGGAGCGTAACGGCCTGAGTCGGAGGGTTTTCGATGAGCTCAATCGTTAAGCGTTGCAGCGTGGCCGCAGTGCTGGCTCTGGCCGCACTAATGCCTGATTACCGTTATGTAAAAACCTCCGATGAGGGGCTGGCACTGATTGCTGACCTTGAGGGGTGCCGCCTGAGTCCGTACCAGTGCAGCGCAGGCGTATGGACATCAGGTATCGGCCACGCGGCGGGGGTGAAACCGGCAAAAAACATCACCGAACATGACGCCGCACGCAATCTGATCGCCGACGTCATCATGACCGAACGCGCCGTGGATAAGTGTATGCCGGTGGCCATGCCGCAGCCGGTATATGACGCGGTGGCCAGTTTTGCGTTTAACGTCGGCACCGGCGCAGCCTGTCAATCCACACTGGCCAATTTCATCAGGCTTGGTGCATGGGCGAAAGCCTGCCAGCAGCTCCCGCGCTGGGTGTATGTCAACGGCGTGAAAAATACGGGGCTGGAAAACCGGCGCGCGCGCGAGCTGAAACACTGCCTGAAGGGGGTGTCATGAAATTTATCATTGCCGCGTTACTGCTCTCACTGGTGGCATCCCTTGCCGGTTGGCGATGGGCGAATAATAAGGTCACTGAGGCAAACCGTAATATTGCGCAAATGCAGCGGGCTCTTGCGGCCAACGCTGCGACCATCAGCGAACTGCACGCCAGCGGTCAGCGTAACGAGCGGGCACAGGTGGTACTGCGTCAACAAATCACCGCAGCGGGTCAGCTTGCCAACCGCCGTAATCAGACCATCACGAGGTTACTGAATGAAAATGAAACTCTGCGCCGCTGGTATCAGTCTGCTCTGCCTGACGATGTTACCCGGCTGCACACGCGACCTGAATTTACCAACCCCGACGATTATTTACGTTGGCTGTCCGAAGGTCAGCAGTTGCCCTATACCGGCCAGTCGTCCGAAAACCAACGGTGATTTAAGCGAAGACAACCGCCAACTGGAGAGCGCGCTGGTGAACTGTGCGCTGCAAGTCGAAGCCGTTAAACAGTGTCAGGAGTCACACGATGTTGAAGCCCGCCAGCCTGAGAAAGGCGCTTTCTAAATCCGTGCCGTTGCTGCGAGATAACCCGGACATGTTGCACATGTTTGTGGACGGCGGCGTTATTAACGCCACGCTGGCCGCGTCGCTATCATTTGAGAACCGCTATACGCTGGATATTGTGGTAACGGATTACACCGGTGATATCAACCTGCTGATTGTGCCGGTCAACGTCTGGCTGCGTGAGCATCAGCCGGACATTATGACCACCGAAGACGGGAAAAAACGCGGCTTCACCTACGTTGCGGATATTAACAGTGACGACAGCAAAGACGTGCGCATGAGCCTGCAACTGACCGAGCGCACAATCGTCAAAGAGGTTGACCGCAGGCTAAACGTTACGCCACTGGACGAGCCCCCGCCGCCGGTGCCGGTACACAGGCCTATGGAGTTGTATGTGCATGGCGAACTGGTGAGTAAATGGGATGAATGAGCTCAAGCCTTTTGACGATAAGTTATCCGGGCTGCTGGCCAGTCTGTCACCAGCTGGCCGTCGCAAGATGGCCGCAGAGATTGCTAAAAAACTGCGTGTCAGCCAGCAGCAGCGTATTAAGCGACAAAAAGCACCGGACGGTACGCCGTATGCCTCCCGAAAGCGTCAGCCTATAAAGGCTAAAAAGGGACGGGTAAAGCGCGAAATGTTTGCCAAGCTGCGCACAGCCCGCTACCTAAAATCGAATGGCTCTGCCGACGCGGCGGTGATTGAGTTTGCCGGTAAGGTGCAGCGTATTGCGCGGATCCATCAGGAGGGACTACGCGACAAACCAAACCGTCACAGCAAGCCAGTGCGATATAGCGCACGCCCGCTCTTAGGATTTTCTGTTAAGGAGAAAAATGCTATTGAAGAAATAGTCATTTCCTATTTATGAGTATATTATCTTCTTAATATTAAATTATACCCCTTAAGGCTTTCATGTAATGTCTAGTGATTTTTGGATAAGTACAATAAAATTTTCATTATCTGTCCTAACGGGGGTGCTGGGTATTCTTGGCGTGATGAATATCTTTAAGTCACCTAGTAATAAACTAACTTTTTGGGGTAAGTTAGCTATCTGGATTATTATTTTATCTACATTGGCTAGTTTTTTTATTGGTTACTTGGACGGAAAAAAATCAGATGAGGAGCAAAAAGAGTTAATATCGAGCAATAAAAATCTAATCAGAGAGATTGAAAAATCGAAGCATCCTATTGGGGATGTTAGTTTAATGTCTTGGTCAGAGCTTCCAGATGATGACAAGGAAGTTATAAATTTCAAAAAAGACATAGAAAAATACATAGCCAAAACTCATGGCCAGAGCGGGGATCTTTTTACTTTTAAGAAGAACAAGGCAATTAGTTCAAACAGTAGCTACAAAGGTAGCCCTTTAAACTATGAAGTTCAAGTTGGCAGTCCGTACTTGTCAGTTAAAAAATTCCCCATACTTAATAGTTTGTTGTCTACTTACAGCTTGGGGATTTGCATTAAGGCAGATGCTATCGACCCTAAAAAATTCTATGTTGTTCATGGAAGATTTGACACGTATGACTGGTGCGCCTTTGATATGATTCCTCAAGAGAACACATTGAGTTATGATGTTAGAACAAAGAAAGTAAATATAATTACAAGCATCAAATATAATAAAATATTTTTTTCGACTAACGGCAGGATAACTTCAACAATTGATTTATATGGTTCTCAATTATTTTTAGTGAGCAGTTCCGGTGTCGATATAAATAAAGAAACGCTAAAAGCACTTGACATTCCTGATGACCAAATATCCAAAATGTTATTAGTGGGCTCGCTCAAAAAAAATACATACATAAGGACAGTTATAATGTCTTTTTCTAATGGACAGAAAATTAATATCTCCGGTGAATATTTTAAAAAATACGTCAGCTTGCAGGGCGGAATTTTTGATTACATAACCTTACCTAAAACCGATAAAGAAATAGAGAAGTTACGCTCAACTTTTTAAGTATTAATATTGGTGTTGTATCCTTAGCCATCCTACGTCCTTGCATTGCTGCCGAATCTCTCCGGCGGCATCATTCCCTCATGAATACACATGAAACACTTTCCGAACTTTCCCGCGTAATACGCGACATTATCAGAATCGGCGTGGTTGCTGAAGTTCATAGTGGGCTGGCTCTTTGTCGGATCCAGACGGGCGAAATCCTTACTGACTGGTTGCACTGGCTGACGCCCCGCGCAGGGAGCTCGCGTACTTGGTGGGCACCTTCCGTAGGTGAGCAGGTTTTGCTGCTTTCCCTTGGCGGTGAGCTTGATACCGGGTTCGTGCTGCCGGGTATTTATTCCGATGATTTCCCCGCGCCGTCGGCATCACCGCAGGCATATCACGTCAGTTTTTCTGACGGTGCAGTGCTGGAGTACGAGCCGGAAACCGGCGCGCTGACTGTGAGCGGTGTTCAGACCGCTGATATTTCCGCTGCAACGTCAATCAGTGCCACCGCGCCGAATGTCATCGTCACGGCCAGCAGCAAAATCACGCTTGATACGCCAGAGGTGGTGTGTACGAACAAGCTGACCACTGGCTCATTAGAGGTGAAAAAAGGCGGTGCTATGAAAGGCAATATTGCGCACAGCGGCGGCGCGTTTACCTCCAATGGTGTGCAGGTTGATACCCACACACACGGCGGCGTCCAGACCGGTGGCGGAAACACCGGTAAACCGAATTGATAGCTGAGGTTTTGATAATGACTAACGCGAAATACCTCGGCATGTCCCGCAGTACCGGGCGCGCGGTTGAAGACATGGCGCACATCAACCAGTCAGTCAGTGACATTCTGCGCACACCCATAGGCTCTCGGGTCATGCGCCGAAATTATGGCTCGCTGCTTTCCGCTCTGACCGACCAACCTCAAAACGCGGCGCTGCGACTGCAAATCATGGCCGCGTGTTATTCGGCGATCCTCCGCTGGGAGCCCCGAGTTAGCCTGACCGGCATCACTTTTGAAACCACTTACAACGGGGGAATGGTGGTCAACATTACCGGCAACCGCACAGATTCTCCCGGCGGTTTTTCTTCTTCCATCTCATTGAGTTAATACTATGGCCACGATTGATTTAAGCCTGCTCCCCGCGCCGGATGTGGTCGAGGAGGTGGACTATGAAACCTTACTGGAAGAACGCAAAGCCACGTTGCTGTCACTGTATGACGAGAGCGAACGGGAGGCCGTCGCCCGCACCTTGGCGCTGGAATCTGAGCCTATCGTCAAACTGTTGCAGGAGAATGCTTACCGCGAGGTGATTTTGCGTCAGCGTGTCAACGAGGCGGCGCGCGCCAATATGCTGGCCTACGCCACCGGCGATGACCTCGACCAGCTAGGCGCAAACTATAACGTTGCGCGGCTGGTTATCACGGAGGCTGATGATACTGTGCTGCCGCCGGTAGCCGAGGTACTGGAAAGTGACAGTGATTTTCGTGTGCGTATTCAACAGGCTTTCGAGGGTCTGAGTGTGGCCGGTTCAACGGGCGCTTATCAATTCCATGGCCGCAGTGCTGACGGTCGGGTTGCGGATGTGTCAGTGATTAGCCCGGAACCTGCCAGCGTGACGATTTCTGTGCTTTCGCGTGAGGGTGACGGCACGGCCAGCGCAGAGCTTATCGCGATTGTGAATGCGGCGCTCAACGCCGAAGACGTGCGCCCGGTTGCTGACCGCGTGACCGTACAGTCAGCAAAGATTGTGCCTTATCAGATTATTGCCGAGCTCTACGTTTATCCGGGGCCGGAATTAGAGCCCGTTAGGCTGGCCGCGTTGGATAAGCTTAACGCTTACACGCAGGCACAGCACCGGCTGGGGCGTGATATTCGTCTCTCTGCGATTTATGCCGCGCTGCACGTTGAGGGCGTTCAGCGTGTCGAGCTTACGCAACCGGTGGCCGATCTCGTACTGGGCGACACGCAGGCGTCATTTTGCACCGAATCCTCCATCACTATCGGAGGGACTGATGAGTAATGCAAGGCTCTTGCCCGTCGGTTCATCGCCGCTTGAGGTTGCCGCCGCTGCGGCCTGCGCCGAGCTGACCGCTGTCCCCGTCCCGCTGCGCGATTTATGGAACCCGCAAACCTGCCCGGCGAAATTCTTACCCTATCTGGCGTGGGCATTTTCCGTTGACCGGTGGGATGAGAAATGGCCGGAGGCGACTAAGCGCAGCGTTATCCAGTCGGCTTATTTCATCCATACCCATAAGGGCACCATCAGCGCGATCCGCCGGGTGGTTGAGCCGTTGGGATACGTCATCAACATTTCTGAATGGTGGGAAACCAGCAGCCCGCCCGGGACGTTTCGCCTCGATATCGGCGTGCTGGAAAGTGGCATTACCGAAGAAATGTATCAGGAGATGGAGCGGTTGATAGCCGACGCCAAACCGGCCAGCCGCCACCTTGAAACGCTGACCATCATTCAGGATATCCCCGGCCATATTTTTGTTGGTGCGCTTTCTTACGACGGCGACGTCATCACCGTTTATCCGGCCTAAGCAGAGGACAACTCATGGCGACTTATAAAGCATTACTGACTACCGCCGGCGCGGCCAAAATCGCCGCCGCCACGGCAGGCGGAACGCAGGTCAAAATCACGCGCATGGCCGTCGGTGACGGGGGCGGAAAACTCCCGACGCCTGACCCAAAACAGGTCAAACTTGTTAATGAAGTTTATCGCGCCAATCTCAACCGGCTAAGCATTGACGCCAAAAACAGTAATTATCTGGTGGCCGAACTGGTGATCCAGCCAGATGTCGGCGGCTTCTGGATGCGTGAAATGGGCTTATACGATGCTGACGGCGTGCTGATTGCTGTCAGCAATATGGCGGAAAGCTATAAACCCAAGCTTGCCGAAGGGTCAGGCCGGTTGCAGACCCTGCGCATGGTGCTCATCGTTAGCGAAATTGAGTCCGTCGCGCTGAGCATTGACGGCTCGACGGTCATGGCGACAAAAGATTATGTAGACGACAAGCTGACAGAGCATGAGAAATCGCGCAAACACCCGGACGGGACGCTGACGGCTAAAGGTTTTGTGCAGCTTAACAGCTCGGTCAGCAGTGCCAGCGAGGTTCTGGCTGCGACGCCGAAAGCGGTGAAGACCGCCAACGACAATGCGAATACGCGCGTCCCTTCCACCCGTAAAATTAACGGTAAGGCGTTAAGCGCAGACCAAACTCTGACGGCAGTGGACGTGGGAGCGATGCCACTATCGTCTACCAATCTCGGCAACACCAATATCAATACGTTTGGGCGTGACAAGTTCGGCATTTATTCGCAGACATCCCCTACGCAGGCAACGGCAGCCAACGGCTACCCTGCAATGCTGGCCGGTATTTTGGAAGTGTTTCCGGGTGCCTACACTAACGGCGTGATCCAGCGTTACACCGAACACCTTTCCGGTAAATGTTGGCAGCGCGCATCAAGCAACGTCTGGAACGGGACAGATGGTCCATGGAGTGACTGGGTGCAATCCAGCACCGTCGGTTCTGTTGCCGCAAACTCTGCCCTCGGCTCAACTGACCTGAACACTGTGGGGTTTGGCCTGACGACTGTTCAGGCGGCGATATATCACCAATCCGCCAACGCATCCGCGACGGCAGACAGGAATTACCCCGAAGCTAAAGCGGGCACGCTGTTTGTCACCGGCAGCGCCTACGGCTGTCAGCAGATGTATATCACTTTCGATACGTGCAACGTCTGGATCCGCGGACTTACTTCAAACTGGAACGGGAAGGATGGACCATGGCGTCCATGGGTTGCCATGTATGGCACCAACAATAAACCGACGGCCGCAGACGTGGGCGCGTGGTCAGCAGCGCAAAGCGCCGCCAGCGAAAAAGCGCTGTCTGATGAAATCGCGACAGCGTTTAAAATTCGCGAAAACTTAACGGCGACGGATTCCCCGAACACGCTTCGCGGGAGTGCCATGTTTGGGCATTACGGGGTGCCTGGCGTTGCGGCGGCAACCACGACAAAAGGCTATCCGATGAATGGTTTTGTCGGGGTTATTTTCGTTACTTGGGGTCCGAATGCCACACAGCAAATTGCCTTTAATAGTAACGGGCGACAATTCACCCGTTACGCGACAGGCGCGTGGAACGGTGTTGATGGTCCATGGTCTGGCTGGAATGAAATTTATTGTCAGGCAAACAAACCGAGTCCGGCAGACGTCGGAGCATTGCCTGCGGGCGGCACCGCTGTAGCAGCAACTAAACTCGCCACCGCGCGGAAGATTGCCGGTGTGGCCTTTGACGGCACGAAAGACATCAATCTCACCAACTCGAATGTCGGGCTGGGGAATGTCGGGAATTTTGCCGCCGTTCAGCAAGGCGGCGGTGTCGGTATGCAGACCAATAAAGTCTATATCGGCTGGACGGGTTCTAAGGTCAAAATTCAGGTAGATGCTTCTGATATGGGGGAGGTTTACACCACTAATTTTCCGCCACCACAAAGAGATTCATATACCAAAACGGAATCCGATGGACGTTATATCTACCGTGATACTTCCACTACTGTTGGCTTTGTTTCGGGCAATGCAAATGATCCTTATATACGTCATTCAACCACCAATGGCGTTGTTGTCCTGCCCACTAGGGAGCAGTTACAAAACGAAATTGCAGGGACTCGCAATTGGGCGAATGGCGATTTACGCAATGATATTTATGCCTACGGTGATAACCGATACGTTTACGACGTACAGCGCGGCAGTCAGGCGCTGGAGAATGCGGGCTGGACTGCTCAGCAGGTTTGGGAAGCGCCGACGGGGTGTTTCATGACGGGATTAAACATACGTCCGGATATGGGCGATTGCCGAATGATGGGGAAATACTACCGCGCGTTAATGATTAGATCGGCCAGTGGAAGCTGGCGACAGGTGGGGAACTAATATGATTACGTTTAAAAATATCAAAATCTCTAAGCAAGTTTTTGAGGAAGGTTTGGCAGTCCCCGTTCTCTATTTCGAAGATGAAGACGGTAATGATTGGTACACATTACGCGATGAGAAATGGGCGGGTAAAAACGCATTTATTGCCGTGGGTCAGGATGGGTTTATTAATACATGGTCGGAGAACCCGAACTTTTTAACGCTATCAGAAGGTGTGAGTGTTTATGAAGTTTCAGCTAAAAATTTACCGGCAGATATTGGAGAGCAAACCTACAGCTATCAGGACGGGAAAATTATTAAGTTTGAGCCGGTAGCGTCAGAAGTGGCTGAGCAAAAAAGAAATAACTTGCTGAGCAACGCGACCACCGCCATTACGCCGTTACAGGATGCTGTAGATATTGATGACGCCACAGAGGCTGAACTGCTCCAGCTCAAAGCATGGAAAACTTACCGGGTTGCCCTTAATAGGCTGGATTTAACCACTGCACCTGATATCGCTTGGCCAGAAATGCCGACGTTAGCAACGATCGGTGAAAACGATCAGTCTGCACTTATTGATCAGTAATAACTATTTGAAAGGTGTGGGTATTAAATCAACAATCCCTTAACAGTTAATTAAGGGGTGAACGTGGAATTAAGTAAAGAAGAGGCCGAATTGCTGGCGTGGTTCATTGGTCTGCACTGGATTGAATTTTCTGAACATGCAGAGGAAATGGTCAGCGTTTGCGCACTGCATCGGTTGGCTGAAAAATTAGGCCTGAATAATCCGTAATTCATCAATAACAACCTAGCCCGGCAATTGCCGGGCTTTTTAATGCCGCGCTTTTTATATGTGCTGTTGTACTAATCCCCTCCCAACGCTCACGCCTCGCCCTGACCACCGTTAAACAACAAAATTGATTTGCCTATTTTAACGGAGCTAACCCGATGAGTGATTTTCACCACGGCGTGCAGGTCGTCGAAATTAACGACGGAACGCGCGTTATTACCACCGTATCCACGGCCATTATCGGCATGGTCTGCACGGCCAACGACGCTGACGAAAAAGTCTTCCCGCTCAATACGCCAGTCCTTATCACCGATGTGATCGCCGCGCAGGGCAAGGCGGGGAAAACCGGCACCCTGTTACCGGCGCTGACGGCCATTGGCGACCAGTGCAAACCGGTCACGGTCGTGGTGCGCGTGGCGGAATCAGAGAACGAAGATGCTGATGAAGCCGCCGCCGAAACGCTGTCTAACATCATCGGCGGTGCGGATGAACGCGGGCAGTACACCGGCATGAAAGCCCTGCTTACCGCCGAAGCCGTCACAGGCGTAAAACCGCGCATTCTCGGCGTGCCCGGTCTGGACTCGCAGGAAGTGGCCACGGCACTGGCCACCGTCTGCCAGTCGCTGCGCGCATTCGGTTACATCAGCGCATGGGAATGCAAAACCATTTCCGACGCCATTAAGTACCGTGACAACTTTAGCCAGCGCGAACTGATGCTCATCTGGCCGGACTTTATTGCATGGGATACTACCGCGAACGCCAGCACTACGGCCTACGCCACCGCCCGCGCCTTGGGGCTTCGCGCCAAGATTGACCAAGACACCGGCTGGCATAAAACCCTGTCAAACGTCGGCGTGAATGGCGTGACCGGTATCAGCGCCTCGGTGTTTTGGGATTTGCAGGCGTCGGGGACTGACGCTGACCTGCTCAACGAGGCCGGAGTCACTACGCTTGTGCGCAAAGACGGCTTCCGCTTTTGGGGAAACCGCACCTGCTCTGATGACCCGCTTTTCCTGTTTGAGAACTACACCCGCACGGCGCAGGTGCTGGCCGACACGATGGCCGAAGCGCACATGTGGGCAGTGGATAAACCGATGACCGCCTCACTTATCCGCGACATCATCGACGGCATTAACGCCAAATTCCGCGAGCTCAAATCCAACGGCTACATCATCGACGGCAGTTGCTGGTTTGATGAATCCGCCAACGATAAAGACACCCTGAAAGCCGGGAAACTCTATATCGACTATGACTACACGCCGGTGCCGCCGCTGGAAAGTCTGACCCTGCGTCAGCGCATCACCGACACCTACCTCGTGAATCTGGCCGCATCCATTAACAGCTAAGGGCAATCAATATGGCACTTCCTCGCAAACTGAAATACCTCAACCTGTTTAACGACGGCCTGAGTTACATGGGCGTGGTGCAGTCGGTCACGCTGCCAAAGCTGACCCGCAAGCTTGAGAACTATCGCGGCGGCGGGATGAACGGCTCCGCGCCGGTGGATTTTGGGCTGGATGACGATGCGCTCACCGTTGAATGGTCAATTGGTGGGCTCCCGGACAGCGCTCTGTGGGCGCAGTATGCCGCCGCCGGTGCTGCGGATGTTCCGTTGCGGTTTGCCGGGTCTTTCCAGCGTGACGATACCGGCGACGTCTCCGCAGTGGAAATCGTTATGCGTGGCCGTCACAAAGAAATCGACACCGGCGACATGAAGCAGGGCGAAGACACCGAAAGCAAAATCACCACGCAGTGTACGTATTACAAGCTGGTGGTTGACGGAAATACGCTGATTGAAATCGACACCGTGAACATGGTCGAAATCGTCAACGGTACCGACATGCTGGAAAAACACCGCCGCAATATCGGGCTGTAATGTTTTGGTGGCCGGTGTGCTGGCCACGTTCCCTTACCAACTCTGAGAAAAACCATGAAAAAGACCGACACAGTTACCGCAGACAATACCCAAGAAAACGCCAACGTCGTAACGCTGGATACGCCAATCAAACGCGGCGACACCCTGATTACCGAAGTAAACGTGATCCGCCCGAACGCCGGTGCGCTACGCGGCGTCAGTCTGGCCGACGTGGCCAGCTCAAACGTGGACGCGCTGCTGATGGTTCTGCCGCGCATCACCTACCCGACGCTGACAAAAGAGGAGTGCGCCGCGCTGTCGCTGCCGGATATGGTCGGGCTGGCCGGAAAGGTGATTAATTTTTTGTTGCCGAATTCGGAACGCTGACGTTTCCACCGCGGCTGTCGGTTGATGACCTGATGGCCGACGTGGCGGTGGTCTTTCACTGGCCACCGTCAGAACTCTATCCGCTGAGCCTTCCCGAGCTCGTCACATGGCGCGCTAAAGCGCACGAACGAAGTGGACACGCCAATGAGTAACAATGTGACATTGCAGGTTTTACTCAAGGCTGTTGACCAAGCGACCCGCCCGTTTAAATCCATCCAGACAGCGAGCAAGTCGCTGTCTCAGGAAATCCGAACCACCCAACAGTCCATCAAGCAGCTAAACGCCCAAGCCGGGCAGATAGAGGGGTTTCGTAAAACGAGTGCACAGCTTGCCGTCACCGGCCAGTCACTAAAAAACGCCAAGCAGGAAGCCGCCGCGCTTGCCCTCCAGTTTAGAAACACCGCCAATCCTACGCGCGCGCAGACGCAGGCAATGGAAGCGGCCAAGCGCACGGCCTCCGAACTTCAGCTCAAATACAACGGCCTGCGGCAGTCCGTTCAGCGTCAGCGACAGGAGCTGTCGCAGGCGGGTATCAATACCCGTAATTTGTCAGCCGACGAGCGCCGACTGCGCACCTCGCTGAGTGAGACTAACGCACAGCTTAATCGTCAGCGGGAGGCTCTGGCTCGGGTCAGCGCGCAGCAGGCAAAACTCAACGCGGTAAAAAATCGTTATGAGTCGGGTCAGCGGCTGGCCTCCGGGGCGCGCAGCGCGGGGATGGCCGGTGTGGGCGTTGCCGCCGCCGGTCTGTACGGTGAGGCTAAATTTATTGCGCCGGGCATCGGCTTTGACAAACAAATGTCAGGAACGCAGGCCATTCTCGGTTTGAATAAGGGCGAGGAAAAGCTCGGCCAAATCCGCAAACAGGCGCGCGATATTGGTGCGACAACGGCGTTTTCTCCGGGAGACGTTGCCCGGACGCAGACCACGCTTGCCCGCTCCGGGTATGACGCTGATTCGGTGCTGGCGGCGACGGGTTCGACGGTCAATCTCAGCCTTGCGGCGGATGTCGATATTGCCGAGGCGGCAGACATCATCACCAATATGCAGTCTGCGTTTAACCTGCCGACCACGCAGATTGAGCGTGTCGCAGATGTCATGACCAAGGGCTTTACCTCATCCAACACCGGCCTGATTGAGCTGGGCGAAGCAATGAAATATGTCGCCCCTATCGCGGAGGCGGCGGGTGCCAGCATCGAGGACACCACCGCCTTGCTCGGCATTCTTGCGGATAACGGCATCAAAGGCTCAATGGCCGGTACCGGCGCGAGTGCCATTTTCAGCCGATTACAGGCACCGGTGGGACAGTCTCCGGCGGCGCTCAACGAGCTGGGGGTGAAAACGCGCGACGGCAAAGGGGACATGCTCCCGGTCGAGAAAATCCTTAAATCCATCAACCAGTCGTTTAAGAAAAATAAGCTCGGTACGGCGCAGAAAGCGCAATACCTGAAAGTCATCTTCGGTGAAGAGGCCATGAAAGGCGCGGTCAAGCTGGTGGCCGCAGCCGGAAACGGCAGTCTGGACGCGAAGCGCAATGCGATACAAAACTCATCTGGCACTACGGAGCGCATTGCAAAAGTCCAGACCGACAACCTCGACGGCGATTTAAAAAACCTCGCTTCGGCGTGGGAAGATTTGCAGATTGAGGTTTTCGAAAAGCAGGACACCGCGCTGCGACGCCTGACCACCTCCGCAACCGAGTGGCTCGGCAAGGTCGGCCAATGGACGAAGGAAAACCCGGAGCTGACAAAAACCCTGTTTGCAGTGACCACCGGTGCGCTGGCGATCCTTGGCGTGCTGGGCAGTATTGGCCTCATCGCGTGGCCGGTCATTGCCGGGGTAAACGCGATTATCGCCGTTGCCGGTACGCTGGGCGTGGCGTTCAGCACGGCGGGAGCAACCATTGTGACCGCACTGGGGGCGATCACCTGGCCTGTCGTTGCCGTCGGTCTGGCCATCGTGGCCGGCGCGCTGCTCATCCGTAAATACTGGGAGCCTATCAGCGCCTTTTTCGCCGGTGTGATTGAGGGGCTGGGCGTGGCGTTTGCGCCGGTAAAAGAGCTCTTTTCCCCGCTTAAACCGGTCTTTGAATGGCTGGGTGAGAAGCTCAAAGCGGTCTGGCAATGGTTCAAAGATTTGGTTGCGCCGGTGAAGTCCACGAAGGAAACCCTCGACGGCTGCAAAAACGCCGGTGTGCTGTTCGGGCAGGCGGTGGCCAATGCGCTTACCGCACCGCTGCGGGCGTTCAACAAGCTTCGGGAAGGTGTGGACTGGCTGCTAAACAAGCTTGGCCTCATCAAAGACGAATCTGCCGATCTGGATAAGAACGCTGACAAAGCCCAGCAGCGCGCAAAAAATGATGCCGGGCGCGAGCCGCAGTCTTTGCCGCCGGGTGGCCTGCTCGGTGGCGGCTATGCCCCGGTATCCGCAGGCGGTGGCCGAAGCTATACCGACAACAGCAAAAACAACTACCAGATTTCCGTGGGCGCCGGAATGGGTGCGCAGGATACCAGCCGCCAAGTTATCGACGCACTGGACGCCCGCGAACGTCAGCGCCGGGCAGAGCTGCGCTCCCGCCTTGGATACGATTAAGGAGAATTTCGCATGATGTTAGCGCTTGGGTTATTTGTGTTTCAGCTACAAACCGTCCCTTATCAGAGCCTGCAACGAAGTGTTGATTACCGCTGGCCGTCAAACAGCCGTATTGGCCAGCGTCCCGCGCTGCAATTTCTCGGCGTGAACGAGGAAAAAATCACCCTGTCAGGCGTACTGATGCCTGAAATCACCGGCGGAAGAATGTCCCTGCTGGTACTCAACCAGATGGCCAATGAGGGTAAGGCGTGGCCGCTGCTGGAGGGCTCGGGCACAATTTATGGGATGTTCGTCGTGGAGAGCCTCAGTGAAACCCGCAGTGAATTCTTTGCTGACGGCAGCGCGCGCAGCATTGAGTTTACGCTGACGCTCACGCGCGTGGATGAGTCCCTGACCGCCATGTTTGGTGATTTGCAGCAGCAGGCTGACGGATTGCTGAATAAGGCCAGTACGGCCAAGCAGGGAGTGCTGTCATGATAACGGGGCTGACGGTTGACGCAGGGGCAACGCTGGCACCGGCATTTATGCTGACGCAGGCGGGCAATGATATTACGCAGGATATCAGCGCCCGGCTGTTGTCGCTGACGCTGACCGATAATCGCGGATTTGAGGCTGACCAACTCGATATCGAACTCGACGACAGCGACGGACAGGTAGAAATGCCGCCGCGCGGTGCGGTGCTCTCCCTGTTCTTGGGCTGGCAGGGCTCGGCGCTGCTGGGTAAGGGAGAATTTACGGTGGATGAGATTGAACACCGTGGCGCGCCGGATACGCTGACTATCCGGGCGCGCAGCGCTGACTTTCGCGGCACCCTGAATTCACGGCGTGAAATGTCCTACCACGACACCACGCTCGGTCAGGTGGTTGAGCAAATCGCCGCGCGCAATAAGCTGACGGCCAGCGTGGCCACGCAACTGAACGCCATCAGTATTCCGCACATCGACCAGTCTCAGGAATCTGACGCCAAGTTTTTAACCCGTCTGGCCACGCGCAACGGGGCTGAGGTCTCATTGAAAGCCGGTAAGTTACTTTTTCTGAAAGCAGGGAGCGGCACCACCGCCAGCGGTAAACCTATACCGACCATGACAATTGAACGCGCCGACGGTGACCGGCATCAGTTCGCCATTGCTGACCGGGGGGCATACACCGGCGTAACGGCTAAATGGCTGCATACCAAAGACCCTAAGCCCAAAAAGCAAAAGGTTAAAATTCAGCGAAAGCCCAAGTTTAAACAACTGCGCGCACTGCAACACCCCAAAGCGAAACCGGTTAAAGCCAAGGCGGCGGCAGTCAAAACACCCGAAGCCAAAGAAGGTGAATACATGGCCGGTGAAGCGGATAACGTTTTTGCACTGACCACCATCTATGCCAGCAAAGCGCAGGCCATGCGCGCAGCGGCGGCAAAGTGGGATAAGTTGCAACGCGGTGTGGCGGAGTTCTCCATTAGTCTCGCCATGGGGCGCGCGGATTTATATCCTGAAACGCCGGTGCGGGTTAAAGGGTTTAAGCACGTCATAGACGAGCAGTCATGGATTATTGCTAAGGTGGTTCACTCACTCAGTAATAGTGGCTACACGACGTCACTAGACCTTGAGGTGAGGCTTTCAGACGTAGAGTTTGACACACAGGAGGAATGACCACTAAACTTCTTAACTGTTTGTTTTAAATGAATTTAATGGTTAAAATCAACGCATCTTAAAGTGATTCATTGAGGTGGTGATCATGTTCCATTGTCCAATCTGCAAATACGCTGCACATACCCGTTCAAGCCGTTACCTGAGTGAGAACACCAAGGAACGTTATAACCAATGCCAGAACATAAATTGTGGCCATACCTTCAAGACAATGGAGTCATTCGACGGCTCAATTATGAAGCCGGGACATATCAACGCAGTGATGCCCCACCCAACCTCACATGGTCAACAAAACTTCCTGATGTAGCATGAAAAAGCCCCGCAATGCGGGGCTTGTTTTCTTAACGTGGTCAATGTGTGGACATTGAAAGAAATAAATCCTTTTATTTCAATTAACTAAAAACATATAAATGGCCCCTTCGGGAGCCTTTTTTATGCCTGCGGTAAATTTCAGGCAAAAAAAACACTTGTCTGAAGGACAAGTGTCTAAAAACAATCAGGTCTAGGACAACAGATTTAGTGCCTCACTCAACGTTTTGCCTTCTGGGTGATAGCGCTTGCGCGTTATCGGTCAGGATGACAATAGGCACTGTAAATTGGCTCTGCATCATTCCCAGGTTTATGAAGCCGGAGCAAACATAATGGGTGGAATGAGCATCTACGGCGGGAATATTGCAGGACGCGTGCCAGAATGGCAAGCATCTGTTTATAATTTTTTATCGCACTGATAATTAACGATTTTGTTTTTATAAAACACCGGTGCTCTGTTTCTCCGAAGGCGGATACGCTCCGGCAATCCCCCATTCTGTCGCCAGTGAACGACGCAGGAATGTCAGCTTAGGTGAGTCTTTATTTATCAATAAGATAAGTGTCTCCAGAAAGAGACAGAGAAAAGTGCGTATGTCGCTGATAAACAACAAGACCAGGAAGAGACGTGAGAGCAGTTTTTAAAAGCAGAAAACAAAAAGCCCTGCATTTCTGCAGGGCTCTTTATTTGAATTGGTCGGCGAGAGAGGATTCGAACCTCCGACCCACTGGTCCCAAACCAGTTGCGCTACCAAGCTGCGCTACTCGCCGATGTCGTGCATCTTACTACTTCTTGACGCTAACTGCATCATTTAAATGCATTTTGTGTGTGGTGCGAAGGGAGGGACTCGAACCCTCACATCCAAAGGACACTAACACCTGAAGCTAGCGCGTCTACCAATTCCGCCACCATCGCATGTCACATTCACAAAATCATTTAAAAAATTTGGGGTGGCTAATGGGGCTCGAACCCACGACAACTGGAATCACAATCCAGGGCTCTACCAACTGAGCTATAGCCACCATTTCAAACTTTTCTACATCGTGGACTGCTTAACTTCAAACAAGACCACCGCAACTCTAGCGCAAACTTAATGGTGCGCCCGACAGGATTCGAACCTGAGACCTCTGCCTCCGGAGGGCAGCGCTCTATCCAGCTGAGCTACGGGCGCTTAGCGCCGTTGCGGGTGGGGATACTACGGTTTTAACGCATGGCTGTCTAGTGCTTTTTTTCAGAAATATTGCGTTTGATTACGCTTTGTCCAATACGCATTAAAAGTAAGCGCCCAACCTCCCCCACCCATGACTTAAGACGTTATTTTGCCTTTTCTGCCGTCAGCGCAGCACGCTTATGCATGCCGAGGCCGAAGTATATCAGTGACACTCCCGCGATGAAAATCCCGCCTACCAGCAAAGAAATTCGCGTATCCGGGTTAATTGCCATACCCACGAGCACGCAGGCCAGGAAAATCAGCGTCAGATAATTGGTATAAGGGAAGAGAATCGATTTAAACGGGTGGTTCTTCAATTTCTCTTTATGCGCTTCACGAAAACGCAACTGACTAATCAGTACCACAAACCACGGCACCATTCCCGGCAGAACACTGGCGCTGTAAACGTAAACGAAGACTTTCTCCGGATTCGGGATCAGGTAATTCAGGCACGAACCGACCAGCAAACACAAAATCGTGATCGCGATACCGTAAACAGGGACGCCGCTTTTTGAGACGTTGCTCAGGAATGCGGGCAGTTGGCGATTCTTCGACAATGCATAGAGCATGCGCCCGCAGCTGTACATTCCGCTGTTACAGCCGGAGAGCGCCGCCGTCAGCACCACAAAGTTGATGATACCTGCCGCCGAGGCAATGCCTATCTTCGCGAACGTCAGGACGAACGGGCTGCCGTGCGTGCCCATTTCGTTCCACGGGAAGATGGTGATGATGACGAAAATGGCACCGACGTAGAAAATCAGGATCCGCCACAGGATGTTATTGATGGCGCGTTTAAGCGTCACCTGTGGATTTTTCGCTTCACCGGCGGTAATCCCCACCAGTTCGACGCCCTGATAGGACGCCACGACGATACACAGCGCAAACAGGAAACCTTTCCAGCCTCCGGCGAAGAAGCCGCCGTGCGCAGTCAGATTCGCAAAGCCCACCGGCTCGCCGTGATTACCGAAGCCGAAGAAGATCACCGCCAGACCGACCACGATCATCACAATAATGGTGGTGATTTTGATCAGCGCAAACCAGAACTCCATCTCACCGTAGAGTTTCACCGCGGCCAGGTTGGCCGCTGCGACAATCGCCACGGCCATCAGCGCCGGGATCCACTGCGGTAACTCCGGGAACCAGTATTGTGCATAAACGCCGATCGCGGTGATTTCAGAAATCCCCACCGCAATCCACATAAACCAGTAACTCCACGCCGTCAGATAGCCATAGTAAGGCCCGAGGTATTTATGTGCGTAGACCGCAAACGAACCGGCCACCGGCTCCAGATGCAGCATTTCGCCCATCGAACGCATGATAAAGAAGACAAAAATACCGGCCAGAATGTACGCCAGTAAAACAGAAGGCCCCGCCCATTTCAGAGTGCTCGCCGCGCCCATAAACAGCCCGACACCGATGGTACCGCCCAGGGCAATCAGCTCAATGTGTCTGGCTTCCAGCCCCCGGTGTAGCCCACCCTTTTCTTCTTGATTCGCCATAATTCCTCAGTTTCTCAGTGTTGTGTTTGCCTTCCGGAATGACCGGAATGTTATTTTTTTATTGTGATAATGCCCGCATGGGGCGGAAAAACGGCGTTATGGTTCCGCATTTCAGGATGAGTTGCAAACCACAATTGAGAAAGATACGCATCAGTAGACACGGCGGGATGCAAGAGAGGGTAACCGGAGGTGAGAAATGAGAGGTAAAACGCCGCGCTGAAAATCAGTCGCGGCGCAAGTTTTACAGACGGCCTGTGTAGTAATAACGGACGAATTTGAGGAGTTTCAGTTGACGGCGCAGACGGCTGGGTTGGGAAATCAGGCGATACAGCCACTCAAGCCCCATCTTTTGCCAGATCTTAGGGGCACGCTTCACATGGCCGGTAAACACATCATAAGTGCCACCGATGCCCATATACAGCGCATCCGGATGAACCCGGCGGCAATCACGCATCAGGATTTCTTGTTTCGGCGAGCCCATAGCCACCGTCACAATGGCCGCCCCGCTGGCTTTGACTCTTTCGAATAACGCCTCGCGCTGGTCGGGAGTGAAATATCCGTTCTGGCTGCCCGCAATATTAACGTTCCACTGCGCACGCAGTTTGTCTTCAGTTTGTTGCAGGATGTCCGGTTTGCCGCCGATCAAAAACACCGGCGTACCTTCCGCGCCTGCACGCTGCATCAGGCCTTCCCACAAGTCTGCCCCGGCAATGCGCGACACCCTGGCCTGCGGATATTTCTTGCGGATAGCGCGGACGATGCTGATACCGTCGGCGTATTTGTATTCGGCTTCACCTATCAGCGTGCTGAGCTCCGGATTAGTTTCAATGGTCAGCACTTTTTCAGCATTTATCGCCACCAGCGCACCGGTTTTCACCTGACGACCGGCAAATAAATAATCAATGAAATGCGCCATATCGCGAAAGCCCCAGAGGCGAATCCCGCGGATGTCATAGTGTGGAATGGTATTATTTTCAGAGTTCATTAGCTTTCCCTACAGCGACCGTCGCGACACGGTGTTCCCGGCGCGGCATCTTGGCGCGGATAAGCCCTGCGGCGTCCAGCATCCAGTACAACATTTTGGCCGCGACCAGACAGGCCCCGAACACGACACAGAAAAAGACCACACGGGAAAAGAACGAGTCCACCCCTTCCCTGGCCAGCACGATAATATTGAAAACGGCACCGAAACAGAAACTTTGCAAAATGGCTGCTTTATATATGTTGGTGTCGGCTTTGCCTTTCTCATATAACCAGTCAAACCATTTGATGATCATCCCCACCGCGACAGCCCCCAGCGGAATAAACCATACGCCGCCCATGACGACCAGTGAACCAATCAGCGTCGGGGAGATCGCCAGGCCGGAGTGGTTATCCAGCACTTCCCAGGTGAAATAGTTGGCGGAGTTGAGAACAATGCTCGGGCGGTCATGCCATAACCAGCTTGGGATAAACACGTAGAAATCTCGCACGATAGGCGCCAGCCCCTGGAAGCTGATTTTGTCGTAATTCTGCAACAGCAGCCCCAGGTTTTCCCACGGTGAGAACGTATCGCGCGTCAGGTACAGGAAAGTATAAAACGCCTCAGGCCCGCTGACGTTCAGACCGTAGCGCTTCAGCGCCAGCCAGAACATCCCGACAATTCCGAGCACGCCTGCCGCCGCCAGCATCCACAACGATATCCATCCACGGACAATGCCGATAAACAGAAACAGCGCGAAGGCGATGATGATATTGGCACGCGTGCCGCCCACGATCACATACGTGAGGAAACCAAAGGCAACGGTGCTGGCGAGGAAAAACAGCCAGCGGCGGACGTCGGGTTTGAGGAAAAACAGCACCAGCATGGCCGGAATGAAGAAATAGAAGAAGCGTTTGAGCGCCACGCCCGAGACGTCACTGGAGAAAATCTGGCTGTACGACTTCAGCTTAAACAGTAAAAAACCGTTATGCATAAAGAAGATCGACACCGTCACCACGGCAATCAGCGCCAGCAAAATCCAGGTCAGGTGAGTTTCCACCCGGTTCATGGTAAATATCGGGCGCGACGGGCCGTGATGTTTCGCCTTCAGCCGCGTTTTATAACAGACATAGTAAATGCCGTAGAAGCAGGTCGCGGCCAGCATGGCTTGCAACAAGTTTTCCACCGGCACCACTTTGACGTCAAACTGGAAAACCAGCAGGCAGGTCAGCGAAAATCCGAAGTAAAACGTCAGCAGATACAGCAGCGAAAACAGGACGTTGAAATTGAACCGCACCCGGCGAAATTCTTTGTAGGTCAGCGTCAGTATAAACATCAGCGAAAGCGCATAAACCACAGACAGGCCGCCTAACTGTGCCAGCGTCATGATGCATCTCCCGCCGCCAGCAACAACGCCTGTTGCCAGCCCGTGACGTAGTTCGGATTGAAGAAAGCGATGTTCTGCCGGTCAGTATTGAGCAACTGCCTGCGTGCCTCTGCCACGGTTTTCGCATCCAGAGCATCGCCGTAGAACAACACCGGAAGATGCTGTTCCGCCAGATCCTGCCAGAACGGGTTCTGGCGGCTTACCACAAAGGGGACGCCGAACTGAATCAGTAAACACTGCGTACCAATCGCCTGCTGACGATCGAAAATAAAATAGCCCAGCGAGCAGCGGCGCAGCACGTTGAGGTAATCCTCAAAGGCCATCGCATCCGTCAGCAGTTCCACCTGAGCAGGGGCAAACAGGGCCAGCGCTTCGGCCCGCACCTGTTCGATATAAGCCTGATTATTAGCCGGATAGCCCATCGGGATAATCACGCGGATATCTGCGCCGAACTGCTGATGCAGCGAACGCAACGCTTCAATGTGGCGATTACTGCGATCGCCGGAATTCCCGACCAGCACCGTCATCGGCCCTTCGGGCTCCGGGATGTCAGACGGCTGTGTCAGCGCAGGATCCATCCGGGTCGGGAAATAGAGCAACGACGACGGCACCCGCGGGTGACGTTGATGAAAATGAATCAGGTCACCGCGCGTACCGAAAACATGTCCAATACGGCCCTGCGCCAGACGGCGCAGAAGATAGAACAGACGGAATTTCAGGCTACCCGCAGATTCATATAAATCTGCGCCCCAGATATGCCAGCTGACCTGCTGCGATTTGATTTTGCCGGTCAGAATAGCCAGCCAGAGCGTCGGGTTAAATTGCCCGTGAAAGAAAAAATGGTGCATCCGTTCTTGCGCGCGGGTGATCACCGCGGCCGCCAGCGATTTTTTATCCGGATATACGCGGATATCCAGACGCGAGAATTCAGCAAACGCCGAGGCATCTTTCGCGGCCACCATAAAATGGCAGATCAGTTTTTCAGGCGCGCACTCAGCCAGTACGTCATTAAAGAAGCGCAGTACGGTGACATTATGGTGGGGAATGTCAGATCCCAAAACGTGAATCAGCGTTGTCATGCTCGTCTACGATATAGAAGGAATACGGTGCAACACAGGGCGAAATAGACGATGTAAGTCGCCATATAGGCCTGAGCCGCGCCCAGAGAACCGTGAATCGGGATCAGCCAGTGTGAAAATCCGGTCAGTAATGCGAACTGGCTGATTTCAGTCAGCACGTAAAAACGCAACGACGCACGGGCGATCACCAGATAACCAAACACATACGAGCCGACTTTCAGCACATCACCGACCAGTTGCCAGGCAAACAAATCGCGCATGGCCATAAACTGTTTGGAAAACAGCAACCAGATGGCGAAATCGCGCAACAGCCAGACCGAAAAACTGACGGCGGCCACGGCGGGCAGCACGAATTTCAGCGACCTGACGATCTCCTGAGAAATCGCCTGCTTATCCTTGAGTCGCGACAGCGTCGGCAACAAATAAACGCTGAAAGAGGCGGTGATAAATTGCAGGTACGCATCAGAAATACTGCTGACACCCTGCCAGATCCCCACTTCTTTCCAGCTGTAATGCTCCGCGAGAAGATTTCGCATCATCACGTACGCCACCGGAATAGTGACAGAGGTGATCAGCGCCATCAGCGTAAATTTGCCCAGATGGCTGGCGATAAAGCGATCCCAGCCCGGTTTCAGATACCGCAGCGGAAAGGGTTTACGCCGCCACAGCATGCCGCCGGCAGGCACAATCACCAGCGCAGGCACCAGCGCCAGCCCGGCCAGTGCGCCCTCATAGCCACCCAGTTTGTAACACAGTGCGAAGGCCAGTAACCCGATCAGGCTGCCGCCGATCACGGCCAGCGCGTTGCCTGCCGCATCGCGATAGCCTTTGAGGATCGCCTGAAAATAGTTGGCGTAGGCGATGCCCATCTGGATAAAAGCCACGGCGCGAACCACGGCCTGATAGCGATCGTGCCCGAACAGGCCAACGCTGACCGGCGCCGCGGCCAGCAGAAAAACCGCGGCCAGCAGCGTCGAGAACCCTAAAATCAGCGATGACGACGTGCCCAGCACGGCACTGAGGCGCTCAGGATTTTCATGGTGTTCGGCGACGTATTTGGTGACGCCATTGAAAATTCCGGCGCCGGACAATACACCGAGCACAGTGACCATCTGACGGAAATTGCCTGCCTGACCGACGCCCTCAGGGCCGAATGCCACCGCCAGCAGTTTCACCACCAGCAGCCCGGCACCGATTTTGATGAGCGTGGAACCGGCGGTCCAGACCGATGCTTTTGCCAGCGACATATCAGGCGAAGTATTGCAGCAAGGCCGCAATCACCGTGCGCTGCGTGTCATCGCTCATGTTGTAGAACAACGGCAGGCGCACCAGACGTTCGCTTTCCTGCGTGGTGAAGCGATCGGTGCCGTTAAAACGGCCAAAATCTTCCCCTGCCGGACAGGCGTGCAGCGGAATGTAATGGAATACCGTCAGAATATCCGCGGCCTTCATGTGGCGGATAAAGGCATCGCGATCCTCGATATCTTTCAGACGCAGATAGAACATGTGGGCGTTTTGCACACAATCCTGCGGAATACCCGGCAACTGGACGCGGCCTGCATCAGCCAGATCCTGCAATGCCTCGTAATATTCATTCCAGACAGAAAGGCGGCGCTGATTAATCTTTTCGGCAGCGTCCAGATTTCCCCACAAATATGCCGCCTGCAAATCGGACATCAGATAACTGGAGCCGATATCGCGCCAGGTGTATTTATCCACCTGTCCGCGGAAGAACTGGCTGCGGTTAGTGCCTTTTTCGCGGATGATTTCGGCACGGTCAATCAGCGCCGGATCGTTAATCAGCGTTGCACCGCCTTCCCCGCCTGCCGTGTAATTCTTGGTTTCGTGGAAACTGAAACAGCCGATATGGCCGATGGTGCCCAGCGCTTTGCCCTTGTAAGTCGACATGACTCCCTGCGCCGCATCTTCCACCACAAACAGACGGTGTTTTTCAGCCAGCGCCATAATCGTGTCCATTTCACAAGCCACGCCGGCGTAATGCACGGGCACAATCACTTTGGTTTTGTCGGTGATCGCCGCTTCAATCAGGGTTTCGTCGATGTTCATGGTATCGGGGCGGATATCCACAAAGACGATTTTTGCACCGCGCAGCACAAACGCATTGGCGGTAGAAACGAAGGTGAAACTCGGCATGATGACTTCGTCGCCGGGCTGGATATCCAGCAGAAGTGCGGCCATTTCAAGCGAGGCGGTACAGGACGGCGTCAGCAACACTTTCGGGCAATTGAAACGCTGCTCAAACCATTTCTGGCAACGCAGGGTAAACCCGCCATCGCCGCACAATTTGCCGCTGCTCATTGCCTCACGCATAAAATCAATTTCAGTACCGACGATCGGCGGCGCATTAAAAGGGATCATTGTTTCACCTGTACAGCCAGTACGCCGCGCGGGTGATTTTGCCACCGCTGGCGAGATATAGGTTTAAGGCCGCGAGGTTGCCGGTCTGGGTGGCGACGTGTAAACGCGACACTCCCTGTTCAGCACACCACTGTTTCGCAGCCGCCATTAATATTCTGCCCACTCCCCGCCCCTGACACTCAGGTCTGACGGCCAGCAGGCCAATTCTTGCTTCATCTGTCGACAGCTTTCGCAGCGTCACAAATCCGGCGTCCTTCCCCTGATCCTCCGCCCACAGGCAAAGATGATCAAAGGTGCCGAGCACCGCTTTTTCCGCCCACATCGCATAGAAACGGGCGCTGTCATCCGGCTGATACCAGGGTGCGCGGAAACGGCTGAGGTGAAACGCCTGACGGGCGATCGCCACCACATCGTGGATCTCTTCCGGCACTGCCGGTCGCCCTGCGGCCAGCGCGCTATCCTGCGCCACCACATCGATACACACGTCAGTTTCGCCTTCCGCCAGACGAAAGCTCAGCGCAGAGAGTGCATCCAGCGTGGGCAATTGGTCGGCGCCGACTTTCACCTGCACCAGCGCATACGCTGCCAGAGCCTGCGCCGTGACGTCGCCCGCAGAATCATCGAGCGTCAGCTTCGCGCTCTGCAACCGGAAGAATTCACTCTCCCAGCTGAGAGGATCAAGCGTGCCGCGCAGGCTTATCGCCATACGCCTTTTGTATCCACGATCCATGCCTGATCAACCTGAGCGGCGGGGATCGCTTTAAAGGAAGCATGATCAACCAGCATGACCAGCAGATCGGCACTTTCCAGCGCCTCTTCCAGAGAATGCAGGGTGACTTTTTCCGCCAGGGAAACGGGAAGCTGATGAACATTCGGTTCGACTGCCCAGGTTTCGCCGGCATGCCAGTCAGCAATCAGATGCGTAACTTCAACCGCAGGGCTTTCGCGCAAATCGTCGATATTGGGTTTAAATGCCAGGCCAAAGCAGGCGATTTTCACATCGGCGGCACGTTTTCCGGTGGCGGTCAGGCAATCTGCCAGCGCCGCTTTCACGCGATCGACCACCCAGTGCGGTTTACTGTCGTTCACTTCACGGGCGGTGCGGATAATCCGCGCCAGCTCAGGGTTTTGCGCGACGATAAACCACGGATCAACGGCGATACAGTGTCCGCCCACGCCAGGGCCTGGCTGCAAAATATTCACGCGTGGATGGCGGTTCGCCAGCGCAATCAGCTCCCAGACGTTAATCCCCTGCGCATCGCAAATCAGCGATAACTCATTGGCAAAAGCGATATTTACATCGCGGAAGCTGTTTTCAGTCAGCTTGCACATTTCGGCGGTGCGGGAATTGGTAACGACACATTCCCCTTTGAGGAAAATGTTATACAGCTCGCTGGCACGCTGCGAACACCGCGCCGTCATGCCACCGATAACACGATCGTTTTTGATAAGCTCGACCATCACCTGCCCTGGCAATACGCGCTCCGGACAATACGCAATGCTGATATCTGCCTGCTCACCCGCCTGTTGCGGGAAACTCAGGTCAGTACGCGCTTCTGCCAGCCATGCGGCCATCTGCTCCGTCGCGCCAACCGGCGATGTCGATTCCAGAATGATCAGGTCGCCTTTCTTCAGCACCGGCGCCAGTGAGCGCGCGGCAGATTCGACGAATTTCATGTCCGGCTGATGATCGCCTTTGAATGGCGTCGGCACGGCAATCAGGAAAGCGTCTGCGGGTTCCGGTTGGGTCACGGCACGCAGGAATCCGTCGTCGACCGCCTGCTTCACCAGCAGATCAAGATCGGGCTCAACAATATGAATGGCGCCACGGTTAATGGTGTCGACCGCGTGCTGATTGATGTCCACGCCCACCACTTTTTTCTGGTGCGAAGCAAAAGCAGCGGCGGTAGGCAGACCGATGTAACCCAGTCCGATAACAGAGATCGTGTTAAAGCTCATTGCGATACCCAATGATTTTTCAATGCGTCAAGAATGTGGTGACACGCATGTCCGTCACCGTAAGGATTGTGCGCCCGGCTCATGCTGTCGTACTCATCTTCATCCGTCAGCAGGCGGGTCACTTCCTCTACAATTTTAGCGGTATCCGTGCCAACCAGCCGGACTGTTTTGGCATCAACGGCTTCCGGACGCTCTGTCGTTTCCCGCATCACCAGCACCGGTTTACCCAGCGACGGCGCTTCTTCCTGCACGCCGCCGGAATCCGTCAGGATCAGATAGGCTTTGTCCATCAGGTAGACAAACGGCAGGTAGTCCTGAGGATCGATAAGCACAATGTTATCGATGCCATGCAGAATGCGATTCACCGGCTCGGTGACATTAGGATTGAGGTGCACCGGATACACAATTTGGACATCCGGGTGCTGGCGGGCGATGTCAGCAAGCGCTGTGCAAATCCTCTCGAACCCGCCACCAAAGCTTTCACGGCGGTGACCGGTGACCAGAATCAGCTTTTTATCTGCGTCCAGGAAGGGATAGCTGGCGGCGAGTTGTTGCGCCAGTGAATCATCGCTGCTGAAGCGATCCCTGACCCACAGCAAGGCATCAATCACCGTATTGCCGGTAACGTAAATCCCCTGCGCGGGGATGTTTTCCCTGAGCAAATTCGCTTTGGCATTTTCCGTCGGCGCGAAATGCCATTTGGCCAGATGCCCCGTCAGCAGACGGTTGGCTTCTTCCGGCCACGGCGACGAGAGATCGCCGGTGCGTAATCCGGCTTCAACGTGACCCACCGGAATTTGATGATAAAACGCCGCCAGACTGGCGGACAGCGTGGTCGTGGTATCGCCATGAACCAGCACGACGTCAGGTTTGAAATCATCCAGCACGGGTTTCAGCCCGGCCAGAATCCGGCAGGTAATTTCAGTCAATCCCTGTCCCGGCTTCATGATATTGAGATCATAATCCGGTGTAATTTCAAAGAGACGCAATACCTGGTCGAGCATTTCACGGTGCTGTGCCGTGACACAAACTTTGGATTCAAATGCCGCATCCTGCGACAAAGCATGCACCAGCGGCGCCATTTTTATGGCTTCCGGACGGGTGCCGAAGATCGTCAACACTTTCACAATGTGTTTCTCTTATTTTTACGACGCGTCAGGGCAACGCCTGCTCCGATCAGACCACCGACAATACCCCACATGATCATCAGGAATACGCGGCGCGGGCTGTCACGTTTTACAGGCTCTTCAGGCGTACGGAGATAACGGTAAGTCTGAAACTTCGCGGTCAGCGTCGGGCCAACATTTAGCGTCGAAAGCATCGCGCGGTTCTGATCATACTCCAGATCGTAGCCAGGGCCTGAAGCTTGTAGCAGTTCAAGGCGCGCTTTTAGCATCGGTACACCGAGCAGGAACATGTCGGAGTCCGGCAGTTCTTCAGCGGGGGTTTCCGTCACACTCTTATTAATATTCTGCTGCTGAGCAATTTTCAGCGCCTGCTCGGTGTTATTCGCAGTACGTTTGAAAATGGTTTGTGCGACTTCTTCCTGACGCTTTACCTGCGCTTTCATCGACTGCGTACGTGCGGCCCATGCGCCCTGAAGTTCATCGTAAAGATACTGAGAGGCGCGGGCGCTGGCAAAATTCACATACTGGCGCAGCAGCTTGTTTGCATCGGCGGAGTTTTCAGCAGTCAGTTTGACAATATCGTTCGGCACTTTGATGCCGTCGCGTGCGGTGAACTGGATATCGTTAATCAGTTCATCCAGTAAGACGGCATCCGCACGCGCATCACCTTCCTGACGCTGTTTGTAGTAAGGAGATTGCTGCCAGAAATCCCGGCGGGTGTCATAAGCCGCCAGTTGCATCACAAACTCGTTGTAGGCTTCATCTGAAATCGGTGGCCGGCTCGCATCACTCTGCGGCGCAGTACGCATATCCAGATTGCGCAGGAACTGCGCCTGAGAGAAATAGGAAGACAAGTTGTTTACCGTCGGGCGGTCGGTGATCGCCGTTGAACTCCACTCTTGTTTCATCAGATAGGAGGAGCCGAGAGCGACAAGTGCGAACAGTATTGCCAGACCCGCAATCCAGAATTTACCTTTCCATAAAGTGCAGCACAGGCCGCGGATATCGAGTTCGTTTTCGATGGCGCGTTCATTCTGGTTACTTGTCATTTCTGATTTATCCACAGCCAGTAAGCCTCGGGTTAAAATTGATCAGTGAACGGAGGAGCGGCGTAAACGCCTTTTTACCCGTCTAATAAACCGTGCAACCCGCCAGGCGCGTTTAATGCACACGCCGTAAAGCAGGAATGCGAGGAAGAATAAAACCAACATCAGCCATTCAGGCACAAGCGGCTGATGTTCTCCAATTACGCCAATAACCGCAAGGATTGCAGCCGCAAGGGTGATCAAAACAAAGGCCTGCCGGGAAGTAAAACCGGCGCGCATGATCAAATGATGAATATGCTGACGGTCAGCCGAGAACGGGCTCATGCCTTTGCGCAGCCGACGATACATAATAGCAATCATATCCATCAGCGGGATGGCAATGAGCCACAGCGCGGTCACCGGATTCATCGGGTGTGATTCGCCTTGCGTGCTTTGCAGCAGGATCCAAATCACCGTGAAGCCAATCAGCGTACTGCCCGCATCACCCATGAAGACTTTGTAGCGGTGGCCCAAAACACCCAGATTAAGCAGGATGTAAGGCAACGTCGCCGCAATCATCGCGAAGCACCACAATGCCAGCTCCATGTGTCCGCTGTCGTACATGATGATGCCCATCGCACCAAAGCTGACGCAGGAAAGTCCGCCCAGTAAACCGTCTATGCCGTCGACCATGTTAAAAGCATTGATCGCAGCCCAGACAGCAAACAGCGTGAAGAGATAGCCAAACGGCCCGAGCACCATTTCCCACGGGCCGATCAGATGGCCGAGATTCCGCAGCGTGAGGTTCGCAAAACTCATCATGATGACCGCGACCGTCGCCTGCACCAGCGCACGGATTTTTACGCTGATGTCATAGCGATCGTCCAGCGCGCCGACGAGCACCAGCAAGCCTGCGCAGACCAGATAAAGTTGACCGTGGGGGATTCGATAATCGGTAATGAGGAAGGTGAAGCAGATCCCTGCATAAACGGAGATACCGCCGACCAGTGGAACCATACCCTGATGGCGTTTGCGGAAATTGGGTTTATCTACCAGCCCGATTTTATACGCAACCTTCCTGGCAACGAATAAAAACAGGAATGAAAATAAGAAAACGACGACGAGTTCAGTACTCATATTGAGTAAGTTCACAGTTAAGAGATCTCTGCAAAAATAAGGTGCGTGGAGTTGAGCGCAAGAACATCATAAACCTCACAGTCTTATATCTAATCATGGGGTGACAGTGATGGTTTGTCTCAGGCAATACCTTATCTGTTGCCCTTTCTTTATGTCATCAGACAGTCCGCCGACAAAATAAAGAAAGGGCAATGGAAAAACCATCAGTTATTATCCGAATAATCTGACTATTTCTCCGAAGTTGCATTATGGTAGCCACCAAATGCAAAAAACGCCACGGCTTAGCGTGGCGTTAGCTGACTTTTACACCAAATTACGAACGCTTCATCATGTCGAAGAAATCGTCATTGGTTTTGGTCATGGCGAGCTTGTTAATGAGGAATTCCATTGCGTCAATTTCACCCATTGGATGGATAATTTTACGCAGGATCCACATTTTTTGCAGCTCTTCAGACGTGGTCAACAGCTCTTCTTTACGGGTACCAGAACGGTTGTAATCGATGGCCGGGAAGACACGCTTCTCAGCGATTTTACGCGCCAGATGCAGTTCCATGTTGCCGGTACCTTTAAATTCTTCATAGATAACTTCATCCATTTTAGAACCGGTATCGACCAGCGCGGTCGCGATGATGGTCAGGCTTCCGCCCTCTTCCACGTTACGTGCTGCACCGAAGAAACGTTTTGGACGGTGTAAGGCGTTGGCATCAACACCACCGGTCAGGACTTTACCCGACGCCGGAACCACGGTGTTGTAAGCACGAGCAAGACGAGTGATGGAGTCCAGCAAGATGATGACGTCTTTCTTATGCTCAACCAGGCGTTTCGCTTTTTCGATAACCATTTCGGCTACCTGAACGTGGCGGGAAGCCGGTTCGTCAAAGGTGGATGCGATAACTTCGCCTTTCACCAGACGTTGCATCTCGGTCACTTCTTCCGGACGTTCATCAATCAGCAGAACCATCAACACACAGTCAGGATGGTTGTACGCAATGCTGGTAGCGATGTTTTGCAGCAGCATGGTTTTACCGGCTTTCGGTGGAGCAACAATCAGACCACGTTGACCGCGACCAATTGGAGAAGCCAGATCCAGTACGCGTGCCGTTAAATCTTCGGTTGAACCGTTACCACGTTCCATGCGCAGACGTGAATTTGCGTGCAGAGGGGTTAAGTTTTCAAACAGGATTTTGTTGCGGGCGTTTTCTGGTTTGTCGAAGTTAACTTCATTAACTTTCAATAGGGCAAAATAGCGTTCACCTTCTTTAGGTGGGCGGATTTTACCGGAAATGGTGTCGCCAGTGCGAAGGTTGAAGCGGCGGATTTGGCTTGGAGATACGTAGATGTCGTCGGGGCCTGCGAGGTAGGAACTGTCTCCGGAGCGGAGGAAACCAAATCCATCCTGCAATATCTCGAGGACGCCATCACCGAAGATATCTTCTCCGCTTTTAGCATGCTGCTTCAATATTGAAAAGATAATGTCTTGCTTGCGCATGCGGGCCTGGTTTTCCAGTCCCATATTTTCGCCGAGTGCAATCAGGTCAGAGACCGGCGTATTCTTTAATTCGGTAAGATTCATAATGGTGGGTTCTTAAACTCGGGGTATGTCTCGAACATCTGTCGTGAATGGGTATGGCAGGGTCATCCATGCCTGTTTGTGTAGAACACTCAAGTAACAGCTTAAAAATCCAGCCGCAGGCAGTCGCCAGCGAGCGATTCTAGAGGGGCAAACTGATATTGAGGTGTCTTAAAGCCGATTTTTTCAAAACCGTTAGATGGTCAAGCACAGTGCCAGTTCAATTTAATTTTTATTCAAAGAAACTATCAGGCAGATGTTTTTGACACAACAGAGTAAAACGTAAGAATCAAACTACAGGTAAGCTCTATTTGCAGTAAGCGTAAACTTAGCACGCTTCTTGACAGGCGTCTAGCGGACATTGTGAAAAACACGACAGCCCGCTAAACACCTGGCTTGGGTCATCCCGACCGCTTACAGATTAGCTGTTAAGAACTCTTTCAGCTGACCTTTCGACAGTGCGCCAACTTTAGTTGCTGCGACTTCGCCGCCTTTAAATAACAGCAGGGTAGGAATACCACGGATGCCGTATTTAGGTGCAGTACCTGGGTTTTCGTCGATGTTCAACTTCGCGATGGTCAGCTTGCCTTCGAACTCAGTGGCAATTTCATCCAGAATCGGAGCGATCATTTTACATGGTCCGCACCACTCAGCCCAGAAATCGACCAGCACCAGCCCTTCGGCTTTCAATACGTCGTTGTCGAAACTGTCATCGGTCAGGTGAATAATTTTATCGCTCATGTTCTACTCCAAAGGATTATCTTTACCTTGTTGATGTAGCATTAACCAACATTAGGTTGACTTTATTTCACCGGATACGCTTTCGTAAAGCAATAGTTAGCTGATATTCTACCACACTATGAGCAAAACACACTTGACCGAAAAGAAGTTTTCCGACTTCGCCCTGCACCCGCTTGCAGTGGAAGCCCTTGAAAAGAAAGGCTTCCATTACTGCACACCTATCCAGGCATTAGCATTGCCAATCACGCTCGCTGGGCGTGATGTTGCAGGTCAGGCGCAAACCGGTACCGGCAAGACGCTGGCTTTTCTAGCGTCTACTTTCCATTATCTGCTTTCTCACCCTGCTGCGGAGGGTCGTAAGACCAACCAGCCGCGTGCCTTGATCATGGCACCTACACGTGAACTCGCGGTGCAGATCCACTCCGATGCCGAAGCATTATCCGAGTCTACCGGCCTGAAATTAGGTCTGGCATACGGCGGTGACGGCTACGACAAACAGCTTAAAGTTCTGGAAAGCGGCGTGGACATCCTGATTGGGACCACTGGCCGTCTTATCGATTACGCAAAACAGAACCACATCGACCTGGGCGCGATTCAGGTGGTGGTACTGGATGAAGCAGACCGCATGTTCGATCTGGGCTTCATCAAAGATATCCGCTGGATCTTCCGCCGGATGCCGCCTGCTACTGAACGTCTGAACATGCTGTTCTCAGCAACGCTGTCCTATCGCGTGAAAGAACTGGCGTTTGAAAACATGAATAATGCCGAGTCGATTGAGATCGAACCGGAGCAAAAAACAGGTCACCGTATTCAGGAAGAGCTGTTCTATCCTTCCAATGAAGAAAAGATGCGCCTGTTGCAGACGCTGATTGAAGAAGAATGGCCAGACCGCTGCATCATTTTCGCCAATACCAAGCACCGCTGTGAAGACGTCTGGGGCCATCTGGCTGCCGATGGTCATCGCGTCGGTTTGCTGACCGGTGACGTGCCTCAGAAAAAACGCCTGCGCGTTCTGGAAGACTTCACTAAAGGCACGCTGGATATTCTGGTTGCCACCGACGTGGCTGCGCGCGGCTTGCACATTCCTGCCGTGACACACGTCTTCAACTATGACTTACCTGATGACTGTGAAGATTACGTTCACCGTATCGGTCGTACCGGCCGTGCTGGCCTGAGCGGTCATTCCATCAGCCTGGCATGTGAAGAATATGCCCTGAACCTGACGGCGATCGAAACCTATACCGGCCACAGTATTCCGGTCAGCAAATACAGCAGCGAAGCACTGTTGACTGATTTGCCTGCGCCAAAACGTCTGGCACGTTCACGCACCGGCAATGGTCCGCGTCGTAACAGCAATTCGTCTTCGCGTCGCAGCAGTGCACCGCGCAGCAACCGTAAACGTCCGGGCTGATAACCTATGCTAAGCTCCACCTCACTCTACGCAGCAATCGATCTGGGCTCTAACAGCTTTCATATGCTGGTTGTTCGTGAGGTGGCAGGCAGTATCCAGACCCTCGCCAGAATCAAGCGCAAAGTGCGTCTGGCTGCCGGTCTGGATAAGCAGAACCTGCTTTCTCAGGAAGCCATGCAACGCGGCTGGCAATGTCTGAAGCTGTTTTCTGAAAGATTGCAGGATATCCCACGCGCACAAATCCGCGTGGTCGCCACGGCGACGCTGCGGCTTGCCAGTAATGCCGATGAATTTCTCATCAAAGCGCAGGAAATCCTTGGCTGCCCGATTCAGGTGATTACCGGTGAAGAGGAAGCCCGCCTGATTTATCACGGCGTCGCCCATACCACGGGGGGTCCGGATAAACGTCTGGTGGTGGATATTGGCGGCGGCAGCACCGAATTAGTAACCGGTGTCGGCGCACAGGCGATTACCCTTTTCAGCATGCCAATGGGCTGTGTGACCTGGCTGGAGCGCTATTTTACCGACCGCAATCTGGCAAAGGAAAACTTCGATCAGGCCGAACAGGCTGCGATCGAGATGATCCTGCCGGTGGCACCGGATCTTATCGCGAACGGCTGGCAAATCTGCGTCGGTGCTTCCGGCACCGTCCAGGCTTTGCAGGAAATCATGGTCGCGCAAGGCATGGATGAGCGCATCACTTTGCCAAAACTTCAGCAGCTCAAACAGCGCGCGATTCAGTGCGGCAAACTGGAAGAGCTGGAAATTGAAGGCCTGACTCTCGAACGTGCGCTGGTTTTCCCAAGCGGACTGTCCATTCTGATCGCCATTTTCAAAACGCTGAACATCGAAACGATGACACTGGCCGGCGGCGCGCTGCGCGAAGGTCTGGTGTACGGCATGCTGCATTTGCCGATCGAGCACGATATTCGCCAGCGTACATTGCGTAATCTGCAACGTCGCTATTTGCTGGATAACGAGCAGGCGCAACGCGTGGCACAGCTGGCGGAGAACTTCTCGCTGCAGGTGGCACAGGAATGGAAGCTGGATGCCCGCGCCCGTGAGTTACTTAACAGCGCCTGTCTGATCCACGAAATAGGTTTGAGCGTCGATTTCAAAAAGGCCCCGCAACACGCGGCTTATCTGATCCGGCATTTAGACTTACCGGGTTTCACTCCGGCACAGAAAAAACTGCTGGCGACCCTTCTGCAGAACCAGAACAGCACACTCGATTTGCCGTTGCTGAATGAGCAAAATGCTTTGCCGCCGCGTCTGGCGCAGCGCCTTTGCCGTATTCTGCGCCTGGCGATTATCTTTGCCAGCCGTCGTCGCGACGACACATTGCCTGCCGTGCGTTTACGCGCTAACGATGATGAGCTGAGTGTGATTGTGCCGCAGGGCTGGCTGGAACAGCATCCGCTGCGTGCCGAAGAGTTAGAGCAGGAAAGTCACTGGCAGAGTTATGTCCACTGGCCGCTGTTTGTCGAAGAGCAGAGCTGATTTTTTCGACACACCGTCATACTACTAAGGCAGGGTTTATCCCCTGCCTTTTCTTTGTCTGTCAGTTTCCGCCTTTGGCTTTCGCCAGTTGTTCACGGATTTTTTCCAGATGGCTCTGCCCTTTCACCATGCGTTCCTGCGCGCTCACCACTTTACGTTCACTTTCCCACGCCAGATCGTCCTGCGGTAATTCCATCAGGAAACGGCTCGGTTCCGGGCGGATCAGCTCACCATATTGGCGACGCTCACGGCAAAGGGTAAACGTCAGCTCTTTCTGCGCACGGGTAATGCCCACATAAGCCAGACGCCGCTCTTCATCCACGTTATCTTCATCAATGCTGCTCTGGTGTGGCAACAGCCCCTCTTCCATACCGACCAGATAGACATACGGGAACTCAAGGCCTTTTGAGGCGTGCAGCGTCATCAGCTGGACCTGATCCAACTCTTCGTCGTTTTCACCGCGCTCCATCATGTCACGCAGCGTAAAGCGCGTGACCACCTGCGTAAGCGTCATCGGCTCATCCAGATCGGTGCCTTCGAGCATTTCGGTCATCCAGCTGAACAGCTGATTGACGTTTTTCATGCGCATCTCGGCGGCTTTCGGGCTCGGCGACGTTTCGAACAGCCAGCTTTCGTAATCAACGCCGTGGATCAAATCCCGCACCGCAGCGACCGGTTCACGTTCTGCCAGCTCGGAAATACTGCCCATCCAGTGGGTGAAACGTTGCAAAGATTCCAGCCCGCGACCGGTCAGGGACTGGCTCAGCCCCATATCAAAACTGGCTTTGAACAACCCTTTGTTACGCTGATTCGCCCACTCCCCCAGTTTCTGTAAGGTGGCGGCACCGATTTCGCGACGCGGCGTATTCACGATACGCAGGAAAGCGCTGTCGTCGTCCGGGTTAGTCAGCACGCGCAGATACGCCAGCAGGTCTTTGATCTCCGGGCGTGAGAAGAAAGAGGTGCCGCCGGAAATTCGGTACGGAATGCGGTTCTGCATCAGCATTTTTTCAAACAGACGCGACTGGTGATTACCGCGGTACAAAATCGCGTAATCGCCGTAAGCGGTTTTATTGATGAAGTGATGAGCGATCAGCTCGCCCACGACGCGTTCCGCTTCATGGTCTTCATTATTGGCCGTCACAACTTTCAGTGATTCGCCGTAAGCCAGCTCAGAGAACAGACGCTTCTCGAACACATGCGGGTTATTGGCGATCAAGATGTTGGCGGCTTTCAGGATGCGTTGCGTGGAACGGTAGTTCTGCTCCAGCTTGATCACCTGCAACTGCGGGAAATCTTCTTTCAGCAGCACCAGGTTTTGCGGTCGTGCACCGCGCCAGGAATAAATCGACTGGTCATCGTCCCCTACCACCGTAAAGCGCGCGCGGTTACCCACCAGCAGTTTCACCATCATGTACTGGCTGGTGTTGGTGTCCTGATATTCATCGACCAGCAGATAACGCAGCTTGTTCTGCCAGCGCTCACGCACTTCTTCATTCTTCTGCAACAGCAACGTCGGCAGCAGGATCAGGTCGTCGAAATCGAGAATATTACAGGCGCGCATGTGGTCGTGATAAAGGCTGTAGCAATGCGCGAAAATCTGATCGCGTTCCGAACGCGCCAGTCCGGCGGCATGAGAAGGATCCACCAGATCATTTTTCCAGTTTGAGATCGTGGAAACCAGTTGCTGCAATAACGTTTTGTCGTTCTCCAGCCACTTCTCGCTCAGCTCTTTGAGCAGCGCCAGCTGGTCCTGATCGTCAAACAGAGAAAAGTTAGATTTCATGCCCAGCGCAGCAAATTCGCGTTTGATGATTTCCAGCCCCAACGTGTGGAAGGTGGCAATCAGCAGCCCCCGCGCTTCTTTGCGCCCGAGGGTTTGCCCGACACGTTCTTTCATTTCGCGCGCGGCTTTGTTGGTAAAGGTCACGGCCGCAATGTGACGTGCCTGATAGCCACATTCACGGATCAGGTGTGCGATTTTATTGGTAATCACCCTGGTTTTGCCGGAGCCGGCACCCGCCAGAACCAGGCAGGGTCCGGTGACAGATTCGACGGCGTGTTGTTGGCTGGGGTTTAATCGCATGGCGTATTTTTGCTCACCTGATAGACAAGGACGGCGATTGTAGCAGAAACGTCGGCTGAGATTGACAGGCTTTACCGTGCAATTTGTTATCCCGGAACGCAGGCCGGATTCCCCATGCGCCGTTGCAGATGTTACATTACGCGTCTGGAAACACTCTCGCAAAAAGGTCTACATCATGGCAAAAACTGCTGCAGCAATGCATATCCTGGTAAAGGAAGAAGCACAAGCACTGGAACTTCTGGAACAACTGAAGAACGGTGGCGATTTTGAGAAGCTGGCTAAGAAGCACTCTACCTGCCCGTCAGGTAAGAAAGGCGGCCATTTAGGTGAATTCAAGCAAGGCGCAATGGTGCCGGCTTTCGATAAAGTGGTTTTCTCTGCACCGCTGATCGAGCCACAAGGCCCGCTGCACACTCAGTTCGGTTACCACATCATTAAGATTTTGTACCGCAACTAAGTTCTGCCTCTGCCAGAACCAAAAGAAAGGGCACCGCATTTTCATGCAGCGCCCTTTTTATTTCTATTTATACCTGAGGGTTAACGAATTAACTCGCTACCGCAATGCGTTTCATATCTGTCATATAACCGCGCAGAGTGCGGCCAATTGACTCGATCGGGTGATTGCGAATTGCTTCGTTAACATCACGCAGCTGCGCGTTATCAACCTGCGTTTCAGCCACTGATTTGCCCAAATCGCCCGCCTGCAGCGTGGTCATAAACTCTTTCAGCAACGGCACGGCGGCGTTAGCGAACAGGTAGTTACCGTATTCAGCGGTATCAGAGATAACCACGTTCATTTCGTACAGACGCTTACGTGCAACGGTGTTGGCGATCAGCGGCAGTTCGTGCAGTGATTCGTAGTAAGCGGACTCTTCGATGATGCCGGAAGCCACCATGGTTTCGAAGGCCAGCTCAACGCCCGCTTTCACCATCGCAATCATCACAACGCCGTGGTCGAAGTATTCCTGCTCAGAGATTTTACCGTCGAACTGTGGTGCGTTTTCGAACGCAGTGGCGCCCGTTTCTTCACGCCAGGTCAGCAGGTTTTTGTCGTCGTTCGCCCAGTCAGCCATCATGCCGCTGGAGAATTCGCCGGAGATGATGTCGTCCATGTGTTTCTGGAACAGTGGCGCCATGATCTCTTTCAGTTGTTCGGACAGTGCATAAGCACGCAGTTTCGCCGGGTTGGACAGACGGTCCATCATCAGCGTGATGCCGCCTTGTTTCAGCGCTTCGGTGATGGTTTCCCAGCCGAACTGCAGCAGTTTTTCTGCGTAAGCTTCATCAACGCCGTCAGCAACCAGTTTGTCGAAGCACAGCAGAGAACCGGCCTGCAACATACCGCACAGGATAGTCTGCTCGCCCATCAGGTCAGATTTCACTTCGGCAACGAAGGAAGACTGCAGAACGCCCGCACGGTGGCCGCCGGTGGCTGCTGCCCAGGCTTTGGCAATCGCCATGCCTTCGCCTTTCGGATCGTTTTCCGGGTGAACTGCGATCAGCGTCGGTACACCGAAACCGCGTTTGTATTCTTCACGTACTTCGGTACCCGGACATTTCGGCGCAACCATCACCACGGTGATGTCTTTACGGATTTGCTCGCCCACTTCAACGATGTTGAAACCGTGGGAATAGCCCAGGGTCGCGCCATCTTTCATCAGAGGCTGGACGGCTTTTACGACCGCGCTGTGCTGTTTGTCTGGCGTCAGGTTAACCACCAGATCCGCCTGCGGGATCAGTTCTTCGTAGGTGCCGACTTTAAAGCCGTTTTCAGTCGCTTTACGCCATGAAGCGCGCTTCTCGGCAATCGCTTCTGCACGCAGGGTATATGACACATCCAGGCCAGAATCACGCATGTTCAGACCCTGGTTCAAACCTTGTGCGCCACAGCCCACGATCACCACTTTTTTACCTTTGAGGTAGCTGGCTTCGTCAGCGAATTCATCGCGACCCATGAAGCGGCATTTGCCCAGTTGTGCCAGCTGCTGACGCAGGTTCAGTGTGTTGAAATAGTTAGCCATGTCTTGCTCCGTTCTTTCGAGGTAAGTGCTGTTATTTTTTGTTTCACCGGTGAGCCGGTGAACGCCGTGAATTCACTATATGTCATGCGACATATTGCTTAAATTGATATATTACGAAGATGACGTTGCAGATTATGCAATACTCCTGAACAGCCATCTTTAATGCGAGAAAACCGGGTAATCGTTATGGACTTACGTGATCTGAAACTGTTTTTACATCTGGCGGAAAGCCGCCATTTTGGCCGTTCATCGAAGGCGATGCATGTCAGCCCGTCCACGCTTTCGCGCCAGATCCAGCGGCTGGAAGAGGAGCTCGGCCAGCCGTTGTTTCAGCGTGATAACCGCACCGTGCAGCTGACCAGCGCGGGCGAACAGCTCAGAAACTTTGCCCAGCAGACGCTATTGCATTACCAGCAACTGCGCAGCGGGCTGGATCAGCATGGCCCGACGCTGAGCGGCGAACTGCGTCTGTTTTGCTCGGTGACCGCCGCCTACAGCCATCTGCCGCCGATTCTGGACCGCTTCCGCGCACAGCATCCGCTGGTCGAAATCAAACTGACCACCGGCGATGCCGCCGATGCGGTCGAAAAAGTCCAGTCTACCGACGCGGATTTAGGTATCGCCGGACATCCTGAAAGTCTGCCGGGCAGCGTCGATTTCGCAAAGATTGGCGAAATCTCAATGATCCTGATTTCGCCTTCCCTGCCCTGCGCGGTACGCACCCAGGTCAGCGAACCTCATCCCGACTGGTCGCGGATCCCGTTTATTCTTCCCGAGCATGGCCCGGCGCGAAAACGTATCGACATCTGGTTCAAACGCAACCGTCTGACTAATCCGCTGATTTACGCCACGGTGTCCGGCCATGAAGCGATTGTCTCGATGGTCGCGCTTGGCTGCGGCATTGCGCTGATCCCGTCGGTCGTGGTCGACAACAGCCCGGAATCCATCCGCAACCGCATTACCATTCTGGATAACGTTGCGGTCGGCGCACCGCTGGAGCTGGGCGTTTGCGTGCAGAAAAAACGCCTCAACGAACCGCTGATTGACGCGTTCTGGCAGTTGCTCTGAGCCTTTCAGGCAATAAAAAACGGGACGCTTTTCAGGCGTCCCGTTTTCGTTTTCAGCCCGCTAAGAAGAAGCGGAATGCCGGATTATCACTTTCGTTGTGACAGTCATAACCCAACGCCTTCAGGTTCTGTTCGAACTCCGGCTCTTCCTCGTTCAGCTCAAAGGCTGCCAGCACGCGACCAAAATCGGTGCCGTGGCTGCGATAATGGAACAGCGAAATATTCCAGTGCGTGCCCAGCGTGTGCAGGAATTTCAGCAAAGCGCCGGGGGATTCCGGGAACTCAAAGCTGTAAAGCCGCTCGCGCAGAGGCTTGGTTGGACGCCCGCCCACCATGTAACGCACATGCAGTTTCGCCATTTCATCATCAGAAAGATCGACCACCTGATAACCGTCGTGATTCAGTTCGTCGATGATTTCCAGACGTTCCGCATGTCCGCGCGTCAGACGCACGCCGACGAAAATGCAGGCGTTGTCGGCATCGGCGTAACGGTAATTGAACTCCGTTACCGAACGGCCACCCAACAGCTGACAGAATTTCAGGAAGCTGCCTTTGCGCTCAGGAATGGTCACCGCCAGCAGCGCTTCGCGTTGCTCGCCCAGCTCGCAGCGTTCTGACACATAACGCAGACCGTGGAAATTCACGTTCGCGCCGGAAAGCACATGCGCCAGACGCTCGCCCTGAATGTTGTGCTGCTGAACGTATTTCTTCAGCCCCGCCAGCGCCAGCGCGCCGGAAGGTTCAGCAATCGCACGCACATCTTCGAACAAATCTTTCACGGCCGCGCAGATGGAATCACTGTCAACGGTGATCACATCATCCAGATATTCACGACACAGGCGGAAGGTTTCCGTCCCGATGCGCTTCACGGCGACGCCTTCGGCGAACAACCCGACACGCGCCAGATCAACCGGTTCACCGGCATCGAGTGCCGCGCGCAGACAAGCCGAATCTTCCGCTTCAACGCCGATCACCTGAATCTGCGGCATCAGCTGTTTGATCAGTACTGCGACACCCGCCGCAAGACCACCGCCGCCGACGGGCACGAAGACGCGGTCCAGATGCGCATCCTGTTGCAGCAGTTCCATCGCCAGCGTGCCCTGTCCGGCGATCACTGCCGGATGGTCAAACGGCGGCACAAAGGTCATGCCCTGTTCCTGCGACAGCGTAATCGCTTTGGCTTTCGCCTCATCGAAATTCGCACCATGCAGCAGCACTTCGCCGCCGAAATTACGCACGGCATCGACCTTGATGTCAGCGGTCGCCACCGGCATCACGATCAGCGATTTAATGCCTTTTTTGGTGGCCGAAAGCGCAACGCCCTGTGCGTGGTTACCGGCAGAAGCCGTAATCACGCCGCGCGCGGCCTGCTCTTCGGTCAGGCTGGCGATCATGGAATACGCTCCGCGCAGTTTAAAACTGTGAACAGCCTGGCGGTCCTCCCTCTTCACCAGAATGGTGTTACCCAGCCGGGAAGAGATCTTTTCCATGACCTGCAAAGGCGTCACCTGTGCGACTTCATAAACCGGCGCACGCAGCACGGCGCGCAGATATTCAGCACCACCCGGCTGATCGGGCAGAGGTTGAGATACCGCCATGGCCTTTAGCCTCCCAGCTTAGACTTGTCGCGAACGGCGCCTTTATCGGCACTGGTCGCCAGCAATGCGTAAGCACGCAGCGCCAGAGACACCACGCGTTCGCGGTTCTTCGGCGTCCAGGCTTTGTCGCCGCGCGCCAGTTCGGCTTCGTGACGGACAGCCAGTTCAGCCGCAGGAACGTCCAGTACCATTTTGCGGTTCGGAATATCGATATCAATGATGTCGCCATCTTCCACCAGCGCAATCATGCCGCCGCTGCCCGCTTCCGGAGAAACGTGGCCGATGGACAGGCCGGAAGTGCCGCCGGAGAAACGACCGTCGGTGATCAGCGCACACTCTTTGCCCAGACCCATGGATTTCAGGTAGGTGGTCGGATACAGCATTTCCTGCATGCCCGGACCGCCTTTTGGCCCTTCGTAGCGGATAACCACGACGTCGCCGGACACGACTTTGCCACCGAGGATTGCGGAAACCGCATCATCCTGGCTTTCGTACACTTTGGCCGGGCCACGAAAAGTCAGGTTGGATTTATCCACGCCTGCGGTTTTCACGATACTGCCCGCTTCGGCGATGTTGCCGTAAAGCACGGCCAGACCGCCGTCTGTGCTGAACGCATGTTCCAGCGAGCGGATACACCCTTCCGCGCGGTCATCATCCAGCGTGTCCCAGCGGCAATCCTGAGAGAATGCCTGCGTGGTACGGATACCAGCCGGGCCTGCGCGGAACATTTTTTTCACCGCTTCGTCTTTGGTCAGCATGATGTCGTACTGTTCAAGCGTCTGCGTCAGATTCAGGCCCAGGATGTTTTTCACGTCGCGGTTCAACAGGTTCGCACGATCCAGTTCGCCCAGAATTGCCAGCACGCCACCGGCGCGGTGAACGTCTTCCATATGGTATTTCGGCGTGCTCGGTGCCACTTTACACAGGTGTGGTACAACGCGTGACAGACGGTCGATGTCGATCATATCGAACTCGATGCCGCCTTCCTGCGCCGCAGCCAGCAGGTGAAGAACGGTGTTAGTGGAACCACCCATGGCGATATCCAGCGTCATGGCATTTTCGAATGCCGCTTTGCTGGCGATGTTGCGTGGCAACGCGGATTCATCATCTTTTTCGTAATAACGTTTGGTCAGCTCAACGATACGACGACCGGCATTCAGGAACAGATCCCGGCGGTCGGCGTGGGTCGCCAGCAATGAACCGTTACCCGGCTGAGACAGACCCAGCGCTTCGGTCAGACAGTTCATGGAGTTGGCGGTGAACATACCGGAACAGGAACCACAGGTCGGACAGGCAGAACGTTCGATCTGTTCGCTGTCAGCATCGCTGACGTTCGGGTTTGCGCCCTGAATCATCGCATCGACCAGGTCGAGTTTGATGATTTTGTCGGACAGCTTGGTTTTACCGGCTTCCATCGGACCGCCGGAAACGAAGATCACCGGAATGTTCAGGCGCAGTGAGGCCATCAGCATTCCCGGGGTGATTTTGTCGCAGTTGGAAATACACACCATGGCATCGGCGCAGTGCGCGTTCACCATGTATTCCACGGAATCCGCGATCAGTTCGCGCGAAGGCAACGAATACAGCATGCCGCCATGACCCATGGCGATCCCGTCATCCACGGCGATGGTATTAAATTCTTTCGCTACGCCGCCGGAGGCTTCGATTTGCTCGGCAACCAGTTTACCCAGATCGCGCAAGTGAACGTGGCCCGGTACGAACTGGGTAAAGGAGTTGACGACGGCAATAATGGGCTTACCGAAATCGTCATCAGTCATGCCGGTGGCACGCCATAATGCGCGGGCGCCAGCCATGTTGCGGCCATGAGTCGTGGTGTGGGAACGGTACTTAGGCATGCTCTGTTCACTCCAAATCATTTCTGTTTAGCAGGCAGCGAAATCGCTACCTGCGCAATTCTTATTCTTTTGACTACTGTGGATTGATAGGATCCAGCCAACCCCATTTGTCTTCGGTTTTGCCGGTGAACAGGCCGAAGAACGCATCCTGAATTTGTTTGGTCACCGGACCACGTTTGCCGATGCCGACCTGAATGCCGTCCACGCTGCGTACTGGCGTGATTTCTGCGGCGGTGCCGGACATGAAGACTTCATCTGCCAGATACAGGGATTCACGGGACAATACCTGCTCACGCACTTCCAGACCCATATCTTTCGCCAGTTTAATAATAGCGTCACGGGTGATACCCGGCAGCGCGGAAGAGGTAAACGGAGGCGTGAACAGAATGCCTTCTTTCACTTCAAACAGGTTTTCGCCTGCACCTTCAGAGACATAACCGTGAACGTCCAGCGCGATACCTTCCTGATAACCGTGGCGACGCGCTTCGCTGCCGACCAGCAATGAGGACAGATAGTTACCACCGGCTTTCGCGGCAGTGGGAATGGTGTTGGCGGCAACGCGGTTCCAGGAAGACACCATGGCGTCGATGCCCTGTTCCAGCGCTTCTTCACCCAGATAGGCGCCCCACGGGAAGGCGGCAATGATCACGTCAGTTTTGTAGCCATCCGGTGGATTCACGCCCATGCCGACATCGCCCACAAACACCAGCGGACGGATATAGGCGCTGACCAGATTGTTTTTGCGCAGGGTTTCGCGGCAGGCTTCCATCAGCTCATCAACACTCTGAGAAACCGGCATACGGTAGATTTTGGCGGAATCGCGCAGACGCTGCATATGTTCACGGTGGCGGAAGACGACCGGACCTTTATGGGAGTCGTAGCAACGTACGCCTTCGAAGACAGACGTGCCGTAATGCAACGCGTGTGACATCACGTGAACCTTCGCGTCTGCCCACGGAACCATCTCGCCATTGAACCAAATGTAATCAGCTTTCTTCGTCATTCTTATCGTCCCTATTACTCACGCATTCGCGCGTATTTGTTGTGATGTGTGTTGCTGGATCTCGACACAGGCGACATCCATAAGTTTGCGTAACTGTGAAGACAGTAAATCTACCGGCCGCTGGCTGGCAACGGTCAATTCGATATTTATGTTTTCCGCATTGACCATCGGGGTCATGTTCATCGCGCATACCTGAAAACCACGGTGGCGAACAACGCGTAATACGCGTTCCAACATTTCAGGGCGGAAACGGGCCTGGATTGAGACGTTATGCTGCATCATGACATTTTCTCCAACATGGTTTCGTTGCCTGCGCCCGGTGGCACCAGAGGCCAGACATTTTCATTTTCGTCGATGGAAACCTGAAGCAAATACGGACCTTCGCTGTTGAAGAAGGCGTCCAGAGCGGCATCGACTTGGTCTTTACGGTGAATGCGTTGGCCGGGGATGTTAAATGCGCTGGCCAGCGTCACAAAATCGGGGTTATCGGAGAGGTTGGTTTCACTGAAGCGTCCGTCGAAGAACAATTCCTGCCACTGTCGAACCATCCCTAACCGCTGGTTATCCAGCAGCAGGATTTTGACGGGCAACTGTTTTCGCTTGATGGTGCCCAGCTCCTGAACATTCATCATGAAGGAACCGTCACCGGAAACGCAGATCACCATGTCATCCGGGCGGGCAACCTGTGCGCCGACGGCTGCCGGAACGCCAAAGCCCATCGTGCCCAGACCGCTGGAGGTGATGAAGTTTTCCGGGCGGGTGAACTGCATATGTTGCGCGGTCCACATCTGATGCTGGCCGACGTCAGTCGTCACCACGGTATTCGCCGATTTACGATCGGAGATTTGTTTCAGCAGCAGCGGCGCATAAATCGCTTCGCCCGGATGGTCGTAGCGCCATTCGCCCTGCGCTTTCAGCGTCATCACTTCATCACGCCATGCGTTGATCTTCAGTGGCTGTTGCAGCGCCGGTAACAGCGCATTCAGGTCACCCTGCAACGCCACGTGCGCCTGACGCAGTTTGTTCAGCTCAGCCGGATCGATATCCATATGGATAACCGCTGCGTGCGGCGCAAAGGTGTTCAGTTTTCCGGTCACACGGTCATCGAAGCGAGCCCCAACGGCGATCAGTAAGTCAGAAGACTGAACCGCCAGATTCGCCGCTTTAGTGCCGTGCATTCCCAACATGCCCAGATAGCAGGGGTCAGTGGCATCCGGCGCGCCCAGGCCTTTCAGCGTGGCCACCGCAGGAATGCCGGTGACCGAGATAAAATCGCGTAATGCAGGAACCGCCTGCGCCATACCGACACCGCCGCCGATATACAGCATCGGTTTTTGCGCGGCGGCAATCATGGCGCGGGCCTGTTCCAGTTCAGCAACCGGGTGCGGGAAAGATTCTTCCACCGCCAGCAGATGGGGTGGCAGTTCGCCGGTCGCCAGCTGGATGTCTTTCGGGATGTCGATCAGCACCGGGCCCGGACGGCCGGAGCTGGCGATGGCAAACGCTTCAGCCATGATTTCCGGTAGGGCGTCCAGCGATTCCACCAGGAAACTGTGTTTGGTGCAGGCCAGGGACAAACCTAAAACGTCGATCTCCTGAAAAGCGTCGGTGCCGATAAAGGCGGAGCCGACCTGACCGGTGATGGCCACCAGCGGAACGGAATCTAACAGCGCGTCGGCCAGACCGGTGATCAGGTTGGTCGCGCCAGGGCCGGAAGTGGCAATACACACGCCGACTTTTCCGGTTGAACGGGCATAGCCGATGGCGGCCATTGCGGCACCTTGCTCGTGCCGGCACAACAGGTGTTCCACGCCGCCGTCATACAGTGCATCGTATACCGGCATGATTGCCCCGCCGGGATAACCAAACACCATATCTACCCCCTGCGCACGCAACGCTTGTACTACCCACTGTGCTCCGTTCATCCTTATTCTCCTGCCTTTTTGCGACAAGTGCAGAACATTATGCTGTTGCTCATTTTCCGACCCCGCTTCACTGTTCTCTGAAATTCCTGACCCAAAAAAAAACCCCGGACCTTTCGGTGCGGGGTTTCTTTTCAGGTTCAGGCTTGTTTAATAAGCCTTTCTTCGTCCAAGTGCAGCCCCGCACGGTGGGATAATAATCACCACCACGCTAATCACGACTAGGCTAACTACGAGGAGAAGGGCTTTCATTTTTCGGTTTCTATAATTCATATTGCGAACGATTGCCTACAGAGTTATCACAGTAATGCATTTAATGACAACATTTTTCTTGCGTTATTAATTGCGGCCCGTCGCAGCATCAGCGAAAAATTCAGTGAAAAATCAAACCTTAGCGGGTTGATCGGTCGCCTGATTATTTATTGCTCCTGTTATCGCTTTTCCGCGCGTATCCCGGCCAAACGCCACCAGCACAGAAATCACGATCGCCACTGTCCCGGCCACAATGGCCATCGCCAGCCCGTAGTTATGTCCGTGACTTTCAGCAATGCTTGCCTGCAACGTGGCATTGACCGACGCCAGCAGATTCCCAAGCTGATAAACAAAACCGGGCAGCACCGCGCGGGTATTAGCTGGCACCAGCTCGGTGAGATAAGACGGAATAACGCCCCACGCGCCCTGCACCATAAACTGCATCAGGAAAGCCCCCAGCCCGATGGTCCAGGTTCCGCTGGAGAAAGCCCACAGAGGGATCACCGGTAATGAGAGTAAGGCCGCGATAATAATGGCTTTTTTCCGCCCGATTTTCTCTGACAGCGTGCCAAAGAAGATACCGCCGATGATCGAGGCTATGGTGTAACTGATGGCGATCAGGCTGACCGTATGTGCATCAAAACCATGCTGAACTTTCAGGAATGAGGGGTAGAGATCCTGCGTTCCGTGGCTGAAGAAATTGAACGCCGCCATTAGCACCACCAGATAGACGCAGAGTTTCCAGTGCGATTTCAGCACCGGCAGCAACGCTGTACTTTCTTTTCGCTCACGGGCGGCAAGCCAGACCGGGGATTCCTGCACTTTGAACCAGATGAACGGCAGCAGGAAAACGGGCACCGCACCGATCACAAACATTCCGCGCCAGCCAACCAGTTCTGAGAACAGCCCGTACACCACCGCCGCCAGCAGATAACCAAACGGATAACCGGCCTGGAAAATCCCCGACATCATGCCGCGTGAACGGTCGGGGATGGTTTCCATCGCCAGTGATGACGCCACGCCCCAGACACCGCCCATCGCGATCCCGTAAATCACACGCAGGATCAGGAAAATGGTCAGCGACGGTGCTGCTGCCGTACACAGTTCAAAAATGGAAAAGCAGGCAATGTTCACCATCAGCACCGGCTTACGCCCGTATTTTTCCGCTGCCCGCCCAAACACCAGCGCGCCAATTGGCCGCACTGCCAGCGTCAGTAAAATAGCCAGCGTGACCTCTTTGATATCCACCTGAAATGCGGTCGCTATATCACTGAGAAGAAAGACTAAAATAAAGAAATCGAAGGCGTCGAGAGTCCAGCTCAAAAAACTGGCGATGGCAACGTTTCGCTGCCGTGAAGTCCAACCAAACATGGGTGTATCCCTATTCCGGAAAGATGCAGTCAATGCGCTCAACGAGCCGATCCGGAAAATCCTCGGTGAGGCAGAGAGATGTTAATTAATAATTGGTATTTGTTTGTTTATTGTTAAATACATTCAAATTAAACACCGCTGATGCGCAAACCAGCAACTTAATTAGCCCGCTAATTTGTTTCCAGACACCACAAGCTGTTAGAGGATGTTGCGACTTATGCGAGACGCCGCACAGCCCTCTGATTTCATTTGCTAAATTCATGAGATTTTTTGCGTAACGTTGCGCAGGGCTGAGATCTTATTTCCGCAACCGTCGGGCATTACGGCATGCTGTTGTCAGGAATTTTCACCGCAAAGGAAAAAGCATGTCATTAGCCGTGGTATTTACGCGCGCATCGCTGGGCGTTCAGGCACCCGGCGTCTCTGTCGAAGTGCATATCAGCAACGGCTTACCCGCGCTGACGCTGGTCGGATTGCCTGAAACCACCGTTAAGGAAGCCAGGGACCGTGTGCGCAGCGCAATCATTAACTGCGGATTCACTTTCCCGGCAAAGCGCATCACCGTGAACCTCGCGCCCGCAGATTTACCCAAGGAAGGCGGCCGCTACGATCTGTCGATAGCCCTGGCGATTCTGGTGGCCTCTGAGCAATTGCAGGGAGATAAGCTGAATGAATATGAATTCTTAGGCGAACTCGGGCTTTCAGGTGCATTACGCAGCGTTAACGGCGCGATCCCGGCCGCACTTGAGGCGCAAAAAGAGGGGCGCATGCTGATCCTCCCGCAAAACAATCAGGCGGAAATGACGCTGCTGGATCCCGGCGTCGCGCGCATCGCCGGACATTTGCTACAGGTTTGCGCCTTTCTTCAGGGCGAAGACAACCTGCCGACCATCGAATACCCGGCGCAGCCTTCCGCGCAGGCGAATCCGCCCGACATTGCCGAAATCATCGGTCAGGAGCAGTCCAAGCGAGCGCTGGAAGTCGCCGCTGCAGGCGGGCATAACTTACTGCTGATTGGCCCGCCTGGCACAGGAAAAACCATGCTCGCCAGCCGGTTACCCGGATTGCTGCCGCCCCTGAGCAATGAAGAAAAACTGGAAACCGCGGCCATCGCCAGCCTGGTGTATAACCCGGAGGAGGACGGCGAGTTTTCCCGCGTTCGCCCGTTTCGCGCGCCGCATCACAGCACGTCAATGAGTGCGCTGGTTGGCGGCGGTTCGTTGCCCAGACCGGGAGAAATTTCTCTGGCCCACAACGGCGTTCTGTTTCTTGATGAGCTGCCTGAATTTCAGCGTCAGGTTTTGGATGCTCTGCGCCAGCCAATGGAGTCCGGCGAAATCACCATTTCCCGCGCCCGGGCGAAAGTACGCTATCCGGCAAGAGCACAACTGATTGCCGCGATGAATCCCAGCCCGACCGGACATTATCAGGGCGTCCATAACCGCACGCCGCCACAGCAGGTCTTACGCTATCTGAGCCGGCTATCAGGGCCTTTCCTTGACCGTTTCGATTTATCGATTGAAGTACCGCTTTTACCGCCGGGTATTTTGAGCCAGCAAAATCATGCGCCTGTCGTGAGGGAAAGTAGCGCAGAAGTGCGGGAGCGGGTGTTGATCGCCAGGGACATTCAGTTAAACCGGGCGGGGAAAATTAACGCCCATCTCAAAAGCAGTGAAGTTGAGGTGTATTGTGTTTTAACCAAAGCGGATGCGGAATTTCTGGAAGAGGTACTGCATAAACTGGGATTGTCGGTGAGAGCCTGGCATCGCATTCTTAAAGTCGCGAGAACGCTGGCCGATTTGGGGGGCTGTGAAGCCATTGAACGCAAACATATTGCGGAGGCGCTGAGCTATCGCAGCATGGATAGGCTATTGTTAACGCTGCATAAGAGTCTGGCATAAAAAAACGGGGCAGAGCCCCGTTTCATTAGTCGTCGCTTTCCGTGTAGTCTTCTACAGCGTCAGCCTGCGGCTTACCGCCAGACAACGTGTGGAATTTCTTCGGACGACGCGTGCGGACAATGTATTTGTTCCACACTTTTTCTGCATCCGTTACCGGTTCACGCGTACCGCGGCAAACCTCAAGGAACAGCTTTTCTTCGTCGGTTGCTGGCTCGCGCTTTCCCAAATCCAGTTCGTTAAAGGCAAAGCCGTAACGTTCTAGCATTTGCGCTTCTTTAATGGTGAAATCGCCATGCCGGGAGAACCCGCGAGGGTAATGTTTATTATCAAAAAAACGACTTGTCGTGGTGAAGCTTTCCGCCATCTGACACGCTCCTAATTCTCTCATGGTCGTGCTGTTATGGCGCGGAGTATTAGTTAGGCTTGACATTGTGTAAAACAAAACATTTAAATCTTAACGACAAAAATAATTGGAGATGGTTTTGGACACGGAATTACTGAAAACCTTTTTGGAGGTCAGTAGAACTCGCCACTTTGGTCGGGCGGCGGAATCTCTCTATCTTACGCAATCCGCTGTCAGCTTTCGTATCCGGCAACTGGAAACTCAACTTGGTGCGAATTTATTCACCCGCCATCGAAATAATATCCGCTTAACGCCCGCAGGAGAGCGCCTGCTGCCTTACGCCGAAAATCTGATGTCTACCTGGCAACTGGCGAAAAAAGAGGTGATACGCTCGTTACAGCACACAGAATTGTCGATTGGTGCCACGGCATCGCTCTGGGAAGCGTATCTGACCCCCTGGATGCAGTCTCTCTATGTGCAACGTGACACGTTACGGCTGGAAGCGCGCATCGCGTTACGCCAGTCACTGGTGAAGCAATTGCATGAAAGACAACTGGATTTGCTGATCACTACCGAGCCGCCAAAGATGGATGAACTCTCAAGCCAGTTGCTGGGTAATTTCTCGTTACGACTTTTTTCATCGCAGAAAACGGTCAGAAGCGAGCATTCACCTTACGTGAAGCTGGAATGGGGGGCAGATTTTCCACAGCAGGAAAAATTGCAGAATAGCGATCAGGAGCCGGTGCTGACAACAACGTCGGCACATCTGACCCGTCAGTTGCTTGAACAAACCGGTGGTTGTGCTTTCCTGCCTGCACACTGGGCAAAAGAATACCCACAACTTGCAGTGCATGAAGACGTTCCACCGGTGATCCGCCCGCTCTATGCGGTGTGGCTGCAAAACAGCGATCAGCAGGTTTTGATCCGTCAGTTACTCAAAACACCGCTGATCACTCATCTCTGAGCCTGCCGCGATCAGGTTGGCTCAGGGCGCGGGTGGCGTGCTCTTCTGGCGGTCCAGAATGACCCCATGCCCTTCTGCAAGCCGATAAAGACAAACAGCAGGATGCCCATGACGATTTTGGTCCACCAGGAGCTGAGCGTGCCGTCGAAGGTGATGTAAGTTTGTATTAAACCCTGAATCAGCACGCCGAAAAGGCTTCCGAGCACGGTGCCTACACCGCCGCTGAGTAACGTACCGCCAATCACCACCGAGGCAATAGCATCCAGCTCTACGCCGCTGGCAGCCAGTGCGTAGCCCGCAGAGGTATAGAGTGAGAACACAATGCCGGAAAGAACCGCCAGCGTACTCGACAGCATGTAGATATAAATCGTGGTACGTCTGACCGGAACGCCCATCAGCGCTGCCGAAACATTACTGCCACCGACCGCATAAACGTTGTTACCAAAGCGGGTACGGTGCGCCAGAATAATCCCCACGAAAACCACCATGAGCATGACCAGCGCCAACAGAGTAAAGCGGCCTCCTCCCGGCATTTTCCACGCGAAATTGGCGAGAAAATCATAAACAGGATGATTGATGGGCAGCGACTCTTCCGACACGATAAAACTCATCCCGCGCACAAAAAACATACCGGCAAGGGTGATGATAAACGCCGGGAGCTTTAAGGTGTCGATAATCCAGCCCATCAGCGCGCCAAACATCGCCCCCATCAGCAGGACAATCACAAACGCATAACCCGGCGCGACACCGTATTCACCAATCAGTTTTGCCAGCAACACGCCGGTAAAGGCAATGACAGAGCCCACGGAAAGGTCGATACCACCAGAGAGAATGACGAACGTCATACCGACGGCGACAATCCCAAGAAACGCGTTATCGGTCAGTAAATCAAAGAAGACCCGCGTGGAGGCGAATCCGGGAAATTGCGTGAAGCAATAACCATATCCGGCAAGGAACACCACGATAGTAATCAGCAGGGGCAAATTTCTTTTCAGCATTATCCCTTCCTCCGGAACAGATTACTGAGCGATACCCGTGGCGACTGCACCACCAGGACGGCCAGTACCACCAGCGCTTTCAGCACCAGATTAAATTCAGGCTTAAAACCTGAGAGCAGGATGCCAGTATTCATACCCTGAATGATCAGCGCACCGATGACCGAGAGAAGCAGATTGAAGCGCCCCCCGAGCAACGACCCACCGCCAATGACCACGGCCAAAATTGCGTCCAGCTCCAGCCACAACCCCGCATTATTGGCATCCGCACCGCGAATATCGGCGGTCACAATCACGCCGGCAACCGCCGCGCAGATCCCGCAAATCACATAAGTGGAAATCAGCACCAGACGCGCATTCACACCCGCGTTATAAGCCGAACGGATGTTGATTCCGACCGACTCAATAAACAAGCCAAGCGCCGTTTTCCGCGTCAGCGCCCACACCAGGAACAGCATCACGACCACAATGATGACCGGCATCGGCAGGTAAAACAGAGAGCCGCTGCCGAACTGCGATAAGCCATTATGTTCAAAGGTAACGATTTGCCCTTCAGTGATGAGCTGTGCAATACCGCGCCCGGCCACCATCAGCATCAAAGTTGCGACAATCGGCTGAATCTGCAGAACGGCAACCAGAAAACCATTCCACAGGCCACACACGGCGCCGACCCCCACAGAAGCCAGCAGCACCATCATCAGCGGATAACCCTGAACCGTCATGGTGGCTGCCGTCGCGCCGGCGATAGCCATGACGGCACCGACGGAGAGATCGATACCACCGGTTGCAATCACCAGCGTCATTCCAAGTGCAAGCAGAGCCACCGGTGCACCACGATTGAAGATATCAACCAGACTGCCGAACAGGCGGCCATCCTGAATGTGGATGGAGAAAAAGCCCGGTGCCACCAGGCTGTCGATCAATAATATTGCGATGAACGCCCCGATTTGAGTGGCGCCCTTAGGAAATACCCATCGAACTTTGCGCGGTGTTCCTGTCATCGGCAGACTCCTGTTACTCATCGCTATCTCCTCACTGAGCCGCAATGGCTTTCATAATGGCTGGCACGGAGATCTCAGCCTGCTCAATTTCGGCGACATGACGACGATCGCGCAGTACCACGATCCGATCGGCATAACCCGCCAGCTCTTCCAGTTCAGAAGAAATCACCAGCAACGCCAGCCCCTCATCGCACAGTTTTTCAATCAGGCGAATGATTTCAGCATGCGCACCCACATCAATACCGCGGGTGGGTTCATCAAGGATAAGAAAGCGGGGATTGGTCGCCAGCCAGCGGGACAGCAACACTTTTTGTTGATTCCCGCCGGAGAGATATTGGATTTCCTGCTCGGTTCCGGGAGTACGAATACCAAGAAGTTTGATGAATTTTTCAGAGATCTGATGCTGTTCTTTCAACGGTAAAGGACGTAACCAACCGCGCTGAGCCTGTAAAGCGAGAATGATGTTTTCCCTCACCGTGGCCGCGCCAATAATACCGTCAGTTTTGCGATCCTCCGGGCAATAACCAAACCCAAGCTTTGCGGCTTTGCGCGGCGTACTGATGGTTTCTGCCCGCCCATTGACCTGCGCTTTACCGCTGTCATGACCTTTTATGCCAAAAATCAGCTGAGCGGTTTCTGTCCGTCCGGATCCAAGTAATCCTGCCAGACCGACAATTTCGCCACGACGAACGTGAAGATCAAAATTCTCAACCACACCACGGCGGCCATAATCTTTAAAATCGACCAGCGGTTCGCCAGTGACATTTCTGTGTTCCGTACGTTTGAGCAGGCTTTCATCAAAGCTGTGGCCCAGCATCATTGGAACAAGATCGATACGCGGTAAATCCACGGTACGCTCGGAACCCACACGTTTGCCGTTTCGCAACACCGTGATGCGATCGCTGATGCGGTAAACCTGATCAAGAAAATGGGTCACAAAGATCATCCCCACGCCTTTGTCCCGAAGCTGGACGAGAATATCGAGCAGCATGCTGACTTCTTTTGCATCAAGGCTGGCGGTGGGTTCATCAAGGATTAAGACCTGCGCAGAAAGGTCAACGGCGCGGGCAATTGCCACGATTTGCTGAATCGCAATGGAGTAAGTTGAGAGTGGCTGACTGACATCCAGATGCAAGCCGTAACCTTCCAGAAGCGCCCCGGCCCGCTGTTCCATTTTGCGCTGATTCACCAGACCAAAACGGGTAGGTTCGCGCCCGATGAAAAGATTAGCTGCAACGGAGATATTGGGCAGGAGATTCACTTCCTGATAAACCGTACCGATTCCCAGTGATTGGGCATGCGCGGTATTAACAGGCTCGATGGATGTACCATTCAAAAATACCTGTCCGGCAGAGCGTTTATAGACGCCAGTCAGGGCTTTAATCATCGTAGATTTACCGGCACCGTTCTCGCCTAAAAGAGCAACTATTTCACCACGTTCGAGGGTAAAGTCGACATTTTCCAGCGCCTTAACGCCGGGGAATTCTACAGAGAGGCCGCGCACATCGAGCAGCATTGCTGAACCTGGATTATCCGTCACGTCACTACTCCTGCTGCATCCGCCATCGGCGGAAAGGGAATAATTTCTACCGGCCTGCCATCAGACAGACCGGTAAAATCGGCTTAATAACCCATGTCTTTTTTCATGTCGTATTCTTTCTGAGCCATATCCGGCAAGATCAAAGCGGACTGAGTCTGAATAAATTTCTTCGGTTGAGTACCGTCTTTTTTCATGGCGATTAATGCATCGAATGCAGGACCGGCCATGTTAGGTGTCAGCTCGACAGAAGCATTGGCTTCGCCATTCAGCATGGCTTTATAGATGTCAGGAACGCCGTCGATTGAGACGATTTTGATCTGCGAACCTGGTTTCAGACCCGCTTCTTTGATGGCCTGAATAGCACCGATTGCCATGTCATCGTTATGTGCATAGACGGCACAAATGTTTTTGCCGTTTTGTTCAGCTTTGATGAAGCTTTCCATGACTTCTTTACCCTTGCTACGGGTAAAGTCACCAGACTGTGAGCGGATGATTTTTACATTTGGTGCCGCTTTAAGCACATCCGCAAACCCTTTTTTACGGTTTAACGCGACGCTCGCACCGACGGTTCCCTGAAGTTCGACCACGTTACAAGGCTTACCCGCGACATCTTTCACCAGCCAGTCACCGGCAACTTTACCTTCGTAAACGCTGTCAGACGCGACGGCGGCGGTGTACAGAGAAGGATCGCTGACTTCAATAGTTCGGTCCAACAGGAATACGGGGATCTTCGCCTCTTTAGCTTCTGTCAGAACAGGAGCCCAGCCGGTTGCGACTACCGGGGCAATAAAGATGGCATCTACACCTTGCGCAATAAACGAACGTATTGCTTTAATTTGGTTCTCTTGTTTTTGCTGAGCATCCGCAATTTTCAGTGTGATCCCGCGTTTTTCCGCCTCTGACTTAGACACTTTAGTCTCTGCTGAACGCCAACCAGACTCTGAGCCGATCTGAGAAAAACCCACAACCAGCGGAGCTGCCTGTGCCGCACCACAAAGTGCTGTTGCTACTGCTGCTGCCACAAATAAGCGTTTGTACATGTTTCTTTCCTCGCGTGTAGTCTGAGCTACTTTTTGTTATGACTCGTTGGGTACGGCCAGAACATGCACCTGATATACGCATTCACCCGTCACGACAATTACGTCGTAAAAAGGGGGAAAAGAGTCATATCAGGTTCTGGTTGTCGTCATAAGACGATGATTAGGTTTAGTACACAGGGAAAAAGGGAGCATGAGCGGGGTCACATATGGGGATAACAATCATTTAGTGCATGTATTTAGCCAAAATATGACCAGAAATAACCGGAAATAGCGGCGGTATTGCGCTTAAAGTGTGCAAATGTCTGCAATGAAAGGTGTGTGCATTGAGGAGTAATGTGTTTGCGAGGAACAGTCAGGGAATTTTAGATAAAAAAAAGCCCCTCGCTTTCGCGAAGGGCTCTGATATGGCAGGGGCGGAGAGACTCGAACTCGCGACACCCGGTTTTGGAGACCGGTGCTCTACCAACTGAGCTACGCCCCTAAATTACGCTTAACATTATGCCTGCTAAAATTAGCAGGCATAATCAAATAAGTGGCGGAACGGACGGGGCTCGAACCCGCGACCCCCTGCGTGACAGGCAGGTATTCTAACCAACTGAACTACCGCTCCACCGGTTCTTTCACACCCATCAGAAATCGTCTGATGCGCGTTTGTTCCTGTTATTTTCCTTGTCAGGGGAAAAGGAACTAATTTGATGCCTGGCAGTTCCCTACTCTCGCATGGGGAGACCCCACACTACCATCGGCGCTACGGCGTTTCACTTCTGAGTTCGGCATGGGGTCAGGTGGGACCACCGCGCTAGTGCCGCCAGGCAAATTCTGTTTCATCCATAACGCGCACCTTAAATCAGGCTTGCACTACGAACCAATCTCGGAACATTCAGCTGAAAATCTACTTCAGAGCCACTCTAAAAACACCTTTGGTGTTGTAAGGTTAAGCCTCTCGGGTCATTAGTACTGGTTAGCTCAATGCATCGCTGCACTTACACACCCAGCCTATCAACGTCTTAGTCTTAAACGTCCCTTCAGGTGGCTTAAAGCCACAGGGAAGACTCATCTCGAGGCAAGTTTCGCGCTTAGATGCTTTCAGCGCTTATCTTTTCCGCATTTAGCTACCGGGCAATGCCATTGGCATGACAACCCGAACACCAGTGATGCGTCCACTCCGGTCCTCTCGTACTAGGAGCAGCCCCTCTCAATCTTCCAACGCCCACGGCAGATAGGGACCGAACTGTCTCACGACGTTCTAAACCCAGCTCGCGTACCACTTTAAACGGCGAACAGCCGTACCCTTGGGACCTACTTCAGCCCCAGGATGTGATGAGCCGACATCGAGGTGCCAAACACCGCCGTCGATATGAACTCTTGGGCGGTATCAGCCTGTTATCCCCGGAGTACCTTTTATCCGTTGAGCGATGGCCCTTCCATTCAGAACCACCGGATCACTATGACCTACTTTCGTACCTGCTCGAGCCGTCACTCTCGCAGTCAAGCTAGCTTATGCCATTGCACTAACCTCACGATGTCCGACCGTGATTAGCTAACCTTCGTGCTCCTCCGTTACTCTTTAGGAGGAGACCGCCCCAGTCAAACTACCCACCAGACACTGTCCTCACCCCGGATCACGGGGCCGAGTTAGAACATCAAACATTAAAGGGTGGTATTTCAAGGTTGGCTCCACGCAGACTGGCGTCCACGCTTCAAAGCCTCCCACCTATCCTACACATCAAGGCTCAATGTTCAGTGTCAAGCTATAGTAAAGGTTCACGGGGTCTTTCCGTCTTGCCGCGGGTACACTGCATCTTCACAGCGAGTTCAATTTCACTGAGTCTCGGGTGGAGACAGCCTGGCCATCATTACGCCATTCGTGCAGGTCGGAACTTACCCGACAAGGAATTTCGCTACCTTAGGACCGTTATAGTTACGGCCGCCGTTTACCGGGGCTTCGATCAAGAGCTTCGCATTGCTGCTAACCCCATCAATTAACCTTCCGGCACCGGGCAGGCGTCACACCGTATACGTCCACTTTCGTGTTTGCACAGTGCTGTGTTTTTATTAAACAGTTGCAGCCAGCTGGTATCTGCGACTGGCTTCAGCTCCGGGAGCAAGTCCCTTCACCTACGCGCCAGCGTGCCTTCTCCCGAAGTTACGGCACCATTTTGCCTAGTTCCTTCACCCGAGTTCTCTCAAGCGCCTGAGTATTCTCTACCTGACCACCTGTGTCGGTTTGGGGTACGATTTCGTGTTACCTGGAGCTTAGAGGCTTTTCCTGGAAGCATGGCATCAACTACTTCACCACCGTAGTGGCTCGTTATCACGCCTCAGGGTTAATATGTAACCGGATTTACCAAGTCACACCCCCTACACGCTTGAACCGGGACAACCGTCGCCCGGCTAGCCTAGCCTTCTCCGTCCCCCCTTCGCAGTAACACCAAGTGCTGGAATATTAACCAGCTTCCCATCGACTACGCTTTTCAGCCTCGCCTTAGGGGTCGACTCACCCTGCCCCGATTAACGTTGGACAGGAACCCTTGGTCTTCCGGCGTGCGGGTTTTTCACCCGCATTATCGTTACTTATGTCAGCATTCGCACTTCTGATACCTCCAGCAACCCTCACAGGTCACCTTCGACGGCTTACAGAACGCTCCCCTACCCAACAACGCCTAAGCGTCGCTGCCGCAGCTTCGGTGCATGGTTTAGCCCCGTTACATCTTCCGCGCAGGCCGACTCGACCAGTGAGCTATTACGCTTTCTTTAAATGATGGCTGCTTCTAAGCCAACATCCTGGCTGTCTATGCCTTCCCACATCGTTTCCCACTTAACCATGACTTTGGGACCTTAGCTGGCGGTCTGGGTTGTTTCCCTCTTCACGACGGACGTTAGCACCCGCCGTGTGTCTCCCGTGATAACATTCTTCGGTATTCGTAGTTTGCATCGAGTTGGTAAGCCGGGATGGCCCCCTAGTCGAAACAGTGCTCTACCCCCGAAGATGAGTTCACGAGGCGCTACCTAAATAGCTTTCGGGGAGAACCAGCTATCTCCCGGTTTGATTGGCCTTTCACCCCCAGCCACAAGTCATCCGCTAATTTTTCAACATTAGTCGGTTCGGTCCTCCAGTTAGTGTTACCCAACCTTCAACCTGCCCATGGCTAGATCACCGGGTTTCGGGTCTATACCTTGCAACTTGACGCCCAGTTAAGACTCGGTTTCCCTACGGCTCCCCTATACGGTTAACCTTGCTACAAAATATAAGTCGCTGACCCATTATACAAAAGGTACGCAGTCACCCAACAAAGTAGGCTCCCACTGCTTGTACGTACACGGTTTCAGGTTCTATTTCACTCCCCTCGCCGGGGTTCTTTTCGCCTTTCCCTCACGGTACTGGTTCACTATCGGTCAGTCAGGAGTATTTAGCCTTGGAGGATGGTCCCCCCATATTCAGACAGGATGTCACGTGTCCCGCCCTACTCATCGAACTCACAATGTATGCATTTTTGTGTACGGGACTATCACCCTATACTGTGCGACTTTCCAGACGCTTCCACTAACACATACGCTGATGTTGGTTCTGGGCTCTTCCCCGTTCGCTCGCCGCTACTGGGGGAATCTCGGTTGATTTCTTTTCCTCGGGGTACTTAGATGTTTCAGTTCCCCCGGTTCGCCTTGCATGGCTATGTATTCACCATGCAATAGTGTGTCGAAACACACTGGGTTTCCCCATTCGGGTATCGTCGGTTATAACGGTTCATATCACCTTACCGACGCTTTTCGCAGATTAGCACGCCCTTCATCGCCTCTGACTGCCTAGGCATCCACCGTGTACGCTTAGTCGCTTAACCTCACAACCCGAAGGTGTCTTAAAGACATCGTCGCGCTGCGATTATTTGAGAGACTCTGTTACAGACTAATCCACCACTCAGTACTTCTACGGAGAGTGATGTTCAGCTGTAAACTTTCAATTTTCAGCTTGTTCCAGATTGTTAAAGAGCAAAATACTTCGCAGCATACTGTTACCAATATACTCTGAAGTATTATTTAGGGGCTGTACGGTAATGGTGGAGCTAAGCGGGATCGAACCGCTGACCTCCTGCGTGCAAGGCAGGCGCTCTCCCAGCTGAGCTATAGCCCCATACAGTCACTTACAGATACCTTAATTACTCATCGTTCAGATGAGTCAGCCAATTGGTTCTCAGGCAAGGCGGAGTTCATACGACGTTTGCTTGTGCAAACGAGTGTGACGACAACGCAGCATGAGGACGAATTGGTAGGCCTGAGTGGACTTGAACCACCGACCTCACCCTTATCAGGGGTGCGCTCTAACCACCTGAGCTACAAGCCTATTAAGGTATTTCTGCTCGTTACTTTCTATCAGACAATCTGTGTGGACACTGCACAATGCGTATCTTTAGGTAAGGAGGTGATCCAACCGCAGGTTCCCCTACGGTTACCTTGTTACGACTTCACCCCAGTCATGAATCACAAAGTGGTAAGCGCCCTCCCGAAGGTTAAGCTACCTACTTCTTTTGCAACCCACTCCCATGGTGTGACGGGCGGTGTGTACAAGGCCCGGGAACGTATTCACCGTAGCATTCTGATCTACGATTACTAGCGATTCCGACTTCATGGAGTCGAGTTGCAGACTCCAATCCGGACTACGACATACTTTATGAGGTCCGCTTGCTCTCGCGAGTTTGCTTCTCTTTGTATATGCCATTGTAGCACGTGTGTAGCCCTACTCGTAAGGGCCATGATGACTTGACGTCATCCCCACCTTCCTCCGGTTTATCACCGGCAGTCTCCTTTGAGTTCCCGACATTACTCGCTGGCAACAAAGGATAAGGGTTGCGCTCGTTGCGGGACTTAACCCAACATTTCACAACACGAGCTGACGACAGCCATGCAGCACCTGTCTCAGAGTTCCCGAAGGCACTAAGCTATCTCTAGCGAATTCTCTGGATGTCAAGAGTAGGTAAGGTTCTTCGCGTTGCATCGAATTAAACCACATGCTCCACCGCTTGTGCGGGCCCCCGTCAATTCATTTGAGTTTTAACCTTGCGGCCGTACTCCCCAGGCGGTCGACTTAACGCGTTAGCTCCGGAAGCCACGCCTCAAGGGCACAACCTCCAAGTCGACATCGTTTACAGCGTGGACTACCAGGGTATCTAATCCTGTTTGCTCCCCACGCTTTCGCACCTGAGCGTCAGTCTTTGTCCAGGGGGCCGCCTTCGCCACCGGTATTCCTCCAGATCTCTACGCATTTCACCGCTACACCTGGAATTCTACCCCCCTCTACAAGACTCTAGCTTGCCAGTTTCAAATGCAGTTCCCAAGTTAAGCTCGGGGATTTCACATCTGACTTAACAAACCGCCTGCGTGCGCTTTACGCCCAGTAATTCCGATTAACGCTTGCACCCTCCGTATTACCGCGGCTGCTGGCACGGAGTTAGCCGGTGCTTCTTCTGCGAGTAACGTCAATGCACAGTGCTATTAACACTGAACCCTTCCTCCTCGCTGAAAGTGCTTTACAACCCTAAGGCCTTCTTCACACACGCGGCATGGCTGCATCAGGCTTGCGCCCATTGTGCAATATTCCCCACTGCTGCCTCCCGTAGGAGTCTGGACCGTGTCTCAGTTCCAGTGTGGCTGGTCATCCTCTCAGACCAGCTAGGGATCGTCGCCTAGGTGAGCCATTACCCCACCTACTAGCTAATCCCATCTGGGCACATCCGATGGCGTGAGGCCCGAAGGTCCCCCACTTTGCTCTTGCGAGGTCATGCGGTATTAGCTACCGTTTCCAGTAGTTATCCCCCTCCATCAGGCAGTTTCCCAGACATTACTCACCCGTCCGCCGCTCGTCACCCAGAGAGCAAGCTCTCCTGTGCTACCGCTCGACTTGCATGTGTTAGGCCTGCCGCCAGCGTTCAATCTGAGCCATGATCAAACTCTTCAATTAAAAGTTCGATTTGCTTAAACACGTTAAGCGGTGCTCAAAAATTAACTTTCGTAATAATTCACTAAAATGAATTACTGCTTGGTCACTCTTTAAGACTTGATATTTTTTGCCACCGAGGTGGCTGATATCGTCTTGTGAGTGCCCACACAGATTGTCTGATAAATTGTTAAAGAGCATGCCGCGGTTCGCAAGGAATCTTATGCGGCGCGGGAGGCGTATATTACGTTTTCCCGCTGAAGAGTCAAGAGATTATTCATTCGAACTTTCATCTTTTTCTCTTCCTGTCCGAGCGACTTCTCAGTCGTTGTTCCCGGTCAGTGGAGGCGCATTATAGGGAGTTCTCAGAAGGCCGCAACCCCTAAAATACAAATAATTTTCCGACCGCTGATTCTTTCACCAAATGACGTTTAAAGCGGCAATTCCTGGATACTTCTGAAGCCATATGACTGTAAAACAGGCAGTAAACTTCGGGCCTCTATTGTCATCGCCATACAGTAAGCAACACTCTCAATTTCTACATCGGCTTTTTTCTGCGGAATCGGCACATGTGACGTCTCAATGAGCCAGTGCGCGCGGCGGGCAATGGCAGAACCGGAGTCGATCATGCGCGTGCCGTCGGGTAAGACCTGTGCGAGTTCTTCGCTAAGCAACGGGAAATGCGTGCAGCCTAACACCACCGTGTCAGGCGGCTCGCGCAAACGCAGCCACGGATGAAGGATTTTCTTCAACGCCGTCAGGGCAACCTCTTGGCCATGCAGCTTCGCTTCGGCCAGTTCAACCAGCTCCGCCGAACCCAGCATCAGAATCTGACAGTCTGTCGCAAACCGTGCGACCAGATCATGCGTATAAGGACGTTGTACCGTCGCCCGCGTCGCCAGCAATCCGACAACGCCATTACGCGTCAACTTAGCTGCGGGTTTGATAGCGGGCACAACGCCGACAACCGGGCAGCTGAATTTGGCACGCAATGCAGGCAGGGAGACAGTGCTCGCGGTGTTACAGGCAATGACGATAATAGAGAGGGGATGACGTTTCGCGACCGCGGTGACAATCTCGACCACGCGTTCGACGATGAACTCTTCGGATTTCTCGCCGTAAGGGAAGGCGACGTTATCAAAAGCGTAGATATAGTGCAGGTCCGGCAACATCTGCCGGACCTCGTGATATACCGACAACCCGCCGACGCCGGAATCGAAAACCAGCACCGTCGGGCGATCAGGAACTTGAGTTGTATCAGAAGGTATAGCTTCCAGTGAGATAGTATTCACGTCCTGGTGTTTCGTAGCCATAAACCGTCTCGTAATCTTTATCTAAGAGGTTGGCAATTCTACCACGAACGGTCAGATGTGACGTCACAGGATATGACACCGCCAGATCCCACAGACTCACGCCACCGAGTCTCACATTCTCATTGGTATTAAAGTTAGTGTCGTAGCGTTCACCCAGATACTGATAATTGATAGACCAGTCAAAATTAGCCACCGTCCAGTCCAGCTGATATTTCGCCTGCTGTTTGGCACGACGCAGTAAGATTTCATTCGTCTCAGCATTTCTTGGGTCAAGATATTCAAGCGTCACACTGTGATGCAGAGGGCCGGTGTCGAAATTACCGGTCCATTCGACCCCTTTGATCGTTGCTTTATCAACGTTGTAATAGCCTTGCTGCTGATTGTAGTAACTGATCATCTGATCAATGTCATTACGGTACGCAGACAAACGCCAGCTAAGCGGGCCGGTTAAACCTTCCAGCGCCCCTTCCCACTCTTTACTTTCTTCGGGTTTCAGGTCCGGGTTACCGCCAAAGCTTCCGTAGAGTTGCCCAAAATTCGGTGCTTTGAAAGCGGTGCCATAGGATGCGATGAAACGGTATCCGTCGATGAACTCCCAGGCAGCACTGCTTTGCCAGGTGCCATGCGAGCCAAACTCTGAGTTATCATCATTACGCACTGCCCCTTCGAGAGTGAAGTCGCTCACCTTCTGTTGGGCAGTAACATACACACCGGTATTTCGCTGGGTATAACCATCGGTAATGTAGTTGGTGCCTGGCTGGGTGCTGAGTTTTTGCCAGTCAGCCCCTGCGCTGACGGTGCCCTGCCCCACCTGGAATGTGTTTCCCCACTGCAGGTTGTACTGATCAGAATCATCAAGCGTGGCCGAAGCAGAATACCGGCCGTATTTCGGATCGTAGTTATAATCTTTGGTATTGCTGTAACTGCCGCTGAGCTCAGTCGCGTAGATGCCCTGCTGGAAACGTAACCCGGTGTCGTAGGTGCGGCTGTATAACTGACGCGTATCCGGCAATGCATCAAAATGGGCCGGATCGGCATAGCTGTAGGTGCCGTCATAAGCGGTTCTGTTATCAAAACCGTAAGCGCGGGCAAAACCACTGAACTGCTCATTGAACTGGTGCTCAAGCCCGGCCCAAATCGTTTTGCTCATGAAACCATCACGGTCTGGCTGACGCGGGTTGCCATAGTTATCCGGCAAGTTGGCGACCACGTCGGTGCCCCTGGTGTAGGTATAGTTACCCGCCAGTGTCAGAACCGTACTCTCACCCAGTTTCTGCTGAGTTGAGCCGTCATAGGTCTGATAGCCGTTAGATCCCATACCGGCTGTCAATGTCGTCCCTAATTTATCACGCGTGGTAATAATATTGACGACACCGCCGATGGCATCCGAACCGTACACGGCAGAACGCGGCCCGCGTATGAATTCAATACGCTGAACCAGCGAGAGTGGGATTTGGCTAATATCAGCCGCGCCAGAAATACCGGCCTGATTAAGACGCACACCGTCGATTAATACCAGGGTGTGACTGGAGTTGGTACCACGAACGAATAAAGAGGTCTGCTGCCCCATACCGCCGTTTTGCGCGATATCCACACCTGGTAAACGCCGTAATACATCGGCGACGGAAGTTGACTGCCATCTGTCGATATCTTCACGCGTCACCACGTCAGCAGATGCCAGCACCGAAGAGACGGGTTGTGGAAAACGGTTAGCCGTGACGACCAGGTTATCGCTGCTGCTGTTTGTGGAAGTGCTGTCTTGCGCCCACCCTGAAAAAGCCGTGACGGATAATGCCGTCAACAGCACGTGCTTTTTAATTGTCATGAATCGAGCATCCAAACTTAATTGGCGGATGCCGCAGAGGATCACCGGCGTTATTTCGCGACGACGATGATTAATGCGACGTAACATCGGCAGGTCTTCGGACTTAGGATTTGCAGGCTCATTAATTACGTCTAATGAATTGAACATACCCGCACCGGGCGATGACTTCCCATTTCCTCTTCTCTTCTTTATATAAAGAGAGAAAGAGAAAGAAGAAACAGTGTCTGCATCATCAAGAATGCGATCGCCGTGAATTCCCCATACCGCTGCGCGCCAGTTCCGGATTCACACCGGATTCCCTTTTAACTCAGTCATGAGGCCGAACGGCAATCCTACGATCAACCTATTTGGAAATCCAGACATCCGTATCCCCGGAGGACTCAAAACGACACAAGGCTGGACTTTGCAGTGGCATTCCCTAAAATCCCCCGCGAAGTACGCCCATTTACCCCAGTTAGACGAGATAAACGATGACGCCTGAAAACCTGCCCATTGAACAATACGACGACCAGCTGGCGGAAAAGACCGCACGTCTCACGGCGATGATGTCGCCTTTTCATGCGCCGCAGGTTGACGTGTTCCGTTCACCGGTCAGCCATTATCGGATGCGCGCGGAATTTCGCGTCTGGCACGATGAGGGCGACCTGTACCACATTATGTTTGATCAGCAGACCAAAGCCCGCATGCGCGTGGACCAGTTCCCGGCAGCCAGTGAGCTGATTAACCGCCTGATGCCGGTGCTGATCGCGGCTGTTAAGCAAGATCCGGCATTGCGCCGTAAGATCTTCCAGATCGACTATCTCTCAACCCGCAGCGGCAAAATCATTGCCTCGCTGCTGTACCACCGTAAGCTTGATGACGAATGGCAGCAGGCGGCGACCGCCCTGCGCGACCAGCTACGCGCAGATGGGTTTGATATCCAGCTGATTGGCCGAGCCGCGAAAACCAAAATCATGCTCGATCAGGATTATATCGATGAGGTTCTGCCGGTTGCGGGCCGCGATATGATTTACCGTCAGGTGGAAAACAGCTTCACGCAGCCAAACGCTGAGATGAATATTCAGATGCTGGAATGGGCGCTGAAGGCCACAGAAAACTCGAGCGGCGATTTGCTGGAGTTGTATTGCGGTAACGGCAACTTTTCGCTGGCTCTGGCACGCAACTTCCGCCGCGTGCTGGCGACTGAAATCGCCAAGCCTTCCGTCGCCGCCGCGCAATTCAACATTGCAGCAAACCATATTGATAACGTGCAGATCATCCGCATGGCGGCCGAAGATTTCACACAGGCGCTGAACGGCGTGCGCGAATTCCGCCGTTTGCAGGATGTCGATTTAAGCGAATACGAATGCAACACCATTTTTGTCGATCCACCACGCAGCGGGCTGGATGATGAAACCGTGAAGATGGTGGCGGGCTACGACCGTATTCTTTACATCTCCTGCAATCCGGAAACGCTGTGCGCGAATCTGGAAACGCTGAGCAAAACGCACCGCGTGACGCGCCTCGCGCTGTTTGATCAGTTCCCGTACACCCACCATATGGAATCCGGCGTACTGCTGGAAAAAATCTGATCACGGGAAACTGAAATGCAAAACGGGCACCCCGGCGTGCCCGTTTTTATTTCTGTCGTTCTAAGACCGTCAGTATTACAAATAGACGCGCAGATATTCTGACAGGCAAAGGATCGCCATCGCCTGCCCGTAAGGCATTGAGGTCAGAGCTATTTCACGGTAGAAATCGAGATCATTGCCCATCGCCGTGCCGAATGAGGTTTGCGTCAGTTCCCCGGCCGGATTGATGTGTTTGATCACCCCCTGAATGGCTTTCTCCGCCACCGGCGCATAAGACGCATCGATATAACGTTTACGCACCGCCTTCAAAATACCGTACGCAAAACCGGCAGTGGCCGAACTCTCCAGATAGGACTGCGGATCGTCGAGCAGCGTATGCCATAAGCCGCTGTCATCCTGACATTTCGCCAGCGCGCTGACCTGGCTTTCCAGCACCTGTAACAAATAGCGGCGTGTTGCATTGTTCTCCGGCAAATCCACCAGTTCGAGGAATTCCGGAATGGCAATCGTCAGCCAGCTGTTGCCGCGCGCCCAGCGGGCCTGCGCAAAGTTATGATGACCGTCGAAGGTCCAGCCGTGGAACCACAGGCCGGTTTCACGATCCATCAGATATTGCACGTGAATCAAAAACTGATACGTCGCCTCTTCAACATACTCGGGACGGTCGAGCAATTTGCCGATTTTTGCCAGCGGCAGCACGCTCATCATCAGCGTGTCATCCCACATCTGCTGATGGTTTTCGTTGTTATAAACGATGTGCTGCATTGCGCCTTTGTCAGTGCGCGGCATTTCATGCATCACCCATTCCGCCCAGCGTTCCAGATAAGGGCGCCAGGCTGCATTGCCTGTTTCCTCATAGCGATACGCCAGCGTCAGGAACGGACTCATGGTATTGACGTTTTTGGTCGGCGTGCCTTCTGCCAGACGGGCCGTAAACCAGTCGTCGATTACCGCGCGCATTTTTTCGTCGCCGGTCTGCTGATAATACTGATAAATCCCGTAAAGCCCGATGCCGTGCGTCCATTCCCAGCCTGCCCAGCCTTTGGTGTCAATCACGCGGCCATCGTCGAGGCGCAACAGGAATTCCCCGGTTTTATCTTCGATATTCACCAGATTGTTGGTCACGTTGTGGATCAGCGCTTTCAGTTCATTACGTGAAATGAAATGTTCAGGCTGTCGCAGCAAGGCACTGTGTTTAACTTCAAAAACTTTCATGGCGTTCTCCTGTGAATTCAAAATTTTACAAACGTCCCTGAACCGGCATTTCAGCGGTATTTTCCCGGGTCAGCTTTTCAGGTGGCGGGTTATTGCGATGCAGATAACCGATATTGTTATTGCCCCACAGAGATTCGTATTTCATCCCTGTCAGCATTTCGACGGTGGCGCGGTCTTGCGGTGTGATTTGCTCCGGCACGATGCGGTTGGCTTCACGCATTTTGTGCGTTTCGCGGGTCAGTACGCCGTGCGTTTTCTGATTCAGGCGGAAGAACAATGAAATGATAAAACCCATGCTGAGCATCAGCAGTGAACCGATCACCAGCACACCCAGAATGGTGTGGCCGACCGCAGGTACCTGCTGGCTCTGTCCGGAAACAAACCCGGCCAGTTGCAGAATTATCCCTACCAGCATAACGGCACCGGCCTGAGAGGCTTTGCGGGTCAGCGTCATGACGCCAGCGAAAATCCCTTCGCGGCGCTGGCCGGTGATGGTTTCATCCACGTCAGCGATATAGGTGTAGATATTCCACGGCACATAGTTGATGCCGCCACGTCCCAGACCGGCCAGCGCGGAAATCAGCAACAACAGTGACATCGAATCATTCATACCGGCGTAGTACAAACCGCCGTAAAAAATCGCGGCCAGCCCGAACAGCGTCACAGCCAGACGATAAGACGGCGCAGGTCCGAAGCGGATACACAACGGGATCATCCCGATAACCGCCACAAATTGCAGAATCGCCATCATGCCCATCAGGTTTGAGGCCACGGAGGCGCTTTGCATCAGAACGAACACCACGTAATAAGTGAACACGGCGTTAAACACGTCCTGCGCGATGTAACCCCCCAGATAAAGCCCGAGATGCTGGCGGAAAATCTTGATGCGCAGCGTCGAAGACAATTCGACTTTCAGGCGTTTCAGGCTTTGTGCCAGCGTCAGTTGCTGACGTTCGCGCTCGATTTTTTTCGTTGCTTCGGATTTAAGCTCTTCCGGGCGTTCCCAGGTAAAGAAATACACCAGCGTCAGCACCAGTGAACAAATCACCGCGAAGACCAGACTCGAATAGAAGAAAGAAATGGCGTTATCTTTGCCGAAATGCTGCAACAAAATACCCGGCAGGAAGGCGGCGAGGATGGCCGACAACTGTGCCAGCGCGATACGCGCCCCTGAGAATTTGGTTTTCTGTTTGAAATCATCGGTCATTTCCGGCACCAGTGTTTCATACGGCACCAGAATCATGGTGTAGACGATATCGAACAGCAGATAAGTCAGCAGATAATAGACGTATCCCATTTCGCCCACCCACATAAAGCTGTAGCTGAAGACGCAGGGAATACCGAGCAGAATAAAGAACTTACGACGCCCAAAGCGCTTGCCGAGCCAGGTATTGCCGAAGTTATCCGTGAGATAACCCATCAGCGGACTGAGCACCGCATCGGCCACGCGCGCGGTGGCGAAAATGAAAGTCGCCTGGATGGGCGAAAGCCCGCAAAACGTGGTGTAGAAATACAGCAGCCAGGCTGCGGTCAGTGCAGTGGTACCCGCACCGAGAAAATCGCCGGAACCATAAGCGATGTAGGTAAAGAATCCGATCTTACGTGTTTTCATTGCCGTCTTGCCCCTGTTAAATCACTTTTAGGCCTAGGCTGAATGCGAACGAAACGACTTCGTCCGGCCATGATTCAAATTAGCGAGGAGACAGTGTGAAAACCTTTTGGTTTTTGCCACCCGGATGCACTTTATGGCAAAGAAATGAAGAAGTGGGCGATCTACATCTAAATATTGAACATGGGTTTGATATTAATGAAATGACAGTTCATTAAATGAGCCTGGAATTGTCAGGCGGGAAAGGGAATGACGCGAGGTGAAAGATAAAAAGGCAATCCGTGGATTGCCTTAAAAGACGGTGAAACTGTGGCGGTGTTTACGTCGATGACTTGCGCTTTTTCAGCTTCAGCCCAATCCAGAATACCAGTACAACGCAGATCAGCGACGGCAGAAAGTTTGAACCCAATTCAGGGTATTCCGCACGAACGATTGTGCTGTACAGCAGCAGGCCAAGCAGAAAACAGGCCGCGGACAGTACCGGCAACCCTTTCGGCATTTCACCTTTGTGATAGCGAACGTGCAAACAGTACACCGCTAACACCAGAGCAATAATCGGGAAAATCGAAAACGCGACGACGGCGCTAAACAATGCATCAAACGTGCCGCTGATCGACAGCCCGGCAATCAATGCTAAAACCAGAGTGCCATTATCCTGGTTAGCTTGTTCGGTCATCTTCTTTACCTCGGGTCTTATTAATCGACGTGACCGCCGTGCGTTCCTGCTGACGGCGATACCAGTAATATGCGCCTTTGGAAATCATTCGCAGTTGCAGCACCAGACGTTCTTCAAGCTGGCGGCGCTGTGCGAGGTCGACATCCAGCGCTTCCGCACCGGCGTTAAACACGATGATGACCATGGCTTCAGCCTGCGCTTCGGTAAAACTGCGCGGCATATGGTTTTCGAGTTGCAGATAGTCGGCAAGTTCCGCAATGAAATGCTGAATTTCACGGGCGACAGCGGCACGAAACGCCGACGACGTCCCGGAACGTTCACGCAGTAACAGACGGAAGGCGTTCGGGTTGTTGCCGATAAACTCCATAAACGTGGAGACAGAGGTGCGGATCACGCTGCCGCCCTTGGCGATACGCTGACGCGCCTGACGCATCAGCTGTCGTAGCATCAGACCGCTCTCATCGACCATCGTGAGCCCCAGCTCATCCACATCCCGGAAGTGCCGGTAAAAGGACGTCGGTGCAATGCCTGCTTCACGCGAAACCTCGCGTAAACTCAGACTGGCAAAGCTACGCTCGGCGCTGAGCTGGCTAAAAGCCGCCTCAATCAGCGTGCGACGCGTACGCTCTTTTTGTTGTGCTCTGACTCCCATAACCTTCATCCGGATAGTGTTCTTCTTTTTAGTTGTTCGCCCGATTTCGTTTCACTATACCAAAATTTTTATCGGTCCGAGTCATAGAAACCACAGCATAAAGTGGGTCTGAATGTTGCAACATTCCCATTAAATGACAACCGCATGTGGGGTGAATAGGTGTAATATGTTACTTTCTCGTTGTGATTTTGTATAAAAATAGGTTTCGAACAATGCAACAGCACTCACATTTTGATGCCATCATCATTGGCTCAGGCCCTGGCGGAGAAGGCGCCGCGATGGGACTGGTTAAACAAGGCGCCAGAGTTGCTGTCATCGAACGCTATAACAACGTCGGTGGCGGTTGTACACACTGGGGCACCATCCCTTCCAAAGCACTGCGTCACGCCGTTAGCAGAATCATCGAATTTAACCAAAATCCGCTCTACAGCGATAATTCCCGCACAATGAGCTCCAGTTTCCCGGATATCTTGCGCCATGCGGATTCTGTCATTAACCAGCAAACCCGTATGCGCCAGGGTTTCTATGAAAGAAACCAGTGCCAGCTGTTTTCCGGCGACGCCAGTTTTGTCGATGCCAATACCATCAGCATCCGCTACGCCGACGGCACGCATGAACAGATTACTGCTGACAACATCGTCATCGCCTGTGGCTCGCGCCCTTACCGCCCGGCCAACGTCGATTTTGGTCATCCGCGCATTTATGACAGCGATTTAATCCTCGAACTCAGCCATGAGCCCCGCCACGTCATTATCTACGGTGCGGGTGTTATCGGCTGCGAATATGCGTCGATCTTCCGCGGTCTGAACGTCAAAGTGGATCTGATCAACACCCGTGACCGCCTGCTGTCATTCCTCGATCAGGAAATGTCAGACGCGCTTTCTTATCACTTCTGGAATAACGGCGTCGTTATCCGCCATAACGAAGAGTTCGAGAAGATTGAAGGCGTGGAAGATGGTGTGATCATGCACCTGAAATCCGGTAAGAAAGTGAAAGCCGACGCCCTGCTTTACGCTAACGGACGCACCGGTAACACCGACAAACTCGGTCTGGAAAACATCGGTCTGGAAGCTGACAGTCGTGGTCTGCTGAAAGTGAACAGCATGTATCAGACCGCACTGTCGCATATTTATGCCGTCGGTGATGTGATTGGTTACCCAAGTCTGGCTTCCGCGGCTTACGATCAGGGGCGCATTGCCGCACAGGCGATGATCCAGGGCGAAGCCAAAGTACATCTGATCGAAAACATTCCGACCGGCATTTACACCATTCCGGAGATCAGTTCGGTGGGTAAAACCGAGCAGGAACTGACGTCAATGAAAGTGCCGTACGAAGTAGGCCGTGCACAGTTCAAACATCTGGCCCGTGCACAAATCGCCGGGATGAACGTGGGCAGCCTGAAATTACTGTTCCACCGTGAAACCAAGGAAATCCTTGGTATTCACTGTTTCGGTGAGCGTGCGGCTGAAATCATCCACATCGGACAGGCCATCATGGAACAGAAAGGCGAAGGTAATACTATCGAGTATTTCGTCAATACCACCTTCAACTATCCGACCATGGCAGAAGCCTATCGCGTGGCAGCACTTAACGGATTAAACCGCCTTTTTTAACGCGGCGGCGCTATCCCAGTAAGCCTGCATGTGTTCTTTAATGGCTTCGGCCAGCTGTTCGTAACGCCCGCGCAGTGGCGAACCGGGACGATAAACCAGCGCAATCGTACGGCGCGGTTCCGGTTTGTCACACGTCAGATAAGTCACCCCATCACGGCTGCGCTCACGCGGTACGGCCAGTGAAGGCAGCAGCGTAATCCCGCTTCCTGCCGCCACCATGTTTCGCAGAGTTTCCAGACTGGTGGCGCGGAAGTGGGTATCTTCATCGGCACCCGCCTGGAAGCAGAATCCGAGTGCCTGATCACGCAGACAGTGGCCGTCTTCCAGCATCAGCAATTTTTCACCCGCCAGATCGGCCATCGCCACGCGATCGCGTGATGCCCATGGATGATCGTCGTAGATCGCCAGCTTCATCGGCTCGTCAAACAGCGGCACTTCGATAAACGCTTCGCTCTCTTTTACCAGCGCCAGAATGGCACAGTCGAGCTTCCCGCTGTCGAGTTGCGCCAGCAACTGATGGGTTTGCGCTTCGTGCAGGTACATCTCCAGCTTTGGAAAGGTTTTGTGCAGGGTCGGGATAATTTGCGGCAGCAGATACGGCCCGACAGTCGGGATAAGACCGATGTGCATCGGCCCTGACATCGCTTCCCCCTGCTGACTCGCCATCTCTTTGAGCACTTTTACTTCACGCAAGACCGTGCGGGCCTGATCGACAAGTAATAAACCGGCCTGAGTGAACAGCACTTTACGGCTGGTTCTTTCCAGCAACATGACGCCAAGCTCATCTTCCAGCTTACGGATTTGCCCGCTCAGCGTTGGCTGGCTGACGTGGCAGGAATCTGCGGCGCGGCGGAAGTGGCGGAACTCAGCCAGTGCTACCAGATACTCTAAATCACGAATGTTCATTTTTCCCCCAATCCCTCATAGGCAATGCGATAGCCGTTAACGATAGATAAGATAGCAACCAACGATTATATCTATCAACCACAATCGTTAATAATGCCCCCCATCGAAACGGCACCGCCGTAAAAATTATCCATTTCATAGATTAATTAAGAGGTTATTCATGTTTGCAAGCCAGGAAGGGAAGCAGGTTCCACACGTTACTTTTCATACCCGTCAGGGCGACAAATGGGTAGATCTCACCACTGACGAGCTGTTTAAAAATAAAACAGTGATTCTCTTTTCACTGCCGGGTGCCTTTACCCCAACCTGTTCTTCCAGCCATCTGCCGCGTTACAACGAGCTGGCTCCGGTGTTCAAAAGCCACGGCGTAGACAGCATTCTGTGCGTTTCCGTGAATGACACCTTTGTGATGAACGCGTGGAAAGCGGAACAAAGCGCCGCCAACATTACCTTCATTCCGGACGGTAACGGTGAATTCACCAAAGGAATGAACATGCTGGTCGAGAAAGCCGATTTAGGTTTCGGTCCGCGTTCATGGCGTTATTCCATGCTGGTTCGTAACGGCGTGGTCGAGAAAATGTTCGTTGAGCCAAACAAACCGGGCGACCCGTTTGAAGTGTCTGATGCTGACACCATGCTGAAATACCTGGCACCAGAATATAAAGTGCAGGAATCCGTCTCCGTGTTCACTAAACCGGGCTGTCCGTTCTGTGCCAAAGCCAAACAGATGTTGCAGGAACGCGGTATTCAGTACGAAGAAATTGTATTAGGTAAAGACGCCACTACCGTCAGCCTGCGCGCCGTGACCGGCCGTGCGACCGTGCCGCAAGTCTTTATCGGTGGACGTCACATCGGGGGAAGTGACGACCTGGAGGTTTACCTCCATTCAGAAACGGAAGAAGTGTGTGCCGTGGCACAATAATTTTCGACAGCCATTGATTGTGAGAAGTAAGACAAGAAATTCCTGCATTACCAACAATAAGCAAGTATGACTACGTGAACTTTCGGCGGACCCTGGGTCCGCCTTTTTTTTATTGCATCTTCCCTTCAGAAGGGAAGATGCTCAGGTTTACAAGCCCAAACGCGCTTTCGCATCAGCAATCGCCAGCGCGACCTGCTGCGGAGAAACACCGCCTTTGGCGGCACGTTTGTCGAGGCAGGATTGCAGTTCGAGAATGGCGTAAACGTCATCGCCGATCGTGCTGCTGAATTTCTGCAAATCTGCCAGCGGCAATTCTTCCAGCGCTTTGCCCTGATGAATCGCTTCGACGACCGCTTCACCCACAATATGGTGCGCCTCGCGGAACGGAACGCCTTTGGCGACCAGATAATCCGCCAGTTCGGTGGAGTTGGCATAGCCTTGCTGCGCAGCTTCTTTGGCACGCGGGCGTTTCACCTGAATACCGTCCAGCACCAGCGATGCCATGTTCAGGCAATCCATCCAGGTGTCGAGCGCGTCGAACAGCCCTTCTTTATCTTCCTGCATGTCTTTGTTATACGCCAGCGGCAGACCTTTCATGGTCATCATCATGCCGGTCAGCGCACCCTGCACGCGGCCACATTTGCCACGGATCAGCTCCAGCGCGTCCGGGTTTTTCTTCTGCGGCATCAGGGAGGAACCCGACGTCACGCGGTCGGACAAATCGATAAACGCCGCTTCACCGGTGTTGAAGAAGATCAGGTCTTCGGCGAAACGGGAAAGATGCACCATGCTGATGGCCGCGTTAGAAAGCAGTTCCAGCACGTGGTCGCGGTCAGACACGCTGTCGAGGCTGTTACGGGTTGCTGATGCAAAACCTAACCAGCCAGCCAGTTGTTCGCGATCCATCGGATACGCGGTACCGGCCAGTGCACCACAACCCAGCGGGCTGACGTCCAGACGGGTCAGGGTATCTTTCAGGCGGCTTTCATCACGCGCCAGCATTTCTACGTACGCCATGCACCAGTGCGCAAAGGTCACCGGCTGGGCGCGTTGCAGGTGGGTATAACCCGGCATCACGGCGTCCTGATTGGCTTCTGCCGTGGCGACCAGCGCCTGCTGTAAATGATGCAGCGCCTCGCCCAGTTCAACCACCTGCGCTTTGCACCACAGTTTGATGTCGGTCGCGACCTGATCGTTACGGCTGCGGCCGGTATGCAGTTTTTTGCCAAGATTACCGACTTTGTCGATCAGCTTCCCTTCGACCCAGCTGTGAATGTCTTCGGCATCGCTGGCTAAAATAGCGCGGGGATTGGCACGGACTTCTTCCAGCAGCACGGTCAGCGCGTCTTCCAGCTGGATCTGCTCGTCAGCCGTTAAAACGTTGACGGTCACCAGCGCTTTGGACCAGGCCACTGAGCCCACGATATCCTGCTCTGCCAGCCGGTAGTCAAAACGCAGTGAGTCATTCAGTTCTTTAAACCGTTGATCTGCTGCCTGTGTAAAACGTCCGCCCCAAAGTGCCATTTTCCTGCTCCTGAAATGTTATGCAAAAGGGCGCAGCATGCTGCGCCCTGTTATCAATCCGACAAACCCTGCGCTTATTGTTTTTTCTTTTCGTTCAAAGCACGAATGCGTGAAGACAGAGAGAACAGACGGATGAAGCCGCCCGCGTGGCTGTGATCGTACACTTCGTCTTCGCCGAAGGTTGCGAACTCTTCCGAATACATGCTGTTTGGCGATTGTTTCTGAATCGCTGTCGCAGTGCCTTTGTAGAGTTTGATCACCACTTCACCGTTAACGTCTTGCGCCAGGGAATCCGTGGCTGCCTGAATAGATTCACGCAGCGGTGCGAACCAGCGACCATCGTACACCACGTAGGACATTTCGTGGCCGAGCTGCTCACGCCATTTGAAGCTGTCGCGATCCAGCACCAGTTGCTCAACGCCACGCAGCGCAGCCATCATGATGGTGCCTCCTGGCGTTTCGTAGCAACCGCGGGATTTAATGCCCACCAGACGGTTTTCCACGATATCGATACGACCAATGCCGTGTTTCACACCCAGTACGTTCAGCGCTTCAAGGCACTGGAACGGGCTCAGTTCGACGCCGTTAACGGCAACAACTTCACCTTTAGCCACTTTCACGGTCACCGTTTCAGCCTGATCCGGTGCGTCTTCCGGCGCAACAGTCCATGCCCAGCAATCTTTGTTTGCTGCATTCCACGGGCTTTCCAGCACGCCGCCTTCGGTGGAAATGTGCCATGCGTTTTCGTCACGGCTGTAGATTTTTTCGAGAGACGCGGTGGTCGGGATATTACGTTCTTTCAGGTAATCCAGCAGCGCTTCACGGGAACGTAAGTCCCACTCACGCCACGGAGCGACCACTTTCAGCTGTGGTGCCAGCGCGGTGTACGTCGTTTCGAAACGCACCTGGTCGTTACCTTTACCGGTCGCGCCGTGGCACAGGGCATCGGCACCCACTTTCAGCGCCAGTTCAACCTGAGCTTTGGCGATCAACGGACGCGCCATTGACGTCCCCAGCAGGTAGCTGCCTTCGTACAGTGCGCCGGATTTCAGCACCGGATACACGTAGTCTTTGATGAACTCTTCACGCAGGTCAACCACGTGGCATTCAGATGCACCGGTACGCAGCGCTTTTTGTTCGATGCCTTCCAGATCGGCACGTTCCTGACCGATATCAGCCACGAACGCGACCACTTCGCAGTCGCCATAGTTTTCTTTCAGCCATGGAATGATCGCTGAGGTGTCCAGACCGCCGGAGTAAGCCAGAACAATTTTCTTAATGCCTTGAGTTGCTGCCATGATGATTTCCTTCAAAAAATTCAATTAATCCAATGGGTTTTAAACGTGCCGATAGTGAACTACGCCAGAATGCGTGTTCCGATCGCGACGCCGTTAAACAGTGCCGGCAATTGCTCGGCGTGACGCCAGCTGGCGATATCAACCGGACGTCCGAGAGAACGTGCGGCGTCCAGCGCAGCGTGAACTTTGACGATCATGCCGTCGGTGATGATGCCCTGATCGATCAGCTGTTCAGCACGTTCCGCGCTCATTTCAGGAATACGCTGACCTTTGCCGTCGAGGATACCGCTGACGTCTGACAGCAGAATCAAATCTGCGCCCAGCGTGGCGGCCAGCGCGGTCGCCGCCTGGTCGGCGTTGACGTTCATCAGCTCACCGGTTGCGGTGATGCCGATGGAGCTGACAATCGGCAGATAGCCTGCATCGGTCAGCGTCGTGATTAGCGCCGGATTACCCGCTTCGGCTTTACCGACGAAGCCCAGAGATTCATCCAGCTGGGTCACACTGACCGTACCGCCGTCGGCCAGAGACAGGCCGACCGCGTTAATGTGATTTTTGACCGCCCACGCCAGCAGCGTTTTGTTGGCGCTCCCGGCGAGTGCACCGGTAATGATATCAATCTGGTCGGCTGGCGTGACGCGCAGACCGGCCTTCTTTACCACCGGCAGATTCAGCTTTTTCATCAGCTCATCCACCAGGCAGCCGCCACCGTGGACGATGACCAGCGGGCGCTGATATTCCTGACGATAAGCGACGACCGCCATGAACAGACGCTCAAGCGCTTCTTCATTATCCAGCAACACACCACCCAATTTGATGACTAACGGATTCATAGCTGTTTACGCCCCGACCGGTTGATTATGTTAATTAATAACAATACGTTTAATTTAATCTAACATCCCTGCGCATCTGAATAAACGCTCAGGGACGGTTGTTTTCTGTTTACTGACAATCTAACTGATTGTTAAAGCAGTGATTGCGTCTCAGGGAAACCGAAACGGATATTCATACACTGCACCGCCTGCGCCGACGCGCCTTTCAGCACGTTGTCTTCCGTCGCGACCACAATCAGATGTTCACCTTTCACTGCAAAGCCAATGTCACAGAACGGCAATCCGACCACGTCTTTCAGCGCCGGAACGCCTTTGGTGTAAAGACGCACCAGCGGTTTATCGTGATACGCATTGTGGAAGGCTTCCGCCACGTCCTGCTCCGTCACACCCGCGTTCAGACGGCAGGTGATGGTCGCCAGAATACCGCGCGGGAAGTTACCCAGATGCGGAGTGAAAATGACCGGCACGCCGAGATGCTCTGCAATTTCAGGCTGATGACGGTGGCTGAAAAGTTTGTAAGGTTGCAGGCTGACTTCGCAGAAGCTGTTGCCGAGCGTGGCTTTACGGCCTGCGCCGCTGACGCCGCTGGTCGCGTTAATCACCGGCCACTGGTTGTCATTGAGCAAACCGTTTTCGATAAGTGGTTTCAGCGCCAGCTGTGACGCCGTCGGGTAACAACCCGGCACGGCAATCAGCTGCGCGTCTTTCAGTTTGTCTGCCTGCCATTCGGCCAGGCCGTACACGGCGCTGTCGAGCAAATCGAGGTGCTGATGCTCAAAGCCGTAGAATTCGGTGTAAAACTCAGGTTTGCTGACGCGAAAGGCCCCGGACAGGTCAAACACCACACAACCGGCCGCCAGAAACTGCGGCGCCAGATCGTGGCTGACTTCATGCGCGGTCGCCAGAAACACGACATCGACACCTTTTGCCGCACCGGCAACATCCGTCAGCGGCAAAACAGGCAGATCGACAATACCTTTTAATTGAGGATGCAAATCAGAAAGCAATTTTCCTGCATCTGCACTTTGCGCTGAAACCGTTAAACCGGTTATGTTCATATGTGGGTGGCGATTCAGGTAAGCAGCGAGTTCAGCTCCGGCATAGCCTGTGGCACCAACAATCAGCGTATTCAACATAGGGTCTGTTCACCTTCTCAACTTATCTGTATGGCTTTGCGATACAGGGACTTCAACAGGTAACAGGTGGTCACCGCGTTGTACGCCGCTCACCCGCGAGATTCAGCCGTGTCGTTTTGACTAACGCGGAATTTTTTCCGGTTTCCTTACGCGCTGGCTTATTGTATTTTTATTCACAATTATTGCATGAATATGAATACTACCCTAACTAAAGGCTGTCAACAGTGAAGATGAAATTACCTCCTTTTATTGAGCTCTACCGGGCGTTAATCGCAACCCCTTCCATCAGCGCAACCGATGCGGCTTTGGACCAGAGCAATGAAACGCTAATCAACTTACTGGCAGGCTGGTTCGGCGATTTAGGCTTTAAGGTTGAAGTGCAACCTGTTCCGGGAACCCGAAACAAATTCAATATGTTAGCCAGCACTGGCGAAGGCGCTGGCGGTTTACTGCTGGCCGGTCATACCGACACCGTGCCGTTTGATGATGGCCGCTGGACGCGCGATCCTTTCACCCTGACCGAGCATGAAAATAAGCTCTACGGTTTGGGTACCGCCGATATGAAAGGTTTCTTCGCCTTTATCCTCGATTCACTGCGCGACGTCGATCTCACCAAACTGACTAAACCGCTGTATATCTTAGCGACCGCCGATGAAGAAACGACCATGGCCGGTGCGAGCTATTTTTCCAAAAATGCCAAAATCCGTCCTGACTGCGCCATCATCGGCGAACCGACGTCACTCAAGCCCGTTCGTGCGCACAAAGGGCATTTATCAAACGCCATTCGTATCACCGGCCAGTCCGGTCATTCCAGCGATCCGGCGCGCGGCGTGAACGCGATTGAACTGATGCATGAGTCGATTACCCATTTAATGACCCTGCGCAATACCCTGAAAACGCGTTACAACCACAGTGGTTTCGTGATCCCGTACCCGACCATGAATTTTGGTTACATCAACGGCGGCGATGCGCCAAACCGTATTTGCGCCTGCTGCGAAATGCATATGGATATCCGTCCGTTACCCGGCCTGACGCTGTCCGAAATCAACGGCCTGCTAAATGAGGCGCTGGAACCGGTGAGTCAGCGCTGGCCCGGCCGTCTGGTGGTTGAGGAACTGCATCCGCCGATCCCGGGATATGAATGCCCGCCGGATCATCCGCTGGTGCAGGTGGTTGAGAAGTTGCTGGGCGTGGAAACCGAAATCGTTAACTACTGCACGGAAGCTCCCTTTATTCAGGAGTTGTGCCCGACGCTGGTGCTGGGTCCGGGTTCAATCGATCAGGCACATCAGCCAGATGAATATATCGATACCGCGTTCATTAAACCGACACGCGAGTTGATCACTCAGGTTGTGCATCACTTCTGTTATCACTGATCCTGAATCAGTGTTGATGAACAAACAATCAGGGCGCTCAGGGGCGCCCTTTGCTACTGTACAAATCAGGTCAGCAAACGTGGATTAGCCAAACTGATATCGTCGCTGATGTAATTAAATTTCAGCGACATTGCCAAAAAGACCATTTTTCACGTGAGTGATCGGGGGTTTTTGGGTTAAAACAAGTGCTGCTTTTAAAAAGTGTGGCCAGGTTGGCAGGGTGAACGGGGCAAGAATGCCTGACGGGTGAAAGTTATTTACAGAATATAAAAATTAAACGAGAGAACGGGTCAGAGGTGATATGAACGAACAATATTCCGCAATGCGAAGTAATGTCAGTACGTTAGGTAAACTGCTGGGCGATACGATCAAAGATACGTTGGGAGAACATATCCTCGATCGCGTTGAGCAAATTCGTAAACTGTCGAAATCCTCCCGCGCCGGAAACGAAGCGGATCGTCAGGAATTACTGTCAACGCTGCAAAATCTTTCTAATGATGAATTGTTACCGGTTGCCCGTGCATTCAGTCAGTTCCTGAATTTAGCCAACGTGGCAGAGCAATATCACAGCATTTCGCCGCACGGCGAAGCAGCCAGTAATCCTGAAGCGCTGGCGCTGTTGTTCGATCGTCTGAAATCAAAGAATCTCTCTGACCAGCAATTACGCGATGCCGTTGACCAGCTTTCTATTGAACTGGTTCTGACCGCGCACCCGACCGAAATCGCCCGCCGTACGCTGATCCACAAACTGGTCGAAGTGAATAACTGCCTCAAACAGCTCGACCACAACGATCTGGCCGATTACGAACGTAAACAAATTATGCGCCGCCTGCGTCAGTTAATTGCGCAGTCATGGCACACCGATGAAATCCGCAAGAACCGCCCTTCTCCGGTTGATGAAGCGAAATGGGGTTTTGCGGTGGTCGAAAACAGCCTGTGGGAAGGCGTTCCGGCTTTCCTGCGCGAGCTGAACGAACAGCTGGAAACCTCACTGGATTATAAAATGCCGGTGGAAGCCGTGCCGGTGCGTTTCACTTCCTGGATGGGGGGTGACCGCGACGGTAATCCGAACGTCACCGCCGATATCACCCGCCACGTTCTGCTGCTGAGCCGCTGGAAAGCCACCGACCTGTTCCTGCGCGACATCGCAGTGCTGGTGTCGGAACTGTCGATGACCGAATGTACGCCAGAGCTGCGCGAACTGGCCGGCGGTAAAGACATCATTGAGCCGTACCGTGAAATCATGAAGCAGTTGCGCGCGCAGCTGACCTCAACTCAGGTCTATCTGGAAGCACGCCTGAAAGGCGAACGTGTCACGCGCCCGCACGATTTACTGGTGAAAAACGACCAGCTGTGGGCGCCGCTGTACGCCTGCTATCAGTCGCTGCAGGCCTGCAACATGGGCATTATCGCTAACGGTCAGTTGCTGGACACCCTGCGCCGCGTGCGCTGCTTCGGCGTACCGTTAGTGCGTATCGACGTGCGTCAGGAAAGTACACGTCATACCGATGCGATTGCCGAAATTACCCGTTATCTGGGGCTCGGCGATTACGAGAGCTGGTCGGAGTCTGACAAACAGGCTTTCCTGATCCGCGAACTGAATTCGCAGCGCCCGCTGGTCCCGCGTCACTGGGAACCGAGCGCCGATACCAAAGAAGTGCTGGATACCTGTCAGGTCATCGCCGAAGCGCCGGAAGGCTCGATTGCGGCGTATGTCATCTCAATGGCGCGCACGCCGTCTGACGTGCTGGCGGTGCATCTGCTGCTGAAAGAAGCCGGTTGCCCGTTCCCGATGCCTGTCGCGCCGCTGTTCGAAACGCTCGACGACCTGAATAACGCCGACGACGTGATGAAGCAGTTGCTGAGCATCGACTGGTACCGCGGTTTCATTCAGGGCAAACAGATGGTGATGATTGGCTATTCCGACTCCGCAAAAGACGCGGGCGTGATGGCGGCATCATGGGCGCAATACCGCGCGCAGGATGCACTGATCAAGACCTGCGAAAAAGCCGGTATCGCACTGACCCTGTTCCACGGACGCGGCGGTTCTATCGGCCGTGGCGGTGCACCGGCACAGGCAGCGTTGCTGTCTCAGCCTCCGGGCAGCCTGAAAGGCGGCCTGCGCGTGACCGAACAAGGCGAAATGATCCGCTTCAAATTCGGTTTGCCAGAAGTCACCATCAGCAGCCTGGCGCTTTATACCTCTGCGATCCTGGAAGCCAACCTGTTGCCACCGCCTGAGCCAAAACAAGCCTGGGTGGATATCATGGAGCAACTGTCTGACGTCTCCTGCAAGATGTACCGCGGTTACGTGCGTGAGAATAAAGATTTCGTGCCTTACTTCCGCGCCGCCACGCCTGAGCAGGAACTGGCGAAACTGCCACTGGGTTCACGCCCGGCGAAACGTAAAGCCAGCGGCGGCGTTGAAAGCCTGCGGGCCATTCCGTGGATCTTCGCCTGGACGCAAAACCGTCTGATGCTGCCAGCCTGGCTGGGCGCAGGTGCCGGTTTACAGGCCGTGGTGGATGGCGGGAAACGTGATGAGCTGGAAACCATGTGCCGCGACTGGCCGTTCTTCTCCACCCGGATCGGGATGCTGGAAATGGTGTTTGCGAAAGCTGACCTTTGGCTGGCCGAATACTACGATCACCGCCTGGTGGAAAAAGAGTTGTGGCCGCTCGGTCAGCAATTGCGTGATCAGTTAGCCAGCGACATCAAAGTGATTCTGGCGATTTCCAACGACGATCATCTGATGGAAGATTTGCCGTGGATTGCCGAATCTATCGCCCTGCGTAACGTCTATACCGATCCGCTGAACGTGCTGCAGGCTGAACTGCTGCACCGTTCCCGCGAGCTGGAAAAAGACGGCAAGCAGGATGCGAACATCGAACAGGCATTGATGGTGACAATTGCCGGCGTGGCAGCAGGTATGCGTAATACCGGTTAGTGGCTGCTAAAAGCAGGAAAGCAAAAACCCGCGAATTCGCGGGTTTTTTGTATTCAGTTCAGGGCAAAAAGATTAAGCGCGAACCGGTACGGCCACTTCAGGGCGCACACCCAGCGTATGACAAATCGCGTAACTCATTTCTGCACGGTTCAGGGTATAGAAGTGGAAGTCTTTCACCCCTTCGCGGCTGAGGATTTTTACCATGTCCATCGCGATATTCGCGCCGACCATTTTGCGGGTTTCGGCATCGTCATCCAGCCCTTCAAACATGCTGTTCATCCAGTGAGGCACGCGCACGTTGGTCATGGTGGCAAAGCGGGTCAGCTGTTTGAAGTTGGAAACCGGCAGGATGCCCGGCACGATCTCCACATCAATGCCCTGCCCGGCGCAGCGGTCGCGAAAACGCAGGTAACTTTCCACGTCGAAAAAGAACTGGGTAATGGCGCGGTTTGCACCGGCGTCAATTTTACGTTTCAGGTTAATCAAATCAGACTGCGCGTTTTTGGCTTCGGGATGCACTTCCGGATAAGCCGCCACGGAGATATCAAAGTCGCCGACTTCTTTCAGCAAATGCACCAGATCGGTCGCGTACATGTCCGGCTTGCCGCCGCCAGCAGGTAAATCCCCACGCAGCGCCACAATATGGCGGATACCGCTCTGCCAGTAATCCTGCGCAATCTGACGCAGTTCATCACGGCTGGCATCAATACAGGTCAGGTGCGGCGCCGCTTCCAGACCGGTACGTTCTTTAATGCCTTTGATGATGCTGTGCGTACGGTCGCGCTCACCGGAGTTTGCCCCGTAAGTCACCGAAACGAACTTAGGTTTGAGGCTGCTCAGGCGGTCGATTGAGCTCCACAACGTGTCTTCCATCTCGCTGGTTCGTGGCGGGAAAAATTCGAAAGAGACGTTAATCTGACCCTGCAACTCTGCCAGGTTTTGATTCAGCGCTTCGCGCTGGTTTGCGTGGAAAAAGCTCATAAACACTACCTCATGGATCACTGCGTTTTTATTATGGTTCGTTATGATAGACGTTTGGACGTCTAAACGTGTAGATAGAAAATGACGGAAAGCGGACAAGGTGTCAACGTTAAAATGATGGCAGAGGATGATTAATCTTCACGCAAACTGAAAGAATTTCACTTTGGTGAAAAGGTGCTGTGGGGAAGATGAGGAAAAGTAGAGGTTTTTCACTGCTTCCCCTCCAGAGAGGGGAAGCAGCAAAGGATTACAGAAGTTGCGTCAGGCGGTTAAGGTCTGACTGTAACGCACCTGCGGTAACATCACGCCCGGCACCCGGCCCGCGGATGACCAGAGGATTGTCGCGATACCAGCGGCTTTCGATGGCAAAGACGTTATCGCACGGCAGCAGAGACGCCAGCGGATGGTCTTCACGCACGGCTTCAACGCCGACGCGTGCTTTGCCGTTAGCATCGAAACGCGCCACGTAGCGCAGCACCAGCCCCATTTCACGGGCGGCTTCCAGACGCTGCAACATCTGCTGATTCAGCGCCTCGCCATCTTCAAAGAACTGATCGACCGAGCCGGTGGCACAGTCTGCCGGGACCAGAGATTCAACGCGAACCTGCGTCGGCTCGATGTCATATCCCGCCTCACGCGCCAGAATTACCAGCTTGCGCATGACGTCCTGCCCGGATAAATCATCGCGCGGATCCGGCTCGGTCAGCCCCTGCTGCCACGCCAAATCCACCAGTTCAGTGAAAGGCAACGTGCCGTCAAATTGCAGGAACAACCAGGATAAGGTGCCGGAGAAAATGCCGCTGATCGCCAGAATACTGTCGCCGCTTTCGCGTAAATCACGCACCGTATGGTTGACCGGTAAACCCGCGCCGACGGTGGCGTTGTACAACCAATGGCTGTCAGTTTTGGAAAACGCATCACGGATCTGACGGTATTTATTGCTGTCAGACGCACCCGCCAGCTTATTGGCGCTGATCACGTGGAAACCGTAGCTGGCGAAATCGAGATACTGATCCGCCAGTTCAGCACTGGCTGTCACATCCAGCACCACCAGATCGTCATAAGGGTGCGCACGCATCCACAGGAACAGCGACTCTTCGTCGTGCGCCTGAGATTCGTCATCAAAGAAGGCCAGCGCGCGACTGGCGTCCAGACCTTCGTAATTGAGCAGGCTGCGTTTACTGTCCACCACACCGGCCAGCACAAATTCAAAACCGCTGCGCGCGGAAATGTTCTTTTGCTCACGGGCAAACAGCTCCAGCCAGCGCGAACCGATATTGCCTTTACCAAACAGCATCAGACCGATTTGTTTTTCAGCGCGGAACAGCGTTTTGTGCAGCCCCTGAATCAGGTGCGCCGTCGGACCGACGCGCAGAACAGCCACCAGGCTGATGCCGTCTTCGGCCTGCCAGATAAATTCGACCGGCTGATCTTTCATTTCCTGATAGAAACGATGGCTGTGCAGCGGATTTTTACACACGCCCGCACCGACCAGCGCCACCAGCGCCAGCCCTTCCCGCAGCGTCAGACGCCCCGGAAGTGCCGCCTCTTCCAGCACCTGCAATGCACTGCCCGCCACTTCGGAGGTGTAGCACAGTTGCAGTAAATTACGGTCGGGATGCACACCGGTACACAATGGCTTGACCTGCGCACGCTTGAGCAACAGCTCGACGTCTTTGTGCGCCAGACCAAAATCATGACCGGAAGGGATCGCTACTTCGATAAGGCAAATATCATCATGGCTGGTGACAATCTTTGCGCCGGTGCCGGACGCCAGCACGCGTTCAATACGCGTCGAGCCCTGCTCAGGCTGGTAGCTGCAACGCAGCTGCAAATCGATATCACTGCCGGAAACGGGCTGCAAAGTGCGGGTATGGAGTACCGGAGCGGCCAGTCGCGCCAGTTCGCTGGCTTCGTCCAGACGCAGCAACGGCAGCAGACAGGCATCTTTGACCTTACGCGGGTCAGCACTGTACACACCGGCGACGTCACTCCAGATGGTCACGCGGCTGGCATCGGCCAGTGCACCGATCTGTGTGGCGGAATAGTCGCTGCCGTTACGGCCAAGCAGCACGGTTTCCCCCGCGTCATTACGCGAGATAAAACCGGTGACCACCAGATATTGCTGAGGATGTTGTGCAAGAAGCTGTTGCAGCAGCGGATAAGAACGGCCTTCATCCACCTGCGGTTGCGCGGCGCGTTCGGCACGCAGGAATTCGCGCGCGTCCAGCCAGGCTGCCGGTAATTCGAGTTTGCACAAGACCGCAGACATCAGTCGGGCAGACCAGATTTCACCGTGGCCGACCACTTCGGCATAAATCGCATCGGTGATCTTGCCGTCGAGCAGCACGGCCAGACGTTCGAGATCGTGAATAAATGAAGCAATAAGCGGCTCGGCCATTTCCGGCGGCAGCAGGCCGGAAATCAAATCACTCTGATAACGGCGCAACGTCTGCTGGACCTGATGCGCGGAAATCCTGTCGGTCTGGCTAAGCTTCAGCCAGCTGATCAGCTGGTTAGTGGTGCTGCCCGCCGCCGAGACAACCATCATGTCGCCCGGTTTGGCGTATTCGGCCATAATGCCTGCGACGCGCAGATAACATTTCACGTCGGCCAGACTGCTGCCACCAAATTTGTGCAACTGCCGGCTTCCCGCCGGTGCTGCGACCGCTATTGCATTCATACTTACCTCGTTGCCACTGACTGGAATGCGTGTTCCAGATCAGCAATCAAATCTTCACTGTCTTCAAGACCTACAGAAATTCGGAGCAAGCTGTCAGAAATCCCGGCGGCTTTACGCGCTTCGGGCGCCATACCCGCGTGCGTCATGGTTGCGGTATGAGAAATCAGGCTTTCGACACCTCCCAAGGATTCTGCGAGGGTAAATAACTTCAATTCTTTCAGGAAATGACGCAGCTGCGCCTCATCACCGTTAAATTCAAAACTGATCATGGCACCAAAACCGCGTTGCTGACGGCGGGCAATATCATGCCCCTGGTTTTCCGGCAGCGACGGATGATACAGCTTTTTGACCTGCGTTTGCTTCTGTAAATAGGCAACAATCGCCAGCGCATTTTCCTGCTGCTGCTTCACGCGCACCGTTAAGGTACGCAGGCCACGCAACAACAGATAACTGTCGAAGGCCGCTGCCGTCACGCCGATGTTATTCGCCCACCAGGCCAGTTCAGTTGCATGTTCAGCGGTCTTAGATATTACCGTACCGGCGACCACATCAGAATGCCCGTTAAGATATTTAGTACAAGAATGGACGACTAAATCCGCGCCAAGCTGCAACGGGTTCTGTAACGCCGGGCTGAGGAAGGTGTTATCCACCACCGTTAACGCACCCGCTGCGTGCGATGCGGCGCAAATAGCCTCGATATCCACCACACGCAACAGCGGATTGCTTGGCGACTCGATCAGCACCAGCGCCGGTTTTTCCTTCAGCGCGTCAGCCAGCGCCTGCGGATCGCCCTGATCGACAAACAGCACGCGATACGCGCCGCGCTTGCTCAGGCTGTCAAACAAACGGTAACTGCCGCCGTAGCAATCGTGCGGGGCCAGCAGTAAATCGCCGGGTTTCAAAAAGACCGTACACACCAGATGAATCGCAGACATGCCACTGCTGGTCAGTACCGCGCCCGCACCGCCTTCCAGATCGGCCAGCGCACGCTGCGCAATATCACGCGTCGGATTACCGCGGCGTGAATAATCGTGGGCCCTTGGCTGATTGAAATCTTCAAAGTTGTAGGTGCTGGAAAGCGAGATTGGCGGAACTACACAACCATATTGCTGATCATTGTTCAGGCCACTGCCCACGGCAATGGTGGCTTGCTTGTGCGTCATAGTCTTTTTCTTCCTGCGATGTGCGAAGGGTGAGATGACAAAGAGTAACGCCCGGAGTTATAGACGTCAATACATCTGGACATCTAAACTTCTTTGCGTATAGATTGAGCAACAGAGCAATACCCGCTAAAATTATGGCGTTATGCGAATGTCTGGCCGATCCCGGACGCACAGGTAACCGGTCACGGCCCTGCGTCAGGCGACAAAATAAAGAATGCCACGGGGAAAATCGTGAGATAACCCTGTTAAATACGGACATTTATTTAGTGAGAACAGTGAAAATCGGGCATAATCACCGGGTTTTCAGAATTTTATTTTTTGATAAATTTAAGGTGTCCCATGGCTGAGTGGAACGGCGAATATGTCAGCCCTTACGCTGAACACGGTAAGAAAAGCGAACAAGTTAAGAAAATTACGGTATCCATTCCGCTGAAAGTCCTCAAAATCCTCACCGATGAACGCACTCGTCGCCAGGTGAATAACCTGCGTCACGCGACCAACAGTGAATTATTGTGCGAGGCTTTCCTGCACGCCTTTACCGGTCAGCCTTTACCGAATGACGAAGACCTGCGTAAAGAACGCAGTGACGAAATCCCGGAAGCGGCGAAGATCCTGATGCGTGAACTGGGTGTGGATCCTGATACCTGGGAATATTGATAGCGCTGAGTGCTGCTGAACATGCCCGTGCGGACGATTGTGCGGGTTTCAGTGTCTGTGATGATTAACGCTGAGTCGTGATCTGGAAGATTTGTCTGGCGGGAAGTGAAACTGCAGGCAACAAAAAAGGCGCCATCGGCGCCTTTTTTTGCTCTCAAGCCAGCAATATTACTTGCTGCTTGGCATGCTGAAACGCTTGTTGAAGCGGTCAACACGGCCACCGGTAGCGACTTCACGTTGCTTACCAGTGTAGAACGGGTGACATTCGCCACAAACGTCCAGGTTCAGATCGTGACCCACAGTTGAGTGAGTTTTGATAACATTACCGCATGAGCAGTTTGCAGTAATTTCTACGTATTTAGGGTGAATACCTTGTTTCATGGGAAAACCTCTTCTTAAGGCCGCGTCGCTATCCAACCCTGTTCCGTCAGACACCACGCGTAGTGGATGATAGGCTTTGAGTACGAAATGCACCAAAGGCGGCGAATCATACAGAATCTCTGAGAACCGCGCAATCATGTTCATGCATTTCGAAGGACTCAGTGTACACTATCTCGTCATTTTTTTAAAGTCTGGACCCCCGATGCCTGTTGCCCACGTTGCTTTACCTGTTCCGCTTGCCCGTACTTTTGATTATTTATTGCCGCCCGACATGCAGGTCACGCAGGGTTGCCGGGTCAGTGTGCCTTTTGGTAAACGCGATGCAATTGGCATTGTCACGAAGATCAGCGATTCCAGCGAGTTTGGCCTGGAGAAGCTGAAACCGGTGCGTGAGGTCCTCGACCGTACCAGCCTCTTTACTCCCGACTTGTGGCGCATTCTGTTCTGGGCTGCCGACTATTACCATTTTCCGATTGGTGAAGTGCTGTTCCACGCGCTGCCGGTATTATTGCGCCAGGGAAAACCCGCTGAACTGACGCCGTTGTGGCAGTGGTTTGCCACTGAACAAGGCCGCGCGACCCCGCTCGACAGCCTGAAACGTGCGCCGAAGCAGCAACAGGCGATGGCCGCGCTGATGCAAAAGCCGGTGTATCGCCATCAGGTCGCCGATCTTGATCTCACGGATACCGCATTGCAGGCATTGCGCGCCAAAGGGCTGACCGATTTACGCAGTATCGCGCCCGATGCAGCGGACTGGCGCAAAGATTTCTCGGTCGTGGGCGAGCGTTTGCGGCTTAACACCGAGCAGGCCACTGCCGTCGGTGCTATCCGCAGCGAAGATCAGCAGTTTTCCGCCTGGCTGCTGGCCGGGGTGACGGGTTCGGGCAAAACCGAAGTGTATCTCAGCGTGCTGGAAAATATTCTCGAACAGGGTCGGCAGGCGCTGGTGATGGTGCCGGAAATCGGCCTGACGCCGCAGACTATTGCCCGCTTCAGGGAGCGTTTCAGTGCGCCGGTTGATGTCCTGCATTCCGGCCTCAATGACAGCGAACGTCTTGCCGTCTGGCTGCGTGCACGTAACGGTGAAGCGGGGATCGTCATCGGCACGCGTTCTTCTTTATTTACGCCTTTCGCCCGCCTCGGGGTGATCATTATTGATGAAGAACACGACAGCTCTTATAAGCAGCAGGAGGGCTGGCGCTATCACGCCCGTGACCTGGCGGTCTATCGTGCCCATGCCGAAAATATTCCGATTATCATGGGCTCGGCCACACCGGCGCTGGAAACGTTGCACAACGTCGAGTTGGGGAAATATCGCCAGCTGAAACTGACCAAACGTGCCGGTAACGCCAAACTCGCCCGCCAGAATTTGCTCGATCTGAAAGGAATGCAGCTGAAAGTCGGGTTATCGCAGCCGCTGATCCAAAAGATGCATGAACATCTGAAAGCCGATAATCAGGTGATGCTGTTTCTCAATCGCCGTGGCTATGCGCCAGCGCTGCTGTGCCATGAATGCGGCTGGATTGCCGAATGTCAGCGCTGCGACCACTATTACACGATCCACCAGAACCAGCGGCAGTTACGCTGCCACCATTGCGACAGCCAGCGTGCGGTGCCGCACCAGTGCCCGCACTGCGGCTCGACGCAATTGGTTTCGGTGGGCGTCGGTACGGAACAGCTGGAAAATGAGCTGGCCCCGCTCTTTCCCGATACGCCCATCACCCGTATCGACCGCGATACCACCAGCCGTAAAGGCTCGCTGGAACTGCATCTGAATGAAATCCATCGCGGCGGTGCACGTATTCTTATCGGTACGCAAATGCTGGCGAAAGGGCATCACTTCCCGGACGTCACACTGGTGTCTTTATTAGACGTCGACGGCGCGCTGTTCTCAGCGGATTTCCGTTCTGCCGAGCGATTTGCCCAGCTCTATACGCAGGTTTCAGGACGCGCAGGCCGCGCCGGTAAACAGGGCGAAGTAGTGCTGCAAACTCATCATCCTGAACACCCGCTGTTGCAGGTTCTGTTGCAAAAAGGCTACGACGAATTTGCCAGGCAGACGCTTGCTGAGCGCAAAAGCGTCTTCCTGCCGCCTTATACCAGCCATATTCTGATTCGCTCTGAAGATCATGATAATCAGCAATCGGCGCTGTTCCTCCAGCAGTTACGTAATCTTCTGGAATCCAGCCCCCTGAAAGATGATTCGCTATGGATTTTGGGGCCGGTTCCGGCGCTTGCCGCCAAACGTAACGGACGCTTCCGCTGGCAGCTGTTATTGCAGCACCCTTCCCGCCGGGTTTTACAGCATCTGATCAAGAGTTCTCAGCCACTTATCGCCAGCCTTCCTCAGGCCAGAAAAGTGAAATGGACGCTGGATGTGGATCCGATTGACAGCTAATCCGCATGTAGCCCCGGTTTTTCTGCGGGGTGGATCGAAAAAAAGCATCTGCATCACACTTTTAATGCAAATTAGGTAACAAATCCTACTCACATTCTGTTTAGAATGTGATGAGCTACACAGCACGCAGGGGTAGCAGGTGAGGAATGTTGATGTTGTCGTGTCCGTTTGATGCAGTTGCAAGGAGAGATGCGTTGGAGCACAAGAAAGAATTACCCGCCGCGACAATGAAAGATGTGGCTGAACAGGCAGGCGTTTCAACAGCAACGGTATCCCGCGCGTTAATGAATCCGGAAAAAGTTTCCGCTTCCACCCGTCAGAAAGTGGATCAGGCCGTCATGGCCGTGGGCTATTCGCCCCATGCCATGTCGCGCAATTTAAAACGTAATGAATCACGCACAATTCTGGTGATCGTCCCGGACATCTGCGATCCGTTTTTTGCAGATTTGATCCAGGGGATCGAACGCACCGCCGCGCAAAGTGGCTATCTGGTGCTGATCGGCGATTGCGCTCACCAGAACCAGCAAGAAAAAACCTTTATCAATCTGATCATCACCAAACAAATTGACGGCATGCTGCTGCTCGGCTCGGATTTACCTTTCGATGCCAGTAAAGAAGAACAGCGAAATTTGCCTCCGATGGTGATGGCCAATGAATTTGCCCCGGAACTTGAACTGCCGACTGTTCACATTGATAACCTGACTGCCGCATTTGAAGCCGTACATTATCTTCTGAAGCTGGGTCATCAGCGAATTGCCTGTATCGCCGGGCCGAAACATATGCCGCTGTGCCAGTACCGTTCACAAGGTTATATTCAGGCGCTGCGTCGTAATGGCATGAGCGTCGAGAGCGCTCTGACCGTTCATGGTGATTTCAGCTATGAATCAGGCGCGCTGGCGCTGACAGAGCTGATGTCACTGCCGACACCGCCGACGGCGATTTTCTGTCACAACGACGTGATGGCGATTGGCGCCATGTTCCAGGCAAAGAAAATGGGGCTGCGTATTCCGCAAGATCTGTCGATTGTCGGCTTCGATGACATCAAGGCCAGCCAGTTCACCGATCCTCCGCTGACCACCGTGGCGCAGCCAAGGTTCCAGCTGGGTCGTCAGGCCATGTTATTATTACTCGAGCAGTTGCAGGGAAATCCGGTACAAAACGGTTCACTGCTGCTCGACAGCGAACTCATCGTGCGTGAAAGTACTGCGGCGCCCAAAGCGTGAGTCATTTTTTATCCCACCATGAAGTTTTAATTTCAGTAAATGTTCAGGGTTAAGTAACATGACGCACTTCTTCTTTAATCATCACGACACAGCGAAACGATAGTGGCACAGAAAGACTATGTAAGCCGTGGGCGCTCAGGAGCGCGGCGGAAAAGTACCAGCCGGAGTAAAAAACGCAATTCCACAACGATCTCCAAAACCATGGTGGTGTTAGCCGTTGCGGTGCTGGTGGTGTTTGTCGGTGGCCTCTATTTTATTGCTCACAATAAGCATGAAGAAGCGGTCGTGGTGCCAACGCATCCTGTCCGTCCGGGTAACGGATTGCCTCCTAAGCCTGAAGAACGCTGGCGTTATATTAAAGAACTGGAAAACCGCCAGATGGGTGTGACCACGCCGACAGAACCGACGGCGGGTGGTCAGGTGGAATCCAAAACTCAGCTGACGCCGGAACAGCGCCAGTTGCTCGAGCAAATGCAGGCCGATATGCGCCAGACGCCGACACAGCTGTCTGAAGTGCCGTATAACGATCCAAATCAGGTCACGCGTACGCCGACGGCACCTGCGCAGCGTCAGGTTCAGCAACAGCAGCAGCAACCGACCTATGCACAGCAACAGCCGGTGCAGACTCAGCCGCGCCAGGTTCAGCAACAACCTGCGTACACGCCGCAAACGCAGCCAGTACGCGCACCGCAGGCTCAGGCTCAGACACAACCGGTACAGCAGAAACCTAAACCTGTGCCGAAAGAAATCGTGAAAGAACAGCCTAAAACACAGCAACCGGCCGCCATCACACAGGTGACGCCGGAGAAACCTAAAGAGCAGGAAAAGACCCAGCGCTTTATGGTTCAGTGCGGTTCTTTCCACGGCACCGAGCAGGCAGAATCTCAGCGTGCGAAGCTGGCCTTTGAAGGTTTTGAAGGCCGTATAACGACCGGCGGTGGCTGGAATCGTGTGGTGATCGGCCCTTATAACAATCGTTCCGGTGCCGACAGCACCTTAGCCCGCCTGAAGAACGCAGGCATCTCCGGTTGCATTCCCCTCGCAACCGGGGGTTGAAAACCCGTAATCCTTCCCCAATCTATATTTTCAATATGCCTCGTAAGCTTGTGAGACACCCAGCGTGTCCCACAAGCCTGCGGGGATCTTTCCCGTCTGCAACGAGGAACCGCTCGTGACAACAATTGTAAGTGTACGCCGCAACGGCAAGGTCGTTATCGGTGGTGATGGCCAGGCCACATTGGGAAATACCGTCATGAAGGGCAACGTCAAAAAAGTACGTCGCCTGTATAACGATAAAGTGATCGCGGGCTTTGCTGGCGGTACAGCGGATGCGTTCACGCTATTTGAGCTGTTCGAGCGCAAGCTGGAAATGCATCAGGGTCATCTGGTGAAAGCGGCCGTAGAACTGGCGAAAGACTGGCGTACCGACCGTATGCTGCGCCGTCTCGAAGCGCTGCTGGCCGTCGCTGATGAAAACGCGTCGCTTATCATCAGCGGCAACGGTGATGTTATTCAGCCAGAAAACGATCTGATCGCCATTGGTTCCGGTGGCCCGTATGCACAGGCAGCAGCCCGCGCACTGCTGGAAAATTCAGAGCTGGGCGCCCGCGACATCGTGGAAAAATCGCTGAGTATCGCCGGTGACATCTGCATCTACACCAACCAATTCCACACCATCGAAGAATTGTCTTCTAAAGCGTAAGGATCGAAAATTATGTCTGAGATGACCCCGCGCGAGATCGTCAGCGAACTAGACAGCTACATCATTGGCCAGGACAAAGCGAAACGTGCCGTGGCCATTGCCCTGCGTAACCGCTGGCGTCGCATGCAGCTCGACGAAGCGCTGCGCCATGAAGTCACCCCGAAAAACATTCTGATGATCGGTCCGACCGGTGTGGGTAAAACCGAAATCGCCCGCCGTCTGGCGAAACTGGCGAACGCACCGTTCATCAAAGTCGAAGCGACCAAATTCACCGAGGTCGGTTATGTCGGTAAAGAAGTGGATTCTATTATCCGCGATTTAACCGACTCCGCCGTGAAAATGGTGCGCCTGCAATCCATCGAAAAGAACCGTTTCCGCGCCGAAGAACTGGCCGAAGAACGTATTCTGGATGTGCTGATCCCGCCGGCGAAAAACAACTGGGGCCAGGCAGACGAAGCCCAGGAACCTTCTGCCGCGCGCCAGAATTTCCGCAAAAAACTGCGTGAAGGCCAGCTCGACGACAAAGAAATTGAAATCAGTCTGGCTTCCGGTCCTGTGGGCGTGGAAATCATGTCCCCGCCGGGCATGGAAGAGATGACGAACCAGCTTCAGTCCATGTTCCAGAACATGGCCGGGCAGAAACAAAAACCGCGCAAACTGAAAATCAAAGAAGCCTACAAGCTGTTGGTTGAAGAAGAAGCGGCAAAACTGGTGAATCCGGAAGATCTGAAAGAACAGGCGATCGAAGCCGTCGAGCAGCACGGTATTGTGTTTATCGATGAGATCGACAAAATCTGTAAACGCGGCGGCCAGAGCTCCGGCCCGGATGTTTCCCGCGAAGGTGTGCAGCGCGACCTGCTGCCGCTGGTGGAAGGCTGCACAGTCTCTACCAAACACGGCATGGTGAAAACAGATCACATCCTGTTTATCGCTTCCGGTGCGTTCCAGACCGCCAGCCCGTCAGATTTGATCCCTGAACTGCAGGGGCGTCTGCCTATTCGTGTTGAACTGCAGGCGCTGTCGACTGAAGACTTCGAACGCATTCTGACCGAACCGAGTGCTTCGCTGACTCATCAGTACAAAGCATTGATGGCGACCGAAGGCGTCACCATTGATTTCACCGCTGACGGTATCCGCCGTATCGCCGAAGCCGCATGGCAGGTCAACGAAACCACCGAAAACATTGGTGCCCGTCGTTTGCATACGGTTCTTGAGCGTCTGATGGAAGATATCTCTTACGACGCGAGCGAAAGCAACGGTATTTCCATAAACATTGATGCAGATTATGTTAGGAGCCACCTTGATCAGCTGGTAGCTGATGAAGATCTGAGCCGTTTTATCTTATAATTTGCTCATACGTTCCGAAAGTGATCTTCAGGGAGGCGTTTGCCTCCCTGATTTTTTTTAGATTTCGGACTGACTTGTTCACCTGAGCGAATCCATCTATGAGCACTATGACTCCCTGCACTCCGACGACGCCCGCCCGCGCCTGGCTCGAAAGCCTGCGTCCCAAAACGCTGCCTCTGGCTTTTGCCTCTATCGTGATGGGTTCGGCCATTGCCAGCCTGCAAGGCGTTTTCCATCCGCTGACGGCGTTGCTGGCGCTGCTCACCGCCGGGTGTCTGCAAATCCTGTCCAATCTGGCGAATGATTATGGCGATGCCGAAAAAGGCAGCGATACGCCTGATCGCGTCGGGCCTTTGCGCGGCATGCAAAAAGGGATGATTACCGCCTCACAAATGAAACACGCGATTATGCTCACCATCGCGCTGACCATTATTTGTGGCGTCGCGCTGATCGCCGTGGCCTGTCATAAACCCAGCGACGTAGTCGGTTTTCTGATCCTCGGGCTGCTGTCGATTGGCGCAGCAATCACCTATACCGTGGGGACGCGCCCTTACGGTTATATGGGCCTCGGTGATATTTCGGTGCTGATTTTCTTTGGCTGGATAAGCGTTGCCGGTACGTTCTATCTGCAGGCGGGATACTTCGACTGGATTGTGATGCTGCCAGCGACGGCGACCGGCCTGCTCTCCACTGCGGTGCTCAACATTAACAACCTGCGTGATATCGACACCGACAGCGCCAATGGCAAGAACACGCTGGCCGTCCGTCTGGGGCCGGTCAATGCGCGTCGTTATCACACGGTGATTCTGACTGCCGCCGCAATTTGTCTGGCGGTATTCTCTGCCGTATATCTGCATCACTGGACCGGCTGGCTGTTTCTTCTGGCCGTACCGGTGCTGGCAATCCATATCCGCCGGGTGAACCGCGCAAAAACCTCAATGGAAGTACGCCCTCTGCTGGAGCACATGGTAAAAGCTGCGTTACTGACTAACGTATTGTTTGCAGTGGGTCTGTTACTGAATTGAAGAAAAGTGGCCTGGCGTGCGCTAATCGGGTCACTTTTCACATTTAACAATTGATGATTTTGCCAACATCCGCCGATAAGGGATATACTGAACGTTCATGCAGCAACCAGATGAAATCCTATGAAATACGATACTTCCGAACTTTGCGATATCTACCATGAAGAAGTGAATGTTGTCGAACCCCTGTTCTCCAACTTTGGTGGCCGTACTTCATTTGGCGGGCAAATCACGACAGTGAAGTGTTTCGAAGACAATGGCTTGCTTTATGACCTGCTGGAAGAGAATGGTCGTGGCCGCGTGTTGGTGGTCGATGGCGGCGGTTCTGTTCGTCGTGCATTACTTGATGCCGGTCTGGCACGTCAGGCATTGCAAAACGAATGGGAAGGCATTTTGATTTACGGTGCAGTTCGTCAGGTGGATGACCTGGAAGAGCTCGACCTTGGCATTCAGGCTATGGCGGCCATTCCGGCTGGCGCAGGCAGTGAGGGGATCGGCGAAAGCGACATTCGTGTTAATTTCGGCGGCGTGACCTTCTTCTCCGGCGACCACTTGTATGCTGATAACACCGGTATCATCCTGTCAGAAGACCCGCTCGATATCGAATAACCTTCGCTTTCAGCAACAAAAAAGGACGCCTGGGCGTCCTTTTTTATTTGGAAAATGAAGCCGTTAGACTTCTTCCATTTTTCCCAACAGTGCACGCAGACGATCCTGCCAGACGTGTTGCTCTTCTTTCAGCTGTGCGTTTTCGCGCACCAGCGACTCGTGATTACCACTCGCCTGCTGAACTTCATGAGACAAGGTGTTGTTTTGCTCTTTCAGTTCTTCGATTTCCATCTGCAACAGAGTAATGGTATCGATCGCTTGCTGAACTTTAGCTTCTAGTTTCTCAAATACTTCAAATGACATTTTTCGGTCCCCTTATGTTCGCAAGGCGCACATCTTATGTTCTGCCGCATCGTCCGGACACGGCTCAAAAATTCCTGCACTTCGCCGATTTCTATAATAAATTCAAATCGCAATAACGTTTGAACTTCACCAGGATTTCAAAAAAACGGCGGGTGTCTTAACGAGTGATTGTATGTAGCCAGCCTTGCCCTGTCTACCAAGAACCCCTCTCTGCTCGCAGTCTGTTGCAATTTTGACGGGCTGAGTATCAGGAAATGCTTAAAAAGCAGAGTCACCCTCCAGAAATGTCAGCGAATACCGAATACCCTGAGCGCCATCTGACATGCGCGTTTAGCTTCACAGCCTTCACCGGAATGTCACGGCGTGGGCTTTTTACCGGTCGGCAGGACCTTTCAATACGCGAAATCGCTCATTTTTATGACACAACACACAAAAATTGATTTCGCTATTTCTCGTTTATGCTCGTTAACGATAAATTCACATTACGTTCTCATTTAATGATGAACGGCAAAATCCGATTACGTTCACGTACGCATAACAGAAAAACTATAACTAACCATTAACATCATCCTTAGCAGGATCCAACTATGAGCCAAACCATGAGTTCCACATTAAAAGGTCAGTGCATCGCTGAGTTTCTGGGTACCGGGCTTATCATTTTCTTTGGTGCGGGTTGTGTCGCAGCAATGAAACTGGCCGGTGCTACCTTTGGCCAGTGGGAAATTAGCATTATCTGGGGTCTGGGTGTGGCAATGGCCATCTACCTGACCGCAGCGATTTCAGGCGCACACCTGAACCCGGCGGTGACCGTCGCGTTATGTTTGTTTGCAAACTTTGAAGGACGCAAAGTTCTGCCTTACATCGTGGCGCAGGTCGCCGGTGCCTTCTGTGCCGCAGCGCTGGTCTACGGTCTTTACTACAACCTGTTCTTCGATTTCGAGCAAAGCCATAATATGGTGCGCGGCAGTGTCGAAAGTCTGGATCTGGCCGGTATCTTCTCCACCTATCCAAACCCGCACATCAGCGTACTGCAGGCCTTCCTGGTTGAAACGGTGATCACTGCCATTCTGATGGCGTTGATCCTCGGCCTGACGGATGACGGCAACGGCATTCCACGCGGCCCGCTGGCTCCGCTGCTGATCGGTATTCTGATCGCGGTTATCGGTGCATCAATGGGTCCGTTAACCGGCTTCGCACTGAACCCGGCGCGTGATTTCGGTCCGAAAGTGTTCGCTTACTTCGCTGGCTGGGGCAAAGTCGCCTTCACCGGTGCACGTGATATTCCTTACTTCCTGGTTCCGATTTTTGGCCCGCTGCTCGGCGCTTCACTCGGTGCCATCGCGTACAAAGCGTTGATTGGTCGTCATCTGCCACATCAGATCAATGATATTGCAGATGAAAAAGCGCCTCAGCCTTCCAAACAGCGTAAAGCCTGATCGGCTAAACTGTTCCAAAGCTAACTTATTCGCAGGATGAAAATTATGTCAGCAGATACGACTCACGAAAAAAAATACATCGTCGCACTTGATCAGGGTACAACCAGCTCACGCGCCGTAGTTCTGGATCACGATGCCAACATCGTCAGCGTTTCACAGCGCGAATTCACCCAGATCTACCCGAAATCCGGCTGGGTGGAACATGACCCGATGGAAATCTGGTCTTCCCAAAGCTCGGTGCTGGTGGAAGTGCTGGCGAAAGCCGACATCAACTCCGATCAGATCGCCGGTATCGGTATCACCAACCAGCGTGAAACCACCATCGTGTGGGAAAAAGAAACCGGCAAGCCGATTTATAACGCGATTGTGTGGCAATGCCGTCGTACTGCTGACATCTGTGAAAAGCTGAAGAAAGACGGGATGGAAGAGTACATCCGTCATAACACCGGTCTGGTGGTTGACCCGTACTTCTCTGGTACCAAACTGAAATGGATCCTCGACCACGTTGAAGGTTCCCGTGAACGCGCTGCACGCGGCGAACTGTTGTTCGGCACCGTGGATACCTGGCTGGTGTGGAAAATGACTCAGGGACGTGTTCACGTTACTGATTACACTAACGCCTCGCGTACCATGATGTTCAACATTCATAATCTGGAATGGGATGAACGTATGCTGGAAGTGCTGGATATTCCGCGCGCCATGCTGCCGGAAGTTCGCCCTTCTTCTGAAATTTACGGTCAGACCAACATCGGGGGTAAAGGCGGTACGCGTATTCCTATCGCCGGTATCGCCGGTGACCAGCAGGCCGCGCTGTATGGTCAACTGTGCGTACAACCGGGTATGGCGAAAAATACCTATGGTACTGGCTGCTTCCTGCTAATGAACACCGGCACAGAAGCGGTAACCTCCAAAAATGGCCTGCTGACGACGATTGCCTGTGGTCCGCGAGGCGAAGTGAACTATGCGCTGGAAGGTGCGGTATTCGTCGGGGGTGCCTCCATTCAGTGGCTGCGCGACGAACTGAAACTGATCAGCGATGCCACAGACTCCGAATATTTCGCCAGCAAAGTGAAAGACACCAACGGCGTGTATGTGGTGCCTGCCTTCACCGGCCTTGGCGCCCCTTACTGGGACCCGTATGCCCGTGGTGCGATCTTCGGTCTGAGCCGTGGTGCAAACAGCAACCACATCATCCGTGCAACGCTGGAGTCTATCGCCTATCAGACGCGTGACGTGCTCGATGCCATGCAGGCTGATTCCGGTACCCGCCTGCAGTCTCTGCGCGTGGATGGCGGTGCGGTAGCGAACAACTTCCTGATGCAATTCCAGTCAGACATTCTCGGTACCCGCGTTGAGCGCCCTGCCGTTCTTGAAGTCACCGCGCTGGGTTCTGCTTTCCTTGCCGGGCTGGCCGTCGGTTTCTGGAACGATCTGGACGAAGTGCGCAGCAAAGCGACCATCGAACGTGAATTCCGCCCAAGCATTGAAACCACAGAACGTAATGTACGCTACAAAGGCTGGCAAAAAGCCGTGGCACGCGTTCGTTCATGGGAAGATCACGACGAGTAATCGCCGCTTTTTTTTCGCCAACACCGTCCTAAAAAACTCCCCGCTGGGGAGTTTTTTTATGCGCCTTTCCCATTGTGCTAAAATCCCCGCACAGATGAGCCTTTGCCTCACCGATCTCTTTTTTCTTCCTACAGGCTTTCCAATGAAACGTGAATTAGCAATCGAGTTCTCCCGCGTGACTGAAGCGGCCGCCCTGGCTGGGTATAAATGGCTTGGCCGTGGCGATAAAAACCTCGCTGACAACGCCGCCGTTCAGGCGATGCGCATCATGCTTAATAACGTCGATATCGATGGCACCATCGTGATTGGCGAAGGGGAAATTGACGAAGCGCCAATGCTGTATATCGGCGAAAAAGTCGGAACAGGCCGCGGCGATGCCGTGGATATCGCCGTCGATCCTATTGAAGGTACCCGCATGACGGCAATGGGGCAATCCAATGCACTGGCCGTGCTGGCCGTCGGCGATAAAGGCTCGTTCCTCAATGCGCCGGATATGTACATGGAAAAAATCGCCGTCGGGCCCGGCGCAAAAGGCGCGATTAATCTGGATCTGACGCTGGCGGAAAACCTCGCAAATGTTGCCCGGGCGCTGAACAAACCGCTGACCGAGCTGACCGTAGCCGTGCTGGCGAAACCGCGTCACGACGAGGCGATTCGTGAAATGCTGGCGGCCGGTGTGCGGGTTTTTGCCTTCCCGGACGGCGATGTGGCAGCCACTATTCTCACCTGCATGCCGGACAGTGAAGTTGATGTGTTGTATGGCATCGGCGGCGCGCCGGAAGGGGTGATTTCCGCCGCAGTGATCCGCGCGCTGGACGGTGACATGCAGGGCCGCTTACTGGCACGCCATGACGTGAAAGGCGATACCCCGGAAAACCGCCGCATAGGCGAAGAAGAGCTGACACGCTGTCAGGCGATGGGCATTGAAGCAGGCAAAGTGCTGCAGCTGGATGATATGGCGCGTAATGACAACGTGATTTTCTCTGCGACCGGCATTACCAAAGGTGATCTGCTGGAAGGCATCAGCCGTCAGGGAAATATGGCGACGACCGAAACGCTGCTGATCCGGGGTAAATCCCGCACCATCCGTCGTATACGTTCGACGCATTATCTCGACCGTAAAGACGCCGCATTGCACGCGTTTATCATCTGACGCGAGACAAGAAAGGCAAAAGCAGAGCACCTGGCTCTGCTTTTTTTTCACCTGAGGAGAGGCTTAAACCCTATGCCCTTGCTCCTGAAGACGATTCGACATCGGCCACCAGCACAGCAAAATCAGTAACGACATCGCAAACATCAGCAACCCCAGACTGAACTGACCGGTTTGCGGCAACATCGCCGATAACCATGCCACCAGCCCCGATCCCATATTTTGTAATCCGCCCACCAGCGCACCAGCCGCACCGGCGAGATACGGGAAAGGCTCCATCGCGCCGGTGGTCGCCAGCGGGAATAACATCCCTGCACCAAAGAAGAACAAGGAGGCCGGAACGATCAACGTCCAGATGTTCATGATGCCCAGCCAGCCAGGGATCCACATTGTCAGCCCCGCCAGCAGACAGCTGATCACAGAATGCCACATGAGCTGCTGGAAACTTTTCTCAGACCGACCGGCATACCAGGCGCCAAAAAATGCCGCCGGGATCGGCAGAATAAACAGAATACTGACCATGACGCCGCTCAGCCCGAGAACGCCGCCCATCAGCACGCCACAGCTGGCCTCAAACACCGCCACACCGGCCAGCGCACCCACCAGCATCACCAGATAACGACTGAAGTTACCGTCCGCCAGCAGCAAGCGCAGACTGCTGAGCATTTTACGAGGCTGATGGTCAGCAGTGAATTCAGGGCGGGTTTCCGGCAACCAGCGGTACATTGAAAATGCAACGCCTGCGCAAAGCATCAGCAGAAAACCAAAGCTGGCGCGCCAGCCTAACCATGCAGACAGCGCGCCACCAATCACTGGCGCGAGCAACGGGCTGATGAGAATCCCCATATTCAGCAAACTGTTGGCGTGGCGTAACGCCCCACCACTGTAAAGGTCACGCGGCATTGTCCGCGCCATCACGCCCGCCACGCCGGTTCCCATTCCCTGCACCGCACTGGCCACGATCAGCATATTGAGGCTGGAGGACATCATCGCGCCCGCGGCACCCACCAGAAAAACCATCAACCCGGCCAGGATCACCGGCTTGCGACCAATGTTGTCTGACAGTGGCCCATAGACCAGCTGCGAAGCCCCGTAGGTGATCAGATACGCAGCCATCACCCGCTGCACCGCGCCGGGTTTAACCGACAGACTGGTGGCCATATCGGCGATATTCGGCACATAAATGGTTTGCGCCATCTGACCGACGGCCACCAGCAAAATCAACATTACCAGCAGGTGAATGTTTTCCAGATTTTTCATTTTTCAGTTCATTATCAAATGGAGTAGGGAAAGTGCAGAATAAATAACCGGTAAATCCGTTTATCTTACGGCGGCGCATAAGTTAACAAATTAAGATGAATAAGCGAGTGTTGCGGCAAACTCTCCGGTGCAACGGCTGGCAGCAAGGGGAGCCACTGGTGTAACGCACAGTGTACGAATTTCGACAGCAGATAACGGCAGAGGAACAGGCTGATAACATTTAACCGATAAGGGATCGGAAAAAATTGAAATAAAATCAGCACCTACATTCGGTAATCAAAAAAGACGGGAGTTTTTATGGCTGACTGGGTCACGGGAAAAGTCACAAAAGTTGAGCACTGGACGGATAATTTGTTCAGCATCACGGTCAATGCGCCAGCCGATCCTTTTACCGCAGGTCAGTTTGCGAAACTCTCTCTGGAGATAGGTGGCGAGCGGGTACAGCGCGCCTATTCCTATGTAAACCCCCCTTCCAGCGCTGATTTGGAGTTCTATCTGGTCAACGTGCCGGAAGGGAAGCTCAGCCCTAAACTGCACGTCATGCAGCCCGGCGACGAGATTCAGATCACCAAAGAGGCCGCAGGATTTTTCGTGATTGATGAAGTTCCGGAATGTGACCAGCTGTGGATGCTGGCCACCGGCACCGCCATCGGGCCGTATCTGTCCATTTTGCAGGAGGGCCAGGGGCTGGAACGTTTTAAACACATCGTTCTGGTTCACGCCGCGCGTTTCTCCGCCGATCTCAGCTATTTGCCTCTGATGCAGGAACTACAACGCCGTTACGAGGGCAAACTGCACATTCAAACCGTCGTCAGCCGGGAAGAAATCTCAGGTTCACTGTCTGGCCGTGTACCGGCGCTGATTGAAAGCGGTGCGCTTGAGGAGGCCGTTGGCCTGAAAATGTCAGCGGAAGACAGCCACGTTATGCTGTGCGGAAATCCTCAGATGGTGCGCGATACCCAGCAGGTTCTGAAAGATACCCGGGGCATGCGCAAACACCTGAAACGTAAACCGGGCCATATGACCAGCGAACATTACTGGTAGGTTTCGCCGCAACGTTATTTGAATTTGACCTCGTCCGGCTCCGGGCCAAAGCGATTTGTGCCCGGCGTACCCACGAAAGCGCCACAGTCGACGATCAGCATGATGAAAATCACCGAAGGCGCCAGACGGCCTAATACCCAGCTCCATGTCTGCGGCATGGCTGCCGCCCAGTTTCCGGCCACCAGCATCCATGCCAGCACAAACAACAGCGCCCACCATGCCGATTTATTACGGTCATGCAACCTTTTCACCAGCACAGCGGCGGTCGGCCACAGTAAAACCACCAGTGCAAATCCGGCAGACTGATAGGTGACCCATCCCTGTGCAGCAAAGAAAAAATCTGCCGCCATCAGAATCAGCCAGCTGACCATCCAGAGCCAAAAATCCCGTCGGCCCATGCGGCCATTAAAAGAAAACAGTGCGTGCTGTAACGTCATTGACAATCAGTTCCGTAGAAGACAATGGGAGTAAAAAGTGAAGCCGGAGCGAGTGTAACCCAGCGATCGCCGCCATGAGAATGTTTACGGTCTCCTTTTGACATTACCCCCTGATCCCCGCTTTAATCGGTCTATACAGAGAGGATAAGAAAAATACTATGAATGCTGCAAAATCCATTTTATCTCTGGCGCTACCGGTTTTGCTGACGCTCGCAGGCCCGAACATTGCCCTTGCCGATCCGCCCGCTGAACATTCTGGCGCAGAAGAGATGCCGAAAGCACCTTACCTTTTGGCCGGCGCCCCGACGTTCGAAACAACCCTGATCAACTTCCGGGCAAAGTACAATGAAGCCAATCCAACGCAACAGATTGGTGAATTCCGCTCGATAAATGAAAAAGCGGCCAACAGCCCTCTGACCCGCGCGGCCAGTAAAATTAATGAAAATCTGTATGCCTCTACTGCACTGGAAAAAGGCACCGGTAAAATTAAAACGCTGCAAATCACTTATCTTCCTATCCAGGGGGCAGAAGAAAAGGCCGCCCGCACTCTGGCGATGAGCTATATGGCTAACCTGATGCGCCAGTTCGATGCCACCCTTTCGACAGAGCAAAGTGTGGCAAAAGTGGCGTCGTTGATCCAAAAAGGGAAAGGCCAGCAGTTTTATCAGCAGGAAGTTGGCGCGGTCCGTTTTGTGGTTTCGGATAATGGCGAAAAAGGCCTGACGTTTGCCGTTGAGCCGGTCAAGCTGGCCCTGGCTGAGCCATGAGATGACGGTTTTTAATGACGAAAAGCAAAGCCTTTATCTTCAATGATCTCTATACTGTTGCACAGGTAATCTGCTTGTTTGGCAGAAATTTTAATCGACATTCGCGTCCCCTTTTGGAGGAAAAAACATGCGACATCCATTAGTGATGGGTAACTGGAAGCTTAACGGTAGCACCCACATGGTTAACGAACTGATTGCTGCTCTGCGCACTGAACTGAGCACGGTCGAAGGTTGTGGCGTTGCGATTGCTCCACCAGAAGTTTACCTGTCACAGGCTAAACACGCTCTGGCTGGCAGCCGCATTGCGTTGGGCGCTCAGAACGTTGACGCTAACCTGTCCGGCGCATTCACCGGTGAAATCTCTGCCGACATGCTGAAAGATATCGGTGCGAAATACATCATCATCGGTCACTCAGAACGCCGCACTTACCACAAAGAAAGCGATGAGTTCATCGCCAAGAAATTCGGCGTGCTGAAAGACGCTGGCCTGATCCCTGTTCTGTGCATCGGCGAAACTGAAGCAGAAAACGAAGCAGGTCAGACTGAAGCCGTTTGCGCTAAACAACTGGACGCCGTTCTGACCACCCTGGGCGCAAAAGCGTTCGAAGGTGCGGTTATCGCTTACGAACCCGTATGGGCGATCGGTACTGGCAAATCAGCCACGCCTGCCCAGGCTCAGGCTGTACACAAGTTCATCCGTGACCACGTTGCAAAACAAGACGCTGCGGTTGCTGAACAAGTGATCATCCAGTACGGCGGTTCTGTTAACGCGGCTAACGCGGCAGAACTGTTCACTCAGCCAGACATCGACGGTGCACTGGTTGGCGGCGCGTCACTGAAAGCAGATGCTTTCGCTGTGATCGTTAAAGCGGCAGCTGAAGCTAAACAAGCGTAAGCCTGTTTCTTTCGCGCACAAAAAACCCCGGCACGCCGGGGTTTTTTATTGCCTGAATTTACTGCTCGGCATTAACGCTTAGAGATTTGGTCGAAAATCCCGTCTGTCGCGAAGTGCTCTTTCTGTGCCTGAGCCCAGGTGCCTGCAACCTGATCAATGGTGAACAGCTTCAGTTTAGGGAATTCAGACGCGAACTTTTTCTCTACTTCAGGATCACGTGGACGATAATAATTTTCCGCCGCGATAGTTTGTCCTTCCGGTGAATACAGGTATTTCAGATAAGCGTCCGCTACGGTGCGACTGTCACGCTTGTCGACCACTTTATCCACCACAGAAACTGTCGGTTCAGCCAGGATTGACTCACTCGGTGTCACAATTTCAAACTTGTCTTTGCCGACTTCCTTGGTCGCCAGCAGCGCTTCGTTTTCCCATGCGATCAGCACATCACCGATACCGCGCTCAACGAAAGTGTTGGTTGCGCCACGGGCGCCGGAATCCAGCACTTCGACGTTTTTATACAGCGCTTTCACAAAGTCCTGCGCTTTGGCTTTGTCATTATTGTTGTGATGCAGGGCATAACCCCACGCAGCCAGATAGTTCCAGCGTGCGCCGCCTGACGTTTTAGGGTTCGGCGTAATCACTGACACGCCCGGTTTGATCAAATCATTCCAGTCATGAATTTGTTTCGGGTTGCCCTTACGCACCAGGAACACAATGGTGGAGGTGTAAGGCGCGGAGTTATCCGGCAACCGGGTGATCCAGTTCTTATCGATGCGACCACGTTCAGCAATCGCATCAACATCATAGGCCAGTGCCAGGGTCACAACATCTGCTTCAATACCATTGATGACCGAAGTGGCCTGCTTGCCCGAGCCGCCGTGAGACTGGCGTACTGTGACCGTGTCGCCGGTTTTTCCCAGCCAGTATTTGCTGAAGGCTTTATTGTATTGCTCATAGAATTCGCGGGTTGGATCGTACGACACGTTCAGAATCTGAATGTCTTTGGCAATCGCCCCTGTTGCTACCAGCAGTAAAGCCAGGCCTGCACCCCATTTACGCATCGCACTCTCTCCCAGAAGTAGTTTCTATGAATTTCATTTGTTTGGTCTGATGAAGAGAGCCTGCCAGAGAAAAAGAAAACGAATAAAGAATAAAAGGTTTTTTACTATTACTTTATGGAATAACCAGAAAGCAGGTCAAAAAAAACCTCCCGTTAAGGAGGCTCTTTCACACAAGTAAAATTCTGTTTTAGAACAGTTTTTTCGCTGTGTCGTACCAGTCTTCTTTGAATTTACTTTTCTTGTTCTCTGGGGAAATACACACAGAGATTAATTCATGAACCATTTTCTCGTTTTCAACACCGACGCAGAAACCGCCATGGGTGTAGTCACGGCCTTCTTCCAACAGCAGGTCGACGGCATAAGCGCCCATGCGGGAAGCCAGGATACGGTCGTAAGCGACTGGCGCACCACCGCGCTGGATATGGCCCAATACGGTGCCACGCGTTTCACGACAGGTTTCTTTCTCGATGTATTTAGCCAGCTCATCGATATCATCTAACTTTTCAGTGATAGCAACGATGGCGTGCTTTTTACCTTTCGCGATACCGGCTTTAATTTCAGCAACCAGATCATCACGTTTGAATTCAACTTCAGGAATAGCGATAAACTCGCAACCACCGGCAATGGCAGCTGCCAGAGTCAGGTCACCGCAATAACGGCCCATCACTTCCACGATAGAAATACGCTGATGTGAAGAGGAGGTATCACGCAGGCGGTCAATCGCTTCTACCACAGTACCCAGCGCAGTGAAGAAACCGATAGTGTAGTCAGTACCCGCTACGTCGTTATCGATAGTTCCTGGCAGGCCGATGCAACGAATGCCGCCTTCTTTCGTCAGCAGGTCTGCACCTGCGTAGGAGCCATCACCCCCGATCACCACCAGGCCGTCGATACCGCGATCTTTCATATTCTGCAGGGCAACTTTACGCATGTCCGGATCGCGGAACTCAGGGAAACGCGCAGAACCCAGGAAAGTACCACCGCGGTTGATCATATCTGACACGCTATAGCGGTCCAGTTTTCTCATGCGGTTTTCATACATGCCGAGGTAGCCATCTTCAATACCGAAAACTTCCAAATCTGCCGATAAAGCCGCACGCACAACGCCACGGATCGCAGCATTCATGCCTGGGGCATCGCCACCGCTTGTCAGTACACCAATTTTTTTGATCATGACTACCTCTGAACTTGTAGATGCAATTTCTTAAGAATTTTGAGCCTGCCTGTTGGGCGAATTTACTTTAAGCAGCCAAAGGGCTTATTAGCGTTTGAGCCTATAGTATAACAAAACACCGGAGCTGAATTGATTCAAGTCAGCAAGAACTCGCTTACAACGCTCTGTACTTCGCAATTTACTGATTCATACGGCTTTTACAACATATTTCCCGTTCGTTACAGACAGATTTCCAGCTTGTTAATTCAGCTTTATGAGAAAGAGGGCAAACTCAGGACAAAAAAAACCCCACCTTTCGGTGGGGGAAGACAGGGATGGTGTCTATGGCAAGGAAAAACAGGGATCTTACTCGGTCGTGCTGGTACTACTCGTCTTCTGGGCAGAAGAGGGTTGTAAGCCAGATAACTGCATTTGCATTTGTTTAATGCGCTGCTCGTGTTTCTGGTTCAATACGTTTTTTTGCTCAGGCGTCAGCAGATTAAACATCTGATTGCGGATGCGGGCCATTTCAACCTGTCGATCCACCTGCTCCTGAGCCATCAATTCGGCTTGCGCCCGAACAGCCTGCTGATCGAATTTCTCAGCGGTAACCAGTCGGTGCATTGTTTCTAACTGTTCTACATTAATATCAGGCAAATCTTTACGCGCCTGGTGCATGAGGTCACGCATTTGCTGTCGTTGTTGCTCCGTCAGATTTACACCATCAAACATGGTGTTGCGATCCTGAGGCTTCTCCAACATCGTGCTATTATGTTCTGCTGGCATCGCCGACATCGGTTTTGCACCCTCTGCTAAAGCGACACCTGAACCCAGTGTCAGTAGCGTGGCCAAACCCAGTGAAGCTGCCTTAAACATCACACACTCCTAAAGTCTTTATCGCTTATCGCGAATCATTGAAAAGCAGTCTAAACCTGCTGCTGCAAACAAGCGTCAGTGCTTGTAAAAGTACGTAAAGTCATGGAATAGCGGCAATTGATGACGTATTTTGCGTCTAGAGGTAAATACAATGAATAAAATTTTGTTAGTTGATGATGACCGTGAACTGACTTCACTTTTGAAAGAATTGCTCGAAATGGAAGGCTTTAATGTTGTGGTTGCTCACGATGGTGAGCAGGCATTAGAGAAAGTTGATAACACCATCGATCTGCTGTTGCTTGACGTCATGATGCCGAAGAAAAACGGCATTGAAACCCTTAAAGAATTACGCCAGCGCCATCAGACGCCGGTGATTATGTTAACCGCTCGCGGCAGTGAATTAGACCGTGTTCTTGGCCTCGAACTGGGTGCCGATGACTATCTGCCAAAACCGTTTAATGACCGTGAACTGGTTGCCCGCATTCGGGCGATGTTGCGTCGTTCCAACTGGAGTGAACAACAGCAAACCAATGAGAACAACGGTTCCCCTACGCTGGAAGTGGATGGCCTGCAACTTAACCCGGGGCGTCAGGAAGCCAGCTTCGATGGTGAGGCGCTGGACTTAACGGGTACCGAATTTACCCTGTTGTATTTACTGGCAAAACATCTCGGTCAGGTGGTTTCCCGTGAACATCTGAGTCAGGAAGTGTTGGGTAAACGTCTGACGCCGTTTGACCGCGCGATTGACATGCATATCTCGAATTTGCGCCGTAAATTGCCCGACCGTCAGGACGGACATCCGTGGTTTAAAACCTTGCGCGGACGCGGCTATCTGATGGTTTCTGCTTCATGATAAACAGCCTTACGGCACGCATTTTTGCCATTTTCTGGTTCACATTAGCCCTGGTGTTAATGTTGGTACTGATGGTGCCGAAACTCGATTCACGCCAGATAACGCCGTTGCTCGATAACGAACAACGGCAAGGCCTGATGATTGAACAACACGTCGAAGCTGAGCTGGTGAACGATCCGGCAAATGATTTGATGTGGTGGCGCAGATTGTTTCGCGCAATTGATAAGTGGGCTCCGCCCGGCCAGCGTTTGCTGCTGGTCACCAGCGAAGGTCGTGTGATAGGCGCACAACGCAATGAAATGCAGATTGTGCGTAACTTTATCGGTCAGTCTGATAACTCAGATCGTCCGAAAAAGAAAAAATACGGTCGTGTTGAAATGGTTGGCCCGTTCTCAGTTCGGGACGGCGAAGACAATTACCAGCTCTATCTGATGCGTCCGGCCAGCAGTTCTCAGTCTGATTTCATCAACCTGATGTTCGACCGCCCACTGTTGCTGCTCATCGTGACCATGCTGATAAGCGCCCCGCTGCTGCTTTGGCTGGCGTGGAGTCTGGCAAAACCGGCGCGTAAGCTGAAAAATGCGGCAGACGACGTGGCGCGGGGAAATCTGAAACAGCATCCGGAGCTTGAAGCCGGGCCGCAGGAATTCCTCGCTACCGGCGCCAGCTTTAATCAGATGGTGAGTGCGCTCGAACGCATGGTGACGGCACAGCAACGCCTGATTTCGGACATCTCGCATGAGCTGCGAACACCTCTGACGCGTCTGCAACTGGCTACTGCGCTGATGCGCCGTCGTCACGGTGAAGGTAAAGAGCTGCAACGCATCGAAAACGAAGCCCAGCGTCTTGATAGCATGATCAATGACTTACTGGTGCTTTCACGCAGTCAGCATAAGAATGAGTTGTCCCGGGAAACGCTGAAAGCCAATGAATTGTGGGCTGGCGTGATTGACGATGCGCAGTTTGAAGCCGAGCAAATGGGCAAAACGCTGGAAGTAACGTCACCTCCGGGTCCGTGGAAACTCATCGGTAATGCGGCTGCTCTCGACAGTGCACTGGAGAATATTGTGCGTAACGCCCTGCGTTATTCACATCACCATATCGCACTGAATTTCGCCCACGACAGTGACGGGATCACCATTACCGTAGACGATGATGGTCCTGGCGTCAGTGAAACCGACCGTGAACAGATTTTCCGTCCGTTCTATCGCACTGATGAAGCGCGGGATCGCGAGTCTGGCGGTACCGGGCTTGGCCTGGCTATCGTCGATACGGCCGTTCAGCAGCACCGTGGTAAGGTCAGGGCGGAAGACAGCCCGTTGGGTGGCCTGAGACTGATTATCTGGCTGCCACTGCACCAGCGTTAAGTTTCTGCTATTCTGCGTCCCTCTATCAGGGGGACGCATGCTTAACATCGTTTTATTTGAACCAGAAATCCCGCCAAATACCGGCAACATTATCCGCCTTTGTGCCAATACCGGCTGTCAGCTTCATCTCATCGAACCCCTGGGTTTCGGCTGGGACGATAAGCGTCTGCGCCGTGCCGGGCTGGATTACCATGAATTCGCCAATATCAAACATCATGCGAATTACGACGCCTTCCTCAGCAGCGAAAATCCACAACGCCTGTTTGCACTGACCACCAAAGGTACGCCCGCGCACAGCGCCGTCAGCTATCAGGACAATGATTTTTTGGTGTTCGGCCCCGAAACCCGCGGCCTTCCGGCATATATCTTAGATAACCTGCCCGCCCGACATAAAATCCGCATTCCAATGCTGGCAGAAAGCCGCAGCATGAATCTGTCGAATGCCGTTTCGGTGGTGGTGTATGAAGCGTGGCGCCAGCTGGGATACCCTGGCGCATTACTGAAGGAATAACGGGGCAGCAAGAGAAGAGAATGGCATGCAGAGGCATGCCATCAAAGTGTCAGATCCCATCTCCGAATTCGAAACCCTGCACAATACCGTTAAAGTGCTGATCCATATCCATTGAAGGGCGTTCGCTCTCCGGCCTGCCGACGATGCGTGCCGGCACACCTGCTGCGGTGGTGTGTGCGGGTACAGACTGCAATACCACTGACCCCGCGCCGATTTTTGCACCCACGCCAACTTCAATGTTACCGAGAATTTTCGCGCCTGCGCCAATCATCACACCTTCACGAATTTTCGGGTGGCGGTCGCCGCAAGTTTTACCGGTACCGCCGAGTGTGACCGATTGCAGAATCGAAACGTCATTTTCTACCACGGCAGTTTCACCAATCACAATCCCGGTGGCATGGTCGAGCATGATGCCGCAACCAATGCGTGCCGCCGGGTGGATATCCACGCCAAAGGAAACGGAAATTTGATTCTGGAAATATATCGCCAGCGCTTTGCGGTCCTGCTTCCACAGCCAGTTGCCGATGCGATAGGCCTGCAACGCATGGAACCCTTTCAGGTAAAGCAGCGGGGTGGAATATTTGTCGACGGCGGCATCGCGCTGATGCACCGCCAGGATGTCGCGCGCGGCAGAAAGGATCATTTGTTCATCGTTGCGATAGGCTTCTTCGACAACTTCACGGATCGCCATCGCAGGCATGATCGGGTTACCCAGCTTGTTGGCAAGGATGTAGCTCAGCGCGCCGCCCAAGGTTTCATGCTTAAGTAACGTCGCGTGGAAGAAGCTCGCCAGCATAGGTTCACACTCAGCCAGTGCTCGCGCCTCTGATTTAATGTTATTCCAGACCAGCTCTAATTCTTCTAACGACATCACTGTTCCTTACGACTTTGCAAGTTCGGATAATAAAAAGCCGCCCTGTCGGGAACACCAACAAGGTGGCTATTCTTCTCATTCGCCTGTCAGTGGCTGTGTTTTTCGTCCTTGCTCGCACGGGCAAGTAAACTAATTGCGGCCTCACGGGCATCTTTACCGCAGTAAAGCACCTGATAAATCTGTTCCGTGATCGGCATTTCAACGTTATTACGCTGCGCCAGAGCCCGCACTTCTTTGGTATTGCGGTAACCTTCAACAACCTGGCCGATGGTGTCCTGAGCGGTCTGAACATCCTTGCCTTGCCCCAGCATAATGCCGAAACGGCGGTTGCGGGACTGGTTGTCTGTGCAGGTTAACACCAAATCACCTAAACCTGCCATGCCCATAAAGGTGGCAGGATCGGCGCCTAAAGCGGAACCTAAACGCGTCATCTCCGCCAGACCACGGGTAATTAACGCCGTTCTGGCATTGGCACCAAAGCCAATACCGTCAGACATCCCGGCTCCGATGGCAATCACGTTTTTAATCGCCCCGCCCAGCTGCACACCGATAAAATCAGGGTTGCTGTAGACACGGAAGCTTTTGCCGCAATGCAGCAACTGCTGTAAATCTTCGGCAAAACTGGCATCGGTCGCCGCCAGAGAAATTGCCGTTGGCATACCCGCCGCCAGTTCTTTGGCGAAGGTTGGGCCGGAGACAACCGCTAACGGAATAGCATCACCCAGCTCTTCACGCGCGACATCCTGCAACAACCGACCGGTTTCTGCTTCAAGACCTTTCGTCGCCCACACGACTCGCGCATCAGGGCGCAGATGTGGTTTCAGCTGACGCAGCACATCACCAAACACATGGCTCGGCACAACAACCAGCACATTACGGCTGGCCGCTAACGCGACGGACAGATCAGTCTCAAGCAGTAAATTGTCAGGGAAAGGGACATCAGGAAGGAATTCCTGATTACAACGGGCACGTTGTAAGGCGTTGATGTGGTCGGGATTGTGTCCCCACAGCACAACGGGATGGCCATTTCTGGCAAGAGTAATTGCTAAAGCGGTGCCGTACGATCCGGCACCGATTACAGTCATTGACGCATTGACGGTTTTCATCAGGCATCCTGATGTGGTTCAGCACCTTCGGTTTCAGCTTGCTGTTGCAGATAGTTCATGAACAGCGCGTCGAAGTTAACAGGTGCCAGATTCAGTTGCGGGAAGGTGCCGCGGGAAACCAGGCTGGTGATGCACTCACGGGCATACGGGAACAGGATGTTCGGGCAATATGCGCCCAGGCAATGTGCCATCTGGTTGCCATCAATACCGGAGATGCTGAAGATACCGCCTTGCTGAACTTCGCACAGGAACGCCGTTTCGTCGCCCAGTGAAGAAGTTACTGTTACACGCAATACCACTTCGTACACGCCTTCAGCCAGCTGGCTGGATGCGGTATCAAGATCCAGTTTCACTTCTGGTTGCCAGTCTTGCTGGAAAACCTGAGGTGCATTTGGCGCTTCGAAAGAGATGTCTTTGGTGTAAATACGTTGGATCTGAAAAGCCATCTCGGTGTTGTTTTGTTCTGACATGTGAGTAGTACCCTTGAGTTAATAGTCCTTTTAAACACTTAACGAAAATACGCTGCCGCCAAATTAACCCAGCAACGGGTCAAGGCCACCGCGTGCATCAAGTGCATGTAAATCATCGCAACCGCCAACGTGCTGTCCATCGATAAAAATCTGAGGAACGGTGGAACGACCGCTACGGGCGATCATTTTTTCACGTTTATCTGCATCGCCATCAATGGCAATTTCATCGAATGAAGCGCCCTTGCTGTTCAGCAAAGCTTTCGCACGATGGCAATAAGGACAGGTTGCCTTGGTGTAGATTTCAATTTTAGCCATGTGTTCCACCTCTAAGTCGTAGATTTTAATGCCGTTGCGATTGGGCTGATATCTTACTTACCGCGCGCCAGTGGCAGGTTTTCACCGCTCCAGCCGCTGATGCCTTCTTTCAACGTGAACACACGCTCAAAACCGGCGGCGATCAGGCCTTCAGCTGCAGTACGGGAAGTTTGGCCCGTTGCACACACCACGATGACCGGCTGTGCTTTGTGTTTTGTCAGCTCACCCAGATTGTTGCTTTTAATGTCTGTGGTCAGCACATTTAAAGAGGTGGCGATGTGGCCTTTGCGGAACTCTTCACGCGTACGCACATCGACAACGACGGCATCTTCTTTGTTGATCAGGCGGGTTGCTTCACCACGGGTGATCTCTTTCACTTTAGAAAAACGTGTTTTAAAGGTGGTCACAATTACTGCAATCAGTAACGCAACCCACGCCAGGCTGAGAACCGGATGCGCACTGATGAATGGCATAATATCTTGCATGGGGTGTAGCAACTCCCGTCAGTTGGGGGAAAATTCAAGGCTTCAGAGTATACCTGCGCGTCGGAGCAAATACAGCCAGTATGCGCGGGCTAATGCCACAATCTGCGGCACATCCCGAGAAATTAGCACGCCTTTATGGCGAAAGTTAACCCTCACCTCACCCCATCTTTGATCTCTCACGGCTATTCACCTTTCCCGCTGAGGTAAAATCAGCCCGCGTAAATGTCCATAGCCGCGCTCGTTTCCCCCGTTGAGCCGGCGAGGCTATTGAGCATTTCATCTTTCAAACTGAGGTCAATTGACATGTCGAGCAACAAAAAACCGATGGTTCTGGTGATTCTTGATGGTTACGGCCATCGTGAAGAGCAACAAGACAACGCCATTCTGAATGCCAAAACACCGGTGATGGATTCTCTGTGGGCGACCCAGCCTCATACACTGATCGCCGCATCCGGCCTGGACGTTGGCCTGCCTGACGGCCAGATGGGTAATTCTGAAGTCGGCCATGTCAATTTAGGCGCGGGTCGCATTGTGTATCAGGACCTGACCCGCCTTGATAAAGAGATCAAAGAAGGCGATTTCTTTAATAATAGCGTACTGACTGCCGCTGTTGATCGCGCCGTCAGCGCGGGCAAAGCCGTCCACATCATGGGTCTGCTGTCTGCAGGCGGCGTGCACAGCCATGAAGACCACATCATGGCGATGATTGAACTGGCAAACCGTCGCGGCGCAAAAGCGATTTATCTGCATGCATTCCTCGATGGCCGTGATACACCGCCGCGCAGCGCAGAATCCGCTTTAAAACGCTTCTCTGAAAAATTCGCTGAAATCGGTACTGGCCGTATCGCCTCCCTTATTGGCCGTTACTACGCCATGGATCGTGATAACCGCTGGGATCGCGTACAACTGGCCTATGACCTGATGACACAGGCAAGCGGCGCGTTCACCGCCGATACCGCGTTAGCAGGCCTGCAAGCTGCGTATGCCCGCGATGAAAATGATGAATTCGTGAAACCTACCGTCCTGCAAACCGCCGGTGAAGAAACCGCAGCCATCAACGATGGCGATGCGATGATCTTCATGAACTTCCGTGCTGACCGTGCACGTGAAATTACCCGCGCCTTTATCAGCCCGGACTTCGACGGTTTTACCCGCGAAAAAGTGATTAACTTCGGCGATTTCGTGATGCTGACCGAATATGCCGCTGACATTGATGCTGCCTGCGCCTACCCACCAGCGTCGTTGAAAAACACCCTGGGCGAATGGCTGATGGCGCATGACAAAACGCAACTGCGCATCTCCGAAACCGAAAAATACGCCCACGTCACCTTCTTCTTTAATGGCGGGATGGAAGATGCGTTTACGGGTGAAGATCGTATTCTGGTGAAGTCACCGAACGTCGCCACATATGATTTACAACCGGAAATGAGCTCTGCTGAACTGACAGACAAACTGCTCGGCGCCATCGCCAGCGGTAAGTACGACGCCATTATTTGTAACTACCCGAATGGCGATATGGTCGGCCATACCGGTGTATACGAGGCGGCAGTCAATGCGGTGGAAACGCTGGATAAATGCGTCGCGCAGGTTGTTGATGCAGTGAAAGCCGTCGGCGGCCAATTGCTGATCACCGCTGACCACGGTAACGCAGAGCAAATGCGTGATCCCGCGACCGGTCAGGCGCACACCGCGCACACCAGCCTGCCGGTTCCACTGATTTATGTGGGTGGCAACGCAGTGGCAGTGGAAGGCGGCAAACTGTCTGATATCGCACCGACCATGCTCTCACTGATGGGAATGGACATTCCGCCAGAAATGAGCGGCAAACCGCTGTTTATCGCGCGTTAATTTCCAAAAAAGCGCTGAAACACAGGCGTATCAGCTCAGGCTGGTACGCCTTTTTTGTTTGTGCATCAGCCGGTTGATTAGTGTTACGATACGGCCAGGGACAGCCATATTGTCTATCATCCACGGTCGACAAGCGGAAAAAAGTTTGAGCAAATTCATTCATTTCAGCCTGATGAGAAATCGCCTTTCCGCTTCGGACAAGGGCGCATCCGCCTTCCCATCTTCAGCCTTATTACTCTGTGCCTCATTACTGACGCTTTCCCTGAATGCCCACGCTGATGACAATAAAGATCAGCTCAAAACCATTCAGCAAAACATCGCAGAAAAAGAAAAAAGCGTTAAGCAGCAGAAACTGCAACGCGGCACGTTGCTGCAACAATTGCAGGCGCAGGAAAAAACCATTGCTTCAGCCAGCAGCGAACTTCGCGGTACGCAATCCACGCTAACCACGCTCGGTAAAGAGATCTCCGGGCTGACGGCGTCTATCGACAAGTTGCAGAAACAGCAAAAAACCCAGGAAGCCATCCTCGCCAAACAGCTCGATTCCGCTTTTCGTGTGGGCCAGCATAAAGGTCTGCAACTGCTACTCAGCAGCGAAGAAAGCGAACGCAGCGAGCGGATCCTGGCGTATTTCGGCTACCTGAACGAAGCCCGGCAGAAGAGCATCGAAGAACTGAAACAGACGCGCACCACGCTTGGAGAACAGCGGGTTTCTCTGCAATCCAAACAAACCCAACAGAAAAGCCTGTTAGGCGAGCAGCAAACCCAGCAGCAAAAGCTGGAGCAAGCTCGCTTAGCACGTAAGAAAACGCTGACGGCGCTGGAATCCTCTTTGCAAAAAGATGAACAGAGCCTGACTGAGCTGCGCGCCAACGAATCCAGTCTGCAAAACAAAATTGCCGCCGCTGAACGTGCGGCAAAAGCCCGTGCAGAAAAAGAAGCACGCGAGGCCGCGGCGGTCAGGGCCAAAGAGCAGCAGGCGAAGAAAAAAGGGTCAACCTATAAACCTACCCAAAGCGAGCAATCACTCATGGCGCGTACGGGCGGGTTGGGCAGGCCATCAGGCCAGAATATGTGGCCGGTGAATGGTTCGTTGATACACCGTTTCGGCGAACAGTTACAGGGTGAACTACGCTGGAAAGGCATCGTGATTTCAGCGCGTGAAGGCAGTGATGTCCGGGCGATCGCTGAAGGCCGCGTCATTTTGGCAGACTGGTTACAAGGCTATGGTCTGGTTGTGGTCATTGATCACGGCAGGGGCGATATGAGTCTGTACGGATACAACCAGGATGCGCTGGTCAGCGTAGGTGACCAGGTGAAAACCGGTCAGGCTATTGCCAAAGTAGGGAACAGCGGCGGACAAGGCCAGCCATCGCTGTATTTTGAAATTCGTCGTCAGGGCCAGGCCGTTAATCCACAGCCGTGGTTGGGAAGATAGCATTGCGATACAAAAAGTCCGTTTTAGTTGCCCTCTGTGGTACTGCGTTATTCGTTTGTCAGGTTCAGGCAGCGAAATTATCCATCCTGATCGATGACTTTGGTTATCGCCAGCATGAGGAAAACCAGGTACTTCAGATGCCAAAAGCGGTATCCGTCGCCATTTTCCCCAATGCCCCTGATTCGCAAATGATGATGAACAAAGCCCATCAGCAGGGACGTGAGATCCTCATTCACCTGCCGATGGCGCCGCTCAGTAAGCAACCGCTGGAAAAGGATACCCTCACGCCGTCAATGAGCGCGGCTGAGGTCAAACGTATCGTTGATCAGGCCATCCGCAATATTCCCTACGCCATCGGCATCAATAACCATATGGGCAGCGCGATGACCTCAAGCCGCAGCGGCATGGACAATGTCATGCAGGCGATGAATGCCCACAATCTGTTTTTTCTCGACAGCATGACTATCGGCAATACCCAGTCGGTCAATGCGGCTCAGGGAACGCGCGTGAAAGTCATCAAGCGCAATGTCTTTCTGGATGATGTGCAAAATGAGGGCGAGATCCGCCGTCAGTTTGAACGTGCCATTCAGCTGGCACGTAAGAATGGCTATGCGATTGCCATCGGGCATCCTCATCCGGCGACAGTAAAAGTGCTGCAACAAATGCTGCCGAATTTGCCTTCCGATATTGTTCTGGTTCGGCCAAGTGAGTTACTTAACGAGCCGGTACGCAGCTCATCATCAGCGGGTAAACCGCCGAAATCGACATCGGTAAAATCCACGAGCAAAGGCATCAGCGTGTGCCGTGTGAAACAGCCTGCTCCGCAGATTTACGCAGACACGATGTTTAAAGTTATCGGTGAAAGCCTGGCAACATTACCGGCTGTGGTATTCGTTGAACGTCAGTATCATATTTTGACCACGTCTGTGGGATCGGCACCGGTTGAGCCGCATGCCGACACCACACCCGAGGCGAAGAAATAAAACACGTACGCAACGTATTGATAAACAAGCTCATAGCGCCTAAAAGCAAATAGGTAGAGCTTAAAGAATTTGCCCCTTATAATGGGCGCTGCATGTTTTTGGATTCAGACTGCGCAGGGGCGCTCATAAATGGGACAAGATCGATCTAAAATTCTGCTGCTCGACAGCGGCAAAGAATGGGGAGGTGGCACTAACAGTATGTTAGAGCTGCTGAAAAGAATCGATCGGGAAAAATTTGAAATCAGCTGCTGCTTTTATAACGATTACGCGCGTGATAATGGGGAAACCATCAGCCAGATCCTGAACTCGCTGAATATTCCGGTCTTCTTCATTCCGCAGGTTAAGCAACCTGCATGGGCAAAAATCAGTAAAGAAGTGCTGCGTACCCTGTTTTTCTTCAGCAGTGCCTTGCGCCAGAAAGCCATTTACTCCATCGATAAAATCTGGCGCATCAATCCCAATATCCGCAAAATCCACTCCCTGCTGGAGCTTGGACAGTTCGACATTTTATATATGAATAATCAGCCCAGCTCTAACGTTGAAGGCTATTATTCCACCGCCGGTTTACCGACAGAAATTGTGCAGCATTGCCGCATTGAGCCGGTCCTTAACCGCGATGTCGTGCGGATTGTGAACAAGTTCTGCCACAGCATTATTTCTGTGTCTCAGGGCGTTCAGGAACAATTACTAAAGCGCGGCGTGCGCAGCGAATTATGTTTCACCGTTTTCAACGGCATTGATATTAATCAGCCGCTGCCTGATGGCAAAAATATTCGCCGGGAGCTGGATGCTAAAGACGATACCTTCATCTTTGGCAGCATCGGCTCTCTGATCAACCGCAAAGCCCATCACTTCACCTTGCTGGCGCTGGATAAATTCAACCGCGCCTTTCCTGAAGCAAAATGGAAGATGGTTTTTGTGGGCGAAGGCCCAAATTTGCGTCGCTTAATCCAGCAGGCTGCCAGCCTGAATATGATGGATAAAGTGGTATTCACCGGTTTTCAAAATAATGCGCTGGAATATCTTTCCGCTTTCGATGCCTTTATCCTGGGATCGAAAAGTGAGGGCCTGCCGCGTGTTGTTCTGGAATCTATGTTATTGAAAACGCCAGTGATTGGTTCCAATGTCACCGGCACGGCTGAGCTTGTGAAGAATACTGAAACGGGCATGTTGTTCGAGTACGGCGACGTTGAGATGCTGTTTAACCATATGAAAACGCTGTATCTCAACGAGCACCTCCGCCACGAGATCGCGCAGCGGGCGAACCTGAATGTTCGCGATAAATTTGCCATTGAGAAGTATGTCTCTGGCGTAGAAACCGTTTTAAGCAGTGTCAAAAAGAAACAAGGCTGAACATGTTCAAATTTCTGAATTCAAAATATCGTCATATTCTTTCGCGTCACAATCTGCCTTACGCGAAGACGCTGACTGCCGGTATGCCAAAGAACAGCGTGACATCTGTGGTGATCCCTTCCACGGGCGCTGACTATATTGAAGAAGCCTGTTTGTGCGCCGAGTTTGCCGACAAATTTGCCACTGAGTTGCAGGAAATCGTCATTGTTACCGATCAGGACGCCAGCCAGTTTAGAACGCTGCCAGAGAAAGTCCGTATTGTGACGCTCAGTCCTGAAACAAAATCCGGCGACTATCGCTATAAGCAAATTTACCTGAGCCGGTTGATCAAACTGATGGCGCCCTTGCAGGCCAGAACTGACGGTATTTTGATGATCGATTCAGATTTGAATCTCCTGAAAATGCCGGAAATTCAGCTGCATGAAAATCACATTTATTCGAGTTTCCGTCAGGGCAAAATGATCGCAAAACTCGACGGTTGCGATCCGGCCAGCATTCCGGCTTATTACAAAGACAGCGTGCGACCTTACATCGTTGACCACGTTAACGGGGCATTCTTGGCGGCAACGCGCAAAACCTGGGAACGCCTGTGCCCGCTGTGGATTATGTTTTTCCGCGATACCTGGAATATTCTGCCTGATAACCAGCCACCCACGGATCAACTGCCGCTTGCTGCCATGCTCGATACGCTGGACATCCAAAGCGTCAATTTAGGCGACTGGATGAACTGGCCGGTGTCGAAGAAAATTGGTGGCACGCCGTCAGTCATTCCAAAAGAAGTGATTGGCGCGCACGGGGGTTTCCCGCTGTCTGAATGGCAGAAATATCTGGCCTCGCCGGATAATGAGTTGCTGTTTAAAGGGCAGGATTACACCCGCAAAGTGCGCTACCTCACCGATGCTGAGAAGCAAGCGGCAGATCCCACGCTGTAGAATGTATTGTGGTACGAAAATAAAAGGCCCGCTGATTTTGCGGGCCTTTGTCATTGAAGCGTTGAGTTACCAGTCGAGAATGACTTTACCTGAGTGCCCGGAACGCATGGCATCGAAGCCTTTCTGGAAGTCATCAATGGGGAAATGATGGGTAATCAGCGGTGTCAGATCTAAACCAGACTGGATCAGCGCCGCCATTTTGTACCAGGTTTCGAACATCTCACGCCCGTAAATCCCTTTGATAAACAGACCTTTGAAGATCACCTGATTCCAGTCGATCGCCATTTCGGTCGAAGGAATGCCCAGCATCGCAATCCGGCCGCCGTGATTCATCGCGCTGAGCATGCTGCGAAATGCAGCCGGCGCACCGGACATTTCCAGACCGACGTCAAACCCTTCCGTCATTCCCAGCTCTTCCATCACTTCAGGCAGGCTTTGCTGGCTGACATTCACCGCACGGGTGACGCCCATTTTTCGCGCCAGCTCCAGCCGGTATTCGTTCATATCCGTGATGACCACGTGGCGCGCACCGACGTGCTTGCAGATGGCCGCCGCCATGATACCGATCGGCCCGGCACCACTGATCAGTACATCTTCACCCACCAGATCAAACGACAGTGCGGTATGCACCGCATTACCCAGCGGGTCGAAAATAGCGGCCAGATCATCAGAAATGTTGTCCGGGATTTTAAAAGCATTGAACGCGGGCAACACCAGATATTCAGCAAACGCACCAGGACGGTTAACGCCGACGCCCTGAGCATTTCGGCACAAATGCGTGCGGCCACCGCGGCAATTGCGGCAATGCCCGCAGGTGATATGCCCTTCGCCGGAAACACGGTCGCCGAGACTAAAGCCTTTAACTTCCTGCCCGATCCCGACCACTTCACCGACGTACTCATGGCCGACCACCATCGGCACCGGAATGGTTTTTTGTGACCATGCATCCCAGTTGTAGATATGCACATCGGTGCCACAGATCGCCGTTTTGCGGATTTTAATCAGCAAATCGTTATGGCCCATTTCCGGCACCGGCGCATCGGTCATCCAGATGCCTTCTTCACGTTTCAGTTTCGCTAACGCTTTCATGGACATTCCTCAGGCGATCACGCCAAGTTTTTTACCGATACGGATGAAAGCGTCAACGGCCTGTTCGATCTGTTCAGTCGTATGGGCGGCTGACATTTGGGTGCGGATCCGCGCCTGCCCCTGAGGCACAACCGGGTAGAAGAACCCGGTGACATAAATTCCTTCCTGCTGAAGTTGGGCAGCAAAATCCTGCGCCAGCCGTGCCTCGCCCAGCATCACCGGAATGATGGCGTGGTCGGCACCTGCCAGGGTAAACCCCGCCGCCGTCATTTTTTTGCGGAACAGTTTGGAATTGGAGAGCAGCTTCTCGCGCAGCTCACTGCCGGCTTCGAGCATGGATAACACTTTTAGCGAGGCAGCAACGATTGAAGGTGCCAGCGAATTCGAGAACAGATAAGGTCGCGAGCGCTGGCGCAGCCAGTCGATGACCTCCTGTCGTGCGGCGGTATATCCACCCGATGCCCCACCCAGCGCTTTGCCGAGCGTACCGGTGATAATATCAACGCGGCCCATCACATCGCAGTATTCATGCGTTCCGCGCCCTTCTGCACCGACAAAACCGACGGCATGAGAATCATCGACCATCACCAGCGCATCAAAACGCTCCGCCAGATCGCACACGCCTTTCAGGTTGGCGATCACCCCATCCATCGAAAATACACCGTCGGTCGCGACCAGAATATGGCGCGCACCGTCGTCTTTTGCCTGCTGTAAACGGGCTTCCAGCTCGGCCATATTGTTGTTGGTGTAACGATAGCGTTTGGCTTTGCATAACCGTACACCGTCAATAATGGAGGCATGGTTGAGTGCGTCCGAAATAATCGCGTCTTCTTCTCCCAGGAGGGTTTCGAACAGGCCGCCGTTTGCATCGAAACAGGAGGAATAGAGAATGGCATCGTCCATACCCAGAAAATCTGCCAGACGATGTTCGAGCTCTTTATGGGTATCTTGTGTGCCGCAAATAAAACGCACCGAAGCCATGCCGAAACCGTGGCTGTCAAGACCGGCCTTGGCGGCCCGGATTAATTCAGGATGGTTCGCCAGCCCGAGATAGTTATTGGCGCAAAAATTAATGACCGGCTTTCCGCCCGCGACCGAAACTTCGGGCTGCTGCGGACTGGTCAGAATACGCTCTTCTTTAAACAGCCCTTCAACCCGCGCCTGATCGAGCTGATCTTCCAACTGGCGATAAAACGAAACAGACATACAGTATTCTCCTGAAATGACTCATTCACGGAATACATTACTAATCTGCATATGAAATAACGATGAAAACGCTCACAAAATCTTCATTTTGCAGCATACTTCACGCCTTACGCTCTGAAACATAAGAATGCGTGATATCGGACACCTTCCCAATGTGAGCTTGATAATGAAGTGTTATGATATTGCCAACTGTATAAATCACGCATGGTGCGTGATTTTAAAATGATTAAAGGTGAGTCCCATGATAATCGTCACTGGCGGCGCTGGTTTTATCGGCAGCAATATTATTAAATCGCTCAATGATATGGGATACCGCGATATTTTAGTGGTCGATAACCTGAAAGACGGTACCAAGTTCGTCAATCTGGTTGATCTGGATATTGCGGATTACTGCGACAAAGAAGACTTCATTGCCAGCATCGTCGCGGGTGATGATCTGGGTGATATCGACGCGATCTTCCATGAAGGCGCCTGCTCTTCCACCACCGAGTGGGACGGCAAATACATGATGGATAACAACTATCAGTATTCGAAAGATATTCTGCACTTCTGTCTGGACCGGAGCATTCCCTTCCTTTATGCCTCTTCCGCCGCCACTTACGGCAGCCAGAGCACCAGCTTTGTGGAAGAGCGTCAGTACGAGCAACCGCTGAACGTTTACGGCTACTCCAAATTCCTGTTTGACCAGTATGTTCGCGAAATTCTGCCGCATGCTGAATCGCAAATCTGTGGTTTCCGTTACTTCAACGTGTATGGCCCGCGTGAAGGCCATAAAGGCAGCATGGCCAGCGTTGCGTTCCATCTGAACAACCAAATCAAGGCCGGTGAGAATCCAAAATTATTCTCCGGCAGCGAAGGCTTCAAACGCGATTTCATCTATGTCGGTGACGTGGCCGCGGTAAACCTGTGGTTCTGGCAGAACGGCGTCTCCGGTATTTTCAACTGCGGTACTGGCCGTTCAGAATCTTTCCAGGCCGTGGCGGATGCCGTGGTGGCTTACCACAAGTCGGGCGATATCGAATACATCCCGTTCCCGGAAAAACTGAAAGGTCGTTATCAGTCCTTCACTCAGGCTGATATGACGGCTCTGCGTAAAGCAGGCTACGACAAACCGTTTAAAACGGTTGCCGAAGGTGTGACGGAATACATGAGCTGGCTCAACCGCACAGTCTAAGAACCGCACATTGAGGAATGGATTAACGGTATGAAAATACTGGTAATTGGGCCGTCATGGGTCGGTGACATGATGATGTCACAAAGTCTTTACCGCACCCTGAAACTGGCGCACCCGGATGCACAAATTGACGTGATGGCACCTTCATGGTGCCGTCCGCTGCTCGACAGGATGCCAGAAGTGAATCGGGCATTGTCGATGCCGTTGGGTCATGGCGCTCTGGAACTGGGTGAGCGCCGCCGTCTGGGCCTTTCTCTGCGCAAAGAACAGTATCAACGCGCATACGTTTTACCCAACTCGTTTAAATCGGCGCTGGTTCCCTTTTTTGCGCGCATTCCTCAACGTACAGGCTGGCGCGGTGAAATGCGCTATGGCCTGCTGAATGACGTCCGCGTTCTGGATAAAGCAGCCTTTCCGCTGATGGTGCAGCGCTATGCCGCGCTGGCTTACGATGCTCCGCGCATTAAAACAGCCGCCGATCTTCCGCAGCCCATTTTGTGGCCGAAATTGCAGGTTAGCGAAGCTGAAATCGCCGCCGTCACCACCTCGTTCAATGTCGATAACGCCCGCCCGCTGATTGGATTCTGTCCAGGCGCGGAGTTTGGCCCGGCAAAACGCTGGCCGCATTATCATTATGCCGCGCTGGCGGAAAAGTTGATCCACGAAGGCAATCAGGTGGTGTTGTTTGGCTCGGCCAAAGACCACCCTGCCGGAGAACAAATCCGCCTTGCTCTGCCTGAGAGTGCGCAGCCTTTCTGCCTCAATCTCGCAGGAAAAACGTCTCTGGATCAAGCCGTTGTCATGATTTCTGCCTGTCACGCCGTGGTCAGTAATGACTCCGGTCTGATGCACGTCGCGGCTGCGCTGGATAAACCGCTGGTGGCGCTCTACGGGCCAAGCAGCCCTGATTTCACGCCGCCTCTCAGCCATCAGGCAAAAGTTATCCGTTTGATCACCGGCTATCATAAAGTCCGTAAAGGCGATGCTGAAGAAGGTTATCACCAGAGCCTGATTGATATTCAACCAGAGCAGGTTTATCAGGAATTAAACCAGTTACTGTGCACAAGGAAGGAGCAGTAATGCGGGTTCTCATCGTCAAAACCTCGTCAATGGGCGACGTATTGCACACGCTTCCTGCGTTAACGGATGCCATGAGGGCTATTCCGGGGATCCGCTTTGACTGGGTCGTGGAAGAGGGATTTGCACAGATCCCTGGCTGGCACCCTGCCGTAGACCGGGTGATCCCGGTCGCCATAAGACGCTGGCGTAAAAACTGGTTCGGATCTGAAACCCGTCAGCAGCGCTGTGATTTCAAACGTGAAGTGCAGTCTCAGACCTATGACGCCGTGATAGACGCACAGGGCTTGATGAAAAGCGCGGCATTGGTCACGCGTGTCGCTAAAGGCGAAAAACACGGTCAGGACTGCAAAAGTGCCCGTGAACCTTTTGCCAGCTGGTTCTACAACCATCGCCATGAAATCGATAAAAAACAGCATGCGGTAGAACGTACCCGGGAGCTATTTGCAAAAAGTCTGGGCTATGAAAAACCTGCGACTCAAGGTGATTACGCCATTGCAGCACGATTCCTGTCACACCTTCCCGCCGATGCGCACGAGTATTTGGTGTTTCTCCATGCAACAACCCGCGCGGACAAACACTGGCCAGAATCCCACTGGCGTAAACTGATTGAACTGCTGAGCGCGCAACACATCCGCATCAAGCTTCCCTGGGGAGCAGAGCACGAATATCAAAGAGCGTTACGTCTGGCTGAAGGCTTTCCTGATGTCGAGGTTTTACCAAAACTGAGCCTGGAAAATGTGGCGGAGGTGTTGGCCGGTGCCAAAGCAGTCGTGTCTGTCGATACCGGGTTAAGCCATCTGACGGCTGCACTTGATCGGCCTAATATCACGCTCTACGGACCGACAGATCCGGGATTGATCGGCGGCTACGGGCAGAATCAGTTCATTCTCAAAGCACAGGACAATTCGCTGGAAAACCTGACGGCAGAGCGCGTATTTAAGCAACTGAATGAGATGATCTCCGCGGAAAAGGAAGCGAGCAAAGTATGAGCTACGTGATAATTTTTATCTTGCTGTGGCCATTCAAAATGCTAATGAAACCTTTTCATCGAAGCACTGGCCGCAATCTGGTTATCCAAACCGCCAAGATCGGGGATTTCGTTAATATCACCCCGCTGCTGAAGCATTTAAAAAAATCTGACGTGCTGATCAGTAAAACGGTGTTACCGCTTGCCGCGCACGATACGACGATTGAATCCATTTATCTGATAGAAGATTATAAAAAATCTTTATTCTCCAAGATCCGTCTGGCGTTTCATTTTCTGAATCGCTATGACCGCGTTTTTTTACTCCAGCCAAACAGCGTGAATGCTTTTTATGCCGCCTTCTGCAATGCCAGTTATAAAGCGTTTCTGATTGCCTACACTCGTAAGTGGTACCACGGCATTTTTTATCAGACGGCAGATGTGGTCAGAGTGCACAGAAAAACCGACTTCACTCTTGAAAGCTATCTGAAGCTGGCAGATCCTGTTCTCACCGCTGAAAGTTATAAAAAACATGCCACCTGGCCGCTTTATGTGCCGGAAGAAAACCTTCCTGAACTCGCTATAAAAGAAACGATAAGAATAGGCATCAGCATTTCAGCGGGAAATAAGGCAAAAACTATCCCAACCGACGTCTGGATAAAAATACTCGATTGCCTGAAGGGTCTGCCTTGTCAGTTTTATGTTTTTGGCCCTGAGAACGAACAGCCCTATCTCGACCAGTTGCTGAAAAAACGGAATGACAATAAAAACATCGCCAGCCTGATAGGTAAGCTGAAATTGCATGAAGTGCCGTATGCCATTTCGCAGATGGATGTGTATATCGCCTCCGACTCGGGCAATATTTATATTGCCGATGCCGTCGAGGTCCCGGTGGTGTGTCTCGCGGGCCCTTGTGATTTGGCCGAGCAACATCCAACCTTCGCTGCATTAATTTTATCGCCGGAAGATGACAGCCTTTCGCCGGAATCCTTTATATTCTCTGCACCTTACACGTTCAGACACAGTGCGGAACAACTGTTTTCGCTGAGTGATTCACAGCTAAACCAGATACGTTCTTTTGTCGTCAGTAATACAAGTCAGGAACAGCACCATGCCTAATCAGGAATACCTGAGTTATCTTGAGCAGAAAGAAGAGCTCGTTAACAATTTAGGGTTTTCAGACTTGCCGGTTGTCCATATCGCGTTCGGTATTAATAACGCATATGCGCGCGGCATGGGGATCACTGTGTTTTCGGTTATGGAAAATAATCCTGACTTAGCTTTCCACATCCACGTGTTTGGCAGTTCGCTTGATGAGAAGTCAAAATCATTACTTCTCGAACTGGCCGCAAATCGTCCTTTAGCCATCACCTGCAATGTTTTCAAAGAATCGGCTTTTACCGACTTGCCGCTGATAGGGCGTTACCCACAGGCGATTTATTATCGTTTGTTTATTCCGTATCTGCTTGCTGATGTGACATCAAAATTCATTTATCTCGATGCTGATACATTGTGTGTAGGCAGTTATAAAGAGCTGCATGAAAAAGATATAAGCCGTTACACACTGGCGGCGGTGAACGATACCGAAAGGGCTCGCAATAAACTTTGCCCCCATTTAGGGCTGACCAGCGGGAATTACTTCAACTCTGGATTTTTATATATCAACATCCCGATGTGGATTGAGAAAAAAACGACCGAGAGAATCATTCAGACGCTGGCAATTCATGGCACAGAACTCAGGTTTCCGGATCAGGATGCACTCAATATTGCTCTGGAACATGAGGTATTACTCCTGCCTAAAAAATATAACCTGGTGTGCGATATCATCCTGAACAAAGTCGGTAAAAAAACACCGGTGCCTGAAGATGCAATCCTGATTCATTACACAGGTAAATGTAAACCATGGCATCGCTGGGGTATGGGCGAATTAGCCAGTCTCTATGATCAGTACTATGCGAAATCGCCATGGCATGCCGTTCCGCATGATATGCCTGTCTCTTACAAAGAGATGAAGCGTTATGCGCAGGCGCTTTGGCATGAACATCAATATGTGAAAAGCTTAAGTTGGATGTTTAAATACATGAACACTAAAATCTTCAGGAAGCACTCTTCATGATCAGGAACTGGCTATCGGCGATTAAGCAGTCATCAGTTGATGATAAGCTTGCTGCTGTGTTCTTCTTATTTACGGCAATATCTGTTTCGTTTTTCATGTATTCCGGTGAAGTGACGCGTAACTTCTTTTATATCATTACTTACATCGCCATCATTTACTTCCTGTACATCACATTTAAAAAAGAAAAGAAAATCCATTTCTATATTTTCGCCTGGGCCGTGTTTATTTTAGGTGTCAGTAAATTACTTTGGGTTGCGTTAACCACCAATGAACAGTATCCGTTAATTGCCTACCATTATCAGATCAGTGGTAAACGCCTGATACTCGCCGCCTTTGTTCTGTACGCCATTGAGCACAATGTGAAAAAGTGGAAAATTTCCACGTTAACGATGCGCACCGGTGTCACCATCATGACGGTGCTTTTCATTATTATCGCCGTTACCCATATCGCGGTTTACCTGAAAACAGGCGATCGGATAAAAATTAACTCTGATGCCTCCACATCAGGAGCCTATACCTTCACCATTTTCTCATTACTGGTCATGTACAGTCTGAAGTATTATGCACTTAAGCATTACAGACTACCGTGCCTGATTATTATGACGATGACTTTTGGTGTTCTTGCTGCAACAGAAACCCGCTCAGCCATCATGCTGTTCACCTTATTCAGCGCAGTGAGTATTCTTTATGACTTCGCAAAGAGTTCGCATACTTCGAAAATAATTTACGGCTTTGCGATTGGCAGTTTAATTTTAGCTGCGGTGATTTCAGGTCACCCTTATTATAATCGTGTGGTAGAGCGTATCGATAATCTCCAGCACGAAGTGAATTCTTACAGTCAGGGGGATCGTAATACTTCCGTTGGTGCCCGTTTTTCAATGTGGCGTGCCGGCATAGAGGTATTTAAACAGCATCCGCTGGGCCAGTCGGCTGACAGCCGTAACGCGCTGGCGACCCAATATATTGATCAACATGAAGGTGGCAATCCGGAGGCAATCCGTAATTTATCCTTCCACCTCCACAATGACATTCTCGACAGCCTTTCCCTGCAGGGGATTTTTGGCGGCATTATCATGGTGATGTTCTTCGCGGTGTTGCTGCTTTATCCCTTTAAGCTGGTGCCAAAAGGTTACGAATTTTTACTGCTCTCCGTTCCGGTGATTTTCTTCAGTCAGGGCGATACTCAGTTCTACAACCGTGAATCGCCGTACTTTATTGTACTGGTGTTCGGTTACCTGCTGATGCTGAGAATGTGTGACCGCTCTTCGTCAGTAAAACAGTGATTTTTACGGGGAAGTGAACCACACTGATTCCCCGTTTATTGCCATTATTATCAGTGGAAATTGTGGAAATGAACCCGACAACGATGCCCGAAGACATCAGGCTTAGCGCGATCATCCCCTTGTACAATGCGGGGGAGATGTTCAGAAACTTTATGGATTCGCTCGTCGCGCAGACCCTTACCAGCCTGGAAATCATCATTGTGAACGATGGGTCAACGGATGGCTCAGATCTGGTCGCTCAGGAGTACGCGGAAAAATATTCACATATCAGGGTGATCAGTCAGCCTAACGGAGGGGTTTCCCTCGCACGTAACACCGGGCTCGCTGCCGCCAAAGGCCGCTATGTCACCTTTCCCGACGCAGATGACATTCTTAATCCTGATATGTATCAGACGCTGATCGACATGTGTGAACAGGATGATTTGGACGTCGCGCAGTGTAATGGCGAGCGTTATTTCGTCGGAACGAAAAAAGTAAAACCGATCATTCCTGCCGATCGATTATCCTCGACGCCTGTGTTGGATGGCGCCACCTGGCTCAAAACGGCACTGGCAACCAATCGCTATTTGCATGTGGTTTGGCTCGGAGTATATCGGCTGGCATTGATTAAAAAGCATCAGCTCTATTTTGAACCCGGTTTACATCATCAGGATATTCCCTGGACGACTGAGTTTATGTTTAACGCGCAACGCGTGCGGTACACGCAGACAGTGCTGTATCGTTATTATATTCATGGTTTGTCCATCAGTAATCAGAAACGCACCGGAATGAAAAATGTTGAATATCAGAGACATTATCTGAAGATTGCTAAAATGCTGGATGACCTGAACCGGCGTTATAAAGACCGGGTAAAAATCTATGCCGAATTTCCGCGCCAGGTCACACGTGAAGCCTTAACGGTATGCCACTCTGTGCGTCGTGAACCCGATCCGGCAGCGCAAAAGGCCATGATTGAGGATATTTATACCAGCGGAACGCGCCAGATTATGCTGCGCAATGCGCGTGGAATTAAGCAATGGTGGCAATTATTGTTGTGGCTGAAACGCCTCCACACGCTGCGTAAACGTCTCGCCTGAAATGTTTCAGAAAGGGATGATTCTTTTACGTCTGTAACTCCGTTATAACTCATTCATAAACGAAGTTATTTATCTTTCTATATCAGCCAGATAAATAGCTTCACAGCATCCTGTTCTTCACCTAGAATCAACTCACTATCTTCTAAATCAGATAATAGAATGCCTAACACTGAAGCCAAATATGCAGCGTTCACCCCCAGAAGAATTCTGCTGGTCAAACTCCGTCATCACGGAGATATGGTACTGACAACGCCGGTGATAAACAGGCTTCACCAGCATTATCCTGATGCTGAAATTGACGTGCTTTTGTATAAAGAAACACGGCCTATTCTGAGTGAACATCCTGCCATTTCAACGATTCATGTCATTGACAGAACATGGAAAAAACAAGGTATTCGGCATCAGCTGAAGCAGGAGTTTCTGTTACTTAAAGCGGTACGTTCCCGTCATTATGACCTGGTCATTAACCTCGCCGATCAGTGGCGCAGTTCACTGCTTTCGATGCTTTCAGGCGCGAAGGTCAGGCTGGGATTTGACTATAAAAAACGTCGCTCATTTATCTGGCGTGCCGGTCATACCGATTTAGTGACAACGGAAAACCACGGCAAATTGCATACCGTTGAGCAAAATATGTCGATCCTCACCGCGCTTGGCCTTTCTGTCGAAAATGCCCAAACGTCGATGCATTATTCAGAAAGTGACAAAGCATTTTGCCAGCAGCTGCTGGAAACAAATCAGGTGAGTGGCGAATACATTGTGATTCAGCCAACCTCCCGCTGGATTTTCAAATGCTGGGATGACGACAAATTTGCCAGCGTAATCGACGGTCTGAGTGATACCGGCATGACTATCGTCATGACATCCGGCCCCGATAAAAAAGAGCTGCAGATGGTGAGCAAGATCCAGGACCTGACGCATAACCCTCAGGTTATTTCCGTCGCCGGCCAGTTATCGCTGACACAACTTGCCGCCATGATTGACGGCGCGAAACTGTTTATTGGGGTGGATTCGGCGCCAATGCATATGGCCGCTGCACTCAATACACCTTGTGTCGCTTTGTTCGGGCCAACGAAAATGCAGCACTGGCGTCCATGGGGCAACCATAACACCACGATTTGGGCGGGCGATTACGCGCCGCTGCCCACCCCTGACTCTATCGATACGAAAACCCAGCAGCGATATCTGCATGCTATCCCGGTCAGCGACGTGCTGGATGCCGCCCGGAGCTATCTGCATGGTTGATTTGAAAACTATCCGGCTGGCGATCGTCAGACAAAAATACCGCCCGGATGGTGGCGCGGAGCGTTTCATCTCCCGTGCCCTTGAAGCGCTGGACGATCAAAACATCGAGCTCAATATCATCACCCGCCAGTGGGAAGGCAAACCTAATCTGAAATGGAAAATTCATCTGTGCAATCCGGCCAAACACAGCCGGGTGTCACGGGAGAAAGGCTTCGCAGCGGCCGCGCAAACATGCTGGAAAGCGGCTCAGTTTGATATTGTTCAAAGCCATGAACGTATACCGGGTTGCGATATTTTCCGCGCAGGCGATGGTGCGCACCGCGTCTGGCTTGAACAGCGCGCGCGCATTATTTCTCCCGCCCAGCGTCTGCTGACACGCCTCAGTCCGTATCATCGCTATGTGCTCCACGCCGAAGAAGCGATGTTTCATTCGGCGGAATTGAAAAAAATCATCTGCAATTCAGAGATGGTAAAACGTGACATCATGCGTTGCTACGGCGTTGATGCGTCACGTTTTAGCGTTATTTATAACGCCATTGATGCAGAAAAATTTATGCCTGCGACAGATGAACAACGTCGTGAATCGCGGGCGAAGATGGCGATCCCGGAACAGGCTGTAGCGCTGATTTATGTGGGCTCAGGCTTCGAGCGCAAAGGGCTCAAACCGGCTATTCAGGCCATTGCCTCCAGCGACCGCTATCTCATCGTCGTCGGTCAGGATAAGGCGCAGAAGAAATATGAATCTCTTGCGCGTCAGTTAGGGTGTTTTGAGCGAATTCGGTTTATGGGCGTTCAAAATAATGTGCTGCCCTATTACCACGCGGCCGATGGCATGATCCTGCCAACACTGTATGACCCGTTTCCTAACGTAATCCTTGAAGCGATGGCCTGTGGTCTGCCGGTAATCACCAGCCAGACCTGCGGCGGCGCGGAGTTCATCACCGAAGGGCAAGAGGGTTTTGTTTGTGATGCTTTGGATATCGCAAAACTGGCCGAATTTGTAAAAAGAATCCCTTCCCGCCTGGAAAATGCTCAGATGAGCCATGCGGCAAGAGAACGCATATTGCCTTATTCTCCAAAAAACCTTTCACAACAGCTGGTGGCGCTGTATCACTCGCTGCTTATCTGATGACGTTTACGCAGGCATGATGAGTCGATAGCACTTATCTGATACCATGTGCCTATCTAACCGCCGGGATTATGCTCACTCTATGAAATTGACTTTCCCTAACGCAATGCCTCCTAAAAAATGAATATTTTTTACAATATAATCATATATTTGATTCAGCCATTAATTTGGATCCGTTTACTGTTACGCAGCCGTAAATCACCGGCCTACCGTAAACGTTGGGCTGAACGTTATGGCTTTTGCAAAGGTAAAGTCGTACCTGGCGGCATCATGCTGCATTCTGTCTCGGTGGGCGAAACTCTCGCTGCGATCCCTTTGGTTCGCGCTTTGCGCCATCGCTATCCTTCATTGCCGATCACCGTCACCACCATGACCCCGACAGGCTCTGAACGCGTTCAGTCCGCCTTTGGCAAAGGTGTGCATCACGTCTATTTACCTTACGATCTGGCAGGATCGGTCAACCGATTCCTCGATGAAGTGAACCCGAAGCTGGTCATCATCATGGAAACCGAATTGTGGCCAAACCTCATCAGCGCGCTGCACCGCCGTAAAATCCCTCTGGTCATTGCCAATGCCCGACTTTCCGCGCGGTCTGCGAAGGGCTATCAAAAACTCGGCAAATTCATTCGTACTATTTTGCAACGCATCACACTGATTGCTGCGCAAAATCAGGAGGATGGCGAACGCTTTCTCTCGCTGGGGTTGAAACGCAATCAGCTCGCCGTCACCGGCAGCCTGAAATTTGATATTTCGGTCACTCCGGAACTGGCTGCCAAAGCCATCGCACTGCGCAGCCAGTGGGCATCGCGGCGTCAGGTGTGGATTGCCACCAGCACGCATGAAGGTGAAGAAACGCTGCTGCTGGAAGCGCATAAAGAACTACTGAAAAATCATCCGACGCTGCTGTTAATTCTGGTACCGCGCCATCCGGAACGTTTCCCGGTTGCCTGTGAACTCACCCGTAAAGCCGGTCTGACATTCACCCAGCGCAGCACCGGCGAAGTGCCGTCCTCAGGCACGCAGGTGGTGATTGGCGATACCATGGGCGAATTAATGTTGCTGTACGGCATCGCCGACCTGGCCTTTGTCGGCGGCAGCCTGGTGGAGCGCGGCGGGCATAATCCGCTGGAAGCCGCCGCACACGCAATTCCGGTTCTGATGGGGCCGCACACCATAAACTTCAAAGACATTTGCGCCAAACTGGCTCAGGACGATGGCCTGATCACCGTGACGGATACCGCATCGCTGGTGAAAGAGATTTCCACGCTGCTGACGGACGAAGATTATCGACTGTACTACGGGCGTCACGCCGTTGAAGTTCTGCACCAGAACCAGGGTGCGCTGCAACGACTGCTGCATTTACTGGAGCCTTATCTGCCTGTCCGGGGTCATTAATGGCTGACAAAAAGCGCTTATCTGTTGTACTGATTGCACGCAATGAAGCCGGTTTATTGCGGGAATGTCTCGAATCGGTGGCCTGGGCTGATGAGATTGTTCTGCTCGATTCCGGCAGTGAAGATGAAACAGTAGAGGTCGCGCGCAGTTTCGGCGCTCTGGTTTTCCGGAACGCACAGTGGCCGGGTTTTGGTAAACAGCGTCAGCTGGCACAAAGCCATGCCACCGGCGATTACATTTTGATGATCGATGCTGATGAGCGGGTATCTCCCGAACTTCGTCAGTCGATTGAAAATGCTCTCAAGGATCCACAGGAAAACACCGTTTACAGTCTCGGACGCAGCAATTTATTCCTCGGGAAATTTATGCGTCACAGCGGCTGGTATCCGGATCGCGTGAACCGTCTTTATCCGGCACATTTTCGTTATAACGATGATTTAGTTCATGAATCCCTTGAAACTGACGGGGCACGCGTCCTCCCGCTTCAGGGTGATCTGCTGCATCTGACATGCCGCGATTTCTTTGCCTTTCAGCGTAAACAGCTCGGCTATGCGCAAGCATGGGCTACCCAGCGTCATCAGCAAGGACGTCGCTGCAGTTTCTTCTCCGTAATATCCCATACGCTGGGCGCATTCGTGAAAACCTGGATCCTGCGCGCGGGTTTTCTGGATGGAAAGCAGGGTTTGATTCTGGCGGGCGTCAATGCCCAGTATACTTTCAATAAATATGCCGCCTTGTGGGCATTCAGCCAACCTCTGCAGAAGTGAGCCAGCATGACCACTAAAGCAATTTATCCCGGTACTTTTGACCCGATGACTAACGGGCATCTCGATATTGTCACCCGCGCGGCACTGATGTTCGATCACGTGATTCTGGCCATTGCCGCCAGCCCGGGCAAAAAACCCATGTTTACGCTCGATGAACGCGTTGCACTGGCAACCCAGGTCACCTCGCATCTGAATAATGTCGAAGTGATTGGATTTAGCGATTTGATGGCGAATTTTGCCAAAGCACAGGGGGCGAACGTGCTGGTACGTGGATTACGCGCGGTATCAGATTTTGAATATGAGATGCAACTCGCCAATATGAACCGGCACTTACTGCCGACGCTGGAAAGCGTGTTCATGATGCCATCGAAAGAATGGTCGTTTATCTCCTCCTCTCTGGTGAAGGAAGTGGCACGCCACGGTGGCGACATCACGCCTTTCCTGCCGCAAGAGGTCACTCAGGCACTGATGGAAAAAATCAGCGCCTGAAACCCGATCCTACCGCTGACAGCGCGGGCAGAAAAATGTGGTGCGTTGAGCATGTTTTTTACTCTCGATCAGCGTGCCACACACCCGGCAGGGTTCCCCCGCGCGGCCATAGACCTGGAGCTCCTGCGCGAAATACCCCGGCTTTCCATCAGACTGTAAAAAGTCTTTCAGCGTTGTTCCTCCCTGCTCAATTGAACGTAACAGAACAGCTTTGATTGTGCTGACCAGCAACGCCGTTTCTTCCCGCTTCAAAGAGTGCGCGGGTCTGTCCGGTGAGATGCCTGCAACAAAAAGGGATTCGCTGGCATAAATATTCCCGACACCGACCACCAGTTTGTTATCCATCAGCCAGGGCTTGATCGGCGATTTCCTGGTGCGTGATTTTTCAAACAGATAATCAGCGGTGAAATCCTCACTCAGCGGTTCCGGGCCAAGGTGGGCTAAAACGTTACTGCCAGCCAGATCGGCTGACCATAGCCATGCGCCAAAACGACGGGGATCGGTATAACGCAGCACATGGCCGGTATCCATCACCAGATCGACGTGATCGTGTTTGCCCGGCTCAGTCTCTTCCGGCAACACCCGTAAACTGCCAGACATTCCCAGATGAATGATGATCCAGCCCGTGTTGAGCTCAACCAGCAGGTATTTTGCGCGACGTTGAACGCTGAGAACGGGCTGATCGCTTAATGCCAAAATTTCCGCAGAGACGGGCCAGCGTAATCGCGCATTACGCACCACGGCGTGCATAATCGTGTGGCCTTTAAGATAGGGCTCAATCCCCCGGCGGCTGGTTTCAACTTCAGGTAATTCAGGCATATCCTCTCCCGTAACAGAATCGAAATCAGAGTGTGTCGCAGACATCCGTCTCAGGCAAACAAAAGACGCCCGGAACCCGGACCTCAAATTTCAGGCAATAAAAAACCCGGCCGGAGCCGGGTTTTATTAATCCACTAAAATTATTTAATTTTAGCTTCTTTGTAGATCACGTGTTGACGGACAACTGGATCGAATTTCTTCAGTTCCAATTTTTCCGGCTTAGTACGCTTGTTCTTCGTAGTGGTATAGAAGTGACCAGTACCAGCAGAAGAAACCAGCTTGATCTTCTCGCGAACACCTTTAGCCATGATTCAGTTCCTTAATACTTCTCACCGCGGGTACGCAGATCGGCCAAGACCGTCTCAATACCCTTCTTATCAATAACACGCATACCTTTAGCAGATACGCGCAGAGTTACAAAGCGCTTCTCAGCCTCAACCCAAAAACGGTGTGAGTGCAGGTTTGGCAGAAAACGGCGTTTGGTCGCGTTCATTGCGTGGGAACGGTTGTTACCGCTCACCGGGCGCTTGCCAGTAACTTGGCAGACTCGGGACATGTCTATATCTCCAAAAATCAAATCAGCTCGAGCTTCGTATAGGGTATGGCCGCCTCGTCAGGCTTTTAGAGCCCATCTCAGCAAACTCCACTGAGAACCGACTCACTGTCGTCGGGTAAAAACCATTTCATCAGGTATGAAACCTGCTGAGATAGGCTCTTAACGCCAAACCCAAGATTCTCAAAGGTGGCGTAGTATACGCTCTGTAGCGTAAGTGCTCAAGTCCCGAACAGCTAAAGATCCCAAAGGATCTTTAAAAAACGACGCTAAATCCAACCGCGTTCGGCAAAAGACACCGTTTCTCCGTGACCTACAACCAAATGGTCGAGAACACGAATTTCCAGCAGTTGGCACGCACGAATAATTTGTTCAGTCACTTTTCTGTCCATCAGACTGGGTTCAGCCCGACCGGACGGATGATTATGCGCCAGAATTAACGCTGCCGCATTAACCTTCATCGCACCGCGAACAATTTCGCGGGGATACACTTCTACGTGCCCAATAGTACCAGCAAACATCTCCTCATGGCGAATAACCCGATGCTGGTTGTCGAGAAAAAGTACCAGAAAGACCTCTCTTTCACGAAAAACCAGCAAATTCTGCAGATACTCCCGAATAACCGACGGGCTGAGCATGGCATTTTCCGCACTGAGGTGGCGCAGATAGGCACGGCGGGATAACTCAGACACCGCAACAAGCTGGGCATATTTCGCCACGCCCATGCCTTTAATACGTGACATCGCGTTAAAATCCGCCATCAGTAACTGATGGAGTGAGCCAAATTCATCGAGCAGATTTTTAGCCAGCTCCATCACATGCTGTCCGCGCGATCCGATGCGCAAATAAATCGCCAGCAGTTCCTGATCTGTCAGCCCTTTGGCACCCTGCTCTAATAACTTTTCCCGTGGTTTCACCGTATCCGGCCAGCCGTTGTGCGATTTCGTCATCCTGACTCCTTTTTCGCGGCGATTGTGCCACAGCCCCGACCAACAGGCTTTTCGGCGTCTTCAGCTTGCGAGGCATCGCGCAGAAATCTTATTCAACCTCGTTCGGGCGTCGCCAATAGCTGTCATCATTGTGCGTTATGCTAAAATGTCGCTTCTTCAGGCTTTCAATCAATCGGACAATGATGATGACGGGACTTTCCGGCAAACATATTGTGCTCGGTATCAGCGGTGGTATCGCTGCCTATAAAGCACCAGAACTGGTACGTCGCTTACGCGAGCGTGGCGCGGAAGTACGCGTAGTGATGACAGATGCGGCTAAATCTTTTGTGACACCACTGAGCCTGCAGGCGGTTTCCGGCTATCCGGTGTCTGATGACCTGCTTGATCCGGCAGCCGAAGCGGCGATGGGTCACATCGAATTAGGTAAATGGGCTGATTTAGTGCTGATCGCGCCCGCTACGGCCGATTTACTGGCACGCATGGCCGCCGGTATGGCTAATGACCTGCTGACCACGGTTTGCCTGGCAACCGCGGCACCCATTGCAGTGCTTCCGGCGATGAATCAGCAGATGTATCGCGCGACCGTCACGCAGGAGAATCTGCAACGGCTTGCAGCAAGAGGCACCTTGTTATGGGGCCCTGACAGCGGAAGCCAGGCCTGTGGTGATATTGGCCCGGGACGAATGCTCGATCCCCTGGTCATTGTCGATATGGCAATCAACCATTTCTCCGTACGTCAGGATCTGGCGCATCTGAACATTATGGTGACGGCAGGCCCGACGCGTGAAGCGCTGGATCCGGTTCGCTTCATCAGTAATCACAGTTCAGGAAAAATGGGTTTTGCGATTGCGAAAGCCGCCGCCAATCGCGGTGCGAAAGTCACACTTATCGCCGGCCCGGTGACGCAACCGACACCCGCGAATGTCCGGCGTATAGATGTGGAAAGCGCACTGGAGATGCAACACGCTGTTCAGCTTTCTGCCAGTTCACAGCATATTTTTATCTCCTGTGCCGCGGTTGCAGACTACCGTGCTGAACTGATTGCTGATGAGAAAATCAAAAAGCAAGGCGATGAAATCACAGTCAAAATGATTAAAAACCCTGACATTGTTGCCGGCGTGGCGGCGATGACAGAAAACCGGCCGTATGTCGTGGGGTTTGCCGCCGAAACCCAGAATGTGGAAGAATACGCGCGGCAAAAAAGGATCCGTAAGAATCTGGATCTGATTTGCGCCAACGATGTTTCACTTGCCGGGCAAGGTTTTAATACCGATAGCAATGCCCTGCATCTTTTTTGGCAGGACGGGGATAAAATCTTACCGCTTAGCGATAAATCCCTGCTTGGCCAACGTTTATTAGAAGAGATTGTCAGCCGTTATGATGAAAAAAATCGACATTAAAATTCTCGACCCGCGCATCGGTTCGACTTTCCCTTTACCGGCTTACGCTACGCCAGGGTCTGCAGGTCTGGATTTACGCGCCTGTCTGGATGCTTCTGTTGAACTCAACCCCGGCGAAACCACGCTGCTGCCAACCGGTCTGGCAATCCACATTGGTGATGCAAACCTGGCAGCGATGATCCTGCCGCGCTCTGGTTTGGGGCATAAACATGGCGTGGTACTGGGCAATTTAGTGGGTCTGATTGACTCCGATTATCAGGGACAGTTGATGGTTTCCGTCTGGAACCGTGGGCAAACAACGTTCGTGATTGAACCGGGCGAACGAATCGCTCAAATGGTCTTTGTGCCTGTGGTTCAGGCTGAATTCAATCTGGTGGAAGATTTCAACGCCAGTGAACGCGGTGAAGGTGGTTTTGGCCACTCCGGCCGTCAATAAGAACCTGTTCAGCACCGCAGATTTTGACGCGATATTGAACAGATCCTTATCACTATCAGACCGTAACAACACCAAGGGAACGAAAAAAGCCGCAGGATCATAGCGATTCATGCGGCAGTTGTGCGGTTTCTCCATGATTTTAGCCGTTTTTTAGCAAGGGTCTATTCAGACATGGCAGAGAAAGAAACGACAAAAAGGAACCGGCGCGAAGAGATTTTGCAGGCGTTAGCGCAAATGCTTCAGTCCAGTGATGGCAGCCAGCGGATCACGACCGCAAAACTCGCTGCCAGCGTAGGTGTTTCGGAAGCAGCTCTTTATCGTCATTTTCCCAGTAAAACGCGGATGTTTGACAGCTTAATCGAGTTTATTGAAGACAGCCTGATCTCGCGTATCAATCTCATCTTGCAGGATGAAAAGGATACATTGAACCGGATCCGTCTGATTTTGCTGCTGGTTCTGGGTTTTGCAGAACGCAATCCGGGCCTGACACGCATCATGACCGGACATGCTTTGATGTTTGAACAGGACCGCCTGCAGGGCCGCATCAATCAGCTCTTTGAGCGAATTGAAGCCCAGTTGCGTCAGGTACTGCGGGAAAAGAAAATGCGTGAAGGCAGCGGGTTTACCTATGATGAAACGCTGCTCGCCAGCCAGTTGCTGGCTTACTGTGAAGGGATGTTATCGCGGTTTGTGCGCTCAGAGTTTAAGTACCGTCCCACTCAGGATTTTGATACGCGCTGGCCGCTCATCTCGGCTCAGTTGCAATAACGTCGCGTCGAAATAATGTGTCAGATGTTAAAAAGGGCCTTTCGGCCCTTTTTCATTTTTGGCGAATCTTAAACGCCGTACGTCTGCTGATATGCACGCACAGCCGCCAGATGGTCAGCCATTTCGGTTTTTTCTTCCAGATAGTCGATGAGATCTGCCAGCGTAATAATAGAAATCACTTTGCAATGGTAGTCGCGTTCAACTTCCTGAATGGCAGAGATATCAGCGCGTCCGCGTTCCTGACGATCCAGGGAAATCAGAACCCCGGCGAGCGTCGCGTGGTTCGCATTGATGATTTCCATAGACTCACGAATGGCCGTTCCCGCCGTGATCACATCATCAACCAGCATGACGCGCCCTTGCAGCGGGCTGCCTACCAGTAAACCGCCTTCGCCGTGATCTTTGGCTTCTTTACGGTTGAAGCAATAAGGCACATCACGCTCATGATGCTCAGCCAGCGCAACGGCAGTGGTCGTCGCGATCGGGATACCTTTGTAAGCCGGGCCAAACACTAAATCGAAATCAATTTTTGAATCCATCAATGCTTCGGCATAGAAACGTCCCAGTAACGCCAGATCGCGTCCGGTATTAAACAGACCGGCATTGAAGAAGTAAGGGCTGATGCGCCCGGACTTCAGGGTGAATTCGCCGAATTTCAAAACCTGCTTGTTCAGTGCGAACTCAATAAATTGGCGCTGATAGGCTTTCATTGATGGTCTCCTCGTTAATCTCGTATTTCTGACATTGTCAGCCCGCAGGCCATAAAAAAGGCGACTTCTCAGTCGCCTTAAAAAATCATTCCGCCAGTGCCGCTTTCTGCGCCTGGAAGATGGTGTCGATTCCCTCTCGCGCGAGGGCCAGTAAATTGAGTAACTCTTCGTGGCTGAACGGCTCGCCTTCGGCAGTGCCCTGCACTTCGATCATGCGGCCATCTTCCATCATCACCACGTTCATATCGGTTTCAGCAGCGGAGTCCTCTACATACTCAAGGTCACACAGCGCTTCACCCTTAACAATACCGACAGAAACCGCCGCGACCATGCCTTTCATCGGATTGGCTTTAAGTTTACCCGCAGCGACCAGCGCATTCAGCGCATCGGCCAGCGCAACACAAGCACCCGAGATAGACGCGGTACGCGTACCGCCGTCAGCCTGTAAAACATCACAGTCGAGGGTGATGGTGAATTCACCGAGTTTTTTCAAATCCACTGCGGCACGAAGAGAACGTGCGATCAGACGCTGGATTTCGAGAGTACGACCACCCTGCTTGCCTTTAGCGGCTTCACGCGGATTACGGGTATGAGTAGAACGCGGCAGCATCCCGTATTCTGCAGTGATCCAGCCCTGACCCTGGCCTTTCAGAAAACGCGGAACGCCTTCTTCTACCGTTGCGGTACACAGCACTTTAGTTTCACCAAACTCCACCAGCACGGAACCTTCAGCGTGTTTAGTGTAATGGCGGGTCAGTGTTACGGGGCGCACTTGTTGTGCATTTCGGCCTGCTGGACGCATGGGATAGTACTCCGGGTCGCAAATCATGTTTGGCTGCGCATTATACGGACTTCATGAGGTAATGCCTATCATGACCCGTCCACCGAGGCTATAATCCCTCCATCTTTACATTAACAGGTACGCATACATGATTCGTAGTATGACCGCTTATGCACGACGCGAAATTAAGGGTGACTGGGGCAGCGCAGCGTGGGAACTCCGCTCGGTAAACCAACGTTATCTGGAAACTTATATCCGTCTTCCGGAGCAATTCCGCAGCCTGGAGCCGGTCGTTCGCGAACGCATTCGTGCCCGTCTGACCCGTGGTAAAGTCGAATGTAATCTGCGTTTTGACCTCGATCCGGGTGCACAAAGCTCATTGCAGCTGAACGAAAAACTGGCTAAACAGCTGGTAGAAGCCGCGCAGTGGGTAAAAATGCAAAGTGACGAAGGTGAAATTAATCCGCTGGAAGTTCTGCGCTGGCCAGGCGTAATGCTGGCCGAAGAACAAGATCTGGACGCTATCAGCACCGAGTTGCTGCAGGCACTGGAAACCGCTCTGGATGATTTCATCAGCGCCCGTGAAAGCGAAGGTGCCGCTCTGAAAGTGATGATCGAACAGCGTCTTGACGGCGTCAGCGCAGAGGTGCTGAAGGTCCGCGCCCATATGCCTAATATTCTGCAATGGCAGCGTGAGCGTCTGGTCAGCAAGCTGGAAGATGCGCAGGTACAGCTGGAAAACACACGACTGGAGCAAGAGTTAGTGCTGATGGCTCAGCGTGTTGATGTGGCCGAAGAGCTGGACCGGCTTGAAGCGCATGTCAAAGAAACGCATAAAATCATGAAGAAAGAAGAAGCCGTCGGCCGTCGACTTGATTTCATGATGCAGGAATTTAACCGCGAGTCGAACACACTGGCGTCAAAATCAATTAATGCCGATGTCACCACATCAGCCATCGAGCTGAAAGTGCTGATCGAACAGATGCGCGAACAGATTCAGAACATCGAGTAATTTATTTGTACCGATGTAATAAAAACGCCTCAGGTCATCACAACCCGAGGCGTTTTTTTATGTGTCAGCGGTGAGGGGGATTACTTTTCCCAGCGCTTGAGCAGTACGCAGGCATTCACGCCGCCGAAACCAAAACCGTTCGACAAAGCATAGGTAATGCCATGTTTCTGCGCAGTATTACCGATGATATTCAGACCGGCAGCTGCTTCATCTTTGTTTTCCAGATTCAAGGTTGGCGGAACAATCTGGTCACGGATAGCCAGAATCGTGAAGATAGTTTCCAGCCCCCCCGCTGCGCCCAATAAATGACCGGTCGCTGATTTAGTCGAGGTCACGGCCAGTTTACCGTCAGCCCCGAACAGGGTTTTAATCGCGTTGATTTCACCCAGATCGCCGACCGGTGTGGATGTGGCGTGAGCATTCAGATGCTGTACGTCTGAAGGCTGAATACCCGCCTGACGCAACGCAATTTTCATCGCGCGACCTGCGCCATTCCCGTCTTCTGCACCTGAAGTCATGTGATAAGCATCACCGCTGGTGCCGTAACCGACGATCTCAGCCAGGATAGTCGCACCACGGGCTTTCGCGTGTTCCAGCTCTTCGATGACCAACATACCGGCGCCTTCACCCATGATGAAACCATCACGGCCACTGTCGAACGGACGGGATGCTTTCTCAGGATGATCGGTATGACCCGCTGACATCGCTTTCGCGGCAGCAAAACCACCCAGGCTGACGGTATCGATCGCCGCTTCAGCGCCACCGCATAATGCAACATCCGCCTCATCGTTACGAATCAAACGCACTGCATCGCCGATCGCCTGAACGCCTGCCGCACATGCGGTTACCGGAGCACCAATAGGGCCTTTAAACTGATGTTTAATGGAAACCTGACCGGCTGCCAGATTCACAAGGAATGAAGGAATGGTGAACGGAGACAAACGCTTAGCGCCACGACTGTCGTTGGTACGAACAGCATGGGCGATGGCCGGAAATCCGCCGATACCAGAACCGATGACGGTCGCAGTACGTTCCTGCTGCTCAGCGGTTTCAGCTTTCCAGCCCGCATGAGTGATCGCCATTTCGGCCGCGGCCATGGCAAACAGAATGAAGCGGTCCATTTTTTTCTGGTCTTTCGGCACGACAAACAGGTCCGGATCGAAACCAGACTCAGGGTCCTGTTCTTTAGTTTGCACCTGACCGCCGATTTTCACGCTCAGCGTTTCAACAATCTCATCCGGCAATACACGGATACCAGACTGACCGGCCAGCAGGCGCTTCCAGATAGTTTCGATATCACAGCCCAGAGGACTCACAGCCCCCATGCCGGTAATCACTACTCGACGATGAGTCATAAAATGTTCCTTCCTGTCCGTTAATGCATACGTTTTTGCAGGGGTTTTGATTCGTCCGGCAGAAACAGGGTCTTTAAAAGCTGACAGTATGTGACGAATTACGGTTTTGTAAACCCGTAACCCGAAAATTTTGTCTTCGTTATTTCGCCAGGCTTCGTAAAACCAGGCTGGTAATAGCGGTTACGCGTTCTTCCAGCTGCTCGGGGGTTTTCTGTTCCAGCAGCAGCGGATGTGAGAACGGCGTCGTCACGGTAGTGATCGCCATACAGACTTCATCCAGCGGCGTTTTACGCTCAAACTCTCCGGATTCGCGACCGTCCGTGACAATTTTCTCAATGATGCCGTACATCGTAGCGCGATGATTTAACGTCGATTTCCACTGTTGAGCAGAGGCTATCGCAGCAAGATCATGCAGCTTTCTGTCCTGAAAGAAGAGATCAAGACTACGCGTAAGCAGTGTTCTAAACAGGGATCGCAGGCGCAGAGTGGCACTTTGGTCACTTTGTGCAATCAGTAACAGCGCATGATCAATTTGTCCGACACGTTGAGAACAAATCGCTTCGCCAATGGCCTGTTTTGACTCAAAAAATTTATAAATATAAGCACTTGAGACACCGATGGATTTTGCCAGATCGGCCACCGATGTTTTGGCATAACCGTAAAGCCGGAAATGCTCAAATGCTGCATTGATGATCTGCTCACGCCGTTCATGTTCGGCAGGTCCACGCTGAGTTAACGCAACCGGAATATCGGGTTTCATAAACTCCTCCGGATAGGTAAAGCAATTAAACGATGTGTGAGTGGGTAACGATTATACATATTCGTCACTATTTAGCAGAAGATATTTCCTGACAGGTTAAGAGGGCGTCGTGGGCCTGAGAGAGGGAGAGTGGCCTGTAAACAAGTCAGCAATGACGATTTTTCTAATCTAAAATTATTGCTGCCTCACTAAAATCCTTATACACCTGATGATTGAACACCTTTTCACATTAGTTTTAGTAATTTTAAAAACGATACAAAAGAAAAAATCAGTCGAGAGGAATTTAAAACCTGATTACTCTACGCGGCTACTGTTTCCTCATTTCTGACCCGTCCGGCGCACACTCATGTTACTCACTGTTCTTTATATTATTGGTATCACCGCAGAAGCCATGACCGGTGCTTTAGCTGCCGGACGTCGCAAGATGGACTCTTTTGGCGTCATCATTATCGCCTCTGCCACCGCCATTGGCGGAGGTTCAGTACGTGACATGCTGCTGGGGCATTATCCACTCGGCTGGGTAAAACATCCTGAATACATAATCATTGTTGCCTTTGCAGCCCTCCTGACGACCTGGCTTGCGCCATTAATGCAGCATCTGCGAAAGCTCTTTTTAGTGCTGGATGCGCTGGGTCTGGTGGTGTTCTCTATTATCGGGACACAGGTCGCGCTTGATATGGGCCATGGCGCTATTATCGCTTCCGTGTGTGCGGTGATAACCGGCGTCTTCGGGGGTGTATTGCGGGACATGATGTGCAACCAGATCCCGCTGGTGTTTCAGAAAGAGATTTACGCAGGGATTTCATTCGCCTCGGCATGGGTTTATATCGGTCTGCAGTATTTCGCTATGCCGCATAACCTGGTGATCATCATTACCCTGCTGGTGGGTTTTGTCGCCCGCCTGATTGCGTTGCGATTTCGCCTCGGATTGCCCGTCTTTAATTATCCGCATTCGGATCACGACTAAGTTCCCGGCACGTTGCCCGTCACTGAAACGCGGGCACCTTTGCCTGCCTTAACGCTTCGGTCAACGCCATGACCTGCGGATGATGTATGAAGTCCGCAATTTGCCCGGTGCGTTTTTGTCCGATACCTGCGGCCGTTTCCCAGTCTTGTGGCGTCATTTCCTGGAGATGATTCCAGGAAGGCTGTTGCCCGGCAAATTTCACGGCAAAAGAGGGGAAACCCAACGCGGAAAGCCAGTGCCTGAAGCTTTTATTTCGTGCCAGCTGAATTTGCGCCATCAACTTCTTCGCCTGTTTAATGCCTATCCCCGGTACAGCTGACATCACGTCTTCATTCAGACCTAGCCAGTCGGTCAAAGAGTTGAGAGGAACGCCCTCCAGCAGTTTTTGCCAGGTGGCTCCCCCGAAGCCAGCCATATCCAGCGATTCGGGGCCACTTAACCAGATTAGCCGTGAGAGAAATTGCTGTTTGCAGCCTGGCTCTGGCGTAAAACAGGAAAGTGCACCGTAGGATTCAGGGTCTGGCAATACCCTTTCTGTGCGCTCGCGTACCCGCCACACGACATCATCCAGCCGCGGGATCCCCTGCCCGGCCAGTGAAACCGCCACCTGATCTCCTGCGATGACATCCCATTGCTTAAACCGGGAGATGGAACCCACATTCACTTTGCTTACCCACTTATCATCGAGCCTGAGTGGTTTCAGGTTCAGAATCACCGTCACCTTTCCACTTCGTCCGATGGTTGTGCTAACCCCGGCAACTTCCGTGAGTGCTTTGGCAGGCGGATATTTCCATGCAACCGCCCAGGTAGCAGGTTTATTTTGCCAATATTTACCTGCGGGTTCTTCTTCCTGCCGGATAACGACACCGTCGGTAGCGAACGGGAGAGGTTGGGTAAACCAGTCTTGCCGCCATTTATCGACATCATCCACCGAATGCACCGGAATCGTGAACTGGCCAACGACCGGGAATCCGAGCAGGCTTAACTGCCCCAGATGATCGGTCATCGTGGCCGGGCCATTTGGCCATGACCAGATAAACACGCCAACTTGCGACAACAGCTCAGTGCCGGCGGTGCGCATCATGGCTCCCGCGACTTTGGATCTCGCATTCATGCCTCCCGCAACACTCTGCTGATGACCGGTCATCTTCAGATAAAGTTCGCCCTGCAAAACCAGCTCGGGGCGGGTATCCGGGATGTTGAGGGGGATTGACGGTATTAAAGGCACTTTGGCTGTCCAGTTTTGACCTTTTGCCCCGTCCCCACGGCTTAACAACGCAGCAAGCTGCCCGTGCCGGTAGACGAGTGAGATGGCAATTCCGTCGACTTTAGGCTGCACCCAGAGATTTTTACGCCCGCGCATCCAGCCTGAAACCGCTTGCTTATCACGCAGTTTGTTAAGGCCGGTATGAGCTACCGGATGGGGATAAAGATCATTCGCACCAACGGGTACTTCCGTGTCTTCGGAAGACTGACCGGCACATTGCAGCCACAAACGCTGTTTTTGGCGCAAATTATCGTAAACCGCATCTTCAACCGGGCTGCTGCCAGACTGGTGATAATCTTTGTCCCATTGGGCGAGTTGCGCCGTCAGTTGCCGGGTTTCCTCTGTCAGTTGCGCTGATGACCATGCTGGGCAATCCTGCGGCAGCTCATTGTTGGCGGGTACATAAAATGGCAGAAAGAACAGGCTGATAAGAAATACGATCCGGCGCATAGGCACCTCCTTGTGGCCGCCAGTAAACGCCAGTGTTTTCTTCGCTGCCAGCGCCACTTTTCATCTTTGCGGGATGCCTTCCTGCTTATTTACTTGGTTGCAGCAACAGTAAGAAATTTTGGAATGTGGCGCGGAAATCTGGCATGAAGGGCTGTTTTCTGTCGTGAAGTTGCGATGAAATACGACTGGACGCTGCACCGGATGCGGCGAGCGTGTATACTGTGCGGGAGATCACTCTTCGCATACTTCCTATCAACCCATTCAGTTGAAACGTCATCATCATGGTTCAAGGCACGCTATATATCATCTCCGCTCCCAGTGGAGCAGGTAAATCAAGTCTGATTCAGGCTTTACTTAAAACGCAACCGCTCTACGACACGCAGGTTTCTATTTCACACACCACCCGTTCAGAACGTCCGGGCGAGAAACATGGCGAGCACTATTTCTTTGTCTCTAAAGAAGAATTTCTTGAGATGATTGAAAGTGATGACTTTTTAGAGCATGCCGAAGTTTTTGGTAATTACTACGGAACTTCACGTGTCACCATTGAGCAAGTGCTGGCCTCTGGCGTGGATGTTTTTCTGGATATCGACTGGCAAGGTGCGCAGCAAATCCGTGCGAAAATGCCGCAGGCTCGCAGCATTTTCGTGTTGCCGCCGTCGAAGGATGAACTTGACCGCCGCCTGCGTGGCCGTGGTCAGGACAGTGAAGAAGTGATCGCAAAACGTATGGCGCAAGCGGTGGCAGAAATGACACACTTTGCTGAATACGATTATTTAATCGTGAATGATGATTTTGATCTGGCGCTGTCGGATTTAAAAACCATTATTCGCGCCGAACGTCTTCGTCTGAGCCGTCAAAAACTCCGTCATGACGGATTAATCACCAAACTATTGGCAGACTGAAGTCACTTTCAGTATTATGCCCAGTCTTTCGTCCCCCTGTGGAGTAGCACATATATGGCACGCGTAACTGTTCAAGACGCTGTAGAGAAAATTGGTAACCGTTTTGACCTGGTGTTGGTGGCTGCTCGTCGCGCACGCCAGCTGCAATCTGGTGGTAAAGATCCACTGGTCGCTGAAGAAAACGACAAGGTCACCGTTATCGCTCTGCGCGAAATCGAAGAAGGCCTGATCACGAATAAGATCCTTGATGTTCGCGATCGTCAGGAACAGCAAGAGCAGGAAGCCGCAGAGATTCAGGCAGTCACTGCCATCGCTGAAGGTCGTCGTTAATTAACGAAACGGATCTCACTTGTATATCTTTGAAAGCCTGAATCAACTGATTCAAAAATACCTGCCGGAGGAGCAAATTAAGCGCCTCGTGCAGGCTTACCTCGTGGCGCGGGACGCGCATGAGGGGCAGACACGTTCCAGCGGTGAGCCTTATATAACTCACCCGGTCGCCGTGGCATGTATTTTGGCTGAAATGAGGCTCGATCATGAGACTCTGATGGCAGCGTTATTACACGACGTTATCGAAGACACGCCTGCAACCTACCAGGATATGGAACAACTGTTTGGCAAAAGCGTTGCTGAACTGGTTGAAGGCGTTTCAAAGTTAGACAAGCTGAAATTCCGCGATAAGAAAGAAGCACAGGCGGAAAACTTCCGCAAAATGGTCATGGCGATGGTGCAAGACATCCGCGTCATTTTGATCAAACTGGCTGACCGTACCCACAACATGCGCACACTGGGCTCTTTACGCCCGGACAAACGTCGCCGCATTGCCCGCGAAACGCTGGAAATCTACAGCCCGCTGGCACACCGTTTGGGTATCCATCATTTGAAAACCGAGCTCGAAGAGCTGGGCTTCGAAGCACTCTATCCGAACCGTTATCGCGTGATTAAAGAAGTGGTGAAAGCCGCGCGTGGTAACCGTAAAGAGATGATTCAGAAAATCCTCTCTGAGATAGAAGGCCGTTTGACCGAAGCCGGTATTCAGTGTCGTGTCAGCGGTCGCGAGAAGCACCTGTATTCGATCTACTGCAAAATGCACCTGAAGGAACAGCGTTTCCATTCCATTATGGATATCTACGCCTTCCGGGTGATCGTTAAAGAACTCGATACCTGCTATCGCGTGTTAGGCCAGGCACACAGTCTGTACAAACCGCGTCCAGGCCGGGTTAAAGATTACATCGCTATCCCCAAGGCCAACGGCTATCAATCTTTGCATACTTCTCTTATCGGCCCGCACGGCGTACCGGTGGAAGTACAAATCCGTACCGAAGATATGGATCAGATGGCAGAAATGGGGGTTGCGGCTCACTGGGCTTATAAAGAGAACAGTGAAACCAGCACAACGGCACAAATTCGTGCCCAGCGCTGGTTACAGAGTTTGCTCGAACTGCAACAAAGTGCGGGCAACTCGTTTGAATTTATCGAGAGCGTGAAATCAGATCTGTTCCCGGACGAGATTTACGTCTTTACGCCGGAAGGCCGCATCGTCGAACTGCCTGCAGGTGCTACGCCGGTCGACTTTGCTTACGCCGTGCATACCGATATCGGTCATGCCTGCGTGGGCGCGCGCGTTGATCGCCAGCCGTATCCGCTCTCACAGCCGCTCACCAGCGGCCAGACCATTGAAATCATCACCGCACCGGGTGCCCGACCGAATGCGGCCTGGCTGAACTTTGTTGTCAGCTCACGGGCCCGCGCCAAAATTCGCCAGATGCTCAAGAACCTTAAGCGTGATGACTCTGTTTCGCTTGGTCGTCGTCTGCTGAATCATGCACTGGGTGCCGGTAAGAAACTGGCAGATATTCCGCCTGAAAACATCAAAAACGAGCTGGATCGTATGAAGCTCGCCGCGATGGATGATTTACTGGCTGAAATCGGTCTGGGCAACGCCATGAGTGTTGTGGTCGCCAAAAATCTGATGGGTGACCAGTCTTCAATGGCAACTTCAGGCACGCGCAATCTGCCTATCAAAGGTGCAGATGGCGTACTGATTACGTTCGCGAAATGCTGTCGTCCAATCCCAGGTGATCCGATTATTGCTCATATCAGTCCGGGCAAAGGTCTGGTTATTCACCATGAATCCTGCCGTAATATCCGTGGTTATCAGAAAGAACCTGAGAAATTCATGGCTGTTGACTGGGATGATCATCAGGAAACCGATCAGGAATTTATCGCTGAAATCAAAGTCGATATGTTCAATCATCAGGGCGCACTGGCGAACCTGACCGCCGCGATTAACGCCGCGCAGTCAAACATTCAAAGCCTGAGCACTGAAGAAAAAGACGGCCGTGTCTACAGCGCCTTTATCCGCCTGACGACCCGCGATCGCGTTCATCTGGCGAATATCATGCGTAAAATTCGTATCATGCCGGACGTTATCAAAGTTACCCGCAACCGAAACTGATTGTTATGACTCCAGAACGTTATGCACGTATTCGTGAAATGCTGACGGCTCGCCAGCCAGACCTGACGGTCTGCATGGAACAGGTGCATAAACCGCATAACGTTTCGGCGGTCATTCGCACCGCAGATGCCGTCGGTGTTCATGAGATCCACGCCGTCTGGCCTACAACGCGAATGAAAACGCTGGTTTCTTCTGCGGCAGGCAGTAACAGCTGGGTTCAGGTCAAAACACACAAAACTATTCAGGATGCCGTCGCCAAAATGAAGGCGCAGGGCATGCAAATCTTAGCCACAAACCTGTCTGAAAAAGCCGTCGATTTCCGTGCAATTGATTACACCCGCCCGACCTGCATTCTGCTTGGCCAGGAAAAAACCGGTATCACGCCTGAAGCATTAGCACTGGCTGACAGCGATATCATTATTCCGATGATCGGTATGGTGCAATCTCTGAACGTGTCTGTCGCCTCGGCGCTTATTCTGTACGAAGCCCAGCGCCAGCGTGAAAACGCAGGGCTTTACCGCCGCGAAACCAGCCTGCTCAGCGAGAAAGAACAACAGCGTTTGCTATTTGAAGGGGGTTATCCGGTTTTGTCGAATGTGGCGAAGCGAAAAAAACTTCCACGCCCTTTCATTGACGATCAGGGGCAAATTGTTGCCGATGATGAATGGTGGTCAGCGATGCAAATGACGGTCAAAAAAAGATGAAAGGCCGCCTGCTCGACGCCATCCCGCTCACGTCACTTTCTGGCGTCGGAGCCAGTCAGGCAGATAAACTCGCTAAGCTCGGCCTTGAAACTATTCAGGATTTATTGCTCCACCTTCCCCTGCGTTATGAAGATCGCACCCGCCTGTATGCCATAAACGATTTACTGCCCGGCCTGTTTGCCACCATTGAAGGCGAAGTATTGCGCAGCGATATCAGCTTTGGTCGCCGCAGAATGCTGACGTGTCAGATTAGCGACGGCACCGGCATGGTGACGTTACGCTTTTTCAACTTCAACGCTGCGATGAAAAACAGTCTGGCGACAGGCCGTCGGGTCACTGCGTATGGTGAAATCAAACGCGGCACGATCGGCGCAGAAATCATTCATCCGGAATACCGCATTCAGGGCGAGAACAGCGAAGTCGTTTTGCAGGAGTCGCTGACACCGGTTTATCCCACAACAGAAGGTATCCGTCAGGCGACGCTGCGTAAGCTGACCGATCAGGCGCTGGAATTGCTCGATACCGTGCCTATCGCCGAATTGTTGCCCGAAGAACTGAGCCGTTCGCTGATATCACTTCCTCAGGCGCTGCATTTGCTGCATCGCCCGCCGCCGGATATACAGCTGGCTGATCTTGAGAAAGGCCATCATCCGGCACAGCGCCGACTGATTATGGAAGAGTTACTGGCGCATAACCTCAGCATGCTGGCCGTTCGCGCGGGTACGCAAAGTTATAAAGCGATGCCGTTACATCACGACGATCGCCTGAAAAAACAGTTCCTCGCCTCACTGCCGTTCAGCCCAACCGGGGCGCAAGAACGTGTCGTGACGGAAATTGAGCAGGATCTGGCAAAGAGTTATCCGATGATGCGTCTGGTTCAGGGCGATGTGGGTTCTGGTAAAACGCTGGTGGCGGCTCTCGCGGCACTTTGCGCTATCGCTCAGGGCCAGCAGGTCGGATTAATGGCACCGACAGAATTGCTGGCTGAACAGCACGCCAATAACTTCCGCCAGTGGTTCGAACCGCTGGGGATTCAGGTAGGCTGGCTGGCGGGCAAGCAAAAGGGCAAAGCCCGACAGGCGCAGCAGGATGCGATTGCCAGCGGTCAGGTTTCAATGGTGGTCGGGACTCACGCCATCTTCCAGGAGCAGGTACTGTTTTCTTCCCTTTCGCTGGTGATCATTGATGAACAACACCGATTTGGGGTGCATCAGCGTCTGGCCCTGTGGGAAAAGGGATTACAGCAGGGCTTCCATCCGCATCAGCTGATCATGACGGCAACGCCTATCCCGCGAACGCTGGCGATGACGGCCTATGCGGATCTGGATACCTCCGTGATCGACGAACTGCCGCCGGGCCGTACGCCGGTGACCACCGTCGCCATTCCTGACACCCGCCGCAATGACATTATCAGCCGCGTCAAAAGTGCCTGCGAGCAGGAAAATCGTCAGGCCTATTGGGTTTGTACGCTGATCGAAGAATCAGAAATGCTTGAAGCTCAGGCGGCAGAAGCGACCTGGGAAGGGCTGAAAGAAGCACTTCCCGCGCTCAATATCGGGCTGGTGCATGGCCGAATGAAAGCGCAGGAAAAGCAGGCCGTCATGCAGGCCTTTAAAAAAGGCGAAGTGCAGCTTCTGGTGGCGACCACCGTCATTGAAGTCGGCGTAGACGTGCCGAATGCCAGCCTGATGATCATCGAAAACCCGGAACGACTGGGTCTGGCGCAGCTGCATCAGCTGCGCGGCCGCGTTGGCCGTGGCGCAGTCGCATCCCACTGTGTTCTGCTATACAAAACACCGCTCAGCAAGACTGCGCAGAAGCGTTTACAGGTTCTGCGCGACAGCAACGACGGCTTTGTGATTGCACAACAAGATTTAGAAATCCGTGGTCCGGGAGAATTACTGGGCACGCGCCAGACGGGCAGCGCAGAGTTCAAAGTGGCCGATCTGCTGCGCGATCAGGCGATGATCCCGGATGTGCAGCGCATCGCACGCTATCTCCAGCAGCAATTCCCCGACCATGCTAAAGCACTGATTGAACGCTGGCTGCCGGAGCGCGTTCGTTACACCAACGCCTGACTTGCCCCTCAGAAAACATAATTAAAAATGATGTTTTCGAAGAATACATTCCTCCCGGTTTTGTTCAAAACAGCCCGCACTCTCTTTCTTCACGGGTTATTTGATGACCTTCACAGACTGGCACAAAGTCGGTAACCGGTTTCATACCCCGCATCTACACTGATGATAATTAAGGCAACCCTGTGTGATTTCTTCATCATAAGGCCATTATCATTATGAGCATCAGTCAGTCACTCTTTCAGTTTATAGAACAAAAAATCAGTCCGTTCGCGGCCCGGTTATCTTCTCAGCGGCATGTTATGGCCGTGCGTGACGGCTTTATTTCAGCAATGCCGTTTATGATTGTCGGATCGTTTTTACTCGTTTTCGTGCATCCTCCTTTTTCGCCGGAATCATCATGGGGGTTCGCCCGCAGCTGGCTGGCGTTGTCAGCGAAATATGAAGTCCAGATACTCACGCCGTTCAATATGACCATGGGCATCATGTCGATCTACATCGCCGCCTCCATTGCTTACAATCTGGCGAGAAGCTACAAACTGGATCCGTTTATGACGGCCATGTTGTCGCTCATGTCTTTCCTGCTGGTGGCGGCGCCACAGGTCGATGAAAAGATGTCAACGGTAGCGCTGGGCGGCGTGGGGATTTTCACCGCGATACTGGTGGCCATCTACGTTACCGAACTGACGCGGTTGCTGAAAAAATACAATATCGGCATACGGCTGCCCGAGCAGGTTCCCTCGAACATCAAGCATTCGTTTGATCTGTTAATCCCCATTATTGCCGTCGTGATGACTCTTTTCCCCATCAGCTTACTGGTGCAGTCCGGGTTTGATATGTTGCTGCCACAGGCGATTATGGCACTGTTCGAACCGCTGATTTCTGCCGCCGACTCCCTGCCTGCCGTGCTTCTCGCGGTGCTGATTTGTCATTTGCTATGGTTTGCTGGAATCCACGGTTCTGCGATTGTTTCGGGCATGTTACAGGCTTTCTGGTTAACCAACCTCGGCCTCAATCAGACCGCTCTGGCCGCCGGATTGCCGATGACACATATCATGACCGAGGCATTCTGGAATTTTCTGATCGTCATTGGTGGCTCCGGCGCAACGATGGGGCTGGTGTTACTGTTCTGCCGCAGTAAATCAGCGCATTTGCGCACCATGGGGAAACTGAGCCTGGTTCCCAGCTGTTTCAACATTAATGAACCGGTGATCTTCGGCACGCCGATCGTCATGAATCCGGTATTTTTCATTCCTTTCCTTCTGGCGCCGATGATCAATGCCGTGGTCGCCTATCTGGCTGTTTCAACCAACCTTCTGCCGCACATGATGTCTCTGGTTCCCTGGACATCTCCGGCACCGATTGGTGCGGCGTGGGCGATGGGCTGGGATTTCAAAGTTTCAATTCTGGTCATCCTGCTGATGGCGCTTTCCATGGTGATTTACTACCCATTCTTTAAAGTCTACGAGAAGCAGTTACTGACGCAGGAGAAAGCCGCGGAGGAGGAAAAAGTCTATACGGAGCAGGCAGACGCCCTGAATTAAGCCACGTTGAAAAGAGAAGGCGGGCGCGGAAACAGTCGTTTCTGCGCCCTTATTTTTTTACAGAATCGCCGGGAAGACAGGCAACATCAGGAACAGCTTAATGACGATGGCATTGGCGATATCCAGGAAGAACGCCCCCACCATAGGGACAACCAGAAAAGCCAGGTGCGAAGGGCCAAACTGATTAGTGATTGCCTGCATATTGGCAATCGCCGTCGGCGTGGCGCCCAGGCCAAACCCACAATGCCCTGCCGCCAGAACGGCGGCATCATAGTTTTTGCCCATGACCCGGTAAGTGACAAAAATGGCGTAAAGCGCCATCGCAACAGTTTGCACCAGCAGAATTGCCATCATCGGTAACGCCAGCGATGCCATTTCCCACAGTTTCAGGCTCATCAGGGCCATCGCCAGGAACAACGACAAACTGACATTACCGAGCACCGACACTGCACGATCGAAGACGCGGTAAAAACCCAGCCACGCCAGAAGATTGCTGAGGATCACGCCGACAAACAGGACGCAAACAAAGGTCGGGATTTCAAAGGCGGATCCCTGCAGCAATAACGAAATGTGGCTGCCAGCGGTAAGGCAGATGGCAATCAGCGCGATAGTTTCCACCAGCACCAAGGGCGTGATCATGCGACCAATGGACGGTTTTTCAAATGCGCTGGGATCGGCCGCGTCATCCTGAGAACCGTTCGGTGTGGAAGAGTGACTGACCAGATAGCGGGCAACCGGCCCGCCAATAATACCGCCGAGCACCAGTCCGAAGGTCGCGCAGGCCATTGCCACTTCGGTCGCACTTTCGAAACCATAGCGTTCGACGAAAACCTTGCTCCAGGCAGCGCCGGTGCCATGTCCGCCGGAAAGCGTGATAGAACCGGCCAGCAACCCCATCAGCGGGTCCATACCCAGCATTTTTGCCATTCCTATGCCGATGACGTTCTGCAGCAACAGCAATCCGACGACAACAAAGATCAGCAGCATCAGGCTCTTCCCCCCTGAACGCAGGCTAGCCAGATTGGCGTTAAGGCCGATGGTCGCGAAAAATGCCAGCATCAGGGGTTCTTTTAACGAGATATCAAATCCGATTTCCCAGCCCATGATCCGGTTGGCTAGCAGGAGCATCACGGCGACCAGTAAACCGCCCGCAACGGGTTCAGGAATGGTGTATTTCTTGAGAAGTTTGACCGACTGGACGCATTTGCGTCCTAAAAGGAGAACCAGCGTGGCAGCCACCAGCGTGCCGTAGGTATCGAGCTGAATCATTAAAGAACTCCATTTTGTATTAAATCCAATAAAATCATATAATTATATGAATATCAGTAATTTCTTTTTTCCCAGAAACTGAATTAGAAGTCATAAAACCGGCATCAGGCAAGAAAAACAGCGCACATAAGCCAACTTAACTAAAATACATGGTTATAAATTGCCATAAGCAAACGATTGCTTTTGTGGTCATTTTCAATAAAAATGCCCGCTTTGCCGCTTATTGGAATGCCACAACATGAGTACGCAAACCGCAGAACAAGAAACACAGCAACCTGAACTCTCCCGCCCGCCCAAAAGTGAACTGATTTACCGGCTCGAAGACCGGCCGCCGCTCCCGCAGACATTATTTGCCGCCTGCCAGCATTTGCTGGCGATGTTTGTTGCGGTCATTACTCCGGCATTATTGATTTGCCAGGCGCTGGGATTACCCGCGCAGGACACCCAGCACATCATCAGCATGTCGCTGTTTGCCTCTGGTCTGGCGTCCATTTTGCAGATTAAAACCTGGGGGCCGGTGGGTTCGGGCTTACTCTCGATTCAGGGAACAAGTTTTAACTTTGTGTCTCCGTTGATTATGGGTGGACTGGCGCTGAAAAATGGTGGCGCGGATGTGCCGACCATGATGGCCGCTCTGTTCGGTACGCTGATGCTGGCGTCCTGTACTGAGATCATTCTGTCCCGCTTCCTGCATCTGGCGCGCCGTGTGATCACCCCGCTGGTTTCCGGGATTGTGGTGATGATTATCGGTCTGTCGTTAATTCAGGTGGGGCTGACCTCGATTGGTGGCGGATACGCCGCAATGAGCGACCACACCTTTGGCGCACCGAAAAATCTGATGCTGGCTGCGGTTGTTCTGGTGGTCATTATTCTGCTGAACCGCCAGCGTAACCCGTACCTGCGGGTCGCTTCACTGGTCATCGCGATGGCGGTGGGCTATCTGGCGGCGTGGATGATGGGAATGCTGCCCACGGTTACGCCAGCGACGCAAACCAGCTGGATCACCTTCCCGACGCCGCTTTACTACGGACTGGGAATTGACTGGAATCTGCTGATCCCGCTGATGCTGATCTTTATGGTCACGTCGCTGGAAACCATCGGGGATATCACTGCCACATCAGACGTGTCAGAGCAGCCGGTCAGCGGACCGCTGTACATGAAACGAATTAAGGGCGGCGTACTGGCGAACGGTCTGAACTCGATGCTTTCGGCGGTATTTAATACATTCCCGAATTCCTGTTTCGGGCAAAACAATGGCGTGATTCAGCTGACCGGCGTTGCCAGCCGTTACGTAGGTTTTGTGGTGGCGCTGATGCTGATCGTACTGGGGCTTTTCCCTGCGGTCGCCGGATTCGTCCAACACATTCCAGAGCCGGTTCTGGGTGGCGCGACTATCGTGATGTTTGGCACCATTGCCGCTTCCGGGGTGCGCATAGTGTCTCGTGAACGCCTGAACCGCCGCGCGATCATGATCATGGCGCTGTCTCTGGCCGTCGGCATGGGCGTTTCTCAGCAGCCGCTGATCCTGCAGTTTGCACCAGACTGGATTAAGACGCTGTTGTCCTCCGGGATTGCCGCAGGCGGGATTACGGCGATTGTTCTGAATCTGGTTTTCCCTCACGAAAAGTCATAACCGACATTAAGAAGAATGTCACCGCGGCAGGGAGTCTGGAACCCCTGCCGCTTTTTATTGTCTCCAGTCTGCTAAGCTGTTGAGAAATTTCGCTGTTTACGGCATAAACAGAGAACCTTTATCCCTAATTCACGCTACAGGCCCCAGACGATGAAATTTATCGGTAAAATTTTGCTGACGTTCGTTCTGCTTCTGGTACTGGCGATTGTGCTGGTTTACGTCCTATTACAAACCCGCTGGGCCGCTGGCAGGGTCAGCAGCTGGGTCACGGATAACAGTGATTACCGGTTCGCCGTCGAAAAAATCGATCATGACTGGTCCACGCCAGGACGGATTACGCTAACCCATGTCATTTTCGGACAAAAAAATCAGCCTGAGACGCTCAGTGCTGGCGAAGTTGATCTGGATTTGAGCTGGCGTCAGATAACAGAACCGCGCTTTTTCGACCGCGTGGTTCTGGTTGATGGGCGCCTGAACGTCAGTCCTTCCGCCATGAATTTACCGTTGCAGGCGAACACACTTCAGCTGAGTAAAATGGCGCTGACCGGTAACGCGGCGGGACTGGAGATCCAGGGCCAGCAAATCAACGCCGGTATTTCACCGTGGCAACCGAAACCACACCAGCTGCTGGGCGATAAAGCCGATTTCCAGCTGAGTGCCGCGACGCTGACCGTCAACGGGCTGCCAGCCGAACACGTCCTGATCCAGGGTAACCTGAACAATAAAACCCTGACGCTCGCGAATTTCGGCGGTGATTTGGCGCGGGGCCAGCTTACGGGTAAGGCCAGCCAGGCGGCGGACGGCAGCTGGAATATCGAAAACCTGCGTCTGAGCAATGTACGCCTGCAAACTTCAAAATCACTTTCTGCATTTTTCGATGATTTCCAGACCCTGCCAAAAGTCACCATTCAGCGGATGGACCTGATCGACGCCCGTCTGCAAGGCACTGACTGGGCATTCAGCGATGTGGATCTTTCCGTTGAGGATGTGACGCTGGAAAAAGGCGACTGGCAAAGTGATGACGGTGAGATCACGCTGAACGCGACTGACATGATTAACGGCAATCTGCACATTCAGGATCCGATCATTAATCTCGACCTGTCGCCTCAGGGCATTTCGATCAAGCAGGCGACCGCGCGCTGGGAGCGCAGTTTACTGCGGACCACAGGTAACTGGCTGCGGGCTAATAAGCGGCTGCAACTCGATGAGTTTTCCATCGCCGGGCTGGAATACACGTTGCCGCAAAACTGGAAACAACTCTGGCTGCAACCGCTGCCGGATTCACTGGCGGAAATCTCAGTGGGCCGGTTTATTGCCAACCGGAACCTGATTATCGATATCAATCCGCAGTTTCCTTTCCAGCTGACGTCGCTCGACGGCCTCGGCAATAATCTGCTGCTGGCGCGTAATCACCAGTGGGGAATGTGGGACGGAAAACTGAATCTGAATGCCAGCGAAGCCACGTTCAACCGAAATGATGTGCGCCGCCCTTCCATCATGCTGGAAGCCAACGACCGTCAGGTGACTATTTCAGAGCTGAGTGCTTTCACCAAGGAAGGGCTGCTGGAAGCGAGCGGGACAGTGGATCAGCAACCGCAGCGCCAGTTCTCAGTAAAAGTGACGGGCCGCGCCGTACCCGTTAATCAGTTGGAAAACTGGGGCTGGCCGCATCTGGCCCTTGACGGTAACGCGAATATGCAGCTCAACCTGCAAGGAAAAATGCCTGCCGGCGTGGATTATAAACCGACGCTGAACGGCACACTTCAGGTTAACGCCACCGGGGGTCAGGTCATCGATCAGAAGATGGTCAACGGTCTGGTGAACGGGGCTGCGACGCCATAGGGTTCGTTGCGGCACTGATAAGAAAAAGGCACCGCCATCGCGGTGCCTTTTTTGTGCCCGAAAACTCAGTTGATTTCCGGTTCCAGCGGTGCGCCGGGCGCGGCAGGCAGTACCAGATAAGTCCCTTCAAACACGGCGCCTTCGGCTTCATCGCCGTACAAATTCACTTCGAGCTGCACGCGGGCTTTGCGTCCACGCGCCAGTCTGTCCAGATCGCCGCTGACAGAACCGAGATCGGCCACCGCACGCGGTCTGCCGGTCACCGGTGAACTGTAGCGGATGTGTGCATCCGCCAGCACGATGGTGCCGCCCAGATGACGTTCGCGCAACAGCAGCCAAATCAGCCCCCAGCCGGTCAGCGTTGCCAGCGAGAACAAACTGCCCGCAAACAACGTGTGGTGCGGGTTCTGATTACCGTTCTCTGGCATCGTCGTCACAAATCTCTGGCCGGTGTACTGACTGATGCGCACGCCCATTTTTTCACTGAGCGGGATGTGATCGTACCAGGCTTGTTGCAGTTGCCCGCACCAGTCGGGCCGATGGAGAATGTCATCCAGCGTTTCGACCGGTTTGATCATCAGGAAATGGCGCACCGGCGTGGTTTGCGGCGTGGTAATTTCGCCCTGGTTCACAAACCCGAGCTTGGCAAAGAACTCGACCGCATCTTCACGGGCACTACACACCACGCGTTTAACGCCTTCCTGACGCGCCACAGACTCCAGGGTCATCGCAACCAGCGTTCCCAGCCCTTTATCCTGCACTTCCGGGTCAACCGCCAGGAAGCGGATAGAGGCCTCGTTGTCGGCATTGATATATAAACGGCCTACTGCGACCGGTTCGCCCTGCTCATCAACGACCATCTGATGATGCGCGATAGAATCATACGCATCACGCTCTGAACCTTCGGGCTGATGCAACGGCTTGCGCAGCATTTCCCAGCGGAATCGGTAATAGGCGGCCAGCTCTTTTTCGGTCGTCGGTACTCTCAGATGATACATAGATGCTTTCTCTCCGGCGTTTATGCCTTTTTGATCAGACGTGTAGCCAGAAGGTCACCGGCCCGTCGTTCACCAGCGCCACTTTCATGTCCGCAGCAAAGCGCCCGGTTTCGGTCGCGATGCCTTTTTCACGGCACTGCCCGCAGAAATACTGATATAAGCGATCGGCTTCCTGCGGCTCTGCGCCGCGAGAGAAACCGGGGCGCATCCCCTTTGAGGTGTCTGCCGCCAGCGTAAACTGCGACACAACCAGCAAACTTCCGCCCGCCTGCTGAACGTTGAGATTCATTTTGTCGTTTTCGTCACCGAATATCCGGTACCCGATCACCCGTTCACAAAGGCGCCTGGCTTTTTGCTCATCATCGCCCTGTTCAACACCCAGCAAGACCAACAGTCCCGGCCCGATCTCGCCGCAGACCTCGCCATCAATCGTGACGCTGGCATTCAAAACCCGCTGAATTAACGCAATCATATAAATCCTTCAGACTGATTATTCTGCTGCTACATCTTGAGCAGACTGCAATTTTCTCAGGGAACGAAACTCGCCGAGCGTGACGGTAATTTCCGCGCCCAAAAGCACGATACACCAGCTGACATAGACCCAAAGAAATAAAATCGGGATCACAGCCAGTACGCCATAAATCAGTTGATATGACGGGAAAAGCTGGATGTATAAGGCAAAGATTTTCTTACTCAATTCAAACAGCACACCGGAAAACAGCGCGCCGATCATCGCATCTTTGGCCGGAACCCGGACCGTGGGCACCACCTGATACAGCAGCCAGAAGGATATCCACGAGATCAGCAAGGGCAGAATGCGCAGGGCATGGTCGATCACCGAATGCACGCCACTGATGTTCAGCCAGTTCAGTGAGAGCAAATAGGAGCTGATAGCCACACTTGCAACCAGCAGGATCGGCCCGAGCGTCAGCACCATCCAGTAAACCGCAAAAGAGAACACGATCGGGCGCTTGGTTTTGCTATCCCAAATTTTGTTCAGCACGCTGTCTACCGAGGCTATCAAAAGCAGCGCCGTGACGATTAAGCCACAGGTGCCTACGGCAGTCATTTTGCTGGAGTTCGCCACAAACTGTTCGAGATAGCGCTGAATGGTGTTGCCGGTCGCCGGCATAAAGTTTGAAAAAATAAAGGTCTTTAGCTGCGCACTGATATCCGAAAAGACCGGGAATAAGGCGAACAGTGAGAAGACCACCGCAATCAGTGGCACAAGCGAAAGTAAGGAAACATAGGCTAAATGGCCCGCCAGAAGCGTCAGGCCATCCTTATCTGAACGCCGCAGAAGCAGACGCGTAAATTTCCAGCATGATTTCAGGTAGTGGCTCAGCGCCCTTTTCTGCATTTGAGCATCCTTCAGGAAAAGTACTTCGGTACTGTCTGGTTATCTTCCACCCACACGGATTCGATGCCAGCCTCCCGCGCTGCCTCGATATTCTCTTTCACGTCATCGAAGAACACAGCGTCGCCCGCTGTAACGCCTTCCTGTTCCAGAACATGCTGGAAAATACCCGGTTCAGGTTTACGCATACCAATGTTTTGCGAAAGATAGATGGCGTCAGTATTGGCTTCTATTTCCGGGTAGTTATGCGGCCAGAAATCGAGGTGCAAACGGTTAGTGTTGGACAACACCACTACGCGATGCCCTTTCTCACGCAGCGATTTAAAGATTTCGATCACTTCAGGCCGCAATCCAACAAAAACCGACTGCCAGCCCAAACTGAATTGTTCGAAACTCAGCGCGATGCCCATCTCATGACAAAGCTCGGCGGCAAAGTCTTCGTCGCTGATTTCTCCCCGCTCATGCTTTTGGAAGGCTTCTCCCATCGAGAATCGCTCGGTCAGCGTGGCAAGCGGTGTTCCGCTGAAATTGCTCCAGACGCCAAGGACACGTTTGAAATCAATATCAATAATGACGTTTCCCATATCAAAAATGTACAGCATTGCACGCTCCTGATTTCAAAGATGACTGTTAACTTTAGCGGTAAAACGTACAGGTGAACAGTGACAGAAGGAGGGGATGTTACGCAGGAGCAGAAAAAAAACATAAAAAAAACAGGGTACCAAAGGCACCCTGTTTCTGTGTAACGGCGTACGTGAAAGAAGATTACGCTTCTTTAGGACCACGCATTGCACGTTTACGATCGTTCTCGGTCAGGTGACGTTTACGAATACGCACAGACTGAGGAGTCACTTCGACCAGTTCGTCATCATCGATGAATTCCAGAGCTTGCTCCAGAGACATTTTGATTGCAGGAACCAGAGTCGTTGCTTCGTCAGTACCGGACGCACGCATGTTGGTCAGTTTCTTACCGGTCAGACAGTTCACAGTCAGGTCGTTAGAACGTGAGTGAATACCGATGATCTGGCCTTCATACACTTCTGCGCCGTGGCCCAGGAACAATTTACCGCGGTCTTGCAGGCTGTACAGTGCGAACGCAACTGCTTTACCCTGACCGTTAGAAATCAGCACGCCGTTCTGACGCTGGCCGATTTCGCCCTGACGAACGTCATCGTAGTGGCTGAACGTGGAGTACAGCAGACCGGTACCTGAAGTCATGGTCATGAATTCAGTACGGAAGCCGATCAGGCCACGCGCAGGGATCAGGTAATCAAGACGGATACGACCTTTACCGTCTGGGATCATGTCTTTGACATCGCCTTTACGCTCACCCATGGCCTGCATAACAGAACCCTGGTGTTGCTCTTCGATATCCAGTGTCACGTTCTCGAATGGCTCTTGCATGCGGCCATCGATTTTACGGTTGATTACTTTAGGACGGGAAACCGCCAGCTCGAAACCTTCACGACGCATGTTTTCGATCAGAACCGACAGGTGAAGTTCACCACGGCCTGAAACACGGAATGCATCAGCATCTTCAGTTTCGTCAACACGCAGTGCCACGTTGTGCACCAGTTCTTTGTTCAGACGATCAAGGATCTGACGTGAAGTCACATACTTGCCTTCTTTACCACAGAACGGAGAGGTGTTTACGCAGAAATACATGGTTACGGTTGGTTCATCAACGCTCAGCGCTGGCAGAGCTTCAACATTCGCCGGATCACAGATAGTGTCGGAGATGTTCAGTTCGCCAAGGCCAGTGATCGCGATGATGTCGCCCGCTTCAGCAACGGTGGCTTCGATACGCTCAAGACCCATGTGGGTCAGAACTTTACCGACTTTACCGTTACGGGTTTTGCCTTCGCTGTCGATGACAGTGATTTGTTGGTTTGGCTTAACGGTACCGCGTTTGATGCGGCCGATGCCGATGACGCCAACATAGTTGTTGTAGTCCAGCTGAGAGATTTGCATCTGGAACGGTGCATCCATCTCAACTTGTGGCGGAGATACGTGGTCAACGATCGCCTGGTACAACGGGGTCATGTCTTCGGCCATATCGTTATGGTCGTTACCCGCGATACCCATCAATGCTGATGCATAGATGATTGGGAAATCGAGTTGTTCGTCGGTTGCGTCCAGGTTTACGAACAGGTCGAAGACCTGATCAACAACCCAGTCAGGACGCGCGCCAGGGCGGTCAACCTTGTTGATTACCACGATCGGTTTCAGACCATTAGCGAATGCTTTTTTGGTCACGAAACGGGTTTGCGGCATTGGGCCATCCATTGCATCCACAACCAGCAGCACCGAGTCGACCATTGACATCACACGCTCAACCTCACCGCCGAAATCGGCGTGTCCTGGGGTATCCACGATGTTGATGCGGTAGTCTTTCCAATTAATGGCGGTGTTTTTTGCGAGGATGGTAATCCCACGCTCTTTCTCCAAATCGTTGGAGTCCATTACGCGTTCAGTGGCTTCTACACGCTCTCCGAAAGTACCGGATTGTTGCAGCAGCTTGTCGACCAGGGTGGTTTTACCATGGTCAACGTGGGCAATAATGGCGATGTTACGCAAATTTTCGATCACAGCTTTGCCTCAGGCATTAGAAATAGCGCGCTATTGTACACGTATTAAGCGAGGTTCTAAACAAGATCACAAGGATCTTGTTGAAACAACTTAAGGATGGTTACTTTGTGATCCCTTTCACGGTGCAAAAAGAACACTGAACCAATATGACGCACCTTTTTGGTGCCTTGCATCTCACGATTAGCACCATTGTAGTGCATAAACTCCGTTATGGTGCATACTTATTGAGTGCAAGAGCCCTGTAAAATGGCGCTGTTTGGATTTTCTCAAAGTTGGCACACTTTTCGCTAATAGTTTTTAGGGTAAAAAGTTTTTACAGGGTGAAAAGAGTCTGACCAGACAAATGATAGTGCGGTTTAGGCTACACGCCAGTTCAAGTAAAGCTGTTATTTCCAACTAAAGACCAAAAATGGTTATTCGTTCCACGACGATAATGAGAAATTCGGGAGAACTAGTATGTCCGCTGAACACGTTTTGACGATGCTGAATGAGCATGAAGTGAAATTCGTAGATTTACGTTTCACTGATACCAAAGGCAAAGAACAGCACGTCACCATTCCTGCACACCAGGTTAGCGCTGACTTCTTCGAAGAAGGCAAAATGTTTGATGGCTCTTCAATCGGTGGCTGGAAAGGCATTAACGAATCTGACATGGTTCTGATGCCAGATGCCAGCACTGCTGTTCTTGACCCATTCTATGAAGAAACCACGCTGATCATCCGTTGCGACATCCTTGAGCCGACAACGCTGCAAGGTTATGACCGTGACCCACGTTCTACCGCAAAACGTGCAGAAGATTTCCTGCGCTCTTCCGGTATCGCGGACACCGTACTGTTCGGGCCAGAGCCAGAATTCTTCCTGTTTGATGATGTGCGCTTCGGCAGCAGCATCTCCGGTTCCCACGTCGCTATCGATGATATCGAAGGCGCATGGAACTCCAGCACCAAATACGAAGGCGGCAACAAAGGCCACCGTCCTGCAGTGAAAGGCGGTTACTTCCCGGTTCCTCCGGTCGACTCCTCCCAGGATCTGCGTTCTACCATGTGTCTGACCATGGAAGAAATGGGTCTGGTTGTTGAAGCTCACCACCACGAAGTGGCCACTGCTGGCCAGAACGAAGTGGCAACCCGCTTCAACACCCTGACCAAAAAAGCAGACGAAATCCAAATCTACAAATACGTGGTGCACAACGTGGCTCACGCATTTGGCAAAACAGCGACCTTCATGCCTAAACCAATGTTTGGCGATAACGGTTCCGGTATGCACTGCCACATGTCTTTGTCCAAGAACGGTAACAACCTGTTCGCTGGCGACAAATACGGCGGCCTGTCTGAAATGGCACTGTTCTACATCGGCGGTATCATCAAGCACGCTAAAGCAATCAATGCCTACGCTAACCCGACAACCAACTCCTACAAGCGTTTGGTCCCGGGCTACGAAGCGCCAGTTATGCTGGCTTACTCTGCGCGTAACCGTTCTGCCTCTATCCGTATTCCACACGTATCAAGCCCTAAAGCGATGCGTATCGAAGCGCGTTTCCCTGATCCAGCGGCTAACCCATACCTGGCGTTTGCAGCACTGATGATGGCTGGCCTGGACGGCATCATCAACAAGATCCACCCTGGCGATGCGATGGACAAAAACCTGTATGACCTGCCACCGGAAGAAGAAGCAGAAATTCCAAAAGTTGCAGGTTCACTGGAAGAAGCGCTGAACGCACTGAACGAAGACCGCGAGTTCCTGACCCGTGGCGGCGTGTTCACTGACGACGCTATCGAAGCGTATATCGATCTGCGTAAAGAAGAAATGGACCGCGTGCGTATGACTCCGCATCCGGTTGAATTCGAACTGTATTACAGCGTTTAAGCCCTTAACTCAGCGTTCGTCTTCAGGACGAACGCTGAGTGTAATACCCGACTGAAGGCCCGGTAGTGAGAAAACCTTCAGCGTCAAAATCAAGTCAGACGATTTAATTTGTTGCCGTGGAAACTTTCAGCCCATCTCCGGATGGGCTTTTTTCTCCACACTCTTTCCTGCTTAACCCCTCAGCCCCGTGATTTCGCCGGGTAACGAGATAAAATGCACCGATCAGGTGCGGGAGACTGCGGTATGGCAACTGGCAAACTGCCCGATGCTGGGCAGATCCTGAATTCCTTAATCAACAGCGTTCTGTTATTGGACGACGATTTGGCTGTGCATTACGCCAATCCGGCGGCTCAGCAATTACTGGCGCAAAGTTCCCGCAAACTTTTTGGCACACCGTTGCCTGAGCTGGTGGGATATTTTTCCCTGAATATCGAGTTGATGCGTGAAAGTCTGACTGCCGGACAGGGCTTTACAGACAGCGAAGTGACTCTGGTCGTGGATGGCCGCGCGCACGTGTTGTCACTGACCGCGCAGATGCTGCCGGAAGGCTTCATTTTGGTCGAACTGGCTCCGATGGATAATCAGCGTAAGCTGAGCCAGGAACAATTGCAGCACGCTCAACAGGTTGCCGCGCGTGATTTAATCCGCGGTCTGGCACATGAAATTAAAAACCCGCTCGGCGGTTTGCGTGGTGCAGCGCAGTTACTTTCAAGAGCGCTCCCCGATCCGGCGCTGCTGGAATACACCAAAGTCATTATTGAGCAGGCAGACCGCCTGCGTAATCTGGTCGACCGTTTGCTCGGGCCACAGCGCCCAAGCCAGCACGTTACGCAAAGTATTCATCAGGTTGCAGAGCGTGTGTGTCAGCTGGTATCGATGGAAAAGCCAGATAACGTTCAACTGGTGAGGGACTATGACCCAAGCCTGCCGGAACTGGCGCACGACCCCGATCAGATAGAACAGATTTTGTTAAACATCACCCGCAATGCCCTGCAGGCACTCGGGGAGGAAGGCGGCACAATTACACTGCGTACGCGCACTGCCTTCCAGATCACGTTACATGGTGTGCGTTATCGTCTGGCGGCCCGCATCGATATTGAAGATGACGGCCCCGGCGTACCGGGCCATTTGCAGGACACCCTTTTTTACCCCATGGTCAGTGGCCGCGAGGGGGGCACCGGTTTGGGCCTGTCCATCGCGCGCAGTTTGATTGATCAGCATTCGGGTAAAGTTGAATTTAACAGTTGGCCAGGTCATACCGAATTCTCGGTTTTCCTGCCTATTCGCCAGTGAGGTTCTTATGCAACGAGGGATAGTCTGGATCGTCGATGACGATAGCTCCATCCGCTGGGTTCTTGAACGTGCGCTCACTGGAGCCGGTTTAACTTGCACCACGTTTGACAGCGGTAATGAAGTGCTGGAAGCCATTGCGACTCAAACCCCTGACGTGTTGTTATCCGATATCCGCATGCCTGGGATGGACGGTTTAGCGCTGCTTAAGCAGATTAAACAACGCCATCCGATGCTTCCGGTCATCATAATGACAGCCCATTCCGATCTGGATGCTGCGGTCAGCGCCTATCAGCAAGGCGCATTTGATTATCTGCCAAAACCGTTCGACATTGACGAAGCCGTGGCGCTGGTAGAGCGCGCCATCAGTCATTATCAGGAACAACAACAACCGGCCCGAACTCAGCCAGCCAGCGGCCCGACAGCTGACATTATTGGCGAAGCGCCAGCCATGCAGGATGTGTTCCGCATCATCGGCCGTTTGTCCCGCTCTTCAATCAGCGTGCTGATTAACGGCGAATCCGGTACCGGTAAAGAGCTGGTGGCTCATGCCTTGCATCGTCACAGTCCTCGCGCTAAAGCGCCTTTTATCGCGCTGAATATGGCGGCAATCCCGAAAGACCTGATCGAGTCCGAACTGTTCGGCCACGAAAAAGGGGCATTTACCGGAGCGAATACCGTTCGTCAGGGGCGTTTCGAGCAGGCCGACAATGGCACGCTGTTCCTTGATGAAATCGGTGATATGCCGCTTGATGTGCAAACCCGTCTTCTGCGCGTGCTGGCAGACGGTCAGTTCTACCGCGTCGGCGGCTATGCGCCGGTGAAGGTGGACGTGCGAATCATTGCGGCGACCCACCAGAATCTGGAGCTTAGGGTTCAGGAAGGAAAATTCCGTGAGGATTTATTCCATCGCCTGAATGTTATCCGCGTCCATCTGCCACCGCTGCGTGAACGTCGTGAAGACATTCCACGTCTGGCGCGTTACTTCCTGCAAGTGGCGGCAAAAGAACTGGGCGTGGAAGCAAAAAATCTGCATCCGGAAACCGAAACGGCGCTGACGCGTCTGCCGTGGCAAGGTAACGTGCGCCAGTTGGAAAACACTTGTCGCTGGCTGACGGTGATGGCGGCGGGCCAGGAAGTTCTGATTCAGGATTTGCCGAGTGAACTGTTTGAGACTTCTGCGCCGGAAGCAGGCGGACAGAGTTTGCCGGACAGCTGGGCAACGCTGCTGGCACAGTGGGCGGATCGCGCACTGCGCTCCGGTCATCAAAACCTGCTGTCGGAAGCACAACCTGAAATGGAGCGGACATTACTGACTACGGCGTTGCGCCATACTCAGGGGCATAAACAGGAAGCTGCACGGTTGCTGGGCTGGGGACGAAACACCCTCACCCGCAAACTAAAAGAACTGGGCATGGAATAATCCTTTCCTGCGCCAGACAGCAAAACAGCCGCTCATGCGGCTGTTTTGCTTTGTTTTGCGTTGATGCGAATCGATTTGCAGCGAAGAATCAGATAACGCGGGAGAATTGCTGCTGGCGTACCTGCCGGCGCAGATAAATATCAAAACACATGCAGATATTACGGATCAGCAAACGTCCGCGCGGCGTGACCTGAATGTGTGTCTCACTTACCTCGACAAGCCCGTCTTCCGCCAGCGGCGTCAGCAGCGCCAGATCGTCGGCAAAATACTCGGTAAAGCGGATACCATAACGCTGTTCGATATCAGCGAAACTCAGCTCGAAATGGCAGATCAGCGATTTAATAACATCGCGGCGCAGACAGTCGTCATCGGTCATTTCCAGACCGCGCCACAGTGCGTTCCCCTGCTCTTCAACTCTGGCGTAATACGTTTTGAGGTCTTTCTCGTTCTGCGCGTAGGTGTCGCCCAACATGCTGATGGCCGACACGCCCATACCCAGCAAATCGCTGTCGCCCTGCGTGGTATACCCCTGGAAATTACGGTGTAGTTTGCCTTCGCGCTGAGCAATCGCCAGTTCGTCATCTGGGCGCGCAAAGTGATCCATCCCGATAAACCGGTAACCAGACGCCGTCAGTGAACTGATGGTTTCCTGCAGGATTTTCAGTTTCTCTTCAGCACCGGGTAAGTCGGCATCTTTGATTTTGCGTTGTGCCGCAAACAGCTTCGGCATGTGAGCGTAGTTGAAAACGCTGAGACGGTCCGGATTGAGCGCCGCCACACGTTGCAGGGTATAAGCAAAACTTTCGGCGGTTTGTTTTGGCAAACCGTAGATCAGATCGATATTGGTTGAGTTGAAACCGAGCGCCCTGGCGCGTTCAATCAGCGCAAAGATGAACTCTTCATCCTGCTCGCGGTTAACCAGACGCTGCACTTCTTTGTTGAAATCCTGCACGCCCATGCTCAGGCGATTGAAGCCTTCGTTGCGCAGATGGTCCAGCACATCCAGCTCGATTTCGCGCGGATCAATCTCCAGCGACATCTCAGCATCAGGCAGGATAGTAAAATGTTGACGCAGAAGGCTCATCAGACGGCTTATCTGGGCTTTGCTGAGATAAGTGGGAGTACCACCGCCCCAATGGAGCTGACTCACGTGACGGCCCTTAAAGAGCGGCGCACGGTGGCGGATCTCTTTCTCGAGCACATTCAGATATTCTTCGGCTTTATGCTGCTGGCGGGTGACCAGTTTATTGCAGCCGCAGAAGTAGCAGAGCTTATGACAGAAAGGAATGTGGACATACAACGAGAGGGAACGATCCGGATAACGGGCAGCGGCTTTTTCAAAGGCTGCGTCGTTGTAGCTTTCGCTGAATTCAAGTGCGGTTGGGTAGGATGTGTACCGCGGGCCAGAGTAGTTGTACTTCTGGATCAGCGCTAAATCCCAAACGGTTGTCTGTTCTGACATGGTGACTCACTCCTTCCGGCGTCGGATGCTGCCGGTTCGCCTTACCGGCAGGCTGTTGGCCTGCCGTGCAAAGGTCGCTCTGCGCAAACGTGCTTTGGTTTTCGATAACCGTCGTAGTTTACCGAATAACCAAAGCAGATAACATGCAAAGAGTAAGGCTATTGCCGGAATGACCCAGCTCATGGCTTAGAAACCTTCTTTTGGATTCCCGCGCTTGAGCAACTGCATCATGTCTTCGTTCTTCTCTTCTTCTTCGTCATCTTCATCATCGCCAAGTTCGATACCCAGCAGTTCCATCAGAACGTCGATGCGATCCAGAGTCTGATCAACATAAGCCTGATCTTCAGCGCTCAGGGCTTTACCGTCATCGATAAGATCCAGCAAAGCATCCAGACGTTGATCATTTTCCAGTAATGTCAGTTCTTCTTCCGGAGTCATTTTTGGTTTTGCATCTTGCACTGGCTGCGCCGCTTTCTTCGCTTTAGGTGCATTGTTCATGACGGTTTCAACGATCAGGGGCACGGCTTTTTTACTGCCAATGCGCGGATCGGTTTTCTTCGCGGCTGCACCACTTTGATTTTGGTTGGCATCCGGGTTCGCACGGGAACCAGCCTTACGGCCGCGGCGGCGGTTGTCACGTTTGCGTTCGCGCGCTTCAATATCGAGCTCGACGCGATTCTTTTTTCTCTTCGGTTTGGCTGTCGCGGTATTGGCGCGCGGGGCTTTCGCTGGCTGTTTCATGGATTCTGCTCTTAGGTGTGTACATTTAGTATAGATTTGCGGCGGAATCTAGCAGAAAGCGACCAAAGAAAAAAGGCAGCAAGTGGACCTTGCTGCCTTTTTCTTTCCTTCCTGCGAAGGATATTCAACAAACACTTTCCCTGTATAGCCTCAACGTCCCGGTTTTTCCTTTGCCTTTCAGGGCTTCCGGCCCCGTTCATCCTTAAAGCGCCATGCATTTCCCGTATTCCCTGAAGGCGTAAATCATCCGTGTTTCCATTCTTGCCTTCATCGCGTAAGAAAGACTTTACCCTATCGCCGCAAAGGCTCAAGATACCGCCCTGCCGTCTCACGCCTTCAGCCGATGCTCTGATGTTATCGAATTGAATTTAAAGTGAATTAAAATATACGGCGACTTAATTAGCGAAATAACCCGCATTATGAATAGCAAATGTCTTACATCATGAAGGCCATTTTCCCCCGCCTTCATCTCTGTGGTCCCTTCGCATCATCATTCGGATTGTAAAAAACACTGAACGTATCGCGGCGCTGTTGCAGTTATAATCTCCAGTCAGCCAGATACACAAGCCTCACGGAGACGCACGTTTTGACCAGCCAAACTTACAACTATCATATGACCCATTTCGTCATGAGCGCCCCGGATATCCGGCATCTGCCGAGTGACGCAGGCATTGAAGTCGCATTTGCTGGTCGCTCAAACGCCGGCAAATCCAGTGCATTGAATACGCTGACCCAGCAGAAAAGCCTGGCACGTATCAGTAAAACCCCTGGCCGTACGCAATTAATTAACCTGTTTGAAGTGGAGCCAGGTATTCGTCTGGTCGACCTTCCGGGTTATGGCTATGCCCAGGTTCCGGAAGAGATGAAACGCAAATGGCAGCGCTCACTGGGTGAGTATCTGCAAATGCGTAATTCGCTGAAAGGGTTGGTAGTGCTGATGGATATCCGTCACCCGCTGAAAGATCTCGATCAGCAAATGATTCAGTGGGCCGTGGATGTCGGTACGCCGGTGATGCTGCTGCTGACTAAGGCCGATAAACTGGCTTCCGGCGCACGTCAGGCGCAGATCAAAATGGTACGCGAAGCAGTAAAAGAATTTATGGGGGACATTCAGGTTGAAGCGTTCTCTTCACCCAAAAAAATGGGTGTGGATAAACTCAGTGATAAACTGAACACCTGGTTTAATGAAATCCCGCCAGAAGTAGTGGAAGACGAATTGTCAGGCGAGTAAGTCGCAGGTAGGATCGTAAGTAAAGAACATGACGGGTGGCCTGCAGGTCGCCCGTTTTTTTATGTGCTTTTTTAACATGGATGCCCAAACCCCAAAAATGCGGGATAACGCAGTGAAAAGCACAATAAAAAACGCCCCAGACATAAATGCCTGGGGCGGCTAAAATATTCAGCCAAATCCGATTACGTGAAGTAAAAGGTCTGAAAGATAGAACATCTTACCTCTGTACCCTACAAGAGGAACTTTACCCTATTTCATGACGGGGAAAAAGAACTTTTTGTAGTTTACTTACACAAAAACTGCGGATTATGCGATCACCTTCATGGTCTGAGGCCATAATCCTGTAGCTTAATTACAATAAAAGCTTAATAACTATTCACTTAGTGAGCCTGATCCCAGTTCTCACCCGTACCGACATCCACTTTCAATGGAACGGCCAGTTCCATGCTCGCTTCCATCAGGCTACGAATTTTCTCACTGGCTGCCGCAACGTCGTCATTGTGCACTTCAAAGACCAGTTCATCATGTACCTGCATGATAATGCGGGCGCGCGGAGCATCCGGCTGTTTCAGCCAGTCAGCGACGCTTATCATGGCGCGTTTGATAATATCAGCCGCAGTTCCCTGCATCGGGGCGTTGATCGCGGCACGCTCGGCACCTTTACGGCGCATTGCGTTGCTGGACTTGATGTCCGGCAGATACAGCCTGCGACCATCCAGCGTTTCAACGTAGCCCTGTTCAGAAGCCTGCGTGCGGGTACGTTCCATGTATTCGAGCACGCCAGGGTAGCGCTCAAAATACAAATCCATATAACGCTGGGACTCTTTACGCGGAATGTTCAGCTGCCGTGAAAGACCGAACGCGCTCATACCGTAGATCAGCCCGAAGTTAATCGCCTTCGCGCTGCGGCGTTGCTCGCCGGTCACACTTTCCAGCGGCGTACCGAAGACTTCAGCAGCTGTCGCCCGGTGGATATCTTTTCCCTCGGCAAACGCTGTCAGCAAACCTGCATCTTTCGACAGATGCGCCATGATCCTAAGTTCGATTTGCGAGTAGTCGGCAGCCAGAATGCAGTAATCTTTCGGAGCGATAAACGCCTGACGAATACGTCGGCCTTCGTCGTTACGCACCGGAATGTTTTGCAGGTTTGGATCACTGGAAGACAGACGCCCGGTGGCCGTCACAGCCTGATGGTAAGACGTGTGTACACGTCCAGACTGAGGGTTGATCATCAACGGCAGTTTGTCGGTATAAGTCGATTTGAGCTTCGCCAGGCCGCGATATTCCAGAATGACTTTTGGCAATGGATAATCCAGCGCCAGTTCAGCTAACACTTCTTCGTTCGTCGAAGGCGCGCCACCCGGTGTTTTCTTCAGAATCGGCAATTTCTGTTTTTCATACAGAATGGCCTGCAGCTGCTTGGTCGAGGACAAGTTGAAAGGCTCTTCGGCCAGTTCATGCGCCCTGGTTTCCAATTCATTCAGGCGGATGGCCAGCTCTTTAGAGTGCGCGGCCAAAATGTTCTGGTCGATCAGAACGCCGGTGCGTTCGATATGCGACAGAACAGGGACCAGCGGCATCTCAATATCGGTGAAGACTTTCTTCAGCGATTCGCTTTCCTGGATGCGCGGCCACAACGTCTGATGCAACTGCAAGGTGACGTCAGCATCTTCCGCTGCATACGGGGCGGCTTGTTCAAGAGCGATCTGGTTGAAGGTGAGCTGGTTTTTACCCTTTCCGGCAATCTCTTCAAAACCGACCGTTTTATGGCCGAGATAACGATCCGCAAGACTGTCCATATCATGACGGCCTGATACACTGTCGAGTACGTATGACTCAAGCATGGTATCGAACGCGATCCCTTTCATCACAATGTCATAACGCAGCAGAATACCGCGGTCGAACTTCAGATTTTGTCCGACTTTCAGCTGCTTTTCATCTTCCAGTAAAGGCTTGAGCTGTTTCAGAACGTCAGCGCGATCTAATTGCACCGGCGCGTCAAGATAGTCGTGAGCCACGGGAAGATACGCGGCTTTACCCGCTTGCGTTGCAAAAGATAAACCAATCAGATTCGCTGTCAGCGTATCCAGGCCATCCGTTTCCGTATCAAACGCGAAAACATCAGAAGCTTTCAGGTAGCCAATCCATTCATCAAGCGTTGCCTGATCCAGAATGGTGACATAACCGTCCTGCGTCAGCTGATTACGCTCGACGGGTTCAGAAGCCAGCGTCTCTTCAGCTGCGGCACCTTTCTTACCGGATGTCGTCGCTTTTGCCGCTGACTTTTTACCGCTTAACCAGGTACCCGATTCAACATCTGCCAGCCAGCGCTTGAACTCATAACGACCAAAGAGCTGATGAAGTTCATCTGCATTCGGCTCATTAACGGTCAGTTCAGCGCAGGTGACGTCCAGCTCAACGTCAGTTTTGATGGTCGCCAGTTTATAGGAGAGATAAGCAACGTCTTTATTGTCGGCAAGTTTAGCGGCCATGGTTTTGGAACCACGGAAACTCAATGTAGAAATTTTATCGAGATCGGCATACAGCGCATCAAGACCACCGATGCCTTGCAACAGCGCCTGCGCCGTTTTCTCACCCACGCCGGGAACACCGGGGATGTTGTCCGAGGAGTCACCCATCAACGCCAGGAAATCGATGATCAGTTCAGGAGGGACGCCGTATTTTTCAACGACTTCATCCGGCCCAAGGATCGCATTGTTCATGGTATTAATCAGCGTCACGCCTGGCGTGACCAATTGCGCCATGTCTTTATCACCGGTGCTGATCAGCACGGCATGTCCGGCCTTTTCAGCTTCGAGAGCCAGTGTGCCAATCACGTCGTCCGCTTCCACGCCAGACACCACCAGTAACGGCAGCCCCATGGCTTTAACCATCTGGTGCAATGGTTCAATCTGCGAACGGAGATCGTCAGGCATTGGCGGACGGTGAGATTTGTACTGATCAAAGAGCTCATCACGGAAGGTTTTGCCTTTCGCGTCAAACACCACAGCAACGTGGCTTGGGGTGTATTGCAGCAATAAGCTACGCAACATGTTAAGCACGCCGTACATCGCGCCGGTTGGCTCACCCACAGAGTTTGTCAGCGGGGGGAACGCATGGTAAGCGCGGTAGAGGTAGGACGAACCGTCTACCAGTATCAATGGGTTTTCTGCTATCTGGGCCATAACTCTTCTTTATTCGTGATCAGACATACGCTAAGGATGCCATAGCCAGCGTGAAAGACGAACCTTACGAGGGAAATTCATTGCGATAATGCGGGGGATCTCGAAGGATCTTCCTGTGGATAACTTTGTGAATAGTTTTGATGAGAAATTATTAATGAGATGTATTGAGAAAAACATTTACCATTTTACTCACTGCTTTCATCAGCTTATCTGATTTTTGCATGAAACATTCATGTAATAGAAGCTTAATAGCTATTGTGGATAGTAATATTTGTGAGACGACATCATACAAATAAATTCAATTATATTTCAGATTTTTTATTTGGCCAGGCCGTAAATTCGAAAGGATATAATGCCAGCCGGATGGCTGGCATTGAGAAGACGATATCTTATTTTTTGGTGGCTAGGAAATTGATAACATCTGAATATTGTTTGACATACATATCCATTGAGCTGGTATCAAGGCCATCATTTTTAACCATATATTTGCCATTCACAAATACAGATGGGACACCTTGCAGGCCTAAATCAGCGGCGGCTTTTTCCTGCTGTACGACGAGAGATTTCACCACAAAACTATTCAGTGCGGCATCGTAATCTTCGCCTTTCACGCCAGCCTGAATAAAGACTTTGCGGATATCATCGGCATTCTGAACGGACTGTTGTTTTTGTACGGCATCAAACATCAGTGGGCTGACTTTATCTTCAACGCCCAACGCGATTGCCACAGCCCATGCCTGAGTTAATTGCTTACCTAACGGGCCCAGGAATTCCACATGGTATTTGGTGTATTTAACGTCTTTTGGCAGGTTCTTACGGATGCTGTCAGACACATGCCAAACTTGTTCAAACTGATAACAGTGCGGGCAATAAAATGAGAAGAACTCGAGTACCTGTGGCTCATTAGCAACGGTTTTATCTAAAGTAACGTACTGGGCACCATCAGAAAATTGTGCCGCAGACACACTGAAGGCCATAACCATACCAACCAGTGCCAAGAATATCTTTTTCATATAAAGCCTATCTCCAATTAATTAAACTTCGAACATTAAACGTGACTTAATACATTGGCATCAACTGCAAAGGAGGTGCCTTTAGTTTCTTAATTTGCTCGTTAAAAGCAGCAATCTGGCCTCGCCAAAAGTCTTCATCCGTCATCCACGGAAAACTTTTAGGGAATGCAGGGTCTTCCCAGCGGCGCGCGACCCAGGCCAGATAATAAACCATGCGCATCGCGCGCAGCGGTTCAATGAGTGCCAGCTCCCGAGAGTCAAAATCGGCGAATTCTTCGTACGCTTCAAGCAATACATCCAGCTGAAGGTGCTGCTCACTTTGATCCCCGTGCAACAACATCCAGAGATCCTGTATCGCCGGGCCATTGCGGGCATCGTCCATATCGACAAACACCGGTCCATCACGCCAGAGAATGTTCCCCGGGTGGCAATCGCCGTGCAAACGCAAAGGTTTCCAGTCCGTATGCCAATATGTTTGTGTGGTATTGATCAGATTATCTGTCGCCAGCAAGAAAGGCTCGCGCAGACTCTTCGGGATCAGAGGGCATTGTGCGAGAACTTCACGCGGCTGTACGAGATATTCATCCAGCCCCATCGTCGGACGAGCAGTAAAAAGGCTCTCACTGCCCACCTGATGAATACGTCCCAGGAAACGCCCAACCCACTCCAGCTGATCAAGGTTATCTATTTCATACTGCCGACCACCTACGCTGGGAAACACGGTAAACATGTAACCCTGATGGTGATGCAACGTATTTTCATTGATAGAAAGCGGGGCAACGGCCGGTATTTCAGCCTCGGACATATCATGTGAAAAAAGATGCTCTTCATGGATCTGTTCCTCACTCCAGCGTTCCGGACGATAGAACTTCACCACATAGCGTTTTCTGTCTTCACAGAGAAACTGATATACCCGATTTTCATAGCTGTTTAATGCAGTGAGCCCGGACTCTGCGCGCAGACCGACACTCTCGAGTGCATCAAGGATGAGATCCGGCGACAATGCCTGAAAATTGAAAGCTGAACTATTCATAACTTCATTCGGATTGGCCGCACAGAAAAATGATAATGGGAAATAGTATCACCTATTTTTCGTGGTTCGCATGAAGTTCACATAAGTTTACATCAATCTTTAATCACACCACGGGCACGCAGAAGCGCCGTTTTAAAGTCATCCTCATAGTCTTTCTTCAGACCAGGAATTTCCGCAGAGCTTTCTGTTCCACGCATTTTCAGGTGATAAATCAATGTGTCATCACTCAGTTCCGCCAATGGGCCCTGATAACCGCATTCACCCGCCAGCTTCTGGATAAACTCCATCAGGTTAAGATCACTGTCTTCTTTCCAGGCCGGGTGCAGTAATTCAATCAGCTCATTGACGCGATGTTCTTTCATGAGGTTTCTTCCTTTATTTGTTGAGTCCCTAAAAATAACAGGGTTATTTCTTCAGGGGAAGGACAAGCTGACATGACAAAGTTAAATCTGCTTGTGTTGAAAATTAGACGTTACAATGGTCGGAATACAAAGATTTTGGCAGGTGAATAGTATGAATCGCAGCAGCATTACCGGCGTTATTTTAGCGGGCGGACGTTCGAGCAGGATGGGAGAAGATAAGGGATTGGTTGAGGTAAAAGGTCAGCCTTTGTTCGAAATCATAGCTGACAGGCTCTCTCCACAGGTGGGTAATATACTGATCAGTTGTAACCAAAATGCGGATCGCTACGGCAAAAAATTTCAGACTGTCCCAGACCTCACACAGGATTTCTCCGGTCCACTTGCCGGTATGCTGGCCGCTTTAACGGTAAGTCAGACAGAGTGGATGTTGTTCGTGCCTTGTGACGTCCCCGGATTCCCTATTAACTTAGCCGAAACGTTTTTGTCCGAGTTAGCAGGCCGTCAGGCCCTCTATGCACGAGATCCGGAACGGGAGCATCCGACACTTTGTCTGCTCAACCGCAATCTTATTCCAGCCTTGAAATCCTATCTTGAAAATGGCGACCGTAAACTCATGATTTTCTTCCATAACGTTGGTGCCAAGTCAGTTATGTTTAATCATGCTGCAGATTTTTCCAACCTCAATTACCCGCAAGATGTTTTGCGTTGGCAGAGCGAATCACAATGAACAATCGTGAAATACCACTGCTCGGAATAGTGGCTTACAGTGGCACGGGCAAAACGATATTATTGAAACAACTCATTCCTCATCTTCGCCAACGAGGCATTCGTGTAGGCCTTATCAAACACACTCATCACGACGTTGACGTTGATACCCCAGGAAAAGACAGCTTCGAACTGAGAAAGGCTGGCGCAGATCAAACAATGGTCGCAAGCAGTGACAGATGGGCACTAATGACCGAGACAGCGCATCATGAACCTCTCGATCTCAGGTACCTTGCGACACGTTTCGACAGCAACAGTCTCGACATGATTTTGGTTGAGGGATTCAAACACGAGAGGATAGATAAAATTGTGTTGTACAGGGAAGAAAGTGGCAGGCATTTAGAGCAGTTGATTGATTTTTATGTCATTGCGGTTGCCAGCAATCAATTACCGGCTCTGAGTTTGGAATCAATCAGGGTGCTGGATCTCAATAAGATCGAAGAAATAGAGTGTTTTATTGTCGAATGGCTGGAAAAACAAGCTAATTAGCAGGTTTTACTTTCCTGCTTTCTCTAAATTTCACATAGCAAAAAGCCCTGTACGTCAGTACAGGGCTTTCCACTTATTTGATGCCTGGCAGTTCCCTACTCTCGCATGGGGAGACCCCACACTACCATCGGCGCTACGGCGTTTCACTTCTGAGTTCGGCATGGGGTCAGGTGGGACCACCGCGCTACTGCCGCCAGGCAAATTCTGTTTTATCCATAACGCGCACCTTAAGTCAGGCTTGCACTACGAACCAATCTCGGAACATTCAGCTGAAAATCTACTTCAGAGCCACTCTAAAAACACCTTTGGTGTTGTAAGGTTAAGCCTCTCGGGTCATTAGTACTGGTTAGCTCAATGCATCGCTGCACTTACACACCCAGCCTATCAACGTCTTAGTCTTAAACGTCCCTTCAGGTGGCTTAAAGCCACAGGGAAGACTCATCTCGAGGCAAGTTTCGCGCTTAGATGCTTTCAGCGCTTATCTTTTCCGCATTTAGCTACCGGGCAATGCCATTGGCATGACAACCCGAACACCAGTGATGCGTCCACTCCGGTCCTCTCGTACTAGGAGCAGCCCCTCTCAATCTTCCAACGCCCACGGCAGATAGGGACCGAACTGTCTCACGACGTTCTAAACCCAGCTCGCGTACCACTTTAAACGGCGAACAGCCGTACCCTTGGGACCTACTTCAGCCCCAGGATGTGATGAGCCGACATCGAGGTGCCAAACACCGCCGTCGATATGAACTCTTGGGCGGTATCAGCCTGTTATCCCCGGAGTACCTTTTATCCGTTGAGCGATGGCCCTTCCATTCAGAACCACCGGATCACTATGACCTACTTTCGTACCTGCTCGAGCCGTCACTCTCGCAGTCAAGCTAGCTTATGCCATTGCACTAACCTCACGATGTCCGACCGTGATTAGCTAACCTTCGTGCTCCTCCGTTACTCTTTAGGAGGAGACCGCCCCAGTCAAACTACCCACCAGACACTGTCCTCACCCCGGATCACGGGGCCGAGTTAGAACATCAAACATTAAAGGGTGGTATTTCAAGGTTGGCTCCACGCAGACTGGCGTCCACGCTTCAAAGCCTCCCACCTATCCTACACATCAAGGCTCAATGTTCAGTGTCAAGCTATAGTAAAGGTTCACGGGGTCTTTCCGTCTTGCCGCGGGTACACTGCATCTTCACAGCGAGTTCAATTTCACTGAGTCTCGGGTGGAGACAGCCTGGCCATCATTACGCCATTCGTGCAGGTCGGAACTTACCCGACAAGGAATTTCGCTACCTTAGGACCGTTATAGTTACGGCCGCCGTTTACCGGGGCTTCGATCAAGAGCTTCGCATTGCTGCTAACCCCATCAATTAACCTTCCGGCACCGGGCAGGCGTCACACCGTATACGTCCACTTTCGTGTTTGCACAGTGCTGTGTTTTTATTAAACAGTTGCAGCCAGCTGGTATCTGCGACTGGCTTCAGCTCCGGGAGCAAGTCCCTTCACCTACGCGCCAGCGTGCCTTCTCCCGAAGTTACGGCACCATTTTGCCTAGTTCCTTCACCCGAGTTCTCTCAAGCGCCTGAGTATTCTCTACCTGACCACCTGTGTCGGTTTGGGGTACGATTTCGTGTTACCTGGAGCTTAGAGGCTTTTCCTGGAAGCATGGCATCAACTACTTCACCACCGTAGTGGCTCGTTATCACGCCTCAGGGTTAGTATGCAACCGGATTTACCAAGTCACACCCCCTACACGCTTGAACCGGGACAACCGTCGCCCGGCTAGCCTAGCCTTCTCCGTCCCCCCTTCGCAGTAACACCAAGTGCTGGAATATTAACCAGCTTCCCATCGACTACGCTTTTCAGCCTCGCCTTAGGGGTCGACTCACCCTGCCCCGATTAACGTTGGACAGGAACCCTTGGTCTTCCGGCGTGCGGGTTTTTCACCCGCATTATCGTTACTTATGTCAGCATTCGCACTTCTGATACCTCCAGCAACCCTCACAGGTCACCTTCGACGGCTTACAGAACGCTCCCCTACCCAACAACGCCTAAGCGTCGCTGCCGCAGCTTCGGTGCATGGTTTAGCCCCGTTACATCTTCCGCGCAGGCCGACTCGACCAGTGAGCTATTACGCTTTCTTTAAATGATGGCTGCTTCTAAGCCAACATCCTGGCTGTCTATGCCTTCCCACATCGTTTCCCACTTAACCATGACTTTGGGACCTTAGCTGGCGGTCTGGGTTGTTTCCCTCTTCACGACGGACGTTAGCACCCGCCGTGTGTCTCCCGTGATAACATTCTTCGGTATTCGTAGTTTGCATCGAGTTGGTAAGCCGGGATGGCCCCCTAGTCGAAACAGTGCTCTACCCCCGAAGATGAGTTCACGAGGCGCTACCTAAATAGCTTTCGGGGAGAACCAGCTATCTCCCGGTTTGATTGGCCTTTCACCCCCAGCCACAAGTCATCCGCTAATTTTTCAACATTAGTCGGTTCGGTCCTCCAGTTAGTGTTACCCAACCTTCAACCTGCCCATGGCTAGATCACCGGGTTTCGGGTCTATACCTTGCAACTTGACGCCCAGTTAAGACTCGGTTTCCCTACGGCTCCCCTATACGGTTAACCTTGCTACAAAATATAAGTCGCTGACCCATTATACAAAAGGTACGCAGTCACCCAACAAAGTAGGCTCCCACTGCTTGTACGTACACGGTTTCAGGTTCTATTTCACTCCCCTCGCCGGGGTTCTTTTCGCCTTTCCCTCACGGTACTGGTTCACTATCGGTCAGTCAGGAGTATTTAGCCTTGGAGGATGGTCCCCCCATATTCAGACAGGATGTCACGTGTCCCGCCCTACTCATCGAACTCACAATGTATGCATTTTTGTGTACGGGACTATCACCCTATACTGTGCGACTTTCCAGACGCTTCCACTAACACATACGCTGATGTTGGTTCTGGGCTCTTCCCCGTTCGCTCGCCGCTACTGGGGGAATCTCGGTTGATTTCTTTTCCTCGGGGTACTTAGATGTTTCAGTTCCCCCGGTTCGCCTTGCATGGCTATGTATTCACCATGCAATAGTGTGTCGAAACACACTGGGTTTCCCCATTCGGGTATCGTCGGTTATAACGGTTCATATCACCTTACCGACGCTTTTCGCAGATTAGCACGCCCTTCATCGCCTCTGACTGCCTAGGCATCCACCGTGTACGCTTAGTCGCTTAACCTCACAACCCGAAGGTGTCTTAAAAGACAACGTCGCGCTGCGATTATTTGAGAGACTCTGTTACAGACTAATCCACCACTCAGTACTTCTACGGAGAGTGATGTTCAGCTGTAAACTTTCAATTTTCAGCTTGTTCCAGATTGTTAAAGAGCAATATCTTAAACACGACTCGTTAAAGTCATCTTTAAGATATTCGGTGATAATGTCTTTCACACATTATCGGAGTGGCGTCCCCAAGGGGATTCGAACCCCTGTTACAGCCGTGAAAGGGCAGTGTCCTAGGCCTCTAGACGATGGGGACACGAAAAATCCGCACCAGACCACACCGTGGTTTGGCACTTTTCGCATCAGCGTAAGGTTGCCCTTACCGCATCAACAGGTGCTCTTGCTCATTAATTTCATCAGACAATCTGTGTGGACACTGCACAATGCGTATCTTTAGGTAAGGAGGTGATCCAACCGCAGGTTCCCCTACGGTTACCTTGTTACGACTTCACCCCAGTCATGAATCACAAAGTGGTAAGCGCCCTCCCGAAGGTTAAGCTACCTACTTCTTTTGCAACCCACTCCCATGGTGTGACGGGCGGTGTGTACAAGGCCCGGGAACGTATTCACCGTAGCATTCTGATCTACGATTACTAGCGATTCCGACTTCATGGAGTCGAGTTGCAGACTCCAATCCGGACTACGACATACTTTATGAGGTCCGCTTGCTCTCGCGAGTTTGCTTCTCTTTGTATATGCCATTGTAGCACGTGTGTAGCCCTACTCGTAAGGGCCATGATGACTTGACGTCATCCCCACCTTCCTCCGGTTTATCACCGGCAGTCTCCTTTGAGTTCCCGACATTACTCGCTGGCAACAAAGGATAAGGGTTGCGCTCGTTGCGGGACTTAACCCAACATTTCACAACACGAGCTGACGACAGCCATGCAGCACCTGTCTCAGAGTTCCCGAAGGCACTAAGCTATCTCTAGCGAATTCTCTGGATGTCAAGAGTAGGTAAGGTTCTTCGCGTTGCATCGAATTAAACCACATGCTCCACCGCTTGTGCGGGCCCCCGTCAATTCATTTGAGTTTTAACCTTGCGGCCGTACTCCCCAGGCGGTCGACTTAACGCGTTAGCTCCGGAAGCCACGCCTCAAGGGCACAACCTCCAAGTCGACATCGTTTACAGCGTGGACTACCAGGGTATCTAATCCTGTTTGCTCCCCACGCTTTCGCACCTGAGCGTCAGTCTTTGTCCAGGGGGCCGCCTTCGCCACCGGTATTCCTCCAGATCTCTACGCATTTCACCGCTACACCTGGAATTCTACCCCCCTCTACAAGACTCTAGCTTGCCAGTTTCAAATGCAGTTCCCAAGTTAAGCTCGGGGATTTCACATCTGACTTAACAAACCGCCTGCGTGCGCTTTACGCCCAGTAATTCCGATTAACGCTTGCACCCTCCGTATTACCGCGGCTGCTGGCACGGAGTTAGCCGGTGCTTCTTCTGCGAGTAACGTCAATGCTCAGTGCTATTAACACTGAACCCTTCCTCCTCGCTGAAAGTGCTTTACAACCCTAAGGCCTTCTTCACACACGCGGCATGGCTGCATCAGGCTTGCGCCCATTGTGCAATATTCCCCACTGCTGCCTCCCGTAGGAGTCTGGACCGTGTCTCAGTTCCAGTGTGGCTGGTCATCCTCTCAGACCAGCTAGGGATCGTCGCCTAGGTGAGCCATTACCCCACCTACTAGCTAATCCCATCTGGGCACATCCGATGGCGTGAGGCCCGAAGGTCCCCCACTTTGCTCTTGCGAGGTCATGCGGTATTAGCTACCGTTTCCAGTAGTTATCCCCCTCCATCAGGCAGTTTCCCAGACATTACTCACCCGTCCGCCGCTCGTCACCCAGAGAGCAAGCTCTCCTGTGCTACCGCTCGACTTGCATGTGTTAGGCCTGCCGCCAGCGTTCAATCTGAGCCATGATCAAACTCTTCAATTAAAAGTTCGATTTGCTTAAACAAGTTAAGCGGTGCTCAAAAATTAACTTTCGTAATAATTCAACTAAATGAATTACTGCTTGGTCACTCTTTAAGACTTGATATTTTTTTGCCACCGAGGTGGCTGATATCGTCTTGTGAGTGCCCACACAGATTGTCTGATAAATTGTTAAAGAGCGTACGTTGCGAGACTTAACTCAGCAACGTGGGAGGAAGATAATACTCTTTCTCCCTGAAGAGTCAACCATTTTCTTTTGCAAGATGCGGTGTTTTCACCGGGTTGATTCTTCCTGGCTGGGCGACTTGTTCTCGTTAGAGGAGTCGTTGTTCCCGGTCAGTGGAGGCGCATTATAGGGAGTTCTCCGGAGGCCGCAACCCCTAATTTCAATTATTTTACCAACCGTTCACTAATTCATCAAAAAAGCCCGTAACGGATAAATTTCGACCGATTTCAGCGAAAAACACGCCGGTTTAAAGCCCATAGCTGGAGTAAACTCTCTTTAATAAAGAGAAAAGGCATTCAGGAATAACCTCCATGTTACTTAATGCACAGCAACAAGCTGCCCAGCGCAATCTTTCCTACTTGCTGGCAGAGAAGATTGCCCAGCGGGTTCTGTCTGGCGATTACCCGGAAGGTTCGATACTGCCCGGTGAGAATGAGTTAGGTGAGATTTTTGGCGTCAGCCGGACAGCAGTTCGGGAAGCCGTGAAGACGCTGGCGGCAAAAGGCATGCTTTTACCCCGTCCCCGAATTGGTACGCGAGTAATGCCGCAATCCAGCTGGAACTTTCTCGACCAGGATTTGCTCACCTGGTGGATGACGCGTGAAAACTTCGATCAGGTGATGGCACATTTTATTGTATTGCGCAGAGCGCTCGAACCGCAGGCCTGTGCATTAGCCGCTCTTTCGGCCAGTGATGATCAAAAGCATCAGCTCTCTCTTTATATGTATGAAATGAGAATGCTGCATAACAGCTTTGATCGGGAGCGCTGGATTACGGTGGATGCTCAGTTTCACCAGCTGATTTATGAGGCGGGGAAAAATCCTTTCCTGACGTCGTTTTCGAATTTATTCAGTTCGGTCTATCAGAGTTACTTCCGGGCGATCACGGGGAATGAAGTGATTAAGCTGGAATATCATCAGCGCCTGACCGATGCCATTCTTGCCAGCGATGCCAATGCGGCACTGCTGGCCTGTCAGCGTCTGTTACTTAGTGACCAATGATCCTACGGACTGTCGCACAACCAGTTCCGGCGTAAGTACCAGGACTTGCGGTTCCGCCTCCGGGTCCTGCAGGCGATGCAAGAGAGCATCGACAGCGAGTTCACCCAGCGAATCTTTCGGCTGATGGATAGTCGTCAGCGGTGGCATCATATATTGCGCCAGCTGGATATCATCGTAGCCGATGACAGCCACATCGTCAGGCACACGTAATCCGCGCTGATAGAGAGCCTGATAGGCGCCGACGGCCATGGCATCATTTCCGGCAAACACAGCATGAGGCGGTTCGGGGAGTGCCAGCAGTTTTTCCATCGCCGGGACGCCACCTTCGAATTCAAAATCTCCACTGACTTCATAGCCCGGTAAAATTGCCAGGCCAGCTTTATTCATCGCCTGACGGTAACCATTAAGCCGTTCCTGCGCCGTCGTTTTATCCAGCGGCCCGGTGATACAAGCGATTTTACGATAGCCCTGACGGATCAAATATTCCGTCGCCATCTCTCCTCCCAGCAGCGCATTGTCCTGAATGACGTCATTCGCGCCGTCAAACGGCGACCAGTCCATCATTACTATGGGTAAAGAAGGATAGCGGCTGATGGCATCTTTCGAAGGCCGGTGATTTTCGGTGCACATTAATAGCAGGCCATCGACCCGCTTTTGCAGAAGAGTTTCCAGGCTGCGATTCATGCGCTCGGCATCGCCGTCGGTATTGCACAAGATCAGGCTGTAACCACGTTCATAGCAACTGCGTTCAACCCCCCGCACCACTTCTGAATAAAACGGGTTACTGCTGGCGGTCAACAACATGCCAATAGTGCGGGTCTGATTCAATTTAAGACTACGGGCAAGGGCAGAAGGCGCGTAATTGAGCTGTTCTACGGCGGCATTCACTTTGCCGGCAATAGCTTCACTGACAAAACGATTTTTGTTGATGACATGAGAAACGGTAGAGGTTGAAACGCCCGCGAGGCGGGCGACATCTTTCATGGTGGCCAATCAGGCCTCCTGCTGTGCGAGAAAATCGTCTATTTCTTTACGCCACGGAACAGAAGGTTGCGCACCGGGACGCGTCACGGCAATCGCTGCAGCCGCGTGAGCAAAACGTACCGCGCTGTCCATCTGCTTGCCCTCGAGCAAAGCGGTCACTAAGGCGCCATTGAAGGTATCACCAGCCGCAATGGTATCGACGGCTTTCACACGGAAACCTGCGACTAACTTCCCTTCACCGTTCTGACTCAACCAGACGCCTTTACTCCCCAGCGTAATAATGACGGTCGCAATACCTTTGTCATGCAGGGCTTTTGCAGCACGTGCGGCATCTTCATTATTGTCGACGTTAATACCGGTCAGCTTTTCAGCTTCGGTTTCATTCGGAGTGATGATATCCACCCGCGAAAGCAATTCGTCCGGCAATTCACAAGCCGGTGCAGGGTTAAGAATCACCTGAGTGTCGTGTTCTTTGGCTATTTTCGCCGCCGCAATCACCGTGTCTAACGGGGATTCCAGTTGCATTAATAAAGCAGAGGCTTCAATGACCTGCTGTTTGTAACGATCGAGGTACTCAGGCGTGACGGCATTATTCGCCCCGGCATCAATACCAATAACGTTCTCACCTTCCGCATTCACAAAAATCAGCGCAACGCCGGTGGTGGCATCCTTGATGGCTTCAACCGGGCGCGTATCAATCTGGTCACTGGCCAGTTGTTTGCGAACCCGTTCGCCAATATCGTCGTCTCCCACACAGGCAATAAACGAAATATCTGCGCCACTGCGGCCGGCGGCTACCGCCTGATTCGCACCTTTACCGCCGAAAGCTACGGTGTATTGCTTACCGATCACCGTTTCGCCCGGTTGCGGGAAGTGGTTGATATTCAGAATGTGGTCAGCGTTGATACTGCCGAGTACCACCAGTTTGCCTGTCTTCATGTGGAAATCCCTGAGTTTAAAGAGCGCCTCCCGTCAGGAGGCGCTTGTTACAGCATCAATCATGCGGATTTTACGGCTGAGCAACCAGTTTCAAATCAACCGGGATAACCGCCGGGACTTTTTCGCCTTTCAGCACTTTATCGGCAGTCTGAACACCGATCACGCCAATTTGTTCCGGACGCTGTGCCACGGTCGCGCCCATTTTGCCGCTGTTTACCGCTTTGATACCGTCTTCAGTGCCGTCGAAGCCGACAACCAGAACGTCAGTTTTACCGGCAGTTTGCAGAGCACGCAATGCACCCAGCGCCATTTCGTCATTCTGAGCGAACACGGCCTGCACATCCTGATGCGCAGTCAGCAAGTTCTGCATAACGTTCAGACCTTTGGTACGGTCGAAGTCAGCAGGCTGGCTGGCGAGGATCTGGAAATGGTGTTTTTCAGCTGCCTGTGCGAACCCTTTACCACGTTCACGGGCAACGGACGTCCCCGCAATCCCTTCCAGTTCGATGACTTTGGCGTTTTCGCCCAGTTTTTTCGCTATGTAATCACCGGCCATTTTCCCGCCGAAGGCGTTATCAGAAGCGACATGGCTGGCAACAACCCCTTTGGTTGCCTGACGGTCAAGGGTGATCACCGGGATTTTGGCCTGGTTTGCCATTGCTACGGCGTTGCCTACGGCATCAGAATCGGTCGGGTTAATCAGCATCAGCTTCGTGCCACGAACGGTCAGATCCTGCACGTTCGCGAGTTCTTTCGCCGGGTTATTCTGAGAATCGAGAACAATCAGGTTGTAGCCCAGTTTGTCGGCTTCTTTCTGCGCGCCGTCTTTCATGGAAACGAAGAACGGGTTGTTCAGCGTTGAAACGACCAAGGCAATGGTGTCTTTCGCCATCACGTTAGCACTGAAAGAAGCGGTGATCGCTGCGGCGGAAACCCAGACAGCCAGTTTTTTCATATTCATGGTCATAAGTCCTGTAGGAGAGTTTATTTGTTGCTTTTGTTATCCACCAGAACCGCCAGCAGAATGACAACTGCTTTCACGATCATCTGGTAGTAGGAAGAAACACCTAATAAGTTCAAACCGTTATTCAGGAAGCCAAGGATCAGTGCACCGATCAGCGTTCCAACAATGCGTCCTTTACCCCCGGACAGGCTGGTTCCCCCCAAAACAACAGCGGCAATCGCATCCAGCTCGTAACCGGTACCCGCGTTAGGCTGCGCAGAAGACAGGCGCGCCACTTCGATGATACTGGCCAGAGCGGCTAACAAACCACACAGGGAGTAGACGATAATTTTAACTTTATCAACGCTGATACCTGACAGGCGCGTCGCGGATTCATTACCGCCCAGCGCGTAGATATAGCGCCCTAACCGGGTGTGATGCAGCATGTACCAGGCTGCAATAAACACCACGGCCATCAGCCAGACCGGTGTCGGAATACCCAGCGGGCGACCGATACCAAACCAGCCAAAGACATCTGCCACATCATTAAAACCGGTGCTGATCGGGCTGCCGTTGGTGTACACCATCGTGATACCGCGCAACAGCAGCATCATGACCAGCGTGGCGATGAATGCCTGCACTTTACCTTTGGCGACAATCATACCGGTGACGCCGCCCACCGCCGCCCCCAGCGCCAGCGCGGCGCCGACGGCTACAAAGGCATTCACTTCCAGCCCGACAATCGAGGCGGCAACCGCACCGGTCAGCGCCAGCAAAGAGCCGACGGATAAATCAATGCCCGATGTCAGGATCACCAGCGTCATGCCCACAGCCATAATGGCGTTAACGGAGGTTTGCTGAAGAATGTTAAACAGGTTATTCACAGTGAAGAAATTCGGGCTCATTGAAGAGACAACGGCAATCAACACCAGCAGCGCAATCAGAGACTTCTGCTCCAACAACCACTCTTTACTGATCCAGCGCTTTTTGGCTGATAATGTCTGAGAACTCATATCTGATTACTCCTGCGTCACGCGGTATTGCTTGCCGACAGCGGCTGCCATCAACACTTCTTGCGTAGCCTGTGCTATCGGGAATTCACCGCTTAAATGACCTTCGTGCATCACCAGAACCCGGTCACTCATGCCAATGACTTCAGGCATTTCTGAGGAAACCAAAATGATGCTTAGCCCTTCGCGCTTGAACTGGTTAATAAGCTGGTAAATTTCTTTTTTTGCACCGACGTCAACGCCGCGCGTCGGTTCGTCGAGGATCAGGACTTTTGGCCGCGTCATTAATCCGCGGGCAATCGCCACTTTTTGCTGATTACCACCGGAGAGCAGGCCAATAGGCTGCATCATCGATGGCGTTTTAATATTGAAGAGACGAATGAAATCTCCGACAGCCTGTTGTTCATCAGCATGTTTGAGACGTCCGCCGCCGTGGCTGAAATAACGCAGCGCTGTCAGCGACATGTTCTCTTTCACTGACATCCCAAGCACTAAACCATCACGTTTGCGGTCTTCAGAAATGTAAACGATGCCGTTCGCCAGCCCGTCCTGCGGTGAGTGAGTCACCACTTCGCGGCCATCCAGTGAAACGTTGCCACTTTTGCGCGGCAACGCGCCATACAGGATTTTCATCAGTTCGGTACGACCCGCACCCATCAACCCGGAAACGCCGAGGATTTCGCCGCTGTGCAGATCAAAGCTGACGTTATCCACGCCGGGCCCGCTGACATTACGCACCTGCAAACGCAGCGCACCGCGTTCATGCTTAATGCGGGGATATTGTTCTTCGAGGCGACGGCCAACCATCATTTCAATCAGCGTGTCTTCCTCCAGCGAACTGACCGGACGCTCAGCGATGAACTGCCCGTCGCGGAAAACGGTGACGTCGTCGCAGATTTCAAAGATTTCTTTCATACGGTGAGAGATATACACCACACCGCAGCCAGCCGCTTTCAGCTCACGAATGACGCTGAACAGAGAGGCGGTTTCGGTATCGGTCAGGGCATCCGTCGGTTCATCCATAATGATGACTTTGGATTCAAAGCTCAGCACTTTGGCAATCTCGACCATTTGCTGGTCGCCGATGGATAAATCCCCCACCAGCCGGTTGCTTTTGTAACGCAGATTCAGGCGCGCCAGCAGTTTATCGGCTTCGGCATACATCTTTTTCCAGTTGATGCGGCCAAAACCGTTCACAAACTCGCGGCCAAGGAAGATATTCTCGGCAATGGTCAGTTGAGGGATAAGGTTTAATTCCTGATGGATAATGCCGATCCCGGCTTCCTGCGACGCTTTCGGACCGTTAAACACCGTTTCCTTTCCGAGGAAATGCACTGAACCGGCATCTTTTTGATAGATGCCGGTCAGCACTTTCATCATCGTGGATTTACCCGCGCCGTTTTCACCCACCAGCGCCATGACACGTCCCGGATAAACGCTGAGCGCCGCGCCGGAAAGTGCTTTTACGCCGGGAAAGGCTTTATCAATCCCTGTCAGTTGCAGCAAAGGTTGCATAAAGGCCTCAGAAGGTTACGCCGGCACACAGGATCACATTCGCGTACGGCGAACATTCCCCGCTGCGGATGACAGCCCGACTTTTTTCGGTTTGCGCTTTGAATGCCTCATGACTGACGTAATCCAAAGCAATGGTGTTTCCCTGGTGTTGTTCGAGTTGTGTCAATCGGGCGAGTAACGCTTCATGGAGTTGAGGATTTTTCGTGAGGATTTCCTCTGCGAGGATAGCCCGCTCAACCTGCATCTCGTGTGTCACTACCTCTAAGACTTGTAAAAAGGTGGGAACTCCCTGGGTTAGCGCCAGATCGATGCGCTGGCAAGCTGCTGGCACCGGAAGTCCGGCATCGCCAATAACCAGCTGATCGGTATGACCTAACCGGGCAATAACAGTTGAGATTTCGGCATTTAACAGCGGTGACTTCTTCATTTTGACTCCTACAGCGAAACGTTTCGCTCACGGATAAGTTTATGAAAATGTCCGCACAAGGCAACGAAGATGTGATGGAATTGTGATCAGCGTCGAAACGTTTCGCTGAATGATTCAGAAATCAGAGGGCAATTTGAGTTAGTCGTTTCAGAAAGGATTACGCGCAAACAAAACAGGGTACCCGAAGGTACCCTGTCAGAGACTCAACTGAACGTCAGATTTCCACCTGAGTACCCAGTTCGATAACGCGGTTCGGCGGGATCTCAAACTGATCTGGCGCGCGCAGGGCGTTTCGGCTCAGGGCCATAAACAGCTTACCGCGGAAGTAGAGATACCAAGGACGCTTGGTCAGGATCAGCGATTCGTGCGACATAAAGAACGACGTTTCCATCATCCGGCACGGCAACCCTTCCAGACCGCAGCGATGGAAGACCTCTTCCACATTCGGCGTTTCTTTAAATCCGTAACTCGCCACCACCCGCCAGAACGTTGGCGACAGTTGCTCAATGGTGACGCGCCGGACGTTATGCACATAAGGCGCATCTTCCGTTCGCAGCGTCAGCAAGACCACCCGCTCATGCAGCACTTTGTTGTGCTTGAGGTTGTGCAGTAAGGCAAAAGGAATGACGTTGATGGCACGGGACATGTAGACCGCGGTGCCCGGAACACGAACCGGCGGCGATTTCTCCAGAGAAGCGATCATTGCCTCGAGAGAATTCCCGTGTTCGTTCATGCGGCGCATAAGACGGAAGCGCTCGCTTTTCCAGGTGGTCATCACGATAAACATGCACAAACCGAGCGTCAGCGGCAACCAGCCACCGGAGAACAGTTTCGTGGCGTTCGCGGCGAACAGTGGAATATCCATAAACAGCAGACCGATCAGCAAAATCCCCACCAGGAACGGTTTCCAGTGCCAGTTTTTCAGCGCCACCGTGCAGGAGAGAATGCTGGTCAGCACCATGGTGCCGGTCACGGCGATACCGTACGCCGCCGCCAGATTGCTTGAGTGCTCGAAGCTGGCGATAACGATAACCACCGCGAAATACAGCAACCAGTTTATGGCCGGGATGTAAATCTGACCCGCTTCCATTTCCGAGGTGTGGATGATGCGCATTGGCGGTAAGTAGCCCAGTCGCACAGCCTGACGCGTCAGGGAGAACACACCGGAAATCACCGCCTGAGAAGCGATGATGGTCGCTAACGTGGCTAAAACCAGTAACGGAATCAACGCCCAGTCAGGAGCCAGCAGGAAGAAGGGGTTTTTGATCGCTTCCGGATTTTTAAGCAGCAGCGCGCCCTGACCGAAATAGTTCAGAACCAGAGACGGCAATACCACGGTGAACCAGGCCAGACGGATCGGGAATTTCCCGAAATGGCCCATATCGGCATACAGCGCTTCCACACCGGTAATCGACAGAACCACCGCGCCGAGTGCCAGGAAGGAGAAGGATTTATGCTCAATAAAGAAGTTAACTGCCCACATCGGGTTCATGGCACGCAGCACTTCCGGGTTCTGCATGATGCTGTTCACGCCAAGAACCGCCAGCGTCAGGAACCACACCAGCATTACCGGGGCAAAAAGTTTACCCACGATACCGGTACCGTGTTTCTGAATAATGAAAAGCAACGTCAGGACAGTAATAGAAAGAGGAACGATGTAAGGATCAAGGGACGGTGCCGCGATCTCCAGACCTTCCATCGCGGAAAGCACTGAGATGGCCGGCGTGATCACCACTTCGCCATAGAAGAAGCTGCCCCCGATGAGGCCGAGGATCACCAGAACCGCCGTGGTGCGTGAGGACGTATTCCTGCCCGCCAGAGACATCAGCGTCAAAATACCGCCTTCGCCCGCATTGTCCGCCCGCATCACATAAGTGAGGTATTTGAGCGACACAATCAGGATCAGCATCCAGAAAATCAGAGAAAGAAAACCAAATACGACGCTAGGCTCAACATTGAAACCATAGTGTCCGGAAAAACACTCTCTTAAGGTATAGAGAGGACTAGTACCAATGTCGCCATAGACCACACCAATGGCGGCCAGGGTTACTGCTGGGAGTGACCGTTTATGTTCAGTGCTCATATTTCGTTTCTTTTTTGCTCGAACATCCGTAAGCGATGCGTGCGCTCAGTCCAATGATGCCCACTAAAAGGCGCACAGTATGCACGAATAAATCAGATTGCCTACCCTTAAATGTGCAGCTAAACCGGCGTTCAGATGAACGAGGTCACAATTCTGATAATAGAAAATTTTTAGTAATCAACAAGCTATACAGTGAAAAATAATCATGGCTTATCGCTGCGAGCCAGTACACTATTCAATATCTAAATGGAAACCGGAAGAGACAGTATGGCGCAATCTCCCCTTCTGGCAGAACGGATCGCCCGTCTTGCTAACGCACTGGAACATGGCTTGTACGAACGACAGGACGCCATTCGTTTATGCCTGCTGGCCGCACTGTGCGGTGAAAGCGTTTTTCTGCTGGGCCCGCCGGGCATTGCGAAAAGTTTGATCGCCCGTCGTCTGAAGTATGCCTTCCGCCATGCACGCGCCTTTGAATATCTGATGACGCGATTTTCCACGCCGGAAGAAGTCTTTGGTCCCCTCTCGATTCAGGCCCTGAAAGATGAGGGCCGTTATCTGCGTCTGACCGAAGGGTATCTGCCGGAAGCAGAAATCGTCTTCCTGGATGAGATATGGAAAGCGGGTCCCGCCATCCTCAATACCCTGCTGACTGCGATTAACGAACGTCGCTTTCGTAATGGCGAACGCGAAGAGGCGATCCCTTTACGTTTGCTGGTTAGCGCATCCAATGAATTGCCCGAAGCCGACGGCAGCCTGGAAGCGTTATACGACCGCATGCTTATCCGTTTGTGGCTCGATAAGGTACAGGATAAGCAAAATTTCCGCTCCCTGCTGACCAGCAGGACTAACGAAAGCGCCAATCCGGTGGCTGAATCTCTGAGCATCAGCGATGAAGAGTATCAGCAATGGCAAGGCGAGATAGATAAAGTCAGTCTGCCGGACGAGTGCTTTGAACTGGTATTCCAGCTTCGTCAGCGCCTTGATGCCCTTGATACAGCGCCGTATGTGTCGGATCGGCGCTGGAAGAAAGCCTTGCGTCTGTTGCAGGCCTGCGCCTTTTTCAGCGGACGAAACACCATCACGCCTGTCGATTTGATCCTGCTGAAAGACTGCCTGTGGCATGACCTCAATACCTACCATCTTCTGCAAACTCAGATTGAACAGCTGATCACCGAGCAGGCTTATCATCAGCAAACACTCCTGATGAAAATCCAGCAACTGGATCAGCAATGGATGCAATATCAGCAGCAACAAAGCTCGCGCCAGTCGATCAAACTGAGCAAAAAAGCCGGAATTTTCAGCCGTAAACCTCAGCACAGCCTGCCGGACACCCTTTCCGCCAGCAGCCTGACGCTGTTGTTGCAAACGCCTTTGCACCTGCATGAAATCAAGGTCACGCATCTGCTCTTCGACCACAAGGCGCTGGAAGAGTGGCTCAATAAAGGCGGCATCCTGAAAGCCAAACTGAACGGTATTGGTTTTGCGCAAACCCTTGATGCTGAGATTGATGATAAACAGCAACTGCTGGTGCTGGACGTCAGCCGTCAAAGCACGCCGCTGACGTTGCCGGGCAATGAACATATCGCCGTGCCTGACGAAATGAAGAATACGCTGAGCGATCTGACGGCAAAACTGACCCGGCAGCGGCAGGAATTCAGCCAGCAGCAAAACTGTCTGTTTATACCGGCAGAATGGATGGCAAAAATCGAAGCCAGTCTGTTGCAGGTCACCGAGCAGTTACGCCATCAGCAACAGACGTTCAGCGGACACTAACCATGTTCAGCCTGGAATCTCTGGATCTGCTGCTGGCTATCAGCGAAACGGAAATCATCGAAGAACTTATTGTGGGGCTTCTGGCCGCGCCTGCGCTGTCGGTGTTTTTCGAGAAGTTTCCCCGGCTGAAGCGCGCACTGACCAAAGATCTTCCTGAATGGAAGTTACGGCTGCGTCAGAGGATCCACGAAACGCCCGTACCGCCGGATCTGGCGAAAGAATTCTACCTTTATCAGCACTGTCAGCAGAGGGATGTCACCACCTTCCAGACCGGGTTACCGGCACTTATTGATGAGTTAATCCGCCTCAATTCGCCTTTCACCACTGAAGCCCGCACGTTACAGGAAAATAATGAAGCCTCGCGTACGGCGCAGACCGGTAACAGTTTTCAAACGCTGTTTCTTCAGCGCTGGCGCCTGAACCTGACCTTCCAGACGGTGAACGTTCATCATCAGTTACTGGAACAGGAACAGGAGAAATTGCAGGAAGAATTATTGCAACGGCTGGAACTCAGCAGCGAGCTGTCTCCTTTATTAGCGGAGAACGATACCGCGGCAGGCCGTCTGTGGGACATGAGTAAAGGAAAGCGCCTGCGCGGTGACATTCAGTCACTGGCGCGCTTCGGTGCGTTCCTGCAACAGCAGCCGGAACTGATGCGTCTGGCCGAACAACTCGGACGCAGCCAGACGGTCAAAACCAGTCCACACGAAGATGCTAAAATGGAGACGCACCGGCTGATGGTGCGCGAACCCGCCACGGTGCCGGAAGAAGTGAACGGCATCCATCAGAGCGATGATATCTTGCGACTGATGCCCACCGAACTGGGCACGCTGGGCATCCCCGAACTGGAGTTCGAATTTTATCGCCGTTTACTGGAAAAACGCCTGATGACTTACCGCCTGCAGGGAGACGTCTGGCGCGAGAAAGTGGTAAAGCGGCCGGTGGTGCATCAGCAACAGGAACCACAACCGCGTGGCCCGTTTGTGGTGTGCGTAGACACTTCCGGTTCTATGGGCGGCTTCAATGAACAGTGTGCGAAAGCTTTTTGCCTGGCGCTGCTGAGAATTGCTCTTGCGGATAACCGTCGCTGTTACATCATGTTGTTTGCCAGTGAAGTGATCCACTATGAACTGACGTCAAGCGGCGGACTGGATCAGGCACTGCGTTTTCTCGGTCAGCATTTTCGCGGCGGTACCGATCTGGCGGCCTGCCTGAGTGCCACATTGGACAAGCTAGCCTCGCCGCAATGGCACGATGCTGATGCTATTGTGATCTCAGATTTCATCGCCCAGCGGCTGCCTGACGAAGTGCAAAAGAAAGTCAAAATGCTGCAAAAGGAAAAGCAGCATCATTTCCACGCCTTAGCGATGTCACATTATGGAAAGCCCGGGATCTTGCGTATCTTCGATCATATCTGGCGCTTTGATACCGGCGTTAAAAGCCGCGTGCAGCGCCGCTGGCAAAGAAACTCACCTTAAAGAGAAAGATAACCATGTCAGAAATCTATCAGCTCGATGAGCTGGATCGCGGGATCCTTAATGCATTGATGGACAACGCCAGGACGCCTTACGCCGAACTGGCAAAGGTCTTCACCGTCAGTCCGGGAACCATCCACGTACGCGTTGAGAAGATGAAGCAGGCGGGCATTATTACCGGCGCGCATATCACCGTTAACCCCAAACAACTCGGCTACGACGTGTGCTGCTTTATCGGCATTATATTGAAGAGTGCCAAGGACTATCCTTCAGCCCTCAAAAAGCTGGAAAGCATCGAAGAAGTCGTCGAAGCGTATTACACCACCGGTCACTACAGTATCTTCATTAAGATCATGTGCCGTTCCATTGATTCGCTGCAACACGTACTTATCAACAAGATCCAGACAATAGACGAGATCCAGTCTACAGAGACACTGATCTCCCTGCAAAACCCCATCACACGTACCATCCAGCCCTGATCACTGATTTCTATCCCCCTATTATCCACAGGTAGATCCCAGCTCATTCACAGCGTACAATGTCTTCCTTTTCTCGGGTGAGAGTTCTATGGCTGACATAACCCTGATCAGTGGCAGTACGCTTGGCAGTGCCGAATATGTTGCCGAACACGTGGCAGAGAAGCTGGAAGAAGCCGGTTTCTCCACACAGACGTTTCATGGCCCGGAGCTGTATGAAGTGCCTTCAGAAGGGATCTGGCTGGTGGTGTGCTCTACGCACGGAGCCGGTGAGTTACCGGATAACCTGCAACCCTTCATGGAACAGCTGGAAGATCAGCAACCGGATCTGTCGAATGTTCGTTTTGGTGCCTTAGGTTTGGGCAGCAGCGAATACGATACCTTCTGCGGTGCGATCAACGCGCTGGATCAGAAACTGACCTCATTAGGGGCAAAACGGATCGGCGATCGTCTTGAGATCGACGTGACTCAGCATGAAATTCCTGAGGATCCCGCAGAGGTTTGGGTGATCAATTGGATTAATTTACTCAAATAAGTGTAAATTTCAGGCGATCAGATGTGGATAACTATGCTTTAAAGCAGTGTAAAACCCGTAGTTATCCCTCTAACAACTGCTGTACGCTTTTCAGTCTGTGCATAACTCTCAATTCTGATCCCAGCTTATACTGTCCAGGATCACCGATCATTCACAGCATTCGATCCTTCTTAGCATACTGATCTTCATAGACAAAAATGACTTATGCACAGAGGATCGCGATCCTAATAGAAGTATTAATAAGAGATCTTTAAATAAAAAAGATCTTCTTTTAATTAGGGAAGATCCTCCGGGGCTTGTGGAAGCTCTAAACTTGAGTAGAATCCCTCCTCCCAACGCCATACAAAGAAAGTTCGCTTGAACGCTGAGGTGCAGTCGCATGTTTTATCCGGATCAATTTGACGTCATTATCATCGGTGGAGGTCATGCAGGTACTGAAGCTGCCATGGCTTCTGCACGAATGGGACGCCAGACCTTGTTGTTAACCCACAATATCGACACGCTGGGACAGATGTCGTGTAACCCGGCAATTGGCGGGATCGGGAAGGGACATCTGGTTAAAGAAGTGGACGCTCTCGGCGGGTTGATGGCCACAGCGATCGACCATGCGGGCATTCAGTTTAGGATACTAAACGCGAGCAAAGGCCCGGCCGTCAGGGCAACACGTGCCCAGGCTGACCGTGTGTTATATCGTCAGGCGGTACGTACGGCATTAGAGAATCAGCCAAACCTGATGATCTTCCAACAGTCCGTCGAAGATCTCATTGTGGAAAACGATCGCGTGGTTGGCGCCGTGACCAAAATGGGTCTGAAATTCCGCGCGAAAACTGTCGTACTGACCGTCGGAACATTCCTTGATGGCAAGATCCACATCGGTCTGGAAAACTACAGCGGTGGCCGTGCCGGGGATCCTCCTGCGATCTCCCTTTCTCAGCGCCTGCGTGAATTACCGTTACGCGTAAACCGCCTTAAAACCGGGACACCTCCGCGTATCGATGCTCGCTCAATTGATTTCAGCGTACTGGCTCAACAGCACGGTGATAATCCTGCACCGGTATTCTCTTTCATGGGCAACGCGTCGCAACATCCGCGCCAGATCCCGTGCTACATGACCTATACCAACGAAAAAACCCATGACGTGATCCGTAATAATCTGGATCGCAGCCCGATGTATGCCGGGATCATCGAAGGGATCGGCCCGCGTTACTGCCCGTCGATCGAAGATAAAGTCATGCGTTTTGCCGATCGTAATTCTCATCAGATCTTCCTTGAACCGGAAGGCCTGACCAGCAACGAAGTTTATCCGAACGGAATTTCAACCAGCCTGCCTTTCGATGTCCAGATGCAGATCGTACGTTCCATGCAGGGTATGGAAAATGCGGTGATCGTTCGTCCTGGCTACGCCATTGAGTACGATTTCTTTGATCCGCGTGATTTAAAACCGACGCTGGAAAGCAAATTCATTGCAGGCCTGTTCTTTGCCGGACAAATCAACGGCACCACAGGCTACGAAGAAGCAGCAGCTCAGGGCCTGCTGGCGGGTATGAACGCAGCACGCAGCGCTACTGAAGATGAAGGCTGGGCCCCACGCCGCGATCAGGCGTATCTGGGGGTTCTGGTCGACGATCTGTGTACGCTGGGCACTAAAGAACCGTACCGTATGTTTACCTCACGTGCTGAATACCGTCTGATGCTGCGTGAAGACAACGCTGATTTACGTCTGACGGAAAAAGGCCGTGAACTGGGCCTGGTCGACGATGTCCGTTGGGCTCGCTTTAACCAGAAACTCGAAATGATCGAACAAGAACGTCAGCGTCTGCGTGGTATCTGGGTAAATCCTCATCACGCGCAGGTGGAAGAGATCAATGCACACTTGTCAGCTCCTCTCTCAAAAGAAGCCAGCGCGGAAGAACTGTTGCGTCGTCCGGAAATGACTTATTCGTTGATCACAATGCTGTCCCCTTTTGCGCCATCTGTCCCTGATGCAGAAACCGCTGAGCAGGTTGAGATTCAGATCAAGTACGAAGGTTACATTGCCCGTCAGCAGGAAGAGATCAACAAACAGCTGCGTAATGAGAATACGGTGTTGCCTGCCGATCTCGATTACCGTCAGGTGAACAGTCTGTCTAACGAGGTGATCGCCAAGCTTAACGATCACAAGCCGACATCGATCGGTCAGGCTTCGCGGATCTCCGGTATTACCCCGGCTGCAATCTCCATTTTGCTGATCTGGCTGAAAAAACAAGGCTTGCTGCGTCGCAGCGCCTGAGTCACCTCTCTGATAACCGCCCTGTTGCTCTAACGGGCGGTTAAATCCTGCTTTTCCCGCTTTTCTGGCTGCTTTATCATTCCCCCCACCGGGCTGTTCCCGGAATACCGACTCTGTCAGAGGATTTTCACTGTGCAAAAGAAACTGGACTCGCTGCTTGCTGCGGCAGGAATAGCGTTACCCGATCAGCAAAAACACCAACTGATTGCCTATGTTGAACTGCTGCATAAGTGGAACAAAGCCTACAACCTGACATCCGTGCGTGATCCGATGCAAATGCTGGTGCGACATATTCTGGACAGCATTGTGGTGAACGAGCATTTACAGGGCAGCCGTTTTATTGATGTCGGCACAGGCCCGGGCCTGCCAGGCATTCCTCTCGCCATCGTTCGCCCTGATTCACACTTTACGCTGCTGGACAGCCTGGGTAAGCGCGTACGCTTCCTCCGCCAGGTTCAGCATGAACTGGGGCTGCAGAACATCACACCGGTCCAAAGTCGGGTTGAAGAGTTTGACCCTGAACCCCCATTCGATGGCGTCATAAGCCGAGCCTTCGCCTCTTTGCAGGATATGTTGTCCTGGTGCCACCATTTACCGAAGAAAGGGCAGGGGCGTTTCTATGCGCTGAAGGGCGTGTGCCCGGATGATGAGCTCGCTGCCTTACCCGCCGGTATCACACTGGAAAGTGTGGTGAAACTGCAGGTACCGGAACTTGACGGAGAACGGCATCTGATAATTCTTAATGCAAACTAAAGTTGAGAATTATCAATTAATCCTTAAAAAATGTGTGTGTTATCAGAGTAAAAATGAGCAGGCTAATTAAATAGCGGTGACTTTCTACAAATCACCGGTTTTTTACACACTGATAGCATTTTTGCGACGTTTTATTTTAATCCGTACCGAGATAGTCACTTGTGAAATTTATTCGGCATTGAACGACTGATATTCAACTTGTAATGAAAATGTTGTTATTTGTTGGGTAGATGTATCAATGAAGGGTGTCTATTTTTAAATAAGATGTTTTCTCAATCGCAAATTTCTTAACATTATGATTTATAACATCTTTAAAAAGCCGGTTTAGCTAAAGACAATCCGGACGCCCAGGGTATATAAAAGGGCTCCGGTTAATTATGTGATCCAGTGCACGCTTCTTTGTCGGGTGATGAAATAACCGAAGCAAAGTAAAAAGGGCAAATTCAGCTATAGTTTCGTTATCAAAATAGTGATGAAGAGGAAAATTTAAATAATTGTTCACCTTTTCGCTACTTATCCATTGAATTCGTTCCTGTGCACCGTATAATTTGCTCGGTTTTTGCTGCTTGACTCAAAACAGTAAAGGCAGTGATATACGGCATTCAGCATACCTCCAGCTAGGTACTTGATACGGAGAGAACAAACGTCATGTCTGTATCCGGTATTTTACACAGTACGCAAAGTGTGAAGGTTGCCAGAAAGCTGTTACTACTGCAGTTATTGACCTTTGTTCTGCTCAGTGCAGTATTTGGTTTCAAAAGCCTGGAATGGACCCTTTCCGCTCTTATGGGTGGGTTGGCCGCCTGGGTACCAAATGTACTGTTCATGCTGTTTGCATGGCGCCATCAGGCGCAAACAACGGTCTCTGGACGGGTTGCCTGGTCCTTTGCTATCGGAGAAGCGCTGAAGGTCCTGGTGACGATAATCTTCATGATTATTGCTCTTGGCCTGTTCAAGGCGGCTTTCGCTCCGTTGGGGTTGGCCTATTTATCGGTGTTGATGACTCAGATTTTGGCACCGGCCGTCATTAACAGTTACCGTACTTAACTACTAAAGGGTAAGAGGCATCATGTCTGCATCAGGAGAAATCTCTACTCCACAAGAGTATATCGGTCACCATCTGACTCAGCTTCAGATAGGGACGGGATTCTGGTCGATTAACATCGATTCGATGTTTTTCTCCGTGTTCCTCGGAGTACTCTTTCTGGTTATCTTCCATCGCGTCGCTAAAAATGCCACCAGTGGTGTTCCGGGGAAACTGCAAACGGCCATCGAGCTGGTTGTCGGCTTCGTCGATAGCAACGTGCGTGACATGTATCACGGCAAAAGCAAAGTCATTGCGCCTTTAGCTCTGACTGTCTTCGTCTGGGTGTTCATGATGAACATGATGGATTTGCTGCCAATCGATTTGCTGCCCTTCATCGGCGAGCACATCTTTGGTCTGTCAGCGTTGCGTGTGGTTCCTACGGCTGACGTGAACATCACGTTGTCCATGGCACTTGGCGTATTCATTCTGATTCTTTTCTATAGCATTAAGATGAAAGGCGTTGGCGGTTTCGTTAAAGAACTGACAATGCAGCCATTCAATCATCCGGTTTTCATTCCGATTAACCTGATTCTTGAGGGTGTCAGCCTGCTGTCTAAACCAGTTTCACTGGGTCTGCGACTGTTTGGCAATATGTATGCGGGTGAGTTGATCTTCATCCTTATTGCTGGCCTGCTGCCGTGGTGGTCACAGTGGATTCTGAGTGTGCCTTGGGCCATTTTCCACATCCTGATCATTACGCTGCAAGCTTTTATCTTCATGGTTCTGACGATTGTCTATCTCTCGATGGCATCTGAAAAACACTGATTTTTCTTTCAACACTACTGCGTTTTAACTGAAACAAACTGGAGACTGTCATGGAAAACCTGAGTATGGATCTGCTGTACATGGCTGCCGCTGTGATGATGGGCCTGGCGGCAATCGGTGCTGCAATCGGTATCGGCATCTTGGGTGGTAAATTTTTGGAAGGTGCTGCACGTCAGCCTGACCTGATCCCTCTGTTGCGTACACAGTTCTTTATCGTTATGGGTCTGGTCGATGCAATCCCAATGATTGCTGTTGGTCTGGGTCTGTACGTGATGTTTGCTGTCGCTTAACACTGAGCTTGCTCACGGTTAAACGAACTACATCAAATATTTCACTTTGAAAGAGGCATTGTGCTGTGAATCTTAACGCAACAATCCTCGGCCAGGCTATCGCGTTTGTCCTGTTTGTCCTGTTCTGTATGAAGTACGTGTGGCCGCCAATTATGGCTGCCATCGAAAAACGTCAGAAAGAAATTTCTGAAGGTTTGTCTTCTGCTGAACGTGCCAAAAAAGAGCTGGACTTAGCGCAAGCCGATGCGACCGACCAACTGAAGAAAGCCAAAGCTGAAGCTCAGGTAATCATCGACCAGGCGAACAAGCGTAAAGCACAGATCGTCGACGAAGCGAAGACCGAAGCCGAGCAGGAACGTAACAAGATCGTAGCGCAAGCTAAGGCAGAGATTGACGCCGAACGCCAACGTGCACGTGAAGAGTTGCGTAAACAGGTCGGGATTTTGGCCATTGCTGGCGCCGAGAAGATCATCGAACGTTCCGTGGATGAAGCTGCTAACAGCGACATCGTTGATAAACTGGTCGCTGAACTGTAAGGAGGGAGGGGCTGATGTCTGAATTTGTAACTGTAGCTCGCCCCTACGCCAAAGCAGCTTTTGACTTTGCCGTTGAGCACCAAAGCTTAGATCGCTGGCAGTCTATGTTAGCGTTCACGGCTGAAGTCACACGCAATGAAATGATTGAAGAGCTGCTTTCCGGTGCGACTGCACCAGAAACGCTGTCCAAGACGTTTATTGCTGTATGTGGTGAACAACTCGACGACGCAGGCCAGAACCTGATTAGGGTGATGGCTGAAAATGGACGTTTACGCGTTCTTCCGGAAGTGTTGCAGCAGTTCATCGAACTGCGCGCCTCACTGGAGGCTAGTGCTGAGGTTGAAGTCACTTCAGCAAGTCCACTTTCGGAAGAACAGCAGGCAAAAATTGCTGCTGCTATGGAAAAACGTTTGTCTCGCAAAGTTAAGCTGAATTGCAAAATTGACAAGTCTGTTCTTGCCGGTGTCATTATCCGTGCAGGTGATATGGTGATTGATGGCAGCGTTCGCAGTCGTCTAGAACGCCTGGCAGACGTCTTGCAGTCTTAAGGGGACTGGAGCATGCAACTGAATTCCACCGAAATCAGCGAACTGATAAAGCAGCGCATTGCTCAGTTCAATGTAGTGAGCGAAGCTCACAATGAAGGTACTATCGTTTCCGTCAGTGACGGGATCATCCGCGTGCACGGCCTGGCCGATGTCATGCAAGGGGAAATGATTGCGTTGCCGGGTAACCGTTACGCTATCGCCCTGAACCTGGAGCGTGACTCTGTAGGTGCCGTTGTTATGGGCCCTTACGCAGACCTCGCCGAAGGGATGAAAGTAAAATGTACAGGTCGTATCCTGGAAGTTCCGGTTGGCCGTGGCCTGTTAGGTCGCGTTGTTAACACCCTGGGTGCACCTATCGACGGTAAAGGTCCGGTAGAGCATGACGGCTTCTCAGCTGTCGAAGCAATCGCACCTGGCGTTATCGAACGTCAATCCGTAGACCAGCCTGTGCAGACAGGTTACAAATCCGTTGATGCCATGATCCCAATCGGTCGTGGTCAGCGTGAACTGGTCATCGGTGACCGTCAAACCGGTAAAACAGCTCTGGCGATCGATGCGATCATCAACCAGCGCGATTCCGGCATCAAATGTATCTATGTGGCTATCGGCCAGAAAGCGTCCACCATTTCTAACGTGGTACGTAAACTGGAAGAGCACGGCGCACTGGAAAACACCATCGTTGTTGTTGCGACTGCATCAGAATCTGCTGCACTGCAATACCTGGCACCGTACTCCGGTTGCGCAATGGGTGAATACTTCCGTGACCGCGGCGAAGACGCACTGATCGTTTATGATGACCTGTCTAAACAGGCTGTTGCTTACCGTCAGATTTCCCTGTTGCTTCGTCGTCCACCAGGTCGTGAAGCTTACCCAGGCGACGTTTTCTATCTCCACTCCCGTCTGCTGGAACGTGCTGCGCGTGTTAACGCCGAATACGTTGAAGCATTCACTAAGGGTGAAGTGAAAGGCAAAACTGGTTCCCTGACTGCGCTTCCGATCATCGAAACGCAAGCGGGCGACGTTTCCGCGTTCGTTCCGACCAACGTAATCTCGATTACCGATGGTCAGATCTTCCTGGAATCCAACCTGTTTAACGCCGGTATTCGTCCTGCGGTTAACCCGGGTATCTCGGTATCTCGTGTTGGTGGTGCTGCTCAGACCAAGATCATGAAAAAACTGTCCGGTGGTATTCGTACCGCACTGGCACAGTATCGTGAACTGGCTGCGTTCTCCCAGTTCGCTTCCGATCTGGATGAGGCAACCCGTAAACAGCTGAACCACGGTCAGAAAGTGACTGAGTTGCTGAAACAGAAACAATACGCACCGATGTCAATCGTGGCGCAGTCTCTGATCATCTTCGCAGCAGAACGTGGTTATCTGGAAGACGTTGAGTTGTCCAAAGTCGGTAGCTTCGAAGCGGCACTGTTGGCGTTTGCCGACCGTGAGCACGGCGAGCTTCTGCAGCAAATCAACCAAACTGGTGCGTATAACGATGAGATCGAGGGTAAATTCAAAGATATCCTCGATACCTTCAAAGCAACCCAGTCCTGGTAACACTAAGCGGCCTTGCTGCCCTGCTTAAGGCAGATAAGCAGCAGGCCGTTTGGTCATGAGGAGAAGCAGAGATGGCCGGCGGAAAAGAGATACGTAGTAAGATCAGCAGCGTGCAAAACACGCAAAAGATCACTAAAGCGATGGAAATGGTCGCCGCCTCCAAAATGCGTAAAACGCAGGAACGTATGGCGGCCAGCCGTCCTTATGCAGAAACCATTCGTGAAGTGATTGGTCACCTTGCGTTAGGTAATCTGGAATATAAGCACCCTTACCTGGATGAGCGTGAAATTAAGCGCGTCGGGTATCTGGTGGTGTCTACCGACCGTGGTCTTTGTGGTGGTCTGAACATTAACTTGTTCAAAAGGCTGCTTGCAGAGATGAAAGGCTGGTCCGAAAAAGGTGTCGAAGTTGATCTCGCCCTGATCGGTTCCAAAGCAGCCTCTTTCTTCGGCTCCGTGGGTGGCAACGTTGTTGCTCAGGTCACTGGCATGGGGGATAACCCTTCTCTGTCAGAACTGATCGGACCGGTAAAAGTGATGCTGCAGGCTTTCGACGAAGGTCGTTTAGACAAGTTATGCGTTGTCAGCAATAAATTCGTCAATACCATGTCTCAGGAACCACGCATCGTACAGCTGTTGCCTCTGCCACCGGCAGAAGACGGCGCACTGGCGAAAAAATCCTGGGATTACCTGTATGAGCCGGATCCTAAAGCACTGCTGGATACCCTCCTGCGTCGCTATGTGGAATCCCAGGTTTATCAGGGCGTCGTAGAAAACCTGGCCAGCGAACAGGCCGCGCGAATGGTAGCGATGAAAGCCGCAACCGATAACGGCGGCAGCCTGATCAAAGAGCTGCAGTTGGTATACAACAAAGCTCGTCAGGCCAGCATCACTCAGGAACTCACCGAGATCGTCGGGGGAGCCTCCGCGGTTTAAGCTAGGTTTACGAATTACGTAGAGGATTCAAGATGGCTACTGGAAAGATTATCCAGGTAATCGGCGCCGTGGTGGACGTCGAGTTCCCTCAGGATGCAGTACCGAATGTGTACAATGCTCTTGAGGTAGAAAACGGTACCTCCAAACTGGTGCTGGAAGTTCAGCAGCAGTTGGGTGGCGGCGTTGTTCGTTGTATCGCAATGGGTACATCAGATGGCCTGCGTCGCAATCTGAAAGTGAACAACCTGGAACACCCAATTGAAGTTCCGGTTGGTGTAGCGACTCTGGGTCGCATCATGAACGTATTGGGTGAACCAATCGACATGAAAGGTGAAATCGGCGAAGAAGAACGTCGTTCAATTCACCGTCCGGCCCCTTCTTATGAAGAGCTGGCGAACTCCCAGGAATTGCTGGAAACCGGTATCAAAGTTATGGACCTGATGTGCCCGTTCGCTAAGGGCGGTAAAGTCGGTCTGTTCGGTGGTGCGGGTGTAGGTAAAACGGTAAACATGATGGAGCTGATCCGTAACATCGCGATCGAGCACTCCGGTTATTCAGTGTTTGCTGGCGTGGGTGAACGTACTCGTGAGGGTAACGACTTCTACCACGAAATGACCGACTCCAACGTTATCGACAAAGTTTCCCTGGTCTATGGCCAGATGAATGAGCCACCAGGCAACCGTCTGCGTGTGGCACTGACCGGCCTGACCATGGCGGAGAAATTCCGTGATGAAGGTCGTGACGTCCTGCTGTTCATCGATAACATCTACCGTTACACCCTGGCCGGTACTGAAGTGTCTGCACTTCTGGGCCGTATGCCTTCTGCGGTAGGTTATCAGCCAACGCTGGCGGAAGAGATGGGCGTTCTGCAAGAACGTATCACCTCAACTAAAAGTGGTTCTATCACCTCCGTACAGGCCGTTTACGTCCCTGCGGATGACTTGACTGACCCATCTCCAGCCACCACCTTCGCTCACTTAGATGCGACCGTGGTACTGAGCCGTCAGATCGCGTCTCTGGGTATTTACCCGGCGGTTGACCCACTGGATTCCACCAGCCGTCAGCTGGATCCACTGGTTGTTGGTCAGGAACACTATGATGTGGCTCGTGGCGTGCAGTCCATTCTGCAACGTTACCAGGAACTGAAAGACATCATCGCGATCCTGGGTATGGACGAGTTGTCAGAAGATGACAAACTGGTTGTATCCCGTGCGCGTAAGATTCAGCGTTTCCTGTCCCAGCCATTCTTCGTGGCCGAAGTCTTCACCGGTTCTCCGGGCAAGTTCGTATCGCTGAAAGATACCATTCGTGGTTTCAAAGGCATTATGGACGGCGACTACGATCACCTGCCGGAACAAGCGTTCTACATGGTTGGCACCATTGAAGAAGCAGTGGAAAAAGCCAAGAAACTGTAACGCTAGTTTGTTGTGGTATTGAGAGAGGATGACATGGCTGAAAAAGCTTACCATCTGGATGTTGTCAGTGCGGAAAAACGTATGTTTGCCGGCATGGTACAAAAGATCCAGGTGACGGGTAGCGAAGGCGAACTGGGTATTTTCCCGGGGCATGCTCCGCTGCTCACCGCCATCAAGCCTGGCATGGTGCGCATTGTTAAAGAACACGGGGAAGAAGAGTATATCTATCTTTCCGGCGGCATCCTTGAGGTGCAGCCGAATGCAACAACCGTGTTGGCTGATACTGCAATCCGTGGGCAAGACCTCGACGAAGCGCGCGCGCTTGAAGCTAAGCGCAAAGCGGAAGAACATATCAATAGTTCTCACGGCGACGTTGACTACGCTCAGGCGTCAGCAGAACTGGCCAAGGCGATCGCGAAACTTCGCGTTATCGAACTGACCAGGAAAGCGATGTAAAGACATCAGTTTAAAAGGCGACCTTTGGGTCGCTTTTTTTTTGCCTTTAAATAAGCCAATTTCTAGCATTTGTCCGAAAGCGAAAAAGGGCTTTTAATGGAATACTTGCCGGATAAGTGGGCGTTTTACCCTCAGATTTTTTGCTGTAGTCTATAGCGTGTACAACCCTTACAGGCTGCGGCCTGCGGGTGGTTTTTGAAGCGAAATATGTAGTAATCCGACCATTGAACGGGTTATTTTTGTCACTCAAATTGGATTTGTCAGGTTACCTATGTCGAACAGCGCACTGAGTGTCGTGATCCTTGCCGCAGGCAAGGGGACACGCATGTACTCCAACCTTCCTAAAGTTCTTCATTCATTGGCGGGCAAGCCAATGGTGCAACACGTTATTGACGCGGCCACTCAGGTGGGGGCGAAAAACGTGCATCTGGTTTATGGCCATGGTGGCGACTTGCTGAAGAAAAATCTGGCAGGCAGTGATCTGAACTGGGTATTGCAGGCGGAGCAGTTGGGCACCGGCCACGCGATGCAACAGGCAGCGCCTTTCTTTGCCGATGATGAAGATGTGCTGATGCTGTACGGCGATGTCCCGTTAATTTCGGTCGATACGCTGGAAAAATTGCTCAAAGCCAAACCGGAAGGTGGCATTGGCTTACTGACCGTTGTGCTCGAAGACCCCACCGGTTATGGCCGGATTGTGCGTGAAAACGCCACGGTGACCGGGATTATCGAACAGAAAGATGCCAGCGAAGAACAGCTTAAAATTCAGGAAATCAATACCGGCATTCTGGTGGCTAACGGTGCCTCTTTGAAACGCTGGCTGAGCAAACTGAACAACAACAATGCGCAGGGTGAATACTACATCACCGATATTATTGCGATGGCGCATGCTGAAGGTCACCAGATCGCTACCGTACATCCTGCGCGCAACAGCGAAGTGGATGGCGTAAATAACCGTTTGCAACTTTCGCGTCTTGAGCGCGTATATCAGAGCGAACAGGCCGAGCGTCTGCTGCTGGAAGGCGTCATGCTGATGGATCCGGCGCGTTTTGATCTGCGTGGCGAGCTGTCTCACGGTATCGACGTGCTGATCGACACAAACGTGATTATCGAAGGCCACGTAAAACTGGGCGACCGCGTCAAAATCGGTACTGGCTGCGTGCTGAAAAATAGCGTGATCGGCGATGACTGCGTAATCAGCCCTTACAGCGTATTCGAAGACGCCGTGCTGGAAAGCGGCTGCACGGTCGGGCCATTTGCCCGTCTGCGTCCCGGCGCTGAGCTGGCTGAAAATGCCCACGTCGGCAATTTCGTTGAAATCAAAAAATCACGTTTAGGCAAAGGCTCTAAAGCCGGCCATCTTTCCTATCTCGGCGATGCTGATATCGGCGATAACGTGAATATCGGCGCGGGCACCATCACGTGTAACTACGATGGCGTGAACAAGAGCAAAACGATTATTGGTAACGATGTTTTCGTCGGTTCTGACACCCAGCTGGTGGCGCCGGTGAGTATCGGTAACAACGTGACCATCGCGGCGGGCACTACAGTCACGCGCGATGTTCCCGACAACGGTTTACTGTTAAGCCGGGTGCCTCAGGTGCATAAACCTGACTGGCAAAAACCGGTGAAGAAATAATAAGCATTACATAATAATCCCCAACTTCTACAAGGCTCGGGGAACCGCAGGTACACCGGAAAACGGGGCTCGCGGATAAATCAGGTCAGGCATCAAAAAAGGTCCGAAAGACCTTCAATAGGAATAAAACTGATGTGTGGAATTGTAGGCGCAGTAGCGCAACGCGATATTGCTGAAATTCTGTTAGAAGGTTTACGCCGTCTCGAATACCGCGGTTATGACTCAGCCGGTCTGGCTGTGATTGATGCGGAAGGGAAGATGGGGCGTTTACGTCGTGTCGGCAAAGTACAGATGCTGGCTGATGCACTGGATCAACATCCTTTGCACGGCGGCACCGGTATTGCTCACACCCGCTGGGCAACGCACGGCGAACCTTCAGAAGCGAATGCCCATCCTCATGTATCTGATTATATTGCGGTTGTGCATAACGGCATCATCGAAAATCACGAGCCTTTGCGTGAATTGCTGATCGAGCGCGGTTACCGTTTTGATTCTGAAACGGATACCGAAGTGATCGCGCATCTGGTGCATTGGGAACAACTTCAGGGCGGCACGCTGCTGGAAGTGGTTCAGCGTGTTATCCCACAACTGCGTGGCGCATACGGCACCGTCGTGATGGACAGACGCGACCCGTCCGTTCTGGTCGCTGCGCGCTCCGGCAGCCCGCTGGTGATTGGCCGTGGCGTGGGTGAAAACTTCATCGCTTCAGACCAGCTGGCGCTGTTGCCTGTTACCCGCCGCTTCCTGTTCCTGGAAGAGGGTGATGTGGCAGAAGTTAAACGTCGCTCTGTCAGCGTGTATGACAAAAACGGTCATGCCGTTGAGCGCGAAGAAATTGAATCTAAAGTGCAGTATGACGCCGGTGATAAAGGTGTTTACCGTCACTACATGCAGAAAGAGATTTACGAACAGCCGCTGGCAATTAAAAACACCCTGGAAGGACGTTTCAGCCACGGTGAAGTGAACCTGAGCGAACTGGGTGAGAAAGCTGACGATATTCTGTCACGCGTTCAGCACATTCAGATTATCGCCTGCGGGACGTCGTATAACTCAGGCATGGTCGCGCGTTACTGGTTCGAAGCGCTGGCCGGCATGCCGTGTGATGTGGAAATCGCCTCTGAATTCCGCTATCGCAAATCCGCCGTGCGTCCGGGGAGCCTTATCATCACGCTGTCTCAGTCCGGGGAAACGGCTGATACGCTGGCTGCACTGCGCCTGTCTAAAGAGCTGGGTTATCTCGGTTCTCTGGCTGTCTGTAACGTTGCCGGTTCCTCGCTGGTGCGTGAATCCGATCTGGCGCTGATGACCAAAGCGGGCACTGAGATCGGCGTGGCTTCCACCAAAGCGTTCACCACTCAGCTTACCGTTCTGCTGATGCTGGTAGCGCGTATGGGCCGTCTGAAAGGCATGGCGCCTCAGGTCGAGCACGATATTGTTCACGCACTTCAGGCATTGCCTGCGCGTATCGAACAGATGTTATCGCTGGATAAAACCATCGAATCTCTGGCAGAAGGTTTCTCTGACAAGCATCACGCCCTGTTCCTCGGTCGTGGCGATCAATACCCGATCGCGATGGAAGGTGCGCTGAAGCTCAAAGAGATCTCTTACATTCATGCAGAAGCCTATGCAGCTGGCGAGTTGAAACATGGCCCGCTGGCGCTGATTGACGCCGATATGCCGGTGATCGTGATTGCGCCAAATAATGAACTGTTGGAAAAACTGAAGTCGAATATCGAGGAAGTGCGCGCCCGTGGTGGCCTGCTGTATGTCTTCGCCGATCAGAATGCCGGTTTCACCGACAGCGAAGGCATGAAAATCATCCAGTTGCCTCACGTTGAAGAGATTGTTGCACCGATTTTCTACACCGTTCCGCTACAGCTGCTGTCCTATTATGTCGCGCTGATTAAAGGGACTGACGTAGACCAGCCACGTAACCTGGCGAAGTCCGTCACGGTAGAATAAGACTCTGCTCCTTCCGTTGCTGAGCGCCCCTTGCGGGCGCTTTTTTTATTTCTGAGCAGCAACAGGGTATAGTCCGCCTTTAACTGAAAGGCACTGCTTAATGCTGACCACTCCTTCCGTTCGAATTAACAAATACATAAGCGATAGCGGCATGTGTTCGCGCCGTGACGCCGATCGTTACGTCGGGCAGGGGCTAGTCTTTATCAACGATAAGCAGGCAGGATTTGGCGCGCCAGTATTTCCGGGTGATGTGGTGAACGTGAATGGCCAACAGATCGGGCTGCGCGACCAGGATGACCTGGTGCTGATCGCCCTGAACAAACCGGTGGGGATAATCACCACAATGGATGACGGTCTGGCGGATAACATCGGTTTGCTCATCCGTCACAGCCAGCGCATTTTTCCTGTCGGGCGTCTGGATAAAGATTCGCACGGGCTGATTCTGCTGACCAATAACGGCGATGTAGTGAATAAGATCCTGCGCGCCGGTAATGATCACGAAAAAGAGTACGTGGTGACCGTTAACAAACCGGTGACCGACGCATTGATTCTCGGTCTGAGCGCCGGCGTCCCGATTTTGGGAACCGTAACGAAAGCCTGTAAAGTGATCAAAGAATCCGATGACGTCTTTCGTATTACCCTGGTGCAGGGGCTTAACCGTCAGATCCGCCGCATGGCGAAATATTTTGGCTATGAAGTCACACGGCTTGAACGCGTGCGGATCATGAATATCCATCTTGCCGCACTGCCGCCGGGGGAATCGCGCGAGTTAACCGGCGAGGAGCGGAGTGAGTTGTTCAGGCGTATCGAACATTCGGTTTCCGACCAATAATCGCTCTGAAAGCCCGTTTTACCCCCAAAAGCATCCCTTGTTTCCTCTGTATTGCCCACTTCGGTCCAATTGTGACCACTGTCATAAAACTGTCATATAACGTACATTTTACTGTCACCTAATTGTCCTATTTTCCTCCTGTGCCAAACACTTTAATTAACGTCGACATTAAGTCGGGAAGTTTAAAACCACCAGGAGTGGAACATGAAATTGATGCGTAACACCGTCGCCGGTTTTGTAGCAGCGACTTTTTCCCTCACAGCAATGTCTGCTTTCGCTGCCAGTAATCTGACTGGTGCTGGCGGTACCTTCCCTGCCCCTGTTTACGCCAAGTGGGCGGATGCTTACCAGAAAGAAACCGGCAACCAGGTGAACTATCAGGGCATCGGTTCTTCCGGCGGCGTGAAACAAATTATCGCCAAGACTGTCGATTTCGGTGCCTCTGATGCGCCGATGAAAGAAGAAGATCTGAACAAAAACGGCCTGTTCCAGTTCCCAACCGTGATCGGTGGTGTGGTACTGGCGGTAAACATCCCTGGGATCACATCCGGTCAGCTGACGCTGGACGGCGCAACGCTGGGTGATATCTACCTCGGCAAAATCAAAAAGTGGAACGACGCGGCGATCACTAAGCTGAACCCGGGCGTGAAACTGCCAGACACCAACATCGCGGTCGTTCGCCGTGCTGATGGCTCAGGCACCTCTTTCGTGTTCACCAGCTATCTGGCGAAAGTGAACAACGAGTGGAAAGAGAAAATCGGTTCAGGTTCTACCGTTAACTGGCCTACCGGTCTGGGCGGTAAAGGTAACGACGGCGTTGCGGCCTTCGTACAGCGTCTGCCAGGCTCCATCGGCTACGTAGAATACGCTTACGCTAAACAGAACAACCTGGCATACACCAAACTGGTTGATGCTGACGGTAAAGCGATTTCCCCGACGGAAGAATCCTTCAGCGCAGCAGCCAAAGGCGCTGACTGGAAGAAAACCTTCGCTCAGGATCTGACGAATCAGAAAGGTGATAACGCCTGGCCAATCAGCTCCACCACCTTCATCCTGATTTACAAAGACCAGGCCGATGCAGCGAAAGGCACTGAAGTGCTGAAGTTCTTCGACTGGGCTTACAAAAACGGCAACAAACTGACGACCGATCTGGATTACGCCGCACTGCCTGACTCTGTTGTTGAACAGATCCGCGCAGCCTGGAAAACCAACATTAAAGATTCCAGCGGTAAAGCACTGTACTAGGATCTGACCTTACGTCTGATATAGAGTACAAGTCTTCTGCTTCATTCCCTCTCCGGCCGGGGAGGGGATTAAATCTGAATTAAAAGAGAGTGGTATGGCTGAATACAAGCCGGCTATTAAGGCACCAAGCAAAAACGGTGACATCATCTTCGGCGCGCTGGTCAAACTGGCTGCGCTGATCGTGTTATTAATGCTGGGCGGTATTATCGTCTCGCTGTTTATTGCTTCCCTTCCAAGCATCGAAAAGTTTGGTTTATCCTTCCTGTGGACTAAAACCTGGGATGCCCCGAACGAACAATTCGGCGCACTGGTACCGATTTACGGCACCGTGGTGACCTCGATTATCGCCTTGCTGATTGCCGTACCGGTCAGCTTTGGTATCGCATTATTCCTCACCGAACTTGCCCCTAACTGGATGAAGCGCCCGCTGGGTATTGCTATCGAACTGCTGGCGGCGATCCCCAGTATTGTTTACGGCATGTGGGGGCTGTTCGTCTTTGCACCGCTGTTTGCGCAGTATTTCCAGACGCCTGTCGGTGACGTGCTCTCCGGCATCCCGATCGTCGGCGCCTTGTTCGCCGGTCCCGGTTTTGGTATCGGTATTCTGGCCGCCGGTGTGATCCTTGCCATCATGATCATCCCTTACATCGCCTCTGTGATGCGTGACGTGTTTGAACAAACGCCGGTGATGATGAAAGAGTCTGCATACGGCATTGGCTGTACGACGTGGGAAGTGATCTGGCGCATCGTGCTGCCGTTCACCAAAAACGGCGTGATTGGCGGTGTGATGTTAGGCCTTGGCCGCGCGTTGGGTGAAACCATGGCGGTGACCTTTATCATCGGTAACACCTACCAGCTCGACAGCGTCTCGCTGTATATGCCGGGCAACAGTATTACCTCGGCGCTGGCCAACGAATTCGCTGAAGCGGAAGCCGGTCTGCATACTGCCGCGCTGATGGAACTCGGCCTCATCCTGTTTGTTATCACCTTTATTGTTCTGGCGCTGTCGAAAGTGATGATTCTGCGCCTGGCTAAGAAAGAGGGCCGTTAAGATGACGACACTCGAAATGCAAAGCACACCTGAACTGCTGGAATCGCGCCGTAAACGCCAGGCATGGCGTCGCCAGAAGAACCGTCTGGCGCTGATGGTGTCGATGTTGACCATGGCATTCGGTCTGTTCTGGCTGGTGTGGATCCTGTTTACGACCGTAGTGAAAGGCGTAGACGGCATGTCGCTGGCGCTCTTTACCGAAAACACCCCGCCTCCGAATACCGCGGGCGGCGGTCTGGCGAACGCCATCGCAGGCAGCGGATTACTTATTCTGTGGGCGACCGTGATCGGTACGCCGCTGGGCGTGATGGCGGGAATTTATCTGGCCGAATATGGCCGTAAATCCTGGCTGGCGGAGTTTATTCGTTTCATCAACGACATTCTGCTTTCTGCGCCATCTATCGTCGTCGGCCTGTTTGTGTACACCATCATGGTGGCGAAAATGGGGCACTTCTCCGGCTGGGCGGGCGTTCTGGCGCTGGCGCTGCTGCAAATCCCGATTGTGATTCGTACCACCGAAAACATGCTCAAACTGGTGCCGGACAGCCTGCGCGAAGCGGCTTACGCACTGGGTACGCCAAAGTGGAAGATGATTTCGGCCATCACGCTGAAAGCGTCGGTTTCCGGCATTATCACCGGTATCCTGCTGGCGATTGCCCGTATCGCCGGTGAAACCGCGCCGCTGCTGTTCACGTCGCTCTCCAACCAGTTCTGGAGCACCGACATGATGCAGCCGATTGCTAACCTGCCGGTGACCATCTTCAAGTTCGCGATGAGCCCGTTCGGTGAATGGCAACAACTTGCGTGGGCGGGCGTGCTGCTGATTACGCTGTGCGTACTGTTGCTGAATATTCTGGCGCGTGTGATTTTCGCGCAGAAGAAACAATAATTCATTATTGAGGGCAGGCGATGTCGGCTGGCCTCACTGTTTTCCCTGCGTCGCGATGCGGCGCACGAATAAGAGAGATGTCTGAGAATGACTGACGCATCCAACAGCAAGATTCAGGTTCGCGATCTGAACTTTTATTACGGCAAATTCCACGCGTTGAAAAATATTTCCCTGGATATTGCCAAGAACGAAGTCACCGCCTTCATCGGCCCGTCAGGCTGTGGGAAATCCACGCTGCTGCGCACGTTCAATAAAATGTATCAGCTGTATCCTGAGCAACACGCGGAAGGCGAAATCCTGCTCGACGGCGAAAACATTCTGGTCGATAAGCAAGATATCGCCCTGCTGCGCGCCAAAGTCGGCATGGTGTTCCAGAAACCGACGCCGTTCCCGATGTCGATTTATGACAACATCGCCTTTGGTGTGCGTCTGTTTGAGAAGCTTTCCCGTACCGATATGGACGAGCGCGTGCAGTGGGCGCTGACCAAAGCGGCATTGTGGAATGAATCCAAAGACAAGCTGCACCAGAGCGGTTACAGCCTGTCCGGCGGCCAGCAACAGCGTTTGTGTATCGCGCGCGGTATCGCGATCCGCCCTGATGTGTTGCTGCTTGATGAACCTTGTTCGGCACTGGATCCGATTTCCACGGGCCGTATCGAAGAGCTCATTACCGAATTAAAATCCGATTACACGGTAGTGATTGTGACGCACAACATGCAGCAGGCTGCGCGTTGTTCAGACCGCACTGCGTTTATGTATCTGGGCGAACTGATCGAATACAGCGACACTGACTCGCTGTTCACTTCGCCAGCGCGTAAACAGACCGAAGATTACATTACTGGCCGTTACGGTTGAGGTAAGAAAAATGGATAACCTGAACTTAAATAAACATATTTCCGGCCAGTTCAATGCAGAGCTTGAACACATCCGCACTCAGGTGCTGGCAATGGGCGGGCTGGTTGAGCAGCAACTGACGGACGCTATCACCGCGATGCACAATCAGGACGCGGAGCTGGCGCAGCAGGTCATCAAAGGTGATGACAAAGTGAACATGATGGAAGTGGCGATCGACGAAGCTTGCGTGCGCATTATTGCCAAGCGCCAGCCGACCGCCAGCGATCTGCGCTTAGTGATGGCGATCATCAAAACCATTTCCGAGCTGGAACGCATCGGTGACGTGGCGGATAAAATCTGCCGTACCGCGCTGGAAAAATTCTCGCATCTGCATCAGCCATTGCTGGTCAGCCTGGAATCGCTGGGCCGCCACACCGTGCAGATGTTGCATGACGTGCTCGATGCGTTTGCGCGCATGGATCTCGACGAAGCCGTGCGTATTTACCGCGAAGACAAAAAAGTGGATCAGGAATATGAAGGCATCGTGCGTCAGCTGATGACCTACATGATGGAAGATCCACGCACGATTCCGAGCGTGCTGACTGCGCTGTTCTGCGCCCGCTCTATAGAGCGTATCGGCGACCGTTGTCAGAACATTTGTGAATTCATCTTCTACTTCGTGAAAGGTCAGGATTTCCGTCACGTCGGCGGTGATGCCCTGGATAAATTACTGACCGACAGCAAAGAGAAAAAAGAGTAACCGGTCAGTGACACAGTCCCAATGAAAAAGGCCTCCGTTGAGGCCTTTTTGCTGTCCGATCAGCGGGTTATTTCATGACGTATCGCAGTGCCACCATGACCGCCAGCTGGCGATAATGCGCGACCTGTAAATCCACTTCATCAGGATTTTCAAATAACGCGCCGAAGGTGTACTGATTAGCCACCTGGTGAACACACAAACTGCTGATCAGCCGGTGGACATCGCGCGCCTGCGCATCATCTTTAAACAGATGGCTCTGCTTTCCCCGTTCCAGAATATCTTCCAGCAAGGTTAACGCGGATTTATTGATCTCACGAATGCTGGTGGACTGACGGATAAAACGCCCGCGGAGCATGTTCTCGGTGGAGACAATACGGATAAATTCAGGGTGCGATACGTGGAAATCAAAACTGGCTTCCACCAGCTTCACGATGGCTTCCGCCGGCGGAAACGCCGATAAATCCAGCTCCAGCTCATGCTGGCGGATCTCACGGTACACGTGCTCCAGCACCAGCAAATACAGCGCTTCTTTGGTCTTATAGTGATAGACCACCATGCGTTTTGTGGTGTTGGCGTTGGCGGCGATATTTTCCATGCGCGCGCCCATCAGGCCCGATTCGGCGAACTCAGCCAGTGCGCTGTCGAAAATGCGCTGCTTCAGGCCTATCGGATCATTTTTACGTCCCGGCGCCGGGGAACTTTGGCTGCTCAGCGTCTTACCCTCATCGTTAACCACATTTACGCTCCAGAGATTAACCATTGATTCGCCCGGTTACAATCAGCCTGGCGACAATCCGTGCGTACCTGCCCGCAACACTTGACGAACGAGGGTTCAGGGTCCACTACTGTAAGAACCGAAACCTGATAAAAAGGACGCTATTTTGCCTGCAACTTCCCGATTACGTTCCATTGCGACGGTTTCTGTGCCCGGAACTCTGCCTGAAAAACTGAAGGCGATTGCCGCTGCCGGGTTTGATGGTGTGGAAATTTTTGAAGATGATTTACTGAAAAACCCGGTCAAACCGGTCGCTATCCGCAATCTGGCGGATTCTCTGGGATTGCGTATCTTCCTGCTGCAACCTTTTCGCGATTTTGAAGGCGTCGCGCCGGAAAAACGCCCTGAAAAACTCGCCAGCGCCCGGCGTCAGTTTGATCTCATGAGCGAACTGGGCTGCGATCATCTGCTGGTGTGCAGCAACACCGACGCCGACAGCTCTGCCGAACGCGAGGTACAGATTGCCGATCTGGCTGCCCTGGCCGACATGGCGCAGCCTTACGCTATCCGCATCGGCTACGAAGCGCTGGCGTGGGGGAAACACGTTAACCGCTATCTGCAGGCCTGGGATCGCGTGCGTGAGGTGAATCACCCGGCGCTGGGCATTGTCCTGGACAGCTTTCACGTGCTGGCCGTCGGCGATAATCTCGACCGGCTGGACGAGGTTCCGCTGGATAAAATCAGCTTCCTGCAACTGGCCGACGCGCCCTTCAAAGACATGAACGTACAGCAATGGAGCCGCAGTTACCGCTGCTATCCCGGACAAGGCGATTTACCGCTGGTGGATTTTGTCAGTACGCTGAATCAAAAAGGCTTCAGCGGGCCGTGGTCACTGGAAATCTTCAACGATAAAATCCTGCCGCTGGCGGATGGCCTGCGCTCGCTCACCGAGCTGGAAAAACGCATGCAGGCTTATCATCAGATCACCTCCGAAGACTGATTCATCGCCAATATGTCATTGCGGACGTGACATATTGGCGGTCATTCTGGCGCACAGGTCCCCGGGCTGACGACCTGTGCCGGGTTTATGCAGTGTCTGAACGCTTCGCTGAGTGCCTGAACGGCAGAGGGTAAAACTTATTCAGATGGTTGCGTGTTTATTCTGAATACATTGATGTGAGTTATGGAATCCGGCCCGAACGAGTGATGTAATCCTCCCCATCCAGTGCTGGCGCTTTTCCGCTAAAATCCTTAGGATACCCCCGATTGTTTTTCCCCCATTTTGGAACTCACACATGAGCACACCACACAGCAATGCGACCGGTGGTAAAGGACTGGCTGAGCGTCTGTTTAAACTGACCCAGCACGGTACGACGGTTCGCACTGAAACTATCGCCGGTTTAACCACCTTCCTGACCATGGTCTACATCGTTTTCGTGAACCCGCAGATTCTGGGTGTCGCGGGCATGGATAAACAGGCCGTCTTTGTGACCACCTGTCTGATTGCCGCCTTCGGCAGCATCCTGATGGGCGTGATCGCTAATCTGCCTGTCGCGCTGGCACCGGCAATGGGGCTGAATGCGTTCTTTGCATTTGTGGTGGTGGGCGCGATGGGCGTTTCCTGGCAGGTCGGGATGGGCGCGATTTTCTGGGGCGCGGTGGGTTTGCTGTTGCTGACCATTTTCCGTATCCGTTACTGGATGATAGCCAATATTCCGGTCAGCCTGCGTGTGGGGATCACCGCCGGTATCGGGTTGTTCATCGGCATGATGGGGCTGAAAAATGCCGGAATTATTGTGCCGAACCCGGACACCATTGTGACCATTGGTAACCTGACCTCGCACAACGTCCTGCTGGGTGTGTTGGGCTTCTTTATTATCGCCGTGCTGGCGTCGCGTAATTTCCACGCCTCTGTGCTGGTGTCGATCATTGTTACCACCGGCATTGGCCTGATGATTGGCGATGTGCACTACAACGGATTCTGGTCGATGCCGCCAAGTATCACCACCGTTGTCGGTCAGGTGGATCTGAAAGGTGCGCTGAACATCGGTCTGGCGGGCGTCATTTTCTCCTTCATGCTGGTGAACCTGTTTGACTCCTCCGGTACGCTTATCGGTGTGACCGACAAAGCCGGTCTGGCGGATGCGCAGGGCAAATTCCCGCAGATGAAGCAGGCGCTGTACGTTGACAGCGTGGCCTCTGTGGCTGGCGCGTTCATCGGCACATCCTCGGTAGGGGCTTACATCGAAAGCACCTCTGGCGTGTCTGTGGGCGGGCGTACCGGCCTGACGGCAGTGGTGACCGGTTTACTGTTCCTGCTGGTCATCTTCATTTCCCCGCTGGCGGGTATGGTGCCGGAATACGCGGCCGCCGGTGCACTGATTTATGTCGGCGTGCTGATGACGTCAAGTCTGGCGCGCGTGTCATGGGATGACCTGACCGAAGCGGTTCCGGCGTTCGTGACCGCGGTGATGATGCCGTTCAGCTTCTCGATCACCGAAGGTATCGCGCTGGGCTTCATCTCTTACGTGGTGATGAAACTGGGCACCGGCCGCTGGAGAGAAATCAGCCCGTGCGTGGTTGTGGTGGCCTTACTGTTCGTGCTGAAAATCGCGTTTGTCGACGCACACTGATTTTTATCACGATAAAAAAACAGCCCGCATTTGCGGGCTGTTTGCATTTCTGAGACAGGGAATTATTTGCTGACGCGGTGCGTGTAATCCGCAAAGGCAGTGAGCTGGCCTTTGAGGAAATCCAGCGTCCCCTGATCAATCACTTCACCGGTCTGCTCATCGACTTTGCTTTGGATCACGCCGCCCATGAACTCAGGTTTGTTCATCACCATCGCATCCAGGAAAACCAGAATCTGACGCAGATGATACTGGCAACGTGCTCCGCCTACCGGTCCCATTGAACTGGTCTGGATCAGTACCGGTTTACCGGCTAAAGGCTGGTCAGGCAGGCGTGAAATCCAGTCGATAGCGTTTTTCAGACCACCGGGCACCGAGTAGTTATATTCCGGCGTCACAATGATCACCCCGTCGGCCTGACGGATTTGTTCCGCAATGGCCTCGATATCGGCCGGAAACCCGTCTTCCTGCTGAATATCCGCATCGTAAAGCGGCGCAGACCCAATCGACGGCAGCGCTTCAATCGTGACACCGGCTGGCGCGACTTTCGGCAGCGAGCGGGCGACCATCGCGTTATAAGACCCTTTGCGAAGACTACCTAACAGTGTGACAAACTTCAGTGGCTGAGCTGACATGGTTAACTCCTGTTATGGATAACGTTTGGGTTCTACCTTAAACGAAAAACGACATGGCGATATATAAGGTTAATGAAAACATAGGTGAAGTTTTATTTAGCAGGCGGCAGGCTGATGAATTTCATGTAATGCGGTGATTCGGATTGCTGATCGACAGACAGGGTTTGCGTGCGGGTAAAGCCATTTTCCGGTTCATAACGCCAGCACTGCAAACGAATTATCGACGGCGACTGCGCGCACGCCCAGGTGATCGGCCCTTCGATGTCGCTCATCACCTGCGCCTCCGGCGTCACGGTAGAGCGCAATCGCCCCGAGGCCGGATTCAGACTCAGCGTCAGCGGATTCTGCTCATTCATCCCGGACATTTTCAACATGCTCTGACGGATGCACCACAACTGCAATGAAGACTCGATGGGATCGGACTGCATGGCAATCCAGGTTTTCTCGACGGCGGACAACTGCTCCTGCTGCTGAGGATTAACCAGCGCACTGCGGGCGTGAATGATTTCCAGATCCAGCCCCACTTTGCCTTCGCTGCTGATCAATACGCCGACCGTACTCCCGGCATAGGCCAGGCTGAAATCGGGAAGATCAGAAGATTCAAAACTTGGGCGACCGCTGGGCAAGGTAATGACGTTGGGCAGTTCGGGGATGCCGTAGAGATAGAAAATCATTTCTGCGAGCAGAACGCGCCCGTTCAGAAAGCGACGGCGCTGTTTTTCGGAAAGGTTTCTTGCGGATAATACGATGTCTTTGGGCACCCGGTGAGTATCAGGTTCTGCATCCGTTACTGCCCATCTTGCAAAATGGCACGCCATTGTTCACTCCATGATTAATGGTTCGACCATATTTTCTCAATATCAGATAAGAATAACATTAAGAGAAATCATTAAAAACTGATTAAAACCCGCGGCACACCACACTTATTTTACTTTTCCGAAAGATTTTCATAACGCTTTAGTGAGCGCTATCACGTATTTACCCTCATGGTGAGAAGAGATCTCATCAACACGATGTTCTGGTTTTTCACCCGGATGATCTGACCACCAGATATATCTACTATAGCAACATAAAGAAACATCAGAAAATGCCGTTAGTACTTAAGCAGCGATCTCGCTGCTTTGCCGGTGAGTACCCTAAAATGTTAAAAACAACACAATCTCGCTTTATCGCATTGATCAGCTTGTTTTTTATTGTGCTGATCATCGTTACGCTCATTGTTATCCAGGTCTTTATCGCACCCCAACTGAAACAAACCGAGAGTAAGTTGGTTGCCAGTCAGGTGGCGGATGTGGCGATCGCGATTAACGATCGCCTGAATAAAGTGGAATCACAGGTCCGTACCATCACGCAAACTGTCGCACAAATGGACAGCGACAGTATCGATCGCCTGCTGCCCGCGCTGGTCGATCAGTACGGTGATTCTGCTGTCTTTGGCGGTGGCATCTGGCCGTTGCCGAATCAGCGCGATCCCGCAAAAATCAAATTCAGCACCTTTTTTGCACGCAATAATAATAATCTCCTGACGGTTAACACTTTCTGGAACAGCGCTGAATCACCTAACTACTTTGATCAGTCCTGGTATCTGGCGGCGTCAAAAGGCCAAAAAGGACAATGTGTCTGGGCACCGGCGTATTTCGATGATGCCAGCACGCAGCCGCGCACTAACTGCGCCATGCCGATTTATAAAGGCGACAAGCAATGGGGCGTTGCCACCATTGACGTCACGCTGGGCTTCTTTAACCAGCTGGTGATCGCGATGGAGAAGAAGGTTAACGGTAAGATTTATATCGTTGAGAAAGACGGCACCATCGTTGGCACCAGCCACGTCAGCGATGAAAAACTGCCAAAGCTGGCTTCATTAGGCGAACAGTCAGCGCTGGTGGCACAAATCCGTCAGAGCTTTGACCAGATTGATAACCAGCCAGAACTGATGACTGATTACGACAGCGACGGCACGTCCCACACAATGTTCATGAGCAAAATTCAGGGACCGTGGTACATCGTCACGGACATGCCGACCAGCCAGTTGCTGACGCGCACGCACAGTATTCTTGCCAGCCTTGGCATGGTGCAAATCCCGATGGTATTGCTGTTGCTGATTGTACTGATTGTGGTCATCAAGATTTTCATGCGTCAGCTTGCTGCGCTGCATAAAAATATCAGCCAGCTTTCGGCGGGGGGCGCGGATCTTACCCGTCGCTTACCGGAAAGCCGCAGTCCGGAATTCAATGACATCAATCAGAGCTTCAACAGTTTCCTGTCGTTCCTGCAAACGATTCTCCGTCAGGTCGGCGACAGCAGTCTGGCCATTACCTCTGCATCACGGCAGATCGCCAGCGGAAATCTCGATCTCTCCGCGCGTACCGAGGAGCAGGCCAGTTCAATTGTTGAAACTGCCGCGTCAATGGAAGAGCTGACCAGCACGGTGAAACAGAATGCCGCTAACGCGGAAGGGGCCAACCAGCTGGCGCGCGAAGCCTCTGCCGTTGCTGAAAAAGGCTCGGAAGTGGTGAAACAGGTGGTTGAGACGATGGGGTCGATCACCCGTTCTTCACACAAAATCGTCGATATCATCAGCGTGATTGACGGCATCGCCTTCCAGACCAATATTCTGGCGCTGAATGCGGCGGTGGAAGCGGCCCGTGCCGGTGAGCAGGGGCGTGGTTTTGCGGTCGTGGCGTCCGAAGTGCGCAGCCTTGCGCAGCGTTCAGCGACCTCTGCCCGCGAAATTAAAAAACTCATCGAAGACTCGGTGGCGGATATTGCCACCGGCAGCCAGCTGGTGGCGACGGCGGGCTCCACCATGGATGAAGTGATGGGCGGTGTGAATAACGTGGCGACGCTGATGAATGAAATTATGTCGTCAAGTCAGGAGCAAAGCCTCGGCATAGGGCAGGTGAACGTCGCGATCACCCAGCTCGACAACGCCACCCAGCAAAACGCTGCGCTGGTGGAACAGGTATCAGCCGCCGCACAGGCGATGCAGGATCAAACCGTTCAGCTGCAAACCGTGGTTGCCGGTTTTAAGTTGTGATCCTCTAACGCGGGATCCGCTGATTTTTGCGCTGACCCCTTCAGCCCGGCATATTACTGCCGGGCTTTTTTAATTTTGCGCGATATATCCGGCAATCTGGCCGGAACCGTCGCACACTTAACGCACTGGCACGGCGGGAGAAGATGAATGAATGCGATACAGGGCGGATTTATCATGGTGATCTGCCTGATGTTTACCGGCGCTCATGCAGCAGCCAGCCCGGACCCTGCGCAAATCAAACGGGGCGAATACCTGTCGCGTGCCGGGGATTGTGCCGCCTGCCATACCGCACCTGGCGGTAAACCTTTTGCCGGCGGCCTGAAAATGCTGACGCCGCTGGGGGCCATTTACACCACTAATATTACCCCGGACGTCGCCACCGGTATTGGCAGCTATTCAGAAGACGACTTCAGTCGCGCATTACGTCTGGGCATTGCCCGGGATGGCCATCATGTGTATCCGGCGATGCCTTATCCTTCTTTCAGTAAAATCACTGACGCAGATATGGCTGATTTATATGCCTTTTTCCACTATCAGGTGGCGGCTGTCAGCCAGAAAAATCGCGACAGCGACATCCCTTTCCCCCTGAGCGTGCGCTTCCCGCTGGCGGTATGGGACAGTCTGTTTACCGTCCAGAAAATCGGGTATTCCGATCCGCAAAAAACCGCAGACTGGAACCGAGGTGCTTATCTGGTGCAGGGGTTAGGACACTGCGGCAGCTGCCATACGCCGCGCGGTCTGGGGTATCAGGAGAAGGCGCTGGATCAGACTTCACAGGATTATCTTTCCGGCGGGACGGTGGATGGCTGGCATGCACCCAATTTACGGGCAGATGCGACAACCGGGCTCGGGCAATGGAACGAAGCGGAAATCAGCCAGTTTCTGAAACTCGGGCACACCGACAGGGCGACGGCGTTCGGTTCAATGGCTGAGGTTATCCACAACAGCACGCAATATCTCAGCGATACTGACCGCCAGGCGATTGCCGTTTACCTGAAATCACTGCCGGCTGACGGAAATTATCGCGCGCAGGTTAATGATAATGCGACGACCATCGCGCTGGAGGCAGAAGACAGCACGGTGCCTGGCGCCAGGGTTTATCTGGATAACTGCCTTGATTGTCATCTTTCCAGCGGGCAGGGCGAACGTGGCCGTTATCCGCAGCTGGCGCAAAATCCGGTGGTGGTCAGCGACGATCCCTCCTCGCTTATCAATCTTGTCCTGAACGGTTCACCGGCACCGGCGACGCAGTTCGACACGAAAGCGGCTAAAATGCCGGGCTTTTCTGCCGGGCTGGACGATCGGGAGATTGCCGACGTGGTGACCTTTATCCGCCATGGCTGGGGAAACCAGGCCGGAGCGGTCAGCGCCGCGCAGGTGAAAGCGATGCGCAAACTCACCACGACATCAGGCCAGAGCGGTCAGTAATCTGCCTGTTCCGCAAAGAAGGTGATCAGACTGGTCAGCTTCGGGCGCGGCCTGAAATCGGGCAGATAGACCAGACTGATGGGTCTGGGAACGGGGACAAAATCCTCCATCACCGACACCATCCGTCCGCAAGCCAGATCGTCGGCCAGTAACACCTTCGGTTGCAACAGCAGTCCGGCATCCTGCAAGGCGGCGCAGCGCAGAGCGTTTCCGTCGTTGGAGATATAGCGGCCGGACAGCGGCCATTTCGAGGTGCTGCCGTCGGTGTTGGTCAGCTTCCAGCCGTCGCTGTGATTCCAGACGGCATGGATCAGACATGAGTGATTTTTCAGTTCTTCCGGCGTGGCAGGTGTTCCATATTTTTTTAAGTAGGCCGGCGTGGCACAAATTACCATTTCATAAGGCTTCATTGGCCGCGCGACCAGCCGGTCATCACCCACCGGCCCGATGCGGATCGCCGCGTCATACCCTTCCTCAATCAAATCCACACGGGCGTTGCTCAGTGTCAGCTCGACCTGCACATGCGGAAATGCCTCCAGATAGCGCGCAAGTAAAGGCGATACCACGTTCGCCCCCAGCGACACCGGCGCGCTGATGCGCAGCAGCCCGCTGGGAGCGGTTTGCAGCCCTTCCACGGTACTTTCTGCCCACTTCACCTGCTCCAGGACGCGTTTACTGTTCTCGTAGAAAACAGCGCCCGCTTCAGTCAGGTTCTGCTTACGCGTGGTTCGCTGCACCAGACGCGTACTCAGATGCCGCTCCAGCTGCTGAATATGTTTGCCGACCATCACGGCAGAAATACCCAGCTTCTCCGCCGCCGCGCTGAAATTTCCGGTTTCAGCCACGGTCACGAAGACTTCCATATTCCGTAATTTATCCATATTGCTAACCTGTGGTTAGTTCAGAGTGAATAATCGTTCTATATATCTAACCTGAAGTTTGGTCAATGATGTTCCTGTCACCAACTGAGGAGCACATGATGAAAATTTTAGTGATTGGCGGGACGGGAACATTAGGCAAAGCCGTGGTCAGCGAGCTTGAGACAAATCATGACGTGATCACAGCGGGGAAGACTCACGGGGATTTTCAGGTGGATATCACCGATGAAAGTAGCGTAAAAGCGCTTTTCAGCAATACCGGTAAACTGGATGCGATCATCGCGACCACCGGCAGTCTGCATTTTGGCCCGTTGACCGAAATGGCGGCTGAACAGTTCAACACCGGTCTGCAGGACAAACTGCTGGGGCAGGTGCGCATCGGTCTGATCGGCCAGCACTTCCTGCATGATGGCGGCTCGATCACCCTGACCAGCGGCATTATCGCCGAGGAACCGATCCGTCAGGGCGCCAACGCCACCACGGTGAATGCTGCTGTGGAAGGTTTCGTGCGCGGCGCTGCCATCGAATTGCCGCGCGGGATCCGTATCAACGTCGTCAGCCCGACGGTTGTCGAAGAATCGCTGAAAAGTTACGGCCCGTTCTTCCCCGGCTTCGACGCCGCACCGGCCGCACGAGTGGCAAAAGCCTACCGACGCAGTGTCGAAGGTGCCCAGACAGGCCGCGTTTATAAAGTGTGGTAATCCGCGTCGCACTGAAGACAATAAAAAACCCACATTTTGCAATGTGGGTTTTTGTGTTTCGGCGAAGAAGAAATCACTTACCGATACAGAAACTCGAGAAAATACGGCCCAGCAAATCGTCAGAGGTGAATTCGCCGGTGATTTCACTCAGCGACTGCTGTGCCAGCCGCAGTTCTTCCGCCAGCAATTCCCCCGCCCAGGCGCCTAACAGCTGATCTTTGCCCTGAACCAGGTGTTGTGCGGCGTCTTCCAGTGCGTGCAGATGACGGCGGCGGGCAAGGAATCCCCCTTCCATATTGTGATTAAAACCCATGACCTGTTTCAGATGATCGCGCAGCAAATCGACGCCATCCCCGGTACGGGCGGAAAGGCGAATCAGTGAGTGGCCATTCACTTCTGTTTGCCCCAGCGCTTCGCCGGTGATATCGGCTTTATTACGCACCACCACGATAGGCAATGTGGCAGGCAGGCGGGCCATAAACTCCGGCCAGATATCCGCAGGTTCAGTGGCGGCTGTTGTCGTGCCATCGACCATAAACAGCACTAAGTCAGCCTGTTCGATCTCATTCCAGGCACGTTCGATACCAATGCGCTCTACTTCGTCGCTGGCTTCACGCAGACCGGCGGTATCGATGATATGTAATGGCATACCATCCAGATGAATATGTTCGCGCAGCACATCGCGGGTCGTCCCGGCAATATCGGTCACGATCGCCGCTTCGCGGCCAGCTAAGGCATTCAGCAGGCTGGATTTTCCGGCGTTCGGACGCCCGGCAATCACCACTTTCATCCCTTCACGCAGCAGGCTGCCCTGACGCGCTTCTGCGCGCACTGCGTCCAGATCGCCCATCACCGTATTGAGTTTGGCTTCAATTTTACCGTCGGACAGGAAGTCGATTTCCTCATCCGGGAAGTCGATAGCCGCTTCGACAAAGATCCGCAGGTGAGTGAGTGCTTCCACCAGATGATGAATACGGTTAGAGAATGCGCCCTGAAGCGAGTTCACCGCTGAACGCGCGGCCTGCTCTGAGCTGGCATCAATCAGATCGGCAATCGCTTCGGCCTGTGCCAAGTCGAGCTTATCGTTGAGGAAAGCGCGTTCAGAGAATTCGCCCGGACGCGCAATACGCACGTTTTCCAGCGCGATGATGCGTCTGAGCAGCAAATCGAGAATGACCGGCCCGCCGTGGCCTTGCAGTTCCAGCACGTCTTCGCCGGTAAAGGAATTTGGGCCGGGGAACCATAGCGCGATGCCCTGATCCAGCGTGCTGCCGTCTGCATCCTGAAACGGCAGATAATCGGCATAACGCGGCTTTGGCAATTTACCTAAGACAGCCTGTGCCACATCACGCGCCGCACGGCCGGAAATGCGCAAAATGCCCACACCACCGCGGCCGGGGGGCGTTGCCTGGGCAATAATGGTATCTGAGGTGCTCATAGCAATTTTCTCTGTTGGTCTTTTTACGGATATGCAAAAGGCGGTCAAATGACCGCCTTTGTCTTTTTATCACCAAGTTTAGCTGTCAGGAAGAAACCCGCCCTGACATTAACTTATGACTTTTTCTTGTCGCGGCTGTGCAGGCCACGTTTTTCCAGCCCGCGATAAATCAGCTGCTGCTGGAGAATGGTAACCAGGTTACTGACGATGTAGTACACCACCAGACCAGACGGGAACCACAGGAAGAACACGGTGAAGATGACCGGCATGAAGGTCATGATCTTCTGCTGCATCGGGTCAGTGACGGTGGTCGGCGACATCTTCTGAATGAAGAACATCGTGATACCCATCAGAACCGGCAGAATGTAGTACGGGTCTTGCGCTGACAGGTCATGGATCCACAGGATGAACGGCGCATGACGCAATTCAATGGAACCAGACAGCATGTAATACAGTGCCAGGAAGATAGGCATCTGAATAACCAGCGGCAGACATCCGCCCAGCGGGTTCACTTTCTCAGACTTATACAGCGCCATCATTTCCTGACTCATGCGCTGTTTGTCATCACCGATACGTTCACGCATGGCGGCCAGTTTCGGCTGCAGCATACGCATTTTCGCCATCGACGTGTACTGTGCGCGGGTCAGTGGGTACATGATACCGCGGACAATAAAGGTGATTACGATGATTGAGAAGCCCCAGTTACCGACAAACCCTTGAATGAATTTCAACAGTTTGAACAGTGGCTGAGAGATGAACCATAACCAACCGTAGTCAACCGTCAGATCCAGGTGAGGCGCGATAGCCGCCATTTTGTCCTGAATTTCCGGGCCAACCCACAAGATGGAAGCAACTTGTTGCTGCGCACCTGGTGCAACGGTAAACGGCGTGCCTTTAAAGCCAATCGTTGAGATACCGTTATTGGTGGTGGTGAAGAAAGTATTGGTGTCTTTCGCTGACGGGATCCATGCAGTCGCAAAGTACTGCTGCAGCATTGCAACCCAACCGCCCTGAGTGGTGACATTCAGCACTTCGCTCTTATCGAACGCGTATTTCTGATATTTGTCATCGCTTGAGGAGTATGCCGCGCCGCGGAACGTGTGCAGAGCAAAGTTATTGCTTCCGGTATCACGGTGCTTAGGCAAATCGGTGGTTTGTTTCAGCTGACCAAACATCGTCAGATCAAGCGGGGTAGATGTGGTGTTGTTGATGTTGTATTCAACGTTAACCGCATAAGAACCGCGTTTGATCACGAAGGTTTTGGTGTAAATCGCCCCGTTTGCCGCCGTGTAAGTCATCGGAATGCGCAGTTCAGACTGACCTTCGGTCATCGTGAAGGTATCCGAGCTGGTCTGGAACAGAGGACGTTCGCCGTTCGCCGGATTATCTGGACCGTTTTTACCTGTCAGACCGCTTTGTGCCTGATAGATGAAATTAGGAGTGGTTTCCAGCAACTGGAATGGCTGGTCAGAACCCAACGTCGTAGGGTAAGCCTTCAGCAGAGCCTGCTCAATGTCGCCACCACGGGTGTTGATTGTTAATGACAGCACATCACTGTTAACTGTAATTAATTTGCCCTGTCCGCTACCAGGAACAGCCTGGTTAGCAGCATCACCGTTTGCAGTGTTCGCAGTCTGTTGCGTGGTCTGGTTGGCCGGTTGCGGAGCGTGGTCCGTTTGCCATGCCTGCCAGATCATGAAAGACACGAACAGCAGAGCGATGAGGAAAAGATTGCGTTGCGAATCCATCGTTAGAGTTCTCTGTTATTGTCGGTTTTCGGCGGTACGGGGTCATCACCACCTGGGTTCAAAGGATGGCATTTTAATACGCGTTTCAAAGTCAACCAACTGCCTTTTAACACGCCAAAACGACCAATTGCTTCAATACCGTATTGAGAGCAGGTTGGTCGAAAGCGGCAATGCGGCCCGAGCAAGGGACTGATGAACAACTGATAACCACGTATCAGTTTAATCAGGATGCGGGTGCCTGTCGGCAATGTCGACGCCATAATTTCTCCAACGCTTCCGTCAGCGCGCGATTGTCTAAATCGGCGACACCCTTCTTGGCTACTACCACAAAATCCATCGCCGGCAACGCATGCTGATTCAGTCGGAAACTCTCGCGGGTAAGGCGTTTGATCCGATTGCGTTCATGAGCGCGTTTGACGTGTTTTTTTGCGACGGTAAGACCGATGCGGGGATGCCCCAGCTCGTTCAGGCGGCCGAGTATCGTAATTTGCGGCGTGCCAGCCCGTTGTGGCTGCTGGAAGACGAAAGTGAAATGACGGGGAGTTAACAAACGTAACTCCCTGGGAAAAGCGAGCTTAACCACTAATTCGATTAGCTTTTATTACTTGGAAGCAGCTGACAGACGAGTACGGCCTTTCGCACGACGGCGGGCCAGAACCAGACGACCATTTTTGGTTGCCATACGAGCACGGAAACCGTGGGTGCGGTTGCGCTTCAATACGGACGGTTGGAAAGTGCGTTTCATAGCGATTTCTACCTAAACTTAAATTATTACTGATCAGTAAACGCGAAGACATGTCGGCGAAAATACGACCGATGCCCTTGTCGCAACATATAAAGAAGCGGGATTGTAATAACTGTACAGTCCTGAGTCAATTTAGATTGCCAGAAAGGGTCCAAATGTTTACCAGAATGGCCTGTGGTCACACCGCAAATCCATCTGGTTATGACCATCAGGAACACAGGCTTGACACATAGGGCTGAGAATTATACGGACTCTGATATAAATCGCAAGGATCCTCGGGCGATCCTTATCCACAGGGCTGAGATCTTGTGCGCAAACTGATGAAAAATGCCTCAGCGGAGTCCTATTTTTTCACCAGAGTGATGATTACATCGTCTAATTATAAAAGGATCGGCTAAGCTTACCCACTTGCCGACCGCTGCCTGTGGATAAAAAGGATCTAAACTGTCAGGAAGGGGAGGATCTCTGTGTCGGATTGCGTTATGATCCGCCATTCCGATCGCGATCCCAGCCGGGATGCCGTCGACAAAAACCGCAAAAAGCGGTTCGCACGTGACTTTACGCCACTGACAGGGTGGTGAAAGAAATTTCCCCCATTCAACGGGCGGAGCGTGTGTCAAAAATCATGATTTAAAAAATATCCTGATCCTTTTCTTTTTTGATCTTGTTCGAGTGGAGTCCGCCGTGTCACTTTCGCTTTGGCAGCAATGTCTTGCCCGTTTGCAGGATGAACTACCTGCCACAGAATTCAGTATGTGGATACGCCCCCTACAGGCGGAACTCAACGACAATACGCTGGCGCTTTACGCTCCGAATCGTTTTGTCCTGGATTGGGTTCGCGACAAATACTTAAATAATATTAACGGCTTGCTTAACGATTTCTGTGGAGCGAATGCCCCGTTGCTGCGTTTTGAAGTGGGCAGTAAGCCGTTGATTCAGCGCGTCAGCCAGCCCGTAGCTACCAGCGTCAGTTCGCAGGCAGCACCGGCTATTCCGCGCCTTGCACCTTCCCGTCCAAGCTGGGACAGCTCGCCGGTACAACCTGAGTTGTCTTACCGTTCTAACGTCAACCCGAAACACACTTTCGACAACTTCGTAGAAGGTAAGTCTAACCAACTGGCCCGCGCGGCGGCGCGTCAGGTGGCAGATAACCCGGGTGGCGCGTACAACCCGCTTTTCCTTTATGGCGGCACCGGCTTGGGTAAAACCCACTTATTGCACGCGGTCGGCAACGGCATTATGGCGCGTAAAGCCAATGCAAAAGTGGTCTACATGCACTCCGAGCGTTTTGTGCAGGACATGGTCAAAGCGCTGCAAAACAATGCCATCGAAGAGTTCAAACGCTACTATCGCTCCGTCGATGCGTTGCTCATCGATGACATTCAATTCTTTGCGAATAAAGAACGTTCACAGGAAGAGTTTTTCCACACCTTTAATGCCCTGCTGGAAGGCAATCAGCAGATCATCCTGACTTCAGATCGTTATCCAAAAGAGATCAACGGTGTGGAAGATCGTCTGAAATCCCGTTTCGGCTGGGGTCTGACGGTCGCGATCGAGCCGCCTGAGTTAGAAACCCGCGTGGCGATCCTGATGAAAAAGGCTGACGAGAATGATATCCGTCTGCCGGGTGAAGTGGCCTTCTTTATTGCCAAACGTCTGCGTTCTAATGTGCGTGAGCTTGAAGGCGCACTGAACCGCGTGATCGCGAACGCCAACTTTACCGGCCGTGCGATCACCATCGACTTCGTGCGTGAAGCGCTGCGTGATTTGTTAGCGCTGCAGGAGAAGCTGGTCACTATCGATAATATTCAGAAAACAGTGGCCGAATATTATAAAATCAAGGTCGCTGACCTGCTTTCCAAACGGCGCTCCCGTTCGGTAGCCCGCCCACGCCAGATGGCGATGGCGTTGGCGAAAGAGCTGACCAACCACAGCCTGCCAGAAATCGGCGATGCGTTCGGTGGTCGGGACCATACCACGGTGTTGCACGCCTGCCGTAAAATCGAGCAGTTGCGTGAAGAAAGTCACGACATCAAAGAAGATTTCTCCAACTTAATCAGAACATTATCTTCCTAGCGCTATGAAATTTATTGTTGAACGTGAGCATTTACTGAAACCACTGCAACAGGTCAGTAGCCCGCTGGGTGGACGACCAACGCTGCCTATTCTGGGTAACCTGTTATTACAGGTGACGGATGGCGCGCTGTCGCTGACCGGGACGGATCTGGAAATGGAGATGGTGGCGAAAGTCGCGCTGTCTCAGCCACATGAAGCGGGTGCCACCACGGTGCCGGCGCGTAAATTCTTTGATATCTGCCGTGGATTGCCGGAAGGCGCGGAAATTTCCGTCGCTCTCGACGGCGACCGCATGCTGGTAAAATCAGGCCGCAGCCGTTTCTCGCTGTCGACCTTGCCGGCCACAGATTTCCCTAATCTCGACGACTGGCAAAGCGAAGTAGAATTCACCCTGCCGCAGGCCACGTTGAAACGTCTGATCGAAGCCACGCAGTTCTCTATGGCGCATCAGGACGTTCGTTACTATTTAAACGGCATGCTGTTCGAAACCGAAGGGGAAGAACTGCGTACCGTCGCGACCGACGGCCACCGTCTGGCCGTGTGTTCAATGCCTATCGGCCAGTCTTTGCCGTCGCATTCAGTGATCGTGCCTCGTAAAGGTGTGATGGAACTGGTGCGTCTGCTCGACGGCGGTGACACCATATTGCAACTGCAAATTGGCAGCAACAATATCCGTGCTCACGTCGGCGACTTCATCTTTACGTCTAAACTGGTCGACGGTCGCTTCCCTGACTATCGCCGCGTATTGCCGAAAAATCCGGACAAAACGCTGCAGGCGGGGTGCGATTTGCTGAAACAGGCGTTTGCCCGTGCAGCGATCCTGTCCAATGAAAAATTCCGCGGCGTGCGTTTGTATGTCAGCCATAACCAGCTGAAAATCACCGCGAATAACCCGGAACAGGAAGAAGCAGAAGAAATTCTGGATGTCGGTTACGAAGGTACCGAAATGGAAATCGGCTTTAACGTCAGTTACGTGCTCGATGTGCTGAATGCGCTCAAGTGCGAAGACGTTAATCTGCTGCTGACGGACTCCGTCTCCAGCGTGCAGATCGAAGACGCTGCCAGCCAGTCGGCCGCGTATGTTGTCATGCCGATGAGGCTCTAGTCTGAATTAATGGCCTTAACGCGCTTACTGATAAAAGATTTCCGCAACATTGAGGCGGCGGATTTAGATCCGTCGCCTGGTTTTAACTTTCTGGTCGGTCCCAACGGCAGCGGTAAAACCAGTGTGCTCGAAGCGGTGTATACCCTGGGGCATGGCCGCGCTTTTCGCAGTTTGCAGGCCGGGCGCGTTATCCGTCACGATCAGCCGGAGTTTGTTCTCCATGCCCGTGTGGATGATGGTGGCGATCGCGAAGTGTCGATCGGTCTGAGTAAAAGCCGACAGGGCGACAGCAAAGTGCGCATTGATGGCACTGACGGGCACAAAGTGTCTGAACTGGCCCAGATGCTGCCCATGCAACTTATCACCCCCGAAGGTTTCACCCTGCTTAATGGCGGGCCGAAGTACCGGCGGGCATTTATCGACTGGGGTTGTTTCCATCACGATCCCGGTTTTTTTATCGCCTGGAGCAACCTGCGACGGTTACTCAAGCAGCGCAACGCCGCGCTGCGACAGGTGAGTCGTTATGCGCAAATTCGTGCCTGGGATCAGGAATTGATCCCGTTAGCCGAGCGCATTAGCGAATGGCGGGCAGCATACAGCGAAGCGATCGCGGCTGATATCAGCGCGACCTGCGCGCAATTCCTGCCCGAATTCGCCCTCAGTTTTTCTTTCCAGCGTGGATGGGACAAGGAAACCGAGTACGGCGAGTTGCTGGAGCGTAATTTTGAACGCGACAGAGCCTTAACGTATACCGCGTCAGGTCCGCACAAAGCGGATTTCCGCATTCGTGCCGACGGTACGCCGGTGGAAGATTTGCTGTCCCGTGGGCAGCTGAAATTACTGATGTGTGCGCTCAGATTAGCGCAGGGTGAGTTTCTCACCCGACAGAGCGGGCGGCGTTGCCTGTATCTTCTTGACGATTTTGCCTCCGAGCTGGACGCCGACCGACGTCGGTTGCTGGCCGATCGCCTGAAAGCCACCCAGGCACAGGTTTTTGTCAGTGCGATAAGCGCTGAGCAAGTGACCGACATGATGGGTGAAAAGGGCAAGATGTTCCGCGTGGAACAAGGTAAAATAGCCGTTCTATCACAGGACTAAAAATGAGCGAGAAACGTTGATGTCGAATTCTTATGACTCCTCAAGTATCAAGGTATTAAAAGGGCTGGACGCGGTGCGTAAGCGCCCGGGCATGTATATCGGCGATACCGATGACGGCACTGGTCTGCACCACATGGTATTCGAGGTTGTGGACAACGCTATCGACGAAGCCCTCGCGGGCCACTGTAAAGAGATTCAGGTCACGATCCATGCGGATAACTCTGTTTCCGTGCAGGATGATGGTCGTGGTATTCCAACCGGCATTCACGAAGAAGAGGGCGTTTCAGCTGCTCAGGTCATCATGACCGTACTTCATGCCGGTGGTAAATTTGACGATAACTCGTACAAAGTGTCCGGCGGTTTGCATGGCGTGGGTGTTTCCGTCGTTAACGCCCTGTCGGAAAAACTGGAACTGGTTATCCGTCGTGAAGGCAAAGTGCACACCCAGACTTACGTGCACGGTGAGCCACAGGAACCCTTGAAAGTCGTGGGCGATACCGACGTGACCGGTACCACCGTGCGTTTCTGGCCGAGCTTTAACACCTTTACCAATCAGACTGAATTCGAGTACGACATTCTGGCGAAACGCCTGCGTGAACTGTCGTTCCTGAACTCGGGTGTGGCGATCCGCTTGCTGGATAAGCGCGACGGCAAGAACGATCACTTCCATTATGAAGGCGGTATCAAAGCCTTTGTGGAATACCTGAATAAAAACAAAACCCCAATTCACCCGACGGTGTTCTATTTCTCAACCGTGAAAGACGATATCGGTGTGGAAGTGGCGTTGCAGTGGAATGACGGTTTCCAGGAAAATATTTACTGCTTTACCAACAATATCCCACAGCGCGACGGCGGCACCCATCTGGTGGGCTTCCGTTCTGCGATGACCCGTACGCTGAACGCGTACATGGATAAAGAAGGCTACAGCAAAAAATCCAAAATCAGTGCCACCGGCGACGATGCCCGTGAAGGCCTGATTGCCGTGGTTTCGGTGAAAGTGCCGGATCCTAAGTTCTCTTCTCAGACCAAAGACAAACTGGTTTCTTCCGAAGTGAAGACAGCCGTTGAGTCACTGATGAACGAGAAGCTGGTGGATTATCTGATGGAAAACCCGGCGGATGCGAAAATCGTTGTCGGGAAAATCATTGATGCAGCCCGTGCGCGTGAAGCAGCCCGTAAAGCACGTGAAATGACCCGTCGTAAGGGCGCGCTGGATCTGGCTGGTTTGCCAGGCAAACTGGCTGACTGCCAGGAACGTGACCCGGCTCATTCCGAACTGTACTTAGTGGAAGGGGACTCAGCGGGCGGCTCTGCAAAACAAGGCCGTAACCGTAAGAACCAGGCGATTCTGCCGTTGAAAGGTAAAATCCTCAACGTTGAGAAAGCGCGCTTCGACAAAATGCTCTCTTCTCAGGAAGTGGCGACGCTGATTACCGCGCTCGGTTGTGGCATTGGCCGTGACGAATACAACCCGGACAAACTGCGCTATCACAGCATCATCATCATGACCGATGCCGACGTCGATGGTTCACACATCCGTACCCTGCTGCTGACCTTCTTCTACCGTCAGATGCCTGAAATTGTGGAACGTGGTCACGTGTTTATCGCACAGCCACCGTTGTACAAAGTGAAAAAAGGCAAGCAGGAACAGTACATTAAAGATGATGAAGCGATGGATCAGTATCAGATCTCCATTGCGATGGACGGGGCAACGTTACACGCCAACGCCCATGCACCAGCCCTGGCGGGTGAACCGCTGGAGAAACTGGTCGCTGAACATCATAGCGTGCAGAAAATGATTGGCCGTATGGAACGTCGTTATCCGCGTGCGCTGCTGAACAACCTGATCTATCAGCCAACCTTAGCCGGTGCTGAGCTCGCTGACGAAGCGAAAGTGAAGGAATGGATCGAAACGCTGGTGTCCCTGCTCAACGAAAAAGAGCAGCACGGCAGCAGCTACAGTGCGATTGTGCGTGAAAATCTCGAACACCAGCTGTTCGAGCCAATCCTGCGTATTCGTACTCACGGTGTGGATACCGATTACGATCTGGATGCAGACTTCATTCAGGGCGGCGAATACCGCAAAATCTGTACGCTGGGTGAAAAACTGCGCGGCCTGATTGAAGAAGACGCTTACATCGAACGTGGCGAACGCCGTCAGCCAGTGACCAGCTTTGAGCAGGCGCTGGAATGGCTGGTGAAAGAGTCACGTCGCGGTCTGTCGATCCAGCGTTATAAAGGTCTGGGTGAAATGAACCCTGAGCAACTGTGGGAAACCACTATGGATCCAACACAACGTCGCATGCTGCGCGTGACCGTGAAAGATGCCATTGCGGCTGACCAGTTGTTCACGACCCTGATGGGCGATGCGGTTGAACCGCGCCGTGCCTTCATCGAAGAGAATGCCCTGAAAGCGGCCAATATCGATATCTGATAGTGGCATAAGCTGATAAAGAGTCCGAACCGGGAAACCGCTTCGGACTTTTTTTTCGTCTGACGCAGCCCGCATTCTGACTGGCTTTACAGCGGGTGATCGCGTTAGCATTGAGAAAGATTAATCAAACTCTGAGGATGCTATGGCTATTGAATTGATTGCAATTGATATGGACGGAACCTTGCTCAATCCGCAGCACGAAGTCACGCCTGCGGTAAAAAAAGCGCTCTCCGATGCGCGTGCCAAAGGCGTGCAAATCGTTCTGGCGACCGGGCGTCCTTTCATTGGCGTGCAGCGTTATTTGCAGGAACTGGATTTGCAGCAGGACGGTTGTTACTGCATCACCAACAATGGCGCGCTGGTGCACAATGCGAAAGATGGCAGCGTGATTGCCGAAATAGCCCTCGAGATTGACGATTATCACTACTTTGAGAAACTCGCTCGTGAGCTGGGTGTGCATTTCCATGCACTGACCAAAACCGATCTGTTCACTGCCAACCGCCACGTCAGCCGCTATACCGTGCATGAGTCGTTCACCACCGGTATACCGTTGCAATTCTGTCCGGCTGAGGAAATGGATCCGTCGCTGACCTTCCCAAAAATCATGATGATTGACGATCCTGAACTGCTGGATCGCGCCATCAGCCAGCTTCCGGCGCAAGCCAAAGAGCGCTATACCATCATGAAAAGTTCGCCGTACTTCCTCGAAATCCTGGATAAGCGCGTCAATAAAGGCGAAGGCGTGAAGACGCTGACGGAAAAACTGGGCATCGCGCGCGAAAACGTAATGACGCTGGGCGATCAGGAAAACGACATTGCTATGCTGGAGTTTGCGGGTATTGGCGTCGCGATGGGGAACGCGCTCGACAGCGTGAAAGCCGTCAGCCAGTTCGTCACTAAAACCAACACCGAAGACGGTGTGGCGTTTGCCGTGAATAAGTTCGTGCTGGGCCACTGATCCTCTCTGATAGTTGCGGCCTGTTTTCTTCCCCGGTGCATTATGGGCGCGTTGTCTTATCTCTTCCTGGTCGGGGAAGTGAAAGGTGTCGGCGATTGCTGAAGATTGCCACTGCCGTTTGAGTCCCCTATTCTTAGGCACTCCTTGAACGGCAGGGCACACCTGAACGCATGACCGAAAAACAACTCACTACGGATGCCCGCGGGCATCAGCTCACCAATATCAACGTCTGGACGCCGGACAGTCAGTGGCTGGTGTATGACGTGCGTCCGCATGGCGGTTCTTTTACCGGCTCAACCATTGAGCGGGTGAATGTTGAAACCGGTGAAACTCAGGTGCTTTACCAGGCGAAGGACGGCGCACACGTGGGTGTGGTGACGGTCAGCCCGGATGAGCCCGCCCGTTACGCGTTTATTCATGGCCCGGAAAATCCCGATGCCCTGTGGCAGTATGATTTCCATCATCGTCGCGGGGTCATCGTCTCTGAACCCGCGCGCGAACAGGCCGTCACGCTGGATGCCCTGGACATCACCGCGCCTTACACTCCCGGCGCGTTGCGCGGGGGGACGCACGTTCATGTTTTCAGCCCGGACGGCTCCCGTCTGAGTTTCACCTATAACGACCACGTTTTGCATGAGCACGATCCGGTGCTTGATCTGCGTAATGTCGGCATCGCCCTTGCCGGTGGTCCTGTGACCTCAGCAAAACAGCATCCCCGCGAATACGATGGCAGCCATTTCAGCGTGCTGGTCAGCGACACCACGCCTGCTCCTCAGCCCGGCAGCGATGACATCAACCGTGCTTATGAAGAAGGCTGGATCGGACAGGAAGGCTATGTGAAAGCCGATGGTTCCCGTCAGCGCCGGGCACTGGCCTTTATCGGCGACACGCTTTCAGCAGAGGGCGAAAAGCACCCGGAAATCTTTGTGGTGGATTTGCCGGAAAATGATGCGGATTACCGCAAGGCCGGTGATAAACCCTTGCAGGGCACGCCGGAAACGCTGCCTGCGCCACCGGCGGGGGTAAAGCAACGGCGAATCACGTTTACCGAAAACGGCATCGCCACCCAGCCGCGCCACTGGCTGCGTTCGTCACCGGACGGCACACAGATAGCCTTTCTGATGAAAGATCATAACGCGGTGGTGCAGGTGTGGACGGTTTCGCCCAACGGCGGTGAGCCGGTGCAAATCAGCCATGGCGTTCAGGGAATTCAGTCTGCGTTCAGCTGGCGCCCGGACGGAAAATCCCTGGCGCTGATCTGCGATAACAGCGTGATGCGTCTGGATGTGCAAAGCGGAGAGATGCAGCGGTTAACGCCACGATCGGATATTGCCCCGTGCGCTGACGCGGTCGTGTATTCACCGGATGGCCGTAAAGTGGCGTTTATGCGTCAGTTTGAAGGATATGCGCAGATTTGCGTGGCAGACAGTGATTAACGTTTGTTAAAAACCGGCCTGTTCTGGCCGGTTTCATGGGGTTACTTTTTATGTGCCGAAGATTTGTGACCGCGATCGGAGGTGGTCATTGGCGGGATGTGATCGATATCGACCCCGTTACTCAGCGCGATATTGCGTTCTTCGCTGGCTTTGACGCGATCGCGCGTCGTCACTTTCCCGCTGCGATAATAATCATAAGGCAGCAGCAGCGTATCCAGCGCGGCACTGAACGGTAAATCGATCAACAGCAGCGGCGTCATGGCCCAGCTGGTGTCATCGCTTTTTATCATATTCACATCAGCACGGGCGCCGGAATAATATCCGGTGTCACCCCCTGTATGGCTCATCACGCTGGAGCAACCGCTCGTCGCTAAAAAAACGCATCCTGTCATCAGCGGCGTTAATGCAAATTTCATCATGTTAGAACTCATCTTATGCTGTCAGGCTGAGCTTTTAAGTCAAGGTGACTTATAACACTCAACACAAAAAATTAACAAAGCAAGCTGTAGCTCTGTGGCTGCGATCCCATTAAGTGTAATTACTATTTGAAATCCTGCAGGAAACTGCCTGCTGTCCCTGATTTTTCGCCTGTCGTTGTGCTGTATTTTGGCTATTCCGGTTCAACGAAAACGAAATTTTTTTGTTTTTCCCCGCTTGAAAATATTCCTTTCGTCTCCATTTTTAAAGGGAGACGCAGAAAGATACGCCGTAAGGGATCTTTTCTCATGACCGTTTGTTATGAAGGAATGCGTTGCAGCCTGTCCGACCGGAGGGCTAAAAACAAACACTCGCTGAATATCAGGAGAAGTAAGAATGCGTAATTTTGATTTATCCCCGTTGTACCGTTCTGCCATTGGTTTTGACCGTTTATTTAATCTCATCGAATCGGGTCAGAATCAGGGTGGCGGATATCCCCCTTATAATGTCGAGCTGGTTGACGAAAACCATTACCGGATTGCTATCGCGGTAGCCGGTTTCGCAGAATCCGAGCTGGACATCACGGCTCACGACAACATGCTGGTGGTTAAAGGTGCGCATGCGCCGACAGAAACCGACCGCACCTATTTATATCAGGGCATTGCTGAGCGTAATTTCGAACGCAAATTCCAGCTGGCAGAGCATATTCAAATTAAAGCCGCTAATTTGTCCAATGGCCTGCTGTATATCGATCTGGAACGTATTGTTCCTGAATCATCAAAACCGCGCCGTATCGACATTCGTTAATTCAACGGTCGCTATCCCGTTAATCAGGATATTGACCGTCAGAAAATGAAAAAGTTTAGGCTCGCCGTCAGGGAGCTGAACCGTCACATCCAAAATGGAGGACGGAATTGTTAATCTCGCTTCAAAGAAGGAGTTACACCATGCGTAATTATGATATTTCCCCGTTACTGCGTCAGTGGATTGGTTTCGATAAATTAGCCAGTTCAATGCAGGGTTCCGATCAGGCATTTCCGCCGTATAACATCGAGAAGTCAGACGATAACCATTATCGCATCTCGCTGGCACTGGCCGGTTTTAAACAAAGTGACCTGAATATAGAAGTGGAAGGGCCGCGTTTAACCGTCAGCGGTACGCCGGAACAGGCGGAAACGAAGGTGGAATACCTGCATCAGGGCCTGGTCATCAAACCTTTTACCCTGAGTTTCACGCTGGCTGAGCATATGCATGTGTCAGCAGCCGAGTTCGTCAACGGTTTGCTGCACATCAGCCTGGTGCGTGATGTACCGGAAGCGCTGCAACCGCAGAAAATCGCGATCGGCAGTGAAAAACCTGCGCTGGAAAACCAGCCGTCATAAGATCTGAACATTCAGCGTAAACAGAAAACCGGGGTGATGAACCCCGGTTTTTTTATGCCTGTAAATCGGCTCAGAGTGCCTGCGTTTCCGCGTGCGCTTTTTCCACTTCTTCCGCCAGAATCTGCACGCCGCGCTCGATTTGCTCGGCGTCCGGCACGTAATTCATGCGCATGCACTGGTGCGTATGCGCCCACGGATGCTCAAGCCCGGGGAAGAAGTAATCGCCTGGCACCATCAGCACGCCGCGCTGTTTCAGGCGCTGATACAGCACTTCGGTGGTGATCGGTAAATCTTTAAACCACAGCCACAGGAAAATCGCCCCTTCCGGTTTATGGATCAGGCAACGTTCTTCCGGCAGATAACGGCGCAGCGTGGCGATGGTTTCCTGCACGCGCTGGAAATAGAAGGGTTTGATCACCTCTTCGGAAAGACGCAGCAAATCGCCGCGCGCAATCATCTCATGGGCGATGGCCGGGCCGACGCTGCCCGGAGACAGGCTGATAATGCCGTTCATGTTACTGATCGCTTTGATGATTTTCTCATCGGCGATCACGATACCGCAGCGCGACCCTGGCAGGCCGAGTTTCGACAGGCTCATGCACAGAATGATGTTCGGATTCCACAGCGGCGTGGCGTCGGTAAAGACGATGCCAGGGAACGGCACGCCATAGGCGTTATCGATTAACAGTGGAATATTCTTTTGCTGTGCCAGTGCGTCGAGGCGGATCAGCTCTTCGTCGGTGATGACGTTGCCGGTCGGGTTGGTCGGGCGTGAGACGCAGATAAGGCCAATGTCATCGGAAATGTTCAGATGATCGAAATCGACGTGATATTTGAACTGGCCTTCCGGCAGCAATTCGATGTTCGGCTTGGCCGAGACAAACAGGTTTTCATCCAGCCCGGCATCGGCATATCCCAGATATTCCGGTGCCAGCGGGAACAACACTTTTGACATGCTGCCGTCGGCGCGACGTCCGGCGAACAGATTGAACAAATAGAAGAAGGCGCTCTGGCTGCCGTTGGTCAGCGCAATGTTTTGCGCATCCAGCTGCCAGCCCAGTTCTTTCTGTAACATTTCTGCCAGTGCATGGCGCAGAACGTCTTTGCCCTGCGGGCCATCGTAATTACACAAGGCTTCAGTCAGCTTGCCAGTGGCCAGCATTTCGCTGAGCAACGTCTGGAAATAATCCTGCATCTCAGGAATTTGCGCCGGATTACCGCCGCCGAGCATCACCGCGCCGGGCGTGCGTAAACCGTCATTCATGTCGCCCATCAGGCGGGTGATGCCTGAAAAACGGGTAAATTTGTCACCGAAAGCAGAAAACGTCATAGAAAGCTTTGTATGTTATCGAAATGTGATGTCCACAATAACGCCTGCGGCAAAGCAGTGCAATCGGACCACCGGGTTTTGAAATGTCCTCCTCTCCCGGACGTGCCGGAAGGGGAGGATCACTGCGGGGCGATGAAACTTACTTCTTCAACACTTCCGGGTTAACGCAGAACTCTTTCACCTCGCCGGTCAGGGCGGCGATCAGGTTATCGACGGCGCAGGCGGCCATGTCGTAACGGGTTTCATGCGTGGCAGAGCCGATGTGTGGCAGCGCCACCACGTTTGGCAGGCTCAGTAACGGTGAATCTTTTGGCAGCGGTTCTGTCTCGAACACGTCCATCCCTGCGCCATAAATCGTCCCGGCTTTCAGGGCTTCAATCAGAGCAGGTTCATCGATAACCGGGCCGCGACCGGCACTGATCAGGATCGCGCTGGATTTCATTTTTCCCAGCTCTTCTTTGCCAATCAGATGGAAGGTTTGTTCGGTCATCGGCAGCAGAATACAGACGAAATCAGCGGTTTTCAGCAGCTCATCCAGCTCGCATTTGCGCGCGCCAAACTTCTCTTCCGCTTCTTTATGCTGACTGCGGGCGTTATACAGAATCGGCATGTCGAAACCGAAATGTGCGCGCTGCGCCAGAGCCAGACCGATGCGGCCCATGCCGACGATGCCCATGGTTTTATGGTGTACGTCGGTGCCGAACCAGTCAGGGCCGACGTTGTCTGTCCATTCACCGGCTTTCACGCGTTCGGCGACATTCACCACGCGGCGCGCAGTGGAAAGCACCAGCGCCATGACCGTATCCGCCACGGTGTCGGTCAGTGCGGTCGGGGTATGCATCATCGGAATTTCGCGGCGGGTCAGCTCTGCCACGTCGAAATTGTCGTATCCCACGGAAATGGTGGATACCGCACGCAGACGCGGCGCGTGGTCAAACAGCTCTTTATCAATCTTGCCGCCAGACCCCAGTAACCCTTCGGCATTTTGCAGCGCATCAAACACCGCAGCGCGGTTTTCATCGGTGATGCCATCCACCTCAGTGATAGAAAAGTGCTGTTCGAGACGTTGATGCAGATCGGCGGGCAGTTTTTTGTACAGGACAATAGACGGCTTCATCAATTATTACTCCCTTGGGTTAAGGAAACATCTTCAGGTTTTGTTGCGGCCTGCTGCGGTTTCACCAGCAGGGTCAGGCCTGCGGAGACCAGCAACGACACGGCCATAAAAATAAAAGAGGCGGAAGGGCTGCCGGTATTCCCGTTCAGATAACCAACAAACCACGAACCAAAGAAAGAGCCCAGCGCGCCAAGGCTGTTGATCAGCGCCATCGCGCCACCGGCGACGTTTTTAGGCAGCATTTCAGGAATGATGGCGAAGAACGGGCCGTAAGGTGCGTACATAGCGGCCGCGGCGATGACCAGTAAACCGTAAGACAGCCAGAAGTTATGGCTGCCGGTCGCCCAGGAGCCGAAGAACGCCAGCGCACCGACGAGCAGCAGCGGCCAGACAAACAGTTTGCGGTTTTGCATTTTGTCCGAGGCCCACGACACCAGGATCATGGCGAGCGTGGCGGCCAGATAGGGGGCGGAAGATAACCAGCCCGCCTCGACCATGCCCATCTCTTTACCGTCGTGCAGGATCGATGGCAGCCACAGCACAAAGCCGTAGACCCCAATGCTCCAGAAGAAATATTGCAGACACAAAAGAATGACGCTGCGCGAGCGGAAAGCTTCGCGATAACCGCCCACCGACTGGATCTCTTTTTGCTCTTTTGCCAGCTGCTCGCTCAGGGCTTTTTTCTCCTGCGCGCTCAGCCAGCCGACGTCTTCGGGTTTATCTTTGACGGTAAACCACCAGATAACCGCCCAGATCACGGCCGGAATACCTTCGAAGATAAACATTTCCCGCCAGCCAAACGATTCGATCAGGTAGCCGGAAAGTACCGACATCCATAGCACCGTGACCGGATTACCCAGGATCAGAAACGTGTTTGCGCGTGAGCGCTCTGACTTTGTGAACCAGTTGCTGATGTACACCAGCATCGCGGGCATCACCGCGGCTTCGACCACGCCGAGCGCAAAGCGGATGGCGGCCAGCATGGGAATGTTATTCACCACGCCGGTCAGAGAGGCAAACCCGCCCCACAGCAATAAGCACCAGAAAATCAGTTTCTTAACGCTGCGCCTTTCGGCGTAAATGGTGCCGGGGATTTGGAAAAAGAAATAACCCAGGAAAAACAGTGCGCCCAGCAGGGATGACATCCCTTTGGTGATACCGAGATCATCATTGATACCGGCCGCCGACGCGAAGCTGAAGTTCGAGCGGTCGACATAAGCCAGACTGTAAGTGATGAACACGATCGGCATGATGTACCACCAGCGACGCGGTGCAATCCTGGACTGGTTCATAACGGTTTCTCCTGATGGATCCTCAGTATATTTTACGCAACAGCTCGACGTAATACCGTGTCACGGCGACCAAATCTTCCCCTTCGAGCGGGAATTCAATGCCTCGCGGCACATCCTGAGGCAGGGCTTTCAGTAACGGGATCCAGCTGCCATCGCTGTCATCGAGTGCCACGGCGTGCCATTTTCCGCCACGCTTTTCTGCCGCTTTGACGTGGACGTAACCGACGTGACGCGCCAGCCGTTCAGCTGCCGTTGCCGGATCCTGTCCCACCCACAGCCAGTTCGCCATGTCGAACGTCATATCCAGCGGCAGGTGCAGGGATTCAGCCGCAAACATAAAGGCATTAATGCGCGAAAGTATCCCGCATTCGCTCGACTGGTCATTTTCCACCACCAGCTTCACGGGCTTCGCTGCCAGCAGCACTTTCAGCGGCGTCAGGTCCGCGCCCGGCTCAAACTCGCCGAGTGAGAACTTGATGGTGCGGGCACCTAAAGTATGGGCCTCATCGAAATACTGTTCCGCGTCAGGGTTCAGCTTGCCGCCGGTGTTAAACAGCGCGAAGGGCACGGAATACACTGCGAACAGCCCGTTCTGTTTAATCTTTTCAGCAAGTTGCGGCAGTGCGTTCAGCTCTTCGCCGGAGAAGAGTTCACGGCGGATTTCCACGCCGTCGGCCTTCGCGGCAGCGATGACCGGCAGCAGTTCTGACTGCCCGCCAAGGGCGCGGACGACGCTGTTACCGTAAGCGGCAGTAACGATGACGATCTCTCTTTGCATGACTCTTTGTCCTGTTAAAACGCACCGGAATGCGGTGCCAGCGAGCGTTTAGAAGACATTATCTTAGTGGAACAAATGGCGCTGCGTGTTCTTGTTAATAATTTGTTTCGCTTTATATAACCTAATTGGAACCGGTTCCAATCAAAAGACCCGAAGGTCAGAAACATGATCCCGCTCACGAAGAACGGGAGAGAAAAGGGGAGAAGAAAGCGATCAGCGGCGTGCAGTGGAGGCGCGTGCAATCAGCTCGCCGGAGAATTCGAGGTCTTTGACCGGTGCGGTGCTGCCCTGAATGCGCGTCACCAGCTGGCCGAGTGCTGCGACGCCCATTTCATACGTCGGCTGCCTGAACGTGGTGATCCCAACGCCGGCAAGATCAGCCCACACCAGTTCGTCAAAACCTGACAGACCGATGTCCGGCCCCCAGGTGATATCCAGCCTGCGCAGGGCGCGTGCCACCTGTAACGTCAGCGCTCCGTTCACACACATCACCGCTTTATGTTTGTCTGGATGGCGTGCGACAAAATCGCGCAGCAACGTCTCCAGCCCGGCCGTGTTGCTCAGCTCGATTTCGCCCTGTTCGGCGATACATTCTGGCGATTGCTGCATGCGCTGCAAAAAGGCGCGCAGGCGATCCAGGCGGGTATTGACGTTGGCGGGTTCGGTGACGAAAAGCACGGCTTCAAAGCCTTGCTGCAGAAGATGATCGGTCATCATCTGCGTGGCTTCGACGTTGTTCAGTGCAATCACGTCACAGGCAAAATCGGCGACTTTGCGGTCAATCAGCACCATCGGTAAATTGGCCTGTTGCAGCGTAGAGATCGCCGCTTCACGCATCCCGACGGCGTTGACCACCATGCCATCCACGCGGTAGCTGCTGAGTAACTGCAGGTAATGCTTTTCCTGATCGAGCTCGTTATTGGTGTTGCAGACCAGCAACGTCAGCCCTTCCTGACGGCAGGCGGCTTCGACGCCGCGCATCACATCGACAGAATACGGATTCGTGATATCGGCGAGGATCAGCCCGATCAGGCGTGTATGGCCGCTTTTCAGGCTGCGGGCCATCTGGCTGGGCTGATAATCCAGCAGGGAGATCGCCCGTCCGATGCGCTCTTTGAGATCATCGGACAGCAGGTGTTTTTCACCGTTGAGATAACGTGAAACGCTGGTTTTACCGGTTTTTGCTGCACTGGCAACGTCACGTATCGTAGCGCGAACCGCCGCGCCCGGTTCCTGTTTTTTGCTCACAACCTTTCTCCCCTCATGCATATTCCACGGAGACTAGCACAGAGTGTCGAAAGGCTGTAACCGCAAGTCAGCGCAAACCTTCGGCCGTGCGCACGGCGGAAACCGCCTGAGGCTTCGGTCTGCTGCTGAGCGTAAAGGCGGATATGATCGTCACCCCAAAGGCGATACCGCCGAGGATCAGATAGGTATCGCTGAACCCGATGCGGTCATACAGGCTGCCTGCGAAAGCAGAAAGGAAAATCGCCGCCAGTTGTTTGGCAAAGTTAAACCCAATCAGATAAATGGTCGCCGAGAACCGGACATCAAAAATCTGGGTGATGTATTTGAACACGCCGACCAGCAGGAACGGCACTTCCAGCGCATGCAGCATTTTCAGCACAATCACTTCGGCAGCCGTGGTGGCAAACGAAGAGCCGACGATGCGAATCGACATGATCGTCCCCGCCAGCAGCAGCGTATTTTTCGCGCCGATGCGGTTGATGATCCAGGGTGAGCAGAACATGATCAGCGCGTTGCACAATTCCCCGGCGGTGGTCACGTAGCCGAACATTTCCGTGCCCTGCTGCGGCGAGGAGAAGAAGGTTTTGAAGAAGGTGGCGAACTGCTGATCAAACACGTCGTAAACGCAGGCAACACCGACCACGTACAAAATCAACATCCACAGTTTGCGTTCTTTCAGCAGCAATGCCGCCGTTTTCAGCGAGAATTGCGGCTGATTGGCCCCGAGTTTGTCCATCACCTGCGCATTTTTGTTTTCCTGCGGGCGGGAAATCAGCAGCAATACCATCAGAATAACTGCCGCGCCGGAGCCCATCCAGAACACGATATCCGGGTTGATGTTAAATAATACGCCAGCGGTGGAAGCGCAAATCCCCCAGCCGAAACAGCCGAACATACGCGCTTTGCCATATTCAAAAGCACTGCTGCGGCTGACCCTTTCGATATAGGCCTCGGTAGCCCCTGAACCGCCCGCGAAGACGAAGCCGATGTACGCACCACCCAGGATTGCGCCCAGCACAATATTGATTTTCAGCAGAGGCGCAAACACGTAAATGAAGAACGGGGCAAACAGAAACAGCAGGACGGCGATGATCCACAACAGATGTTTTTTCAGGCCAAGTTTGTCAGAAATGATGCCGAAGAACGGCTGAAACAGAATGGCAAACAGCGACATGCTGGAAAACACGATGCCGGTTTCAGTTTTACTCAGGCCGATAACGTCTGACAGCCAGATCGGTAAAAACGGATAACAGGTCGCCATAATGAAGAAGTAGAGGAAGAAATAGCTGCCAAATATCCAGAAGTTAGTATTTTTTTTATAGAAGCAACGATCGGAAGTTTGTGTAGGGTTCATAGTGATTTCCTTGCCGAAACCATGAAAACCGGCACTGTCGTACCGGCGTTTTTTTGTTGTTATCTGATTTCTTCGAAGCCCAGAAGCAGGGCGCTTTCCGGATCCAGCACCGGCAGCGTCAGCCCGGCATTCGCCAGCCATTCACCGCTCAATGCCACAGAGGCATGCAGCCACGCCGGTTGTACCCGCATGGTGTGACCGCTGCCGCCACCCGCCAGCAGCGCCGGTTCGTCCAGCACCGTCACGCGATAGCGGGCATCGGTTTTCAGCCCCGGCACGCGTAACACACCGGGTAATGACCAGGTCGGCATCGCCAGCTGGCTGACCAGAAACACGGCGCGATCTTTGTTTTCGCTGACCACGCCGTTAATCAGCACCGTTTCATCCTGCGTATCCACGCGGTAAACGTCGCCGCTGTGCAGTAACGGGCGAAGCTGCTGATGAAGACGGGTGTATTTTGCAAAACCGGCGCGTTCGGCTTCGCCTTCTTTCACCGGATCCAGCTCAATGCCCATGTGGCCAAACAGCGCCGTCAGGCCGCGGAATTCAATGCTGTGCTGGCGCGACGTGGCGTGGCACAGTTTGTTGCCGATGTGCGAGCCCATCACTTCCGGCGGGAAGAAATAGCTCATGCCGCGCTGAATTTTCTGCCGTTCCAGCGCATCGTTGTTATCGGATGTCCAGAAACGGTGGCTGCGTTTGAGCACTTCAAAATCAATGCGGCCACCGCCGGACGCGCAGGATTCAAATTCAATCTGCGGGAAACGTTCGCCCAGCACGTCGAGCAGGCGGTAGAACTGCCGGGTTTGCGTGGTCAGCGCTGCGTGGCCTTCGTGGCCGGGCTGAACGATTTCTCGGTTCATGTCCCACTTCACGTAATCCACATCGTGTTCACCGAGCAGCCAGCTCATGCGTTCCACCAGATAATCAAAGACCTGCGGATTGTTCAGATCGAGCACGAACTGATGGCGTCCGCTCGGTTGCTGATACCCCGGCAAGGCCAGCAGCCAGTCGGGATGAGCGCGGTATAAATCGGAATCCGGGTTAATCATCTCCGGCTCGACCCAGATACCAAATTCCATGCCGAGTTGTTTCACATGGTCGATCACCGGTTTCAGGCCGTTCGGGTATTTCTTCTCATCGAGATACCAGTCACCCAGCGCGGCGCGGTCGTGGTCGCGCCCTTTGAACCAGCCGTCGTCGATAATGAAGCGTTCAACGCCCAACGCGGCGGATTCCGTCGCCATCTGCATGATGTAGTCGGGATCGTGATCGAAATAAATCCCTTCCCAGGTATTGAGGTGCACGGGGCGCGGTTTGTCGCCGGGGAAACGCAAAATATCTTCACGCACGAAGCGGTGAAACTGCTGACTCATGCGGTTCAGCCCGGCAGCAGAATAGCTGGCGTACAGCCACGGCGTTTCCAGCGTTTCACCCTGTTCAAGACGCTGTTCGCCCGGCAGATACAGCGCTTCGGCCTGGACCAGACGGCGACCGTCGATTTTGATGTCGGCACGCAGGCGGTGGTTACCGCTCCAGCCGAGATGTATTCCCCAGACTTCGCCCTGTTCCTCGCTAAACCCCGGATGACCGATCATCATCGCCGGGAAATATTCGGAAGAGGTTTTCCCGCGGCGGTTCTCCTGAATGATGCCGCCGTGATCGAGCAGCGTGCGGTGCGGCTGGAACTCTTTGATCCAGCGGCCATGAAACGCCATCACTTCGGCGGCGCGCTCCGGCAGCGGCAGCGTGACGGCCAGCCGCGTCACCTGATAGGTGCCGGGTTTCAGGCTGGTCAGCGCATTGCGCATCTGCAACACGCCGCTGTCACCGAGGCGCAGTTCGCTGCGAAATTGCAAACCTGCGATGGCGTCTTCGGTGGTAATGATCAGCTGATTTCCCTGCTGTTTCACGTCCGTGGTATCGAATACCGGCGACCAGTCCAGCCCGTCGCGGTGGCCTTCCACGCCCGGCGTACCAAACGAGCCCCGGCCTGAATCGGCGCTGAAATTCACCGGTGCTTCCACATCAATACGGCCATTGGGTACGGCGCGGGCGAGGGAGATGACGTCGTCTGCCGAAAACTGGCTCAGGCGGTTTCCCCAGTAGAGGATTTCAGCGAACGGCGAACAACGGACGATCAGGCTGCTGTGTTCGCTGGTTAAATGGACGATCGGGTTTTCCATAGTGTCACTACTCCACAGGGTAATTTGCAGCGATAAAACGCTATCTGGTGGAGTAACTATTGATCCGAAACGTTTCGGATGGGAAATGTGATGGTGCAAATTTGTGATATAGGGTGGAAAAATAACCGAAAGGGGAATTATTGACGCGGTGGATGTGCGGTGACGCCCGCCTGTAATTCTGGTTGCCAGAGCACCTGCAAACCGCTTACGGGTTCGTTACGGATCAGTGCCATCGTCATGCCGGCGATTTGCAGGCCGACCGCTTCCCGGGTGCCCTGACGGATGGCGGTGACCGCCACGTCTGGCAGGCTGTCAGAGGGTAAACCGTCATAAATAATCAGTGATACGCCGCCGTTGAGCAGCAATCCGGCTTCGTACAACGCCAGTGCCGCGCCTTCACCGTGCATATTGCAGTCACAGACAATCGCCGTCGGGGGCAGCGGCAGGGCCAGCAACGCCTGCGTTGCCTGATACCCGGCCCGGCGGCTTGGGCTGACTTTGTTCACGTACCCGTCGTAAAGCGGCAGTTTGTGGGCCAGAAGTCCGTCGAGATAACCCTGATGACGCTGGCCGATAAACGACTGCTGATTATTTTCGCCGAGAAACGCGATGCGCTGATGCCCAAGCGTGGCGAGGTGATCGACCGCCATTTGCATGCCTGCGCGGTTATCGAAATCGAACCAGGCGTAATCCTGCGTCAGGCAACGGCTGCGCCCGAGCGCCAGAAACGGAAAGTTGCGCTGCTGCAAATCCAGCAGGCGCGGATCATCATCCAGCGTATGGGCGACCAGCATGGCGTCCACGCGTTTACTTTCAATCAGGCGTCGCCACGAAAACGTGCCCAGTTCATCCGGCACCAGCAACAGATCAATTTCATATTTCGCGAGTTCGCGGGTGATACAGCCCACCATTTCGACAAAGGCTGAATTGCTTAACGGATGTGAAGTGAAGGGGAAAATGAGGCCAACGGCATCGATCTTGCCCATTTTTAACCGGCGGGCGAGGGTGTTGGGCCGGTAGCCGCGTAAATCCGCCGCTGCCTGTACCCGCGCTTTAGTGTCCGCTGAAACATCGTCGTAACCGTTCAGCGCACGGCTGACGGTGGTCACAGACAGACCGAGATCTTTCGCGATAGCTTTCAGAGACATACTGGCATCCGTTACGCAGGTGAGAACGCCAGAATAACACAGGATGCATAAAAACGGGGCCATCTGGCCCCGGCGTTATGCGGCAGGTGAAGCCGTTACTGCAACGGGCTGAGGGTGATCTCAACGCGACGGTTCTGCGCTTTACCGGCTTCGGTGCTGTTGCTGGCAATCGGATTATCCGGGCCTGCACCGGTGGTACGAACGCGGCTGCCATCAACGCCCTGGGTGATCAACGCACTGCCGACGCCGTCAGCACGTTGCTGTGACAGCTTCATGTTGAGCGCGCGCGTGCCGGTGCTGTCGGTGTAACCCACGACGTTCACGGCTGTTTTCGGATACTCTTTCAGTACCATCGCCACGCCGGTCAGCGTATTCGCGCCCGCCGGTTTCAGCGTGCTGCTGTTGGTATCGAAGGTCACGTTGTTTGGCATGTTCAGCACGATATTATCGCCCTGACGCGTCACGCTGACGCCGGTGCCTTTCATTTTGTCGCGCAGTTTAGATTCCTGCACATCCATGTAATAACCCGCACCGCCGCCCAGCGCAGCACCTGCTGCGGCACCGATAAGGGCGCCTTTGCCGCGATCGTGTTTAGAAGATGAAAGCATCCCCACGCCTGCGCCCAGAGCTGCACCCAGCCCTGCGCCGATGCCGGATTTTCCTGCTTCTGATTCGCCGGTGTACGGATTGGTGGTACAGGCTGACAGGCCCATCGTGACGCAAAGTACGCCAGCAACCACAAGTAATCTTTTGCTCATCTTTTTTCCCTTTAAGGATGTTTTTTATTTAGAAACTGACCGCTGCATTATGACTGCCGGGTTTCTGGTAAGTTGCACAGAAAAAGGTGTCAAAACATAAACAAATGCAACGGGCGGACATCCGCCCTGCGGCGTTCTGGCGCCATTTATGCGCAATTTTGTGACGTTAAGCAGTAGGAGAATTCCGGTTATCCGTTTTTGTCTTTTAGGGGATTTTGGGAAATTATTCGAAAAGGGGCTGATGCCAGCGCAGAACCCAGGTCGGAAGACCGGTTCCGGGATGAACCGTGTCGTTGACCACTAAGAAATCTTCTTTGCGATAGAACGCCACGGCGCGGTGATTTTGCTGATAAACCTCGAGAAGCAAAAGCGGATAATGTTTTTTGACCACGTCCATTAATTGCTGCGCGATGCCCTTACCGTACACGCGTTCATCCACAAACAGCGCGCCGATAAACTGTTGATTTAAGACGCCGATAAAGCCATTGATCCCACCGTCTTCGGCGGTCGAAACCCAGGTTTGGGCCTGTGGCAGAAACGTCTCGCGCACCATCGGTAAACTTTCGTACCAGTAAGACTCCTCAATAAACGGGTGTGCCGCCACCGTACTGCGCAGCCACAGATGCATAATCGCTTCGGTGTCGGCAGGTACTGAGCGGCGGATCATGCGGGTTGATTTTTAGGATGACAGAAACAATAAGCCTGATGATCGTTCACCAGCCCGGCGGCCTGCATAAACGCGTAGCAGATGGTCGAACCGGTAAATTTGAACCCTTTCTTTTTAAGCGCTTTAGACATGGCATCTGACACGGCGGTGGTTGCCGGTACGCCTTCAGGTCCGAGCGGATTATTGATGACCGGTTGATGATCAACAAAGCGCCAGATGAAGTCTGAAAAATCTTCGCCGCTGGCCTGCATGGCTAAATAAATCTGTGCATTCAGGATGATCGCTTTGATTTTTCCGCGATGGCGCACAATGCCGGCGTCGAGCACCAGGCGCTCAACATCCTCATCGGTCATTTTGGCAATGCGCACCGGCTCGAAATGGTGGAAGTTCTGGCGGTAGTTTTCGCGCTTTCTCAGGATGGTGATCCACGAGAGCCCTGCCTGCTGGCCTTCGAGGCACAACATTTCAAACAGCTCACGGCCATCTTTGACCGGCACGCCCCATTCTTTATCGTGATATTCGAGATAAATCGGTTCTTTTGAAACCCAGCTACAACGGGTGGTCGCCATTCTTTTGTCCTTAGAAGAAGCCTGAATACGTCGGCCAGTGTGTGGCTTCTCGGATAACTCTGCAACGTCGCAATTTCTCATGCTCCGGCTTGACGCTGGTCGGATCTGAACAATATTTAAAGCCATTCATGACTCAATCCTTACATTTCAGGGATGAGAACCGCTCATTTTTTGAGGAAGCGACGACAATGACAGGCAGAAAAACCGCCGCATTACGGCTGACACAAAGCGCATTTGCCGTCGCGCTGTGCCTGGGTTTACAGGCTCCGGTGCAGGCTTACGATCAACTTTATGTCTTCGGCGACAGCCTGAGTGACACCGGCAATAATGGACGCTGGACCTTCGACAGCAGTTCGCATCCGCTTTATGACGAAATCCTCGCCAACAATATCGGCACGACGCTGACACCTTCTGCCAAAGGCGGCCTGAACTATGCCCAAGGCGGCGGCGTCGCGGTGCCGGGGCTGGATTCCGATGACACCACGCAGGATCAGGTCAAAAGCTATCTGGCCTCGACCGGCGGCAAAGCCGATCCGAAAGGGCTGTATATTCACTGGATTGGCGGCAACGATCTGGCCGCCGCGGCGCTCAGCCTGAACCCGATCACGGCAGTGGAGATTGCCACCAACAGCGCCACGCAGGCGGCTTCTCAGGTCAATGATTTACTCAAAGCCGGAGCCGGAACGGTCGTGGTGCCGACGGTGCCCAATATCGGCCTGACGCCGGTGCTGATGGAAGGCGTGATTCAGGTCGGCTTGCTGCCGGTGCAGCAACAGGCGCTGGCAGCGGCGTATCAGTACCTGAATGCGCAAAACACACCGAATACGGATGCCCGCACCGAGGCCATTCACAACGCACTGGCGGCAGCGGCGGCGGAAGGCTCGGGGATTCCGCTGGTGCAGGACGTCCTCGCCAAAGGGCTGGCAGCGGCCTATGACGCGCTGAAAGACGTGGCGGGCGGCCTGACCGAGACGTACAACACCACCGAAGATATCGCGCTGGCCAGAACCGGCGGCAATATTGCACGCGTGGACATCAACGGGCTGTTCAATGAAGTGGTCGCCGATCCGGCGCTGTACGGTTTCGCAAATACTGCCGGGACCGCCTGTCCGGTGGGCATTTCAGCCTCAGAATGTACCTCCAGCCTGCCGGGTTTTGACGCCAGCAAAGCGTTTCTGTTCTCTGACCATTTTCACCCGACACCGCAGGCACATGCGCTGATCGCCGAGTACATGCAGTCCGTGATCAACGGCCCGCTGGAGGTCACCGCGCTGAATCAGGGTTCGCTGGCGCTGGCGCGCAATACGCAGGGATTGCTCGACAGCCGCTATCAGCAGTTACGCACGCAGGAGAATGACGCCGGGACTTTCGGTATGTTTGGCGGTTACGCCGGGCAAAGCGCCGACAGCAAAATCAATCCGTCGCTGGGCGAGGGCGATCTCACGTCTAACTCGCTCAATATCGGGATGGATTATCAGATGACCGATCGCTGGATGATGGGGCTGATGATTTCCGGTTCAGACGATAAACAGGATCCGACGGACCATTACAGCTACCGCACGCGCGGCTGGATGGCGACAGCCTTTACCGGCGTGAAAATCGCCGAAAATGGCTGGATCAACGGCGATGTGCATTACGGGTCGCTCAATTACGATGATATCAACCGCAGCATCAAACTCGGACCCACCACCCGTACCGAGCGCGGTGAAACGGACGGCAAACAGATTGGCGGACGCGTCACCGCTGGCTGGGATTTCCCGATTTTACCGGTGCTGAAAACCGGCCCGGTGGCGCAATACAGCTGGGATTACAGCAGTATTGAGGGATACAGCGAGAAGGGCAACAACAGCACTTCTATGCGCTTTGGTGACCAGACGTCTCACTCGCAAATCGGCGCGCTGGGCTGGCGCCTGAACGCAGATCTGGGGATCGTGAATCCGTATGCGCAGGTGACCTATGACCGTCAGTTTGGCGATGACACTTACACCGCCACCGGCGCGATCAAATCCACCCGCACCCGGTTCAGCCGCACCACCGGCGAGCAGGACAACGACTGGGTCGATATGACGGTCGGGGCGAACGTCCAGATAACCCACAGCGTCTCGGCTTTTGCGGCGATTTCCCAAACCACCGGCCTGGATTCCGGCGAACAAACGTCTTACAACGCCGGGATCAGTGCCCGGTTTTAACCACGAAAGGGGCGCAGAGCCCCTTTTACTTTCCGAAAATGCGCGCCAAAACCTAAACACTCCCTCTCGGTAACGCTCACTCGCCTGATTCTGGCTGATTATCTTCCGTTCAGCGGGTATACTGTCGGACTCTCTTTAAACCCACTTTCTCGCGTGCGAATCCAACATGCAAAAGTTTGATACCAAGACATTTCAGGGCCTGATCCTGACACTGCAAGATTATTGGGCGCAGCAGGGCTGCACCATTGTTCAACCGCTGGATATGGAAGTCGGCGCGGGTACTTCGCATCCGATGACCAGCCTGCGCGCACTCGGCCCTGAGCCTTTTGCGGCAGCCTATGTTCAGCCTTCACGCCGTCCGACGGATGGCCGCTACGGCGAAAACCCAAACCGTCTGCAGCACTATTATCAGTTCCAGGTGATGATCAAACCTTCACCGGAAAACATTCAGGAGCTGTACCTCGGCTCGCTGAAAGAGCTGGGCCTCGACCCGCTGATCCACGATATTCGCTTCGTTGAAGACAACTGGGAAAACCCGACGCTCGGCGCCTGGGGTCTTGGCTGGGAAGTGTGGCTGAACGGCATGGAAGTGACGCAGTTCACTTACTTCCAGCAGGTCGGCGGCCTGGAATGTAAACCGGTGACCGGTGAAATCACTTACGGTCTGGAACGTCTGGCGATGTACATCCAGGGCGTAGACAGCGTTTACGATCTGGTCTGGAGCAACGGTCCGCTGGGCAAAACCACCTACGGCGACGTGTTCCATCAGAACGAAGTGGAGCAATCCACCTATAACTTCGAATACGCCGACGTTGATTTCCTGTTCTCCTGCTTCGAACAGCACGAGAAAGAAGCGCAAACCCTGCTGGCGCTTGAAAAGCCACTGGCGCTGCCTGCTTACGAGCGCATCCTGAAAGCGGCCCATTGCTTCAACCTGCTCGACGCGCGTAAAGCGATTTCTGTGACTGAACGTCAGCGCTACATTCTGCGCATCCGTACCCTGACTAAAGCGGTAGCTGAGGCGTATTACGCTTCCCGCGAAGTGCTGGGCTTCCCGATGTGCAAAAAGAACGAGAAGTGAGATAAGTCCATGACTGAAAAAACATTTCTGGTGGAAATCGGCACGGAAGAACTGCCACCGAAGGCTCTGCGCAGCCTTGCTGAATCTTTTGCAGCCAACCTGACTGCGGAGCTGGATGCGGCGAATCTGCCACACGGCGACGTAAAATGGTTTGCCGCGCCGCGCCGCCTGGCGCTGAAAGTCTCCGGTCTGCATGAATCTCAGGCTGACCGCGAAGTTGAAAAACGCGGCCCGGCTGTGGCGCAGGCGTTTGATGCCGAAGGCAAACCGAGCAAAGCCGCTGAAGGCTGGGCTCGCGGTTGCGGGATCACCGTTGATCAGGCCGATCGTCTGGTCACCGACAAAGGTGAATGGCTGGTTTACCGTGCGCACGTCAAAGGCGAAAGCGCGCAACAGCTGCTGCCTGCGATGATCGCAACGTCACTGTCCAAACTGCCTATTCCTAAACTGATGCGCTGGGGCGATTCCGACGTGCAGTTTGTGCGTCCGGTTCACACCGTGACTCTGCTGTTAGGCGATGAACTGATCCCGGCGAAAATCCTCGGTATCGATTCTGCCCGCACGATCCGCGGTCACCGCTTCATGGGCGAACCTGAATTCACCCTCGACAACGCCGATCAGTATCCGCAAATTCTGCTGGAACGCGGCAAAGTCATTGCTGATTACGAACAGCGTAAAGCGCTGATCAAACAGGATGCGGAGAAAGCGGCGAAAGAGATTGGCGGCATCGCCGATCTGAGCGAAAGCCTGCTGGAAGAAGTGGCGTCTCTGGTGGAATGGCCGGTGGTGCTGACCGCGAAATTCGAAGAGAAATTCCTGGCGGTACCGGCTGAAGCGCTGGTTTACACTATGAAAGGCGACCAGAAGTATTTCCCGGTGTACGACGCTGCGGGCAAACTTCTGCCGAACTTCATCTTCGTGGCCAACATCGAATCGAAAGATCCGCAGCAAATCATTTCCGGTAACGAGAAAGTGGTGCGTCCGCGTCTGGCCGATGCCGAATTCTTCTTCAATACCGACCGCAAAAAACGTCTCGAAGATAACCTGCCGCGTCTGGAAACCGTACTGTTCCAGAAACAGCTGGGTACGCTGCGTGACAAAACTGACCGTATTCAGGCGCTGTCTGGCTGGATCGCCGATAAAATCGGTGCCAACGTTGAGAACGCCAAACGCGCGGGTCTGCTGTCAAAATGCGATCTGATGACCAACATGGTCTTCGAATTCACCGACACGCAGGGCGTGATGGGCATGCACTATGCGCGTCACGACGGCGAGCAGGAAGAAGTCGCGGTTGCGCTGAACGAACAGTATCAGCCACGCTTTGCGGGCGACGAGTTGCCGGCTTCGCTGGTGGCCTGTGCCCTGGCTATCGCAGACAAGATGGACACCCTGGCCGGTATTTTCGGCATCGGTCAGCATCCGAAAGGCGACAAAGACCCGTTTGCACTGCGTCGTGCAGCGCTCGGTGTTCTGCGTATCATCGTTGAGAAAAACCTGTCACTCGACCTGCAAACCCTGACTGAAGAAGCGGTGCGCCTGTACGGCGACAAGCTGACTAACGCCAAGGTTGTCGATGAAGTGGTTGATTTCATGCTCGGTCGTTTCCGTGCGTGGTATCAGGAAGAAGGTCACGCGGTCGATACCATTCAGGCCGTGCTGGCACGTCGTCCGACCAAACCGGCAGATTTCGATGCCCGTGTGAAAGCGGTGAGTTACTTCCGTACGCTGGACGAAGCGGCAACGCTGGCTGCGGCCAACAAACGCGTATCCAACATTCTGGCGAAATCCACCGACGTTCTGCTGGATCACGTTCACGCCTCCGTGCTGAAAGAACCTGCTGAGCTGAAACTGGCGACGCATCTGGTGGTGCTGCGCGACAAGCTGGAACCACTGTTTGCTGCTGGTCAGTACAAAGAAGCGCTGGTGGAACTGGCTGCGCTGCGCGAAACCGTGGATACGTTCTTTGACACCGTCATGGTGATGGATGAGAACGAAGCGGTGCGTATCAACCGTCTGACATTGCTGTCTAAACTGCGGGAGTTGTTCCTGCAGGTAGCGGATATTTCGCTGCTTCAGTAAGCCGGTGATTTTGTAAGTTAAGGTTGCGGGCGTCGGCCCACACCGACCAGAGGGAGAATAAACGTTCTCCCTCTGGACTCCACACTCTTTTCACTGCGCGCTACGCGATACCCTCATTTCAGGTGTCGGGCCTCACGTCTCGAACCCTTCATCCGGTGCCATTTTTAAGCACGCCAATCCACACCTTTTAAAAATAAAACCATTCTGCTTGTGAATTAAAAAGCCCCTGGCGTTGCTCCTGACCTTGAACTTCAACGTTAAGTTGAATTTAACGTTTTTACAGGCTTTTTTAAAAAGCGTTCTCCCCCCAATTGTTCTATCCTATAACCCGCATGGAATGCACAGCATCGGCAGGGAACTGGCCGGAAGAAGAACATTGAAATCAGGAGTCAGGACTCATGGCTGTAGGGATCAGAAGCGGTGCATTTTCTCGCTGGCTGGCGCCGTTTATCGCACTGCTGGTCGTTTTCCAGCTCACGGCATGTGGCGATAAAGAACCGGAACAACGCAAAGCCTTTATCGATTATTTGCAAAATACCGTGATGCGCAGCGGGCAAAACCTGCCATCGCTGAGCGAAGATCAGAAACAACGTTTTGGTAATTACGCGAATGACTACGGCATTATTTTGTCATTCTCCCGTCAGATGAAAGGCGCTGTCGATGGCAGCTTCGTGCCAGTGGTCAACGCAATCGGTCAGGTGCGCACACCGCAGGATTACATGACGCAACGCGGTGCGCTGCAACAGGCGGCCGGTACGCTGAGCCTGCTCAATGCACAGCTGCGTGACTCGAAAGTGAAAGCCGATACCGCGATGGCTGCACTGAAACAGCCGGACGATCTGAAAGCGGTTTACAGCCAGGTGTACAGCACCGTAGTGACGCAACCCGCTAACGTGCTGACCCCGCTGGTGCCTGCGCTGCAAAGCTTCACGCAGGATATCGTCTCTGTCGGTGATTACCTGCAACAGCAGGGCGCTCAGGTGGCATTCGCCAACGGCGGCGTGCAGTTCCCGACGCAGCAGCAGGCGACGCAGTACAACACCATGATGTCGAATCTGGTGGGCAAACAGCAGACATTGCTTGAGGCGCAGAAAGTCGCGCAGGGCGATTTCAGCCGCTAAGTCAGTTAAAAACGATTTATGTTAAGCCACGCGATGTCTGCGTGGCTTTTTTATTGTCGGAAGCGAATGCAATCAGGTGAATCAGATCTCCATCACAAATTAAGACAATAATATAAAATTGAATTGTGTGGATTCATTCACAATTAGCCTATTGCTTTAATTATTCATTTATGAAAATGACGTTATTCGTGTGATCTTGGTTGGATTTTATTATCGCCATGACAGTTTTTATAATGTCGGTCACAAATCCTTGCCGGTTTGATTAAATCCATTTCAAAGAATATGCTCATGAAAGTAAATAATCATCGATAAAATAAGGATGAGTCATGTCGTCATTAATGGATTTTTTCGAACGTGAAAGTATTGCGATATATTCTTGCGCTGAAAACTGGTCTGAGGCGATAGATTTATCGATGAGACATCTTCTGCAAAGAAAATATATTACGCCGGACTATATTCAGGCGATTAAAGAGACTACCCGTGAAATCGGCCCTTATTATTTGCTCGCCCCCGGCATTGCCATGCCCCATGCAAGGCCGGAATGCGGTGCGCTAGGTACGGCGCTGAGCCTGACGTTGCTGCGCGAAGGCGTCAGATTTGATGCTGAAAGCCCGCCGGTTCGTTTGCTTATCGGATTAGCCGCGAAAGATTCTGATTCACATATTGAGGCAATTCAGGCGTTAAGTGAAATGCTTTGCGAAGATGAAGTTATTGATGAATTACTCAATGCAAATAATTCAGAGGAATTAATTAATATCATTCAGCGTTATTAGTTTTATCCTAACATCACACAGGATTTTAATATGGCTAATAAATCTATGCGCGCCAGAGTGCAGGCTTTTGGCGGCTTTCTGACGGCAATGGTTATTCCCAATATAGGCGCATTTATTGCCTGGGGTTTTATTACCGCGTTATTTATACCCACCGGATGGACCCCTGACCCGCACTTTGGTCAGCTTGTCGGCCCGATGATTACCTATTTATTGCCGCTGATGATTGGCTCAACCGGCGGCCATTTAATTGGCGGAAAGCGCGGTGCAGTAATGGGCGGGATCGGCACCATGGGCGTCATTGTCGGGGCCGATATTCCGATGTTCATCGGCGCAATGGTGATGGGGCCGCTGGGGGGATATGTCATCAAAGTCGTCGATAAGGCGCTCGAGAAGCGCATTCCGGCGGGCTTTGAAATGGTCATCAATAATTTCTCCCTCGGCATTCTCGGCATGTTGCTGTGCCTGCTGGCCTATGAAGTGATCGGCCCGGCGGTAATGGCCGCCAATAACGTGGTGAAAGAGGGCATTGAGGCGCTGGTGGCGACCGGTTATCTGCCGCTGCTGTCAGTGATTAATGAACCGGCCAAAGTGCTGTTTCTGAATAATGCGATAGATCAGGGCGTTTACTATCCGCTGGGCATGCAGGACACCGCCGTCGCCGGAAAATCGATTTATTTCATGGTGGCCTCCAATCCCGGCCCCGGTCTGGGCATTTTGCTGGCGTTTTCCCTGTTCGGCAAAGGGCTGAGTAAAAAGTCAGCACCCGGCGCGATGATCATTCATTTTCTCGGTGGCATCCACGAACTGTATTTCCCGTATGTGCTGATGAAACCGCTGATGATTATTGCCATGATTGCGGGCGGCATGACCGGCATTTATGTGTTCGAGCTGTTTGGCGCGGGGCTGGTGGCGGGGCCAAGCCCTGGCTCTATCTTTGCCTATCTGGCGCTGACGCCGCGCGGGGGCTTTCTGGGAACCTGCGCCGGCGTGCTGGCCGGTACGGTCGTCTCCTTTGTCGTCGCCTCGGCCATCCTGAAACTGGATAAATCGCCTGCGGAAGACACGTTTGCGGATTCTCAGGCCGCCAGTAAAAAGCGTAAAGCTGAAGGTAAAAATGCGGTGCAGCCGGTCACCGGCAATATCCGTCTGATTGCGTTTGTCTGTGATGCGGGAATGGGATCGAGTGCGATGGGCGCGACAACATTTCGCAAAAAACTCGAAAAAGCGGGCTTTGCGATCGAAGTGAAGCACTACTCCATCGAAAACATTCCGGCCGACGCCGACATTATTGTCACCCATGCCAGCCTCGAAGGCCGTGCGCAGCGGGTGACCGATCAGCCATTGATTCTGATAAAAAACTATCTCGGCGACCCGGCGCTTGATGCGTTGTTTGCCGATATCACTTCCCCGGTTCAGCAAGGAGCAACAGCATGAAAACCAACGTCGCCGCCATTTACGGAAAAAAAGATGTGAGACTGCGTGAGTTTGAACTGCCGGACATCACCGATGACGAATTGCTGGTGAGCGTCGTCTCGGACAGCGTTTGCCTCTCGACGTACAAAGCGGCCTTGCTGGGCGGCGAACATAAACGTGTGCCGGAGGATATCGCCGAACATCCGGCCATCACGGGGCACGAATGTGCGGGTGTGATTGTGCAGGTGGGCAAAAATCTCAGAAACCGGTTTGAAGTGGGAAAACGCTTTGTGCTGCAACCGGCGATGGGGCTGCCAAGCGGCTATTCCGCTGGTTACAGCTACGAAACTTTTGGCGGTAACGCGACGTACATGATCATCCCGAAACTGGCTATCGATATGGGCTGTGTTCTGCCGTACGAAAGCCGCTATTTCGCTGCTGCGTCGCTCGCCGAGCCGATGTGCTGCATTATCGGCGCGTATCATGCCAGTTATCACACCACGCAATATGTGTATGAGCATCAGATGGGCATCAAAGCGGGGGGAAATCTGGCGCTGCTGGCGTGCGCGGGGCCGATGGGCATTGGTGCGATTGATTATGCGATCAACGGCGACGTGCGCCCGGCGCGGGTTGTGGTGGTGGATATCGACGAGCAACGGCTGGCGCGCGCAGAACAGCTTTTACCGGTGGCGATGGCGGCAGAAAAAGGCATCGAGCTGGTGTATATCAACAGCAAAACGTTGCCAGATCCGGTGGCGGCTTTGCGCGAAATGACCGGCGGCGCAGGCTTTGATGATGTGTTTGTGTACGCGGCGGTGGCGGAAGTGATTGAACTGGGGGATGCGCTGCTGGGCGAAGACGGTTGCCTGAACTTCTTTGCCGGGCCGACCGACAAAAATTTCAGCGTTCCCTTCAATTTCTACAACGTTCACTACGGTTCGACGCATATTGTCGGCACGTCCGGCGGCTCGACCGGCGACATGGAAGAGGCGCTGGCGCTGACGGCGGCCGGGCGTATTCAGCCATCCTATATGATCACGCATATCGGCGGTCTGGATGCCGTTCCCGACACGGTGCTCAATCTGCCGCATATTCCTGGCGGTAAAAAGCTAATTTATAACGGCATTTCCCTGCCGCTGACCGCCATTGACGATTTTGCAGAATTAGGCAAAACCGATCCGCTGTTTGCCCGGCTGGCGCAGGAGGTCGCACCGACGCACGGTGTCTGGAATGAACAGGCGGAACGCGTACTGCTCAGCCACTTTGGTGTTTCCACCGGGCTGTAATATCATCGATTCTCCTCATTAAAAACGATGGTTAAGGGAAGGATGACTGGATTAACTGAAGATCAGGTGCTGGAGACGCTTTCCGCCCGGACGAACCTCAATGATTTTCTGAATGCCGCGAACGCTATTTTACTCAGCGGCATTAAACAGTTCCTTCCTCATCTCTTCATCAATAATGACGAGGATATTCGCGAATTTGCCGTCAGGCCGTTGCTCGCCAAATCAGGCCCGCTCGACAGCATAGATGTTTCTCTGCGGCTGATTTATGCCCTGGGGAAAATCAAAAAATCCGTCTATGCCGATATTTTGCTGTTTTCTCAACTGGATGAGCATCTCAGCGCGCAGGCGGGGATCGTCGAATTTCATGACGACACCGCGTATGAATTCGTTAAGAACTTACGTTGCGTAACGGATAACCCGCTGATGTTTCAGTCGATTGAGAAAATGAAATATGCCGGTTTTGAGATCTTCAATACTGCGCGCTATGGCGGTCTGGTGAAAACGGCGTTGTCGCTGGCCGTGACGGATTTACTCAAGGAACTGACCTATGAACGTGACGCTGACCATTAACGGGCTGATCACGCAGGCGTTTTTCCCACAGCACGATATCGGGCAGTTACATCTTCCCCTTTTACAGCGTTTTTCCGCGCAGCAACGTCAGTTACATCGCCCGCTGATTGTGTTTCTGGTGGCTCCGCCCGGTACCGGTAAATCGACGCTTTCGGCGTTCTGGCAAACGCTTTCCACGGAGACGGCAGGATTGGTGCCGGTCCAAACTTTGCCGATGGACGGTTTCCATCGCCGCAATGCCTGGCTGGACGCGCATCAATTACGTCAGAAAAAAGGCGCCGCGGAGACATTTGATGTGGATAAATTGCGCGATGCCCTGATCGGCTTACGCACGCCGGGCAGTCGCTGGCCGGAGTACAGCCGGACGCTTCATGAACCGGTCGAAGACGCGATTCATGTCACCGCGCCGGTGCTGATTGTGGAAGGAAACTGGCTGTTGCTCAAAGATGAAGGCTGGCGGGAACTGGCCTCATATTGCGATCTGAGTATTTTTATTCATGCCAGCCCGGACGACCTTCGCGGGCGGCTGATCGACCGTAAAATTCGGGGCGGCCTTACGCCGCAGCAGGCCGGTGATTTTTATGCTGCCACTGACGGGCCGAACGTGACGCGGGTGCTGCAAGACAGCAGGCAGGCGGACATCATGCTGGAGATGACGTCAGACGGCAGCTATCACGTGCAGGTTTATAAAAAATGACAATTTTTAGCCTGCAAAGCCGGTGGAATTCCTCTACTTTTGAAGGCAACTGTCCCTTTTTCCCGTATTCACTTTAAGGATGTTTAATGAAACGTCAGACGATGACTTTGCTGGCTTCCCTGATACTGGCTCCGACGCTGGCAACGGCTGCCGACAGCGCGACCGCCGATTTCACCCCTGCACAGCAGGCCGCCATTGGTAAAATTGCAGCGGATTACCTGCTGCAACACCCGGAAATTCTGGTGCAGGTCAGCCAGAAGCTTCAGGCGCAGCAGGCCGATCAGCAGCAGGAACAAACCCTGAGCGCGGTGCTGGCAAACGCCAAAACCCTGACCAGCGATCCGGCGACGCCAAGCTATGGGCCGAAAGACGCGAAAGTCGCATTTGTCGAATTCTTCGATTATCAGTGCCTGTACTGTAGCCGTATGGCACCGGTGGTTGAACAGACCGTGAAAGCGAACCCGAATGTCCGTTTCGTCTTCAAAGAGTGGCCAATCTTCGGTGACCGCTGGAAACCTTCCATCACCGCCGCTGAAACCGGTATGGCCGTGTGGAAAGAGAAGGGCGCGCAGGCGTATTTCGATTATCACAACAGCATTTACCGCACCGGTCATGACGAAGGCAAACTGACCGATGCGGATATCGCAGGCGCAGTGAAAGCGGCAAAAGCCACACTGCCGACCGAGGCACAACGTAAAGCCACGCACGAAGCCATCGCCGCTAACGACGAACTGGCCCGTACGCTGGGCTTCAGCGGCACGCCAGGTTTTGTCGTGATGCCAGTCAGCGGTGCCACCGCAGAAAACACCACCGTGCTGCCAGGCGCTGTGTCTGCCGACGATTTACAGGCAGCCATTGTGAAGGCGCAGGGCGGGAAGTAAGACATTAAACCCGGCGTCGCAAGGCGTCGGGTTTTCCCGCACTTACATTAATTAAAAAAATGAACGGCTACTTCTGGCTATAACCTCGAAAGACTCCTCTTTAAATGATGCCTTTTTGGGTGAAAGTGACCCGGGTCGCCTCATTTAAATCCATATCTTTCATTAATTCAGGAAGTACCCAGATGACCTCCTGAAATTCTTCGTTGAACGTAATATTACGATTTCCACTTACACAGTCGAATATAAGATAAATCATGTAAATTTCTTCGGTCGTGCCATCGGGGTAAGTTTTTATTCGGGTATCATCACGAAAAGCCCATGGCTTAATGTCAGTGATAATAAGTTCTTCTCCTAACTCCTCCATGATTTCGCGCCTGAGAGCGAGTTCAATGGTTTCGTCAGGTTCTAGCCCTCCGCCAGGCAGAGCCCATTGCCCAGGAAAAACCCCGCGATCATTGGCCATTTTACAAAGTAGAAACTCTCCTTCATTTTGTATTACAGGGCACACAATTATTCTCTGGCGCATTATTTCTCCTTAATAACATTGCTTTTTGAAAAACTTTATCAGAAAAGATGTCAATTTCATCAGGAAATTCTTCTGGCCGGACTCCATGTATTTCGTCGTTATGGAGATAAATCAGTGAATATTCCACGGGGTAATATATGCCTCATATTGTGTTTTGCTGATACATTCAGCCTTAAACATGAAATTAATAAAGATGTGATCCTCAAGGCGGGAGCGTTCCATGACCAGATTGAATCCCTTATCCACCCATGACTTTATAATTAGCGCGCGCTGTATCATGAAATTAAGCTGGATAAGATAACCGTAGTTTGCCGTATCTTCTAAAAGATAAGGTAGGAGAGAATGGTGAACGCTTTTTCCGTCTATAACGCTTGTATGCGAATCTTCCTTAAACAAACACGCAGATAACCTCTTCAGAAAGGTGCTTTTCCCTACTCCCCCCTTGTAATTTTCTTTCAACAACCCTCCCGTAAACTCATTTCTGCGCGGTTCGGACACGTCTGAATGCTTTTTAAGCGAAATACACAAGTTCGTCGAAAAATACTTTGTGACGAATATCACGTTTTAATGATAAAGACTCGTTAACAAATGGTGACTCAAGTCACATTTTTAGCGGTGACAAGCTTAAATTATCGCCACTGTAGCCGGGTTACAGGGTGTTTTTGTGATGGCGATCACCAAAAGGCAGGGGGTGGTGAGGGTATACGTGTGATCTGCATCACGGGATGTCGGGTGGGTACGCGGGGCCTATAATCACGTGGTAGAGTCCGCCTCGCAGACAGCAATTCGACGGACGGATTTTTAAAGCAGTGGCACAAAAACCGAATTAACCGTCACCGATAATTAACTGATATCACGCGCTCTATTGTCAGCGCGTATCAATAGGGGTGCGTTTTATGTTTTCACCAGACGTTAAGATCAAAGTTCAAAACTTTGGTCGCTTCCTGAGTAACATGGTAATGCCCAACATCGGCGCGTTTATCGCCTGGGGTATCATTACGGCTCTGTTCATTCCAACCGGCTGGATCCCAAATGAGACGCTAGCGAAACTGGTTGGCCCGATGATCACCTATCTCCTGCCACTGCTCATCGGTTACACCGGTGGTCGTCTGGTTGGCGGTGATCGCGGTGGTGTGGTCGGTGCAATCACCGTGATGGGTGTGATCGTCGGTGCGGATATGCCGATGTTCCTCGGTGCGATGATTGGTGGCCCGCTGGGCGGCTGGTGTATCAAACGCTTTGACCGTTGGGTTGACGGTAAAATCAAAAGCGGCTTTGAGATGCTGGTTAACAACTTCTCAGCCGGTATTATCGGTATGCTGCTGGCAATCCTCGCCTTCCTGGCGATCGGTCCGCTGGTAGAAGCTCTCTCTAAAGTGTTGGCTGCCGGCGTGCACATCATGGTTATTCATAACCTGTTGCCACTGGCCTCTATCTTTGTTGAACCGGCGAAAATTCTGTTCCTCAACAACGCGATCAACCACGGTATCTTCTCTCCGCTGGGTATCCAGCAGGCGACTGAAACCGGTAAATCTATCTTCTTCCTGATCGAAGCGAACCCAGGTCCGGGTATGGGCGTCCTGATGGCGTACATGTTCTTCGGTCGTGGCAGCGCGAAGCAATCTGCTGGCGGCGCGGCAATCATCCACTTCCTGGGTGGTATCCACGAAATTTATTTCCCATACGTTCTGATGAATCCACGTCTGCTGCTGGCGGTTATCCTGGGCGGTATGACTGGCGTGTTCACCCTGACGCTGCTGAACGGCGGTCTTGTTTCTCCGGCATCTCCGGGTTCTATTCTGGCGGTTCTGGCGATGACGCCAAAAGGCGCGTACTTCGCCAACATCGCGGCGATCGTGGCAGCCTTTGCGGTATCCTTCGTGGTTTCTGCGCTGCTGCTGAAAACCACCAAAGCGAAAGACGGTGACGATCTGGACGAAGCGACCCGTCGCATGCAGGACATGAAAGCCGAATCTAAAGGCGGCAAACCTTCAGCGACTGGCGTAGCGGGCGACTTGTCTACCGTACGTAAAATCATCGTAGCCTGTGACGCCGGTATGGGTTCCAGCGCAATGGGTGCCGGCGTGCTGCGCAAAAAAGTGCAGGATGCGGGGCTGACCAATATCAGCGTCACCAACAGCGCCATCAACAATTTACCTGATGACGTGGATCTGGTGATTACCCACCGTGACCTGACTGAACGCGCTATGCGTCAGGTGCCGCACGCTCAGCACATTTCGCTGACCAACTTCCTCGACAGCGGCCTGTACACTGATCTGACTTCCCGTCTGGTAGAAGTGAACAAAGCCAGTCAGTACAAAGAGAAAGTGACCACCACGCTCGGCGACAGCATCGTTGCTGACCATGACAACGAAAACCTGTTCCGCATGAGCGAAAGCAACATCTTCCTCGGCCTGCAGGCGACCACAAAAGAAGAAGCGATTCGCTTTGCCGGTGAGCAACTGGTGAAAGGCGGGTATGTTCAGGCAGAATATGTTGAAGCGATGCTGGCCCGTGAGCAACTGACCTCCACGTATCTGGGCGAATCTATCGCGGTACCACACGGCACCATCGAAGCGAAAGATCGCGTACTGAAAACCGGCATCGTGTTCTGCCAGTATCCGGCGGGTATCCGCTGGGGCGATGATGAAGATGATGCCGCGCGTCTGGTTATCGGTATCGCCGCACGCAATAATGAGCACATCAACGTGATCACCAAACTGACCACTGCGCTCGACGAAGATGGCGTCATCGACCGTCTGGCAAACACCACCAGCGTTGAAGAAGTGCTGAGCATTCTGCGCGGTTAAGCCTTAAGTAAAAGCAGTCACAGAGCGTCACTCAGCGGGTCTTACGAGACCCGCTTGTTGATTCGGAGCCGGGCGGCTCCCCAGCTTTACCTACTTATAGCCCCCGATTTGAAGGAAATATTATGAAAGCACTACATTTTGGCGCAGGTAACATTGGCCGCGGTTTTATCGGTAAATTGCTGGCAGATGCCGGTATCGAACTGACCTTTGCCGATGTCAGCCCCGTGCTGCTGGACGCGCTGAACAGCCGTAAAGGTTATGACGTACACGTGGTCGGCGAACAGGCCACCGTTGAGCCGGTCAGCAACGTCAGCGCAGTTAACAGCGCCGGCCAGGAGGCGATTAATCTGATCGCTGAAGTTGACCTGATGACCACCGCCGTCGGCCCGACCGTGCTGGAAAAAATCGCGCCAAACGTCGCTAAAGGTCTGGTGCTGCGTCACCAGCAGGGCAACGAAAAGCCGCTGAACATCATCGCCTGTGAAAACATGGTGCGCGGTACCAGCCAGTTCAAACAGCACGTCTTCAATGCGTTGCCGGAAGAAGAAAAAGCCTGGGTGGAAGCGCATATCGGCTTTGTCGATTCCGCTGTAGACCGCATCGTTCCGCCAGCCGCAGCCGGCACCACCGATCCGCTGGAAGTGACGGTGGAAACCTTCAGTGAATGGATTGTCGATAAAACCCAGTTCAAAGGTGCATTGCCGGACATCGGCGGTATGGAACTGACCGACAACCTGATGGCGTTCGTCGAACGTAAACTGTTCACGCTCAACACCGGGCATGCCATTACTGCATACCTCGGTCAGCAGGCAGGTCATGCGACGATTCGTGATGCCATTCTGGATGAGAAAGTGCGTCTGATTGTGCGCGGTGCGATGGAAGAAAGCGGTGAAGTGCTGATCCGCCGTTACGGTTTTGACCCGGAAAAACACTTCGCTTACATCGAAAAAATTCTGACTCGTTTTGAAAATCCGTATCTGCACGATGACGTGGAGCGCGTTGGCCGTCAGCCACTGCGTAAACTGAGCGCGGGCGATCGTCTGATCAAACCGTTGCTGGGCACGCAGGAATATCGCCTGCCACACAATAACCTGGTTATCGGGATTGCCGCTGCGATGCGTTACCGCAGCGAGCAGGATCCGCAGGCGAAAGAGCTGACCGAATTGCTGGAGAAAGTGGGGCCGAAAGCTGCCCTTGCTCAGATTTCCGGGCTGCCGGAAGAGGGCGAAGTGGTCGCCGAAGCAGTAAAAATCTACGAATCCATGCACTAATACTGCGTTCGTTTTGATTTCGCCAATACCAGGCAAAGAAAGCCCTGTCGGGCAGGCAGTGACTGCCCGACACGTGCGTTTCAGGGATGACGCCAAGGGCGTTAAAAGTATCCGTTCTTTATCGCAAGAAAGCCCAATGGAAAAAGCTCAGGCATTTGAAAACCGTGTTCTTGAGAAGCTCAATGCGGGTAAAACCGTACGCAGCTTTTTGATGACCTCCGTAGAGTTGCTGGCCGAAGCGCTGGATATTCTGGTGGTGCAGGTTTTCCGTAAGGACGATTACGCGGTGAAATACGCCGTTGAACCCCTGCTGACCGGCACCGGCCCGCTGGGCGATCTCTCCGTGCGTCTTAAACTGATTTACGCGCTGGGGGTGATCAGCCGTCATGAGTATGAAGATGCGGAATTACTGATGGCGCTGCGTGAAGAGCTGAATTACGACGGCGAAGAGTACCGTTTTACCGATGATGAAATACTCGGTCCGTTTGGGGAATTGCACTGTGTGACGGAACTGCCGCCCGCCCCCACGTTCCTGAAACCGGGCGAAGCCGACGAATCGCTGATCGCTATGCAACGCCAGCGTTACCAGCAAATCGTCCGCTCAACCATGGTGCTTTCTGTCACCGGGCTTATCGCCCATATCAGTAATCAGCAGCCCTCAAGACTTTCGCCCGTTCAGAAGTAATTTCCTCAGATCATGGCATGGCGCACTTCGCCCACCAGCAACCACAGCGCGGTTAAGGCCATCATGCCGCCCATGATCGTATTGAACATTTTCAGCTTCCATTCCACACGTAACGCCTGGCGTAACCTGTCACCCATCACCACCCACACCAGAATGCACGGCAGATTGATCAGCGCGAAGCCGACACAAATCAGCAGCGTATGATGCAGCATATTGCCGTCCGGCGGCGTGAACAGAATCGCCACGTTGGTTGCCATCAGCCAGGCCTTCGGGTTCACCGCCTGAAATAACGCGCCGCTGAGCAGGTTCATCGGCTGTTGTTTTTCGCCTTCTTTTGGCGAACCTGAACGGTAAATTTTCCACGACAGCCAGAAAAGATAGGCGCAACCCACGGCCGCCATCGGCAGGCGTACCGCGTTCATCCAGCTGAGTAAGATCGCCAGCATGGAGGTCATCAGCGCGCACTGCACCACGCAGCCCAGCGTGATACCGACCATCATGGGCAGGCTGCGACGCAGCCCGAAATTCACCCCGGAGGCCGCCAGCAACAGATTGTTCGGGCCGGGCGTAATAGACATCACGGTGACGTAACTGACAAAAGCGGTATCGATCATTTTATGTTCCTGCATCCCCTGTTTTCCAGATAACCAGAGTAAACAGTGAACAGCAAAGGTAACAGAGCCAGAAATACGCTATTGTCAGGGTTACAGATTGCATAAATACACACTGTGCCCATCACTTTTCACGGAACTGACACCATGACTGACACCGCGGATTTCAGCGACACCCGTTACAACCAGCTGGCGGAACAACTGGCGGACGCCATCCGCCGTGGCACGCTCGCACCGGGCAGCCGTTTGCCTTCCGTGCGGCGCAGCGCGCAAACCTGGTCGGTCAGCATCAATACGGTGGTTGCGGCGTACCGGCGGCTGGAAGATCGCGGGTTTATCGAGGCGAGGCCGCAGTCCGGATTCTATGTTCGCGCCGCGTTGCCGGGGCTGAACCCTGCGCCGCACGTACAGCCGCAGACGCCTGCCGCCGAACCGGCAGATGAAGTGCTGGATTTGATCGACAAAGTGTTCGCCGCGCAAATTGACCCGACGTACACCAATCTTTCGCTGGCCTGCCCGCAATCCAATGACTTTTATCCTGGCGGAAAACTGGGGCGCATTATGTCGTCTTTGCTGCGCCGTCAGCCCAATCTGATCGGCCAATATGCGCTGCCGCCGGGGCATCCGCCGCTGCGACAGCAAATTGCCCGCCGTGCGCTGACGCTGGGTATGATATTAGAACCGACCGACATCACCATTACCCACGGCTGTATGGAAGCGTTACAGCTGGCGCTGCGCGTCACCACCAAGCCGGGCGACAGCGTGGGGCTGGAAACGCCGACCTATTTTTATCTGCTGCCGTTGCTTGCCAGCCTCGGCCTGAAAGCGGTGGAAATCCCGACCGATCCGCAAACGGGCCTTTCGCTGGATGTCCTCGACATGCTGCTCACCGAAAAGCGCCTGAACGCGGTGATCGCCATGCCGACGGCGCAAAATCCGCTGGGCTTTACCATGCCGCTCGCCGCGAAAAAACGGCTGGCGCGGATGATGAACGATCATCAGGTACCGCTGATAGAAGACGGGTTATACGCGGAAATTCAGTTCGGCGCGACGCTCTCTCCGGCGGTGAAATCCTTTGATCGCGATGGCTGGATCCTGTTCTGCACCAGTTTTACGAAAACGCTGGCGCCGGATTTTCGTATCGGCTGGATGGAAGGAGGGCGTTTCGCCGCGAAGCTGCACAAGCTGAAAGCGGTGTCGTCGATGGCTGAATCTGCGCTGCTCTCGCAAACGCTGACGGCATTTCTCGAATCCGGCGGTTACGACCATCACCTGCGCGCCTTACGCCGGCGCTATGCCTCACAGGTCGAGCAGGCACGCGCGCTGATTGCTCAGCATTTCCCACAGGGAACGCGTGCGACGCAACCGTCGGGCGGTTTTGTTATTTGGGTGGATTTCCCGCCTGGCGTGAATTGCGTAACCTTATTCCGCCAACTGCTGGAAGATAAAATCTGCATGACGCCGGGGCAACTCTATTCGCCGAGCGGGCGTTATATCAACGGCCTGCGGTTATCCTGCTGCTATGTCTTCGACACACGTTATATTTCGGCGATGATCCGCATTGGTCAGCGCGCCTGTGAGATGTGCGGTTTGCCGCCGGGGCTGGAAGTCACAGGAACGGATTCATTCCCTGATAAATAATATTAATTTTTGAAAAACTGATGTTTCCGGGATGGATCAGTTCTTCAACGCTGCTTCCGGCAGAAACAGGATGCCCGGTTAAATGGGGATCGCTGTTGAAGGTAAAGAGGAAGCAGAACTTAGCGCTGTCGCGGTATTTAGCTTCGCCGAGAAACAGTTGCTGAAACGCTTTCTCGGCATTGAAGGCATGTATGCTACGCACAAGATAGATACCCGGTTTGGCCGCGACGCCGCGCCGGTCATAATTTGGCCGGGCCATAAAACAACGGCTGTTGATAATCTGGGGGAAGGTTTGCGCAGACGTGTAATGAATATAAAGCGGTTTTCCATTGAACATGCCGTTGTTTAAATGCATTTCCAGACGGTGATCGCGGCTGAATGTTGGGTTCATGATGTCTCTTTCCATGAGGTAGAATGATGGCGCACACCTTAATCTGATATGCCGATGCAAACATCCTGAAAGTATTAAGAGGAAAATGTATGCCCCACAAATCGAGCATCTCGCGCATCGGGCTGTTACACTTACCCCAATTGTTCACTACACGAATTGGTCACCATGAAAGAAATTGAAAAAGCCGAGATCAAGCGTCTCAGCGACATGCTTGATGCACTGAATCACAAAGACCCGGCCGTTATTCAGCAGGGGAATTCTGAGCTGATTGCCAAACATGAAGAAGAGAAAGAAAAGCTGGCCGCCGAGATTGCGCGTCTGAAAGATGTGCGTGTGAAAAAACTCAGCACCGAAGCGCAGAAACTGGAAAAGCTGTTCAGCCGTGAAATCACCAAGAAAGAACAGGCTGATATGGGCACGCTGAAGAAAACCGTACGCGGTGTCGTGGTGGTTCACCCGATGACTGCACTGGGCCGCGAAATGGGCCTGAAAGTCGTGACCGGATTCGCCAAAAAAGAATTTTAATGTCACGCCAACCCTCCCCCTTTTTTCACAGGGGAGGGTGCTATAAATCACTTCCCTTGCGCACCAAACAATCTGCGTCCAAAATCCTCAATCTTGCGATTAATCAGCCGCATTTGCATCGTTTTGCTCCAGCTGGCCGAAATCCCCGCAGCAGACATCAGACGACGATACTGTTCTTCATCGAACGGCATAGAAAATGCGATGGAAATCGCTTCAGCGACCGACACCTCGCTGTTGCGGGTCATCAGTTCCAGAGGCCTGTCGCCACTGACATTTCCGGTCGCCACGACGCGATACAACCAGCCGCAGCGGCCGCTGTCTTGCAGTAACGGCGACAGATTTTTGCAGTCGAAAAAATGGTTCAGCTTGTAGCAGGGCGAGCGGGGTTGCGTAACCTGAATCAGCGCGTCGCCCCAGCGAAAAATATCGCCGATAAAGACATTTTCTTCCGTCATGCCCAGCGTGGAAAGGTTCTCGCCGAACGCGGGCGGATGAAAGCGCTCTTCATCCTCGGGAAATTGCTGACGCAGCCAGGCGTAATGCTCGCGGGGAAAGTGGCACAGCGCGCGGTCAGTGCCCCCGTGGTAAGACGTTTCAGCCTGCTGATCGCCTTCCAGACCCAGCGACGTTAATGCCATGCCGCCGTTGACCTGACGTTTGGCAATCGCGCTGGGGGAATAGCCGGGATACTGCTCAATAGCACCAATATAAACGTCGGGATAATGCATAAGGTCTCCGCCACTCATCAGTCGTTGAGCTCAGCATAACCTGCATTAGAGGGTGTGAGTAGGAAGAATCATCCGGCGCGCTGTCGGGGAGACGCACGCCGGATGAAAGGGAATATCAGAACGTTTCCCAGTTTTCCTGGCTGGATTTATTCTGCACCGGCGGTAACGTCGGGCGACGCAGGGCATTGGCGGCAGGTGCGTGCTGCATGTTGCGGTTATCAGCGAGACGGAATACGGATACCGCCTGCGTCAGCGTGGCAGCCTGATCCTCAAGCGAATCGGCGGCGGCAGAGGATTGCTCAACCAGCGCGGCGTTCTGCTGGGTGGTGCTGTCCATCTCGACAATCGCCTGTGATATCTGCGCGATACCCCGGCTTTGCTCGTCAGACGCCGAGGCAATCTCACCCATAATATCGCGCACGTGAGAAACCGATTTCACGATGTCCTGCATGGTGCGGCCGGTGTTTTCCACCAGCTTTGCGCCGGTATTCACACGCTCAACCGACTCAGCAATCAGCCCTTCAATTTCCTTCGCGGCCTGCGCACTGCGTTGTGCCAGCGTACGGACTTCAGAAGCCACGACCGAGAATCCGCGCCCCTGCTCTCCGGCGCGCGCAGCTTCTACTGCGGCGTTCAGCGCAAGAATGTTGGTCTGGAAGGCAATACCGTTGATGACCGACGTAATTTCGGCAATGCGCTTAGAACTGCCGGAAATCTGCTGCATGGTATCGACCACGTCGCTGACCTGTTTGCCGCCGAGCGTGGCGGTACCGGACGCTTCACTGGCGAGTTTGCTGGCGTGATGGGCGTTATCGGCATTCTGTTTCACCGTTGCGCTCAGCTGTTCCATACTGGCTGCCGTTTCTTCCACGGCGGCTGCCTGTTGTTCCGTACGGGAAGACAAATCGGTATTCCCCGCCGCGATTTCTGCGGCAGCGTGGGAAACCTGCGTCACACCCGAGCGGATCTCATAAATCATGGTGCTGAGATTCTGGCTCATCGCCGACACCGCATTCATCAGCATACCCAGTTCGTCGCGGCGCGCCGTCGGATGGGCTGCCGTCAAATCGCCCTTGGCAATCAGCTCGGCGGTCTTCAGCGTATCGCGCAGCGGCTGGGTGATCTGGCGGGTAATGCGCCATGCGATCAGAATACCGGCCAGCAGGACGATGAGCGTGATCACCATCATCATCATTTGTGCGCGGCTGATATCGAGGTGCGTGTTCGCCAGTTCATTTTTGAAGATTTTTGCCACCAGCGTATTCATCTCACTGGCTTTGACCGACAGCAACTGCGAGTTCTTCTGCTCATCTTCATACGCGGGCATATAAGCGACGACGTGGCTTTTATAATTCGCCAGCGCACTCATCAGCGGAGCCAGAGTGGCCTGCTGGTTGGGCAGTAACAGGGCATTCAGTTTTTTCGCATTTGCCTGGGTTTCATCAATGGCTTTGAGCAGCGTGGCTTCGGATTCTTTATCCATGTTGAGCAGCAGGCCGCGCACGTAATAACGCACGCTGATAAGCTTCTGAACCACTTCTGCCAGAGACAGACGGATTGACGGATCGGCATCTTCCACGCGCAACTGATCCTGCAAACGTGTTACCACGGCTTCGGTTTCGGAAAGATTCCAGCTGGCACGCACGGCGTCTTTTCTGTCAACGGCCTGTTTAAAGGCGTTTTGTGCCTGCTGATATTCGCGGATTTTTACCGGTACCTGATCGAGATTTGCCTGGCTGGTGGCGTCCCATTCAAGCTTGCCTTTTGACTGAGCGATCAGCTGCGAAAGTGCGTCGATTTTCTCCTGATTTTGCTGGAGATACGTCGGTTCATATTTCAGCTGATACAGCGTGCGGCTCAGGCGGGCGTCATTCAGTAACGCATTCATCTGATTACTGAAATCCACTTTTTCAGCGCGCTGGCTGATGTCATTTAATTTGACCATGCCCGCCACGGTGATCACGGCGGCGATCACTAACACTAACCCAAACCCCAGACCCAGTTTCGTACCGACTCTGAGATTATTCATCCACTGCGAAAGACCCGTGCCGTTACCCATAATCGTTCTCCGTAAAACATCCCTGCCAAAGTTGGCGGTTTTGTTACGCCTTTGTGAAGAATCTATCGGTAGGCTTGGCGGTAAACTTTATAGGATCTGCGGTGTATTTTTGATTAATGCGGGCGGTGTCTGAAAAGGGGGGAAACCAGGCGGATAATTCGCTGTAAAACAGTGATCAGAGTAACGTTTTTAGCAGAATAAGCAGGGCATAAAAAAGGCGGGTCACAGACCCGCCATTGGCGAAAACATCGTGCCCGTTAAGGGCGGCAGGGCGAAATTACTTCGCTTCAGCCAGACGTTTTGCAGCTTCGTCCCAGTTCACTACATCCCAGAAAGCTTTGATGTAGTCAGGGCGTTTGTTCTGATATTTCAGGTAGTAAGCGTGTTCCCAAACGTCCAGACCCAGCAGCGGATAACCGGATGCGCCGGAAACGGCTTCGCCCATCAGCGGGCTGTCCTGGTTAGCAGTAGAAACAACGGCCAGTTTGCCGTCTTTCAGAACCAGCCACGCCCAGCCGGAGCCGAAACGAGTGGTTGCTGCTTTTTCAAACGTTTCTTTGAAAGCGTCAACGCTGCCGAAATCGCGTTCGATAGCAGATTTCAGTTCGCCCTGCAGGGTGGTGCCGGTTTTGAGGCCTTTCCAGAACAGGCTGTGGTTAGCGTGGCCACCTGCGTTGTTACGCAGTGCAACTTTCTTATCCGCAGGGACTTTGTCCAGGTTTGCGATCAGCTCTTCAACAGAAAGTTTTGCCAGTTCTGGCAGGCTTTCCAGTGCAGCGTTCGCGTTGTTCACGTAAGCCTGGTGGTGTTTAGAGTGATGGATTTCCATCGTCTCTTTGTCGAAATGCGGCTCGAGTGCGTCGTATGCGTAAGGCAGTGATGGCAGTGAATAACTCATGTTCATCGTCTCCATAGTGTAGGGCGGCACCGTCATTGTGAGCACCGCGTAATCAGTCGGATCATTATAGTTAATTAAATGATATTGAAAATGATTATCTATGCTCCACCCTTTGTGCGGGTACTCGTAAGCGCCTGTTATACGGGGCTTAGAACCAGATAACCGCAAACAATCCTAAATTGTCTAAAGGCACGGTGTGCTTAGCGGAGGATTCAGTTGTTCCTGAGGAAATAGCGATAACTGAAATCATCTAAGAGTTCTGTTTCAGGGTTTCTGCGCTCAAAGGATTGCGCTTCACGCCTACGCCGGGCAGTACGAATCCCCAGGTTCAATCCGTATAGTTCAAGAGTAACACGCGCTCTGTGACAGTTTTCAGTGCTGGCAAGAGGAGAAATTTCAATTTCGCCTGTCAGATAATTTGCGACGAAATAATCATCAAAATGATATTCGAGCTCATCAGGGCTGAGCAATGCCGGATCATATTGGTTTCCTTTTTGACTCTGGCACTGGTCGCAACACGGATAAAGATTTGGCCAGTGGAAAGCCAGTTCAGGAAAGGCATGACGTTCTTTGGGCTTGAAATGTTCAATTGTCTGACGACTTTCGGCGCCGGTCAGTCCGTCACAGAACGCACAATGTTGAAGGCTCGCATCGAATAATTTCTGACGGACTTTTTCATAGCATTTTCGCGAATACCACCGAAAGTTTTTGTCCTCAGAACAATAGCGTTCTGTCCACTCTTCCCAGCGCAAAGCCAGACAGGCTGGGGAAACATCCCTGATAAATGTGTACATGCAAAAAGTCCTTATTTTGCTTTAGTCAGCCGTGCAATCTGGCGCATTTCCATCAAGATAATGGCGTCGACTTCTTCACTTATTTCACTCAGTTTTTCCGCGCAGGCTTTCAGTGCGCGGATGTCCTGAGGATCTTTAAGATAGGCATTGCGCAACTGATAAAAATGTTTCAGCTGTTTTTCAGTTTCGATGTCAAACTGTTCTTTCACTTCGAACACTTCTTCTAAAATTACCGAATAACTCTTCCCGCCCGCTGACTCCATCGGTTCAATCACCTCGCTAATATGCGGATCGCGGCACACAAGTCGTTGCGGATCTGGCAGGCGATAAACCCAGGCATCTTCTACAGAGCCCACAACAAACGGGGAGTGAGTGGAAACAAACACCTGTGCGTTGGGCAGCAGTTTCTGAATCGCCGGAAGAATACGGCGCTGCCATTTAGGATGAAGATGAATATCCACTTCATCGAGGAATAAGATGATTGGCTGAGAGAAGATATCGCGACTTTCTTTCCACGGGATGGCTTCGAGACGCAGAGCGAGATCGGAGATCCAGCCGATGATGGATTTCAGTCCATCGGGTAAGACATTGAACGGAACAATTTCACCATCAATGATCAGCGATACTGTGCGTGGATTGCGTTCTAAACGGAATGAAACATCCAGATCGCAGACCGATTTGATAAAGGCAGAGATGCGCTCAAGTGCAAGGTCATATCTTGTGATTTCTTCCAGTGCGCCATCTTGTAGAGCTAACGCCGCATTTGAGCGGTTAAGAGCAATCCATTGAGCAATGGTTTTGGGGCGCACGGTAGCATTGAAGGACAAGGCGTTTACGAAAGGAGAATCTGTAATTTCTTCAATGACAGAGACGTCGAATTTTTCAGCTGAGCTAGATTGGCCTGAATATGCAAAAACACCAAACTCAAGACAGGTTGTCGGACCTAAAGTGGTCTGAAGGTGGTATTCCCAAACATCTGCTGTAACTTTGGGATTGATACCTTTTTCGGGGAAAAAATTATTTGGATGATTTGTTAAAGCACCTACATTTTCATTGAACTTATACGTGATCAAACTCAATTCATTTTTAAAACGTCCTTGCACAAGGCTGACCGTATTTTTGTCTATAGGGGTTTCAAACACCGCCGCAAGCGCATACAGCAGCGTACTTTTCCCGCAGCCATTCGGGCCGGTGAAGATATGAATCTCTGCTTTTTCAGCATCGGCTTCTGCGCTTTTAATCGGTGGGAAATCAAAGCGCGTATTCTCAAATACGCCCACATCCCTGAGAGTTATGCTTTCCAGACGGTACGGCTGCCGCATTTGATTTCCTTATTATTATTCTGATGGATAACTGTTCAAATTCTGCGCTGAGTTTACCTCAGTCTTTGCGGATGCGTATACACCGTCGCCCGGCCCGGTTTGCTGAAACCGACCAGCGTCAGGTGACATTTTTCGGCGACTTCGACCGCGAGCGTGGTGGCGGCGGAGACGGCGAACAGAATTTCGATGCCGCACATCGCGGCTTTCTGCACCATTTCATAGCTGGCGCGGCTGGAAACCAGCGCCGCGCCGGATGTCCAGTCATTCTGTTTTGCGCGCATACCCAGCATTTTATCCAGCGCCACGTGACGGCCCACGTCTTCACAGCCACCCAGTAATTCGCCCTGCGAGGTTATCCACGCGGCAGCGTGGGTACAGCCGGTCAGCTGGCCGATTTCCTGCACGGATTTCAGCTGATTCAGCGCGTTATCCAGATTCGCCAGCGCAAAGGTCTGGGTAAACGGCAGCGGCGCGAGCGGGCGGAACAAATCGCCCAGTTGTTCGATGCCGCAAACGCCGCAGCCGGTGCGCCCCGCCATGGCGCGGCGGCGCTCTTTCAGCCCGGCGAAACGGCGGCTCGATAACTCGATATTCACTTCAATCCCGTTACAGGTGGGTGTCACTTCCATCCCGTAAATGTCAGCGGGGGATTCAATGATCCCTTCTGACAGCGAAAAGCCCAGCGCAAAGGCTTCCAGATCTTTTGGCGAGGCCATCATCACCACGTGCGAGATGCCGTTATAGACCAGCGCAACGGGCACTTCCTGAGCAATCCAGTCATCTTTGGGCTCATCAAGATGTGCGCGCTGCATCACCGTTTTTTGGCTCGCTCCGATGATCTGAGTCACTTTTTTATCATCTTTTTTGCCCAGTTCGTTTACTTGATGGACATCCATTAGCAATAACCTTATAAACATTCCGGCTACATAAGCCGTACAAACTGTCAGGACTTTAGGCCTTAATTTTACCGCTTACGCCACTGCGGCGGAAAGCGGCAATTTGAAAAGCAATGTGTTAACAAATGATGGGAAGGAGTCTTTCATGCAAGTCAGCAGAAGACAATTATTCAAAATATGTGCGGGCGGTATGGCCGGCACAACAGCGGCATTATTGGGGTTTGCCCCGACAATCGCGCTGGCGGAAACCCGCCAATATAAACTGCTTCGCTCGCGTGAAACCCGCAACAACTGTACGTACTGTTCAGTCGGTTGCGGGATGCTGATTTACAGCCAGGGCGACGGCGCGAAAAACGTCACTGAAAATATCTTCCACGTAGAGGGTGACGCCGATCATCCGGTCAGTCGTGGCTCCTTGTGCCCGAAAGGCGCAGGCGTGCTGGATTACATCCACAGCGAAGGCCGTCTCAGATATCCGGAATATCGCGCGCCCGGTTCTGATAAATGGCAGCGCATCTCATGGGATGAGGCGATTTCCCGTATCGCCCGCCTGATGAAAGATGACCGCGACGCCAACTTCGTCGAGAAAAATGACAATAACGTCACGGTTAACCGCTGGCTGACCACCGGCATGCTCTGTTCGTCTGCGGCCAGTAACGAAACCGGCCTGCTGGATCAGAAATTCACCCGTGCGCTGGGCATGGTGGCGATCGACTGCCAGGCGCGTCTGTGCCACGGCCCGACCGTAGCGGCGTTAGCGCCGTCATTTGGTCGCGGCGCGATGACCAACAACTGGGTCGATATCAAAAACGCCAACGTCATTCTGATTATGGGCGGAAACGCCGCAGAAGCGCACCCGGTCGGGTTCAAATGGGTGATTGAGGCAAAAACCAAAAATAACGCCAAAGTCATCGTCGTCGATCCGCGTTTCAACCGCAGCGCCGCCGTGGCCGATATCTATGCGCCGATCCGCGCCGGGTCGGACACCGCGTTCCTGCTGGGTATGATCAACTACCTGATCACGCACAATAAAATTCAGACCGAATACGTCCGTGAATACACCAACGCCAGCCTGCTGGTGCGTGAAGACTATGAATTTAACGACGGGCTGTTCAGTGGATTTGATGCGGCGAAAAAATCCTACAACAAAGAAAGTTGGCATTATCAGCTCGATGAGAAAGGCTTCGCGAAACAAGACAAAACCCTGCAGGACCCGCGCTGTGTCTGGAATCTGCTGAAAGAGCACGTTTCCCGCTACACGCCGGAACTGGTAGAGCGTCTGTGCGGCACCTCGAAAGAAGATTTCCTGCTGATCAGTTCCATTCTGGCGGAAACCTGCGCGCGCGATAAAACCTCGACCATTCTGTATGCGCTGGGCTGGACGCACCACACCGGCGGCGCGCAAATCATCCGTTGTGCGGCGATGATCCAGTTGCTGCTCGGCAACATTGGTATGCCGGGCGGCGGCGTCAATGCGCTGCGCGGTCACTCCAATATTCAGGGCTACACCGACCTCGGTTTGCTGTCGCTGAACCTGCCGGGCTATATGCCTCTGCCGTCAGAAAAACAGACCAATTTCACCGATTACCTGCAACAGATCACGCCAGCGCCGCTGGTGGACGGGCAGGTCAATTTCTGGAAAAACACGCCGAACTTCTTCGTCAGTATGATGAAAAGCTTCTGGGGCGATCACGCCACGGCAGAGAACGACTGGGGCTTTGACTGGCTGCCGAAATGGGACAAAAGCTACGACGTGATGCAGCAAGCCGAGCTGATGACGCAAGGCAAACTGAACGGTTATATCGTGCAGGGCTTCAACCCGCTGGCCGCGTTCCCGGACAAAAACAAATCCTCGCGTGCGCTCTCAAAACTGAAATACATGGTGGTGATCGACCCGCTGGTGACGGAATCTTCCAACTTCTGGCAAAACCACGGCGCAATGAACGACGTGCAGACCGCTGATATTCAGACCGAAGTGTTCCGCCTGCCGTCTTCCTGTTTCGCCGAAGAAAACGGCTCGATCGTCAACTCCGGCCGCTGGCTGCAATGGCACTTCCAGGCGTCTGAGCCGCCGGGTGAAGCGCTGCACGACGGCAAAATCATCGCGCGCCTGTTCATGAAACTGCGCGAGCTGTACCGGCAGGAAGGCGGTGCCAATCCGCTGCCGGTGATGAATATGGCGTGGGATTATCAGGATCCGCTCGACCCGCTGCCGGAAGAAATTGCCCGCGAAGCCAACGGCAAAGCGCTGGCCGATATCCATGACGATCAGGGCAATGTGCTGGCGAAAAAAGGCCAGCAGATTTCGACCTTTGCACATCTGAAAAACGACGGCAGCACCGCCAGTTTCTGCTGGATTTACGCCGGCAGCTGGACCGAAGCCGGTAACCAGATGGCGCGCCGCGATAACGCCGATCCTTCCGGCCTGGGCTGTACGTCCGGCTGGGCGTGGTGCTGGCCGCTCAACCGCCGCATTCTGTATAACCGCGCCTCCGCCGACCCGCAGGGTCAGCCGTGGGATCCAAAACGCGAAATCATCCGCTGGGATGGTGCGAAATGGATTGGTTTTGACGTGCCGGATTACAGCACCGCTGCGCCGGGTTCCGGCGTCGGACCGTTCATCATGCAACAGGAAGGCGTCGGGCGTTTATTTGCCACCGACAAAATGGCTGACGGCCCGTTCCCTGAGCATTACGAACCGATCGAATCGCCGATTGGCACTAACCCGCTGCATCCTTCGGTTATTTCGAATCCGGTTGCGCGTATTTTTGCCAGCGATCTGCCGAATATGGGCACCGCCAAAGATTTCCCGTATGTGGCGACCACCTATTCGATCACCGAATTGTTCCGCCACTGGACCAAACACGCGTTGCTGAATGCCATCGCGCAGCCTGAGCAGTTTATCGAGATCGGCGAAGGTCTGGCCGCCTCGAAAGGCATTGCGCAGGGCGACGAGGTGAAAGTCTCCTCGAAGCGCGGATTCATTGTGGCGAAAGCCGTGGTGACCAAACGCATCCGGCCTCTGACCATCGACGGCAAGCACGTCGATACCATTGGCATTCCTTGCCACTGGGGTTTTGAAGGCGCGACGCGTAAGGGCTATTTAGCCAACACGCTGACGCCGTCAGTCGGTGACGCTAACTCGCAAACGCCGGAGTTCAAGGCGTTCCTGGTTAACGTGGAAAAGGTCTAACGGAGGCGAATTATGGCAATGCAATCTCAGGACATACTTCGTAAGTCCGCAACCAACGGGTTCACGCCAGCGCCGCGTGCCCGGGATCATCAGCAGGAAGTGGCGAAACTCATCGACGTCACCACCTGCATTGGCTGTAAAGGCTGTCAGGTCGCCTGTTCCGAATGGAACGACCTGCGCGATGACGTCGGGATTAATACCGGCGTGTACGACAACCCGATGGATCTCAGCGCAAAATCCTGGACGGTGATGCGTTTCTCGGAAGTGGAACAAAACGGCAAGCTGGAATGGCTGATCCGCAAAGACGGCTGTATGCACTGCGCCGATCCGGGCTGTCTGAAAGCCTGCCCGGCGGAAGGCGCGATTTTGCAGTACGCCAACGGCATCGTCGATTTTCAGTCTGAACATTGCATCGGCTGCGGTTACTGCATCGCCGGTTGCCCGTTCAACATTCCGCGCATCAACAAACAGGACAACCGTGCCTACAAATGCACGCTGTGCGTTGACCGTGTGAGCGTCGGCCAGGAACCGGCTTGTGTGAAAACCTGCCCGACCGGCGCGATCCATTTCGGCACCAAAACCGCGATGCAGGATTTAGCCGCAGAACGCGTCAGCGAGCTGAAAGGCCGCGGATTTGAGCATGCCGGTTTGTACGATCCGCAGGGCGTCGGCGGCACGCACGTGATGTACGTGCTGCATCACGCCGACAATCCGCAGCTGTATCACGGCCTGCCGAAAGATCCGGCGATAAGCGCCGCGGTCACTCTCTGGAAAGGTGTCTGGAAACCGCTGGCGGCGGTCGGCTTCGCGGTGACCTTTGCGGCAGCGGCCTTCCACTTCCTCGGCGTGGGACCGAATTACGTCAAAGAGGAAGAGCACACCGAAGAGGATAAACATGACGATGAGGAGAAACGGCCATGAAAAAAGAGAAGTTAATCCAGCGCTATAACCTGGTGGAACGCCTCAATCACTGGATCGTGGCGTTCTGTTTTGTGACGCTGGCGCTCAGCGGTATCGGCTTCTTTTTCCCGTCGTTTAACTGGCTGATGAACGTGTACGGCACCCCGCAACTGGCGCGCATTCTCCATCCGTTTTTCGGCGTGGTGATGTTCGTCTCTTTCCTCGGCATGTTCTTCCGTTACTGGAAGCACAATTTGCCGGAAAAAGACGACCTCGTGTGGGCGAAAAATATCGATAAAGTGCTGACCAACCATGAAGTTGGCGACACTGGTCGCTATAACTTCGGCCAGAAATGTGTGTTCTGGGCGGCGATCGGTTGCCTGGTATTGTTGATGGCCAGCGGCGTGATCATCTGGCGTCCGTGGTTTGCGGATTATTTCCCGATACCGCTGATCCGTCTGGCGCTGCTGGTGCATTCCGTGGCCGGTATCGGGCTGATTCTGGTGATTATCATGCACGTTTACGCGGCGACCTGGGCGAAAGGGTCGATTTCGGCGATGACCGGCGGCAAAGTGCCGGTGTCATGGGCGAAGTATCACCATCCGCGCTGGTACCGTCAGGTGCGCGATGAAGAGCTGAAAAAAGAACAAGACGAGAGGAAAGCCGGATGAGCATCCAGATAGTTGCACAGGACTTGCTGGCTGACGGTAAAAAAACGGCGGGGGACATCCCGCCGGTACTGTTCGCTAACCTGAAAACGCTCTACCAGAACCGCGCCGGTCGTCTGAAAAAACTGGCAGAAGACAGCCCGCTCGACGGGTATCTGAACTTTGCGGCTTCGATTTGCGAGGCGCAGCAGCAGGTGCTTGAGACATTCCCGCTCGACATCGATCTGAGTGACGAATTGCAAAAAGCCGCCGGTAAACCGCCGCTCGATTGCAGCCTGTTTCCGCGTACGCCGCACTGGCTGATGCTGCTGGACGCGCTGATTGCTGTCCTGAAGCCCGACGCTTCTGAGCCGGTGCGCGCGGTGCTGGAACACCTTGAGCAGTCCCCGAACCTTCAGCGTGAGATGATGGCGACAGAACTGCTTTGCCAGGATTTCAAACACGTTCCGGCCGATCACGCCCCCTTTATCTGGGCCGCGTTATCCCTGTACTGGGCGCAGATGGCGGCACAGTTGCGTGGCGTCGGGCGTGCGGATTACGGCGAGAACCGTCAGTTCTGCCCGGTTTGCGGCAGCATTCCTGTGTCTGCGGTGATCACGGCCAGCGGTCTGCGCTATCTGCACTGCAATCTGTGCGAAAGCGAATGGCATGTGGTGCGGGCAAAATGCAGCAACTGTGACGAGATGCAACATCTCAACCTGTGGTCCATCGACGATGAACAGGCAACGGTAAAAGCCGAAGCCTGCGATGACTGCGGCGCCTATCTGAAACTGATTTATCAGGATAAAGATCCGCAGGCAGACGCGGTGGCAGATGACCTCGCCACGCTGCTGCTCGACGACCGCATGGAAGACAAAGGCTTTTCCGGCAGCGGCATCAACCCGTTCCTGTTTCCCGCACAATAACCTGTAAAACTGGCCGCCGTGACTGGTAAACCCCGGCACGGCTGCTAGCTTTAAATAAGGTTCCGGCGAAATCGAGGAGGGTCTGATGAAGTTGATCGGCAGTTACACCAGCCCGTATGTACGTAAAATCTCGGTGATGTTGCTGGAAAAAGGCATCCCGTTTGATTTCATTAACGACACGCCCCACGAACCGGGCTGCAAAATCACGCAGTTTAATCCCCTTGGAAAAGTCCCCGCACTCGTCACCGACGAGGGTGAAATTTTTTATGATTCCCCGATCATTGCGCAGTTCATCGAGCTGATGAACGTTGCGCCCACGCTGTTGCCATGGCAGCCGCTGGAAGCTCTGCGGGTGAAGCAAATTGAAGCGCTGGCCGATGGCGTGACCGACGCCGCCGTGGCGTTAGTGCTGGAAGGCCGTCGCGATGCCGATAAACGTAACGAAGCCTGGGTGTTGCGTCAGCGGGAAAAGCTGCTGCGCGGGCTGGATGCGCTGGAAAAACTCGCCGAAAAACGCACGCTGCTCAACTCGGAAAGCCTGAACGTCGCCGATATCGCGGTGGCCTGTTCTCTGGGCTACATCAATTTTCGCCGTATCGCGCCCGGCTGGTGCGTAGAGCGCCCTGAGCTGATAAAACTGGTCGAGCGCCTGTTTCAGCGCGAGAGTTTTGCGCGCACGACGCCACCCGGAAGCGGTAACGCCAGCTTTATCGCAAAAAAGGTGTGAGGCCGCTCGAAGAGTTCTCTTTACATCCCGCGGGTTAACCAACCACTGCCTAAACTTTATGCAGCGCTCTGCTATTACCTGCTGCATAAAGGAGTTCCATCATGGCTTATGATAAAAATCCTCATGCCGTCAAACCGGAAGAATACGGTTTCCCGCTCAAACTCAAAAAACAATACGACAACTTCATTGGCGGTGAATGGGTCGCGCCGGTAAAAAATGAGTATTACGACAACCTGACGCCGGTGACCGGCGAAGTGCTGTGCAAAGTCGCCAGTTCCAGCACTGACGACGTCGATCTGGCGCTGGACGCCGCCCACAAAGCCAAAGACGACTGGGGCAAAATGCCGGTACAGCAACGGGCAAACCTGCTGCTCAAAGTTGCCGATCGCATGGAACAAAACCTCGAACTGCTGGCAAACGCCGAAACCTGGGATAACGGTAAACCGATCCGCGAAACCAGCGGCGCAGACGTGCCGTTAGCCATCGACCACTTCCGCTATTTCGCCTCCTGCGTGCGTGCGCAGGAAGGCGGTATCAGCGAAATCGACAGCGACACCGTCGCCTATCATTTCCACGAACCGCTGGGCGTGGTGGCGCAAATCATCCCGTGGAACTTCCCGCTGCTGATGGCCTGCTGGAAAATGGCGCCGGCGCTGGCGGCCGGGAACTGCATCGTGCTCAAACCGGCCAAACTGACGCCGCTTTCCGTCTTACTGCTGATGGAACTGGTGCAGGACATTCTGCCTGCGGGCGTCATCAACGTGGTTAACGGCGCGGGCGGCGAAATCGGTGAATATCTGGCGACGTCCAAACGCATCGCCAAAGTGGCCTTTACCGGTTCGACCGAAGTCGGCCAGCAAATCGCCGGATACGCGGCGCAAAACCTGATCCCGGCAACGCTGGAACTGGGCGGTAAATCCCCGAATATCTTCTTTGCGGATGTGATGGACAAAGAAGACGAATTCTTCGATAAAGCGCTGGAAGGCTTCGCGCTGTTTGCCTTCAATCAGGGCGAAGTCTGTACCTGCCCGAGCCGCGCGCTGGTGCAGGAATCCATTTACGAACGCTTTATGGAACGCGCCATTAAACGCGTCGAAGCCATTAAAACCGGTAATCCGTTAGATATGGAAACGCAGATGGGCGCGCAGGTGTCTGCCGGGCAGATGAAAACCATTCTGGATTATATCGAAATCGGTAAAAAAGAGGGCGCGGAAGTGCTGACCGGCGGCGCGAAGAAAAAACTCGAAGGCTCGCTGAACGAGGGGTATTACCTGCAACCGACCATTTTGCTGGGTAAAAACAATATGCGTGTTTTCCAGGAAGAAATCTTCGGACCGGTGCTGGCGGTGACGACGTTTAAAGATATGGATGAGGCGCTGCAAATCGCCAACGATACGGCGTATGGATTAGGGGCGGGCGTCTGGAGCCGTGACGGCAACGTGGCGTACCACATGGGGCGCAACATTCAGGCGGGCCGCGTCTGGACCAACTGCTATCACGCCTATCCGGCGCACGCGGCGTTCGGCGGTTACAAGCAGTCCGGTCTCGGGCGGGAAACTCACAAAATGATGCTGGATCACTACCAGCAAACCAAATGCCTGCTGGTGAGTTATTCGAGTAAACCGATGGGACTTTTCTAAGTTTTAACGGGGCTATTTTGCCCTGGTATTTTGAACCCGGACTGTACTCAGAACCCTCACGTACTCTGCGTACGCTCCGGTTCTTCCGTGCAGTCCGTGTCCACACACCCTGCGCCAATAACGCCCTGGCATCGGCGTTGTTGGCATTTTTTGCATCACACTACGCTGTTCGTCGGCAGCACGATTTGGCGGCTGCGCAGGAAAACAACCACCAGCGCCAGCCAGGCGAGACCGCTTATCAGGTTGAACAGGTTAAACATCCCCGCACCGCCTTCGACGTAAGCCACTTTCGCCAGCTCAATCCCGACCGTGAAAATCATCATGCTGATGACGCCCATCGCGGCAGAAACGGTGCCTTTGCTCATGTCGCTGGAGAACAGCGTCAGACGGTACAAACCGGCATTCGCCACGCCAATCCCGAACGCGTACAGGCTCAGACCGGCGGTCATCCACAGGTACGCATGCGCCGAAAACAGCGTCGCCGCGGCCGCAATCAGCAGGCCAATCACCATCGGCCCTGCGCCCAGTTTGATCAAATAATCGACCGTGCGCTTACCGCTCAGGCGCGCCAGTGTGACGTTACCGACGATCAGCGCGCCGAAAATCGGCACCTGCAACAGACCATAATCGTAGGTCGAAAGACCTTCACCGCTGATCAAAATCACCGGCGACTGCGCAATCCACGTCAGCAGCGGCAGGCTGGCAAAACCAATCGCCAGCGCGCCACACACGAACTGACGGTTCTTCAGCACGTGTTTATAATCGCGCAGCAGGCTTGGCATGGAGAAAGGTTCGCCGAGGCGGGACGCTGTTTCAGGCATCGATTTCCACAACCCCCACAGCGCGATGGCTGCGAGTGCGGCGAAAATCACAAACATCGACTGCCAGGGGGCGACGTGGATCAGCGCCGCACCGGCCAGCGGCCCGAGCAACGGCGCAATCAGCGCGACGTTCGCCATCATGGCGGTGATTTTAATACACACCGATTCCTCGAAGGATTCCTGTATCGCGGCGTAACCCACGGCCCCGATGAAGCACAGGCTAATGCCTTGCAGGAAACGCATCACCATAAACTGCTCAATGTTTTGTACAAACAAAATAGCCAGACAGGTGATGATGAAGAAGATGACGCCAGTGAGCATCACCGGACGACGCCCGCGGCGGTCGGACAACGGCCCGAGCAGCCATTGCAGGAACATGCCGCCCGCCAGATAAGCCGTCATGGAGGTCGGCACCCACTCTTCTCCGGCATTGAAATTCGCCACCACGGCCAGCATGCCGGGTTGGATCATATCGTTGCCGATATAAGTGGCGAACTCAAAAAGCACCAGACAAAGAGGGAACAAAAGCGCCTGCCGACCCAGAAGGGACGCAGTATTTGGAGAATTATGCATTTTTAGTTATTTCACAGACGTAAGGCTAATCGGTTGAAAATTAGCAGAAAATAAGAGACTGTCCGGGCGGGTTTCGCAAGCGAGGCAGTAATACCGGCTATTTTGCCGATTATTTGAGCGTAACGCAATCACCGGATTCACGTTCAGCACAATCTGAGAATGATACTTTTGCCTTGTTAGCCCTCTCAAAGCTGGCTAGGCTGCAAACAACACATCAACAGGAAGGAATTTGCAGGTAATGAGCGAAAAAATAAGCTGGATAGATAATCTGCGCGCGCTCGCCTGCATGATGGTGGTGATGGTTCACGCCAGCACGTCACTGGTGGTCAATTTCGCTGCGGTGCATACCGCGGAATGGACGGTGTCTAACCTGCTCAATTCGGCTTCGCGTGTCTGTGTGCCGCTGTTCTTTATGATTTCCGGCGCATTGTTTTTCGGCGAAAAGAGCGCGCAAAAACGGCATTTTCTGCGCGTCACGTTATGCCTGCTGTTCTACAGTGCCGTCTCACTGATTTATATTCTCACGATGACAAAAATCGGATTTTGGCCGTCTCTGCGACTGATCCTCGAAAAGCCGGTGTTTTATCATCTTTGGTTCTTCTACGCGATCATCGTGATTTACCTGCTTTCCCCGCTGATTAACGTTAAAGCCGTCTCCGGAAAATATCTGCTGATCGCCGGGCTTCTGCTCGGCGTTCTGGCGAACCCCCAACTTCCGGCCATCACGTGGCAGAAAATCCACCTCCTGCCGCTGGATTTGTACATCAGCGGCGATACTTTCTATTACGTGCTCTATGCCCTGATGGGGCGCGCCCTCAGCCAGATGAATACCGAAAAAACGCCGGTCACGCTGGCGGCCAGCGGCATGTTCATACTCAGCACGCTGGCGGTTGCGACGGGCACTTACCGGCAAATGCAGATTAACCAGAATTTCGCCGACACGTTTTACGTCTACAGCGGCCCGCTGGTCTTTATCTCCGCCATCTCGCTGTTTATCATTTTCAAAAATGCGCTGACCCACCGCATCCTGCCGGGATTTGCGCTGATCTCCCGCCATTCGCTGGCCATTTACGGCTTTCATGCGTTGATCATCATTGGCCTGCGCAGCCTGCATCTCGATTTCCCGCACTATCCGCTGCTGAATATCGCGTATCTGTTTATCTGCGGCCTGGGCGGCGGTTTATTACTGGCGATGGGGCTGGGGAAAATAGACAGACGGAACTGGGTGAGCTGAATGAGAAAGAATATTTATTATCGATGCGAATAAATGAAAGGATTGAAACTGCCGACAAGGCGCAGATAGCAAAAAAGCGACTCAGGGTCGCTTTTTTGTTTTTAACAGCTTCAGGCGGAGGTCTTTAGATTTTCATCCTGTCGCGGCACGGCCAGCGGCCTTTACAGGCAGACACTGACGTACTGTTTAGCCCGGCTATTCAGTCCCACAAACCGTCAGTGGGTAAAATTTTACTCACTTATTGCTCAGCTTGCAATCAGCCTTATGTCACCCCCACCGTTCCTGTGCCCGCCTCAATTGCCTTGCAGATGAAAACCCGGCAGCGAGGGCGGCTTTTTCGATACCCGCGCCTTGTTGCAGGCGTTGTTGGGCGACGGCGATGCGCAGTTGTTCGTGGTAGTCGCGCACGCTGATGCCCAGATGCTGGCGGAACAAACGGGTGAGGTGGCGGCTACTGATGTGCGCTCTGGCGGCAACGTCTTCCACCTGCCAGGGGGATTCCGGTTCGGCGGCCATCAGGTTTTGCGCGCGGTGCACGGCAGGGTGCAGGTGATTGCGGTAACGCAGCCACGGGGAAAGCTGAGGATCATCGCCGGCGCGGCGGAAATAGACCACCATTTCGCGGGCGACATCCAGCGCGGCCTGCGGCCCTGAATGCGTGGCGATAAGATGCAGCGCCAGATCGATACCGGCGCTGATGCCCGCACTGGTCAGCACGAAACGGTCCTCAACAAATATCCGGTTATCTTTCACCTGGGCAGCAGGCACCTGCTGGCGTAAGCGCTCGATCACGTCGTGGTGCGTGGTGCACTGATAGCCGTCGAGCAGCCCGGCTTTTCCGGCCAGCAGGCTGCCGGAGCAGATGCACACCAGCGTTAAACTTCCCGCTTCAATCGCGCTTTTCTGCTGATGCAACCAGTCGCAGGCTATTTGCGCGACCGGTGAGGCAAAGTTTTCGGCGGATTCCGCCACGCCCGGCATGATCAAAATACTGCCCTTGGGCAGACTTTCCGGCAGCGGCTGTAAATGGCTGACCGTCAGACCTGTCGACATCACGACTTCAGGCTGCGGCCCGATGTAATGCAGCGTAAATTGCCCGGCCAGCCGTAGCGCTTCCGCCGGGCCGGCGAGATCTAACGCCATCACGCCGGGGAGCGTCACAAAGTAGACATGTCGCTGCATAGTGTTGATCCGTGTGCAGGAGAAAACGCTATCTTCACACAGCGCGGTCGAGTTCCGCCAGCGCACCGGCTACGTCGGTGATGGTGGCAAAGCGGTCATCGAGCACCAGTTCGGTTCGCAGTTTGATCTCCTGTGCGCTCAGCGTGACGCCGCTGGCGTGGGTCATCGGGAAGGTCAGCGTCGCTTCTGTCACGAACGTCACCGAGTAACCGAGATCGGACGCCACGCGTGCCGTGGTTTCACAGCACTGTTCGGTACGCATTCCGGCGATGATCAGATGCGTGATGCCGTTTTCACGCAGCCAGCCGTCGAGGCCGGATTCGGTCAGGGAATTGTGGACGTGTTTATGCACCACATGTTGCGGCTGATGACTAAGAAAAGACATCGGCGTTACCAGCCCGGAATCCAGCGAAAACACGCCATCCGGATTGACGTGAAAGAAGTCGATGACCGGCACGTCGCGGGCCTGACAGCCGTCGATCAGGCGGGTTAGGGCGGCACTGAAAGCCGGTAAATCATCCTGCTGCCAGAAATCTTTTTGTTCGAAGGAACGCTGAACGTCGATGTTTAACAGGGCGCTGTGTGCCATTTTCGGACTCCATCAGATGAGTGTGAAGCCAGTTTGCGCCTGAAATACTTAAGGGAGAATGCCAAAAACGGACATGATGCTGACAGGGACGGACGATCTGCATCATCCGCCGGAAGGAGAATGTTTTAATCAGAGTTTCTGGTCGGCACGCCAGTGGTGATAATCGATATGATCGGCCTGGAAATTGGTGGTTTCAGCGTCGCCGGTCAGGCGGTAGGCCAGCTGGAAGGCAAAATCGAATGCCAGCCCTAATCCTTTGCCGCTCAGTAAGTTGCCGTCTTCCACGAAGGACTGATTGACGTACACGCCGTCTTTCACATCTTGGTATAAATCGCCGGAACAGACGTAGCGACGCCCTTTCAGCAGTCCGTTTCCGCCCAGCACGCGGGCGGCCGCGGAGCACAGCGGGCAGATCAGTTTACCGGCCTCGTCGTGACGGCGGACAAATTCCACCACCTCTTTGCTGGCCGCCAGCGCCACCGATCCTTCCGGGCCACCGGGCATCACCACGGCATCGAATAAACGGTCGCCCTGCGCGGAAAGCAGTGCGTTAGCCTGCATCTGAATACCGTGATAGGTGCGCAGCGTCAGGCTTTTCTGGCACGCCAGCGTGGTGACCTGAATGTCCAGCCGCTCGAGAATATCGAGCACAATCACCGCTTCGCCTTCTTCAAAACCGTCGGCCAGCAGCAGGGCGACCTGCTTTTTCGCGTTGTCCTTCACCATAATGCAAATGTCCTCTGAGGTTAAAAATCAGAGGACATCATAAAATGAAACGATGTTTTGATAATGTGAGTGACGTGGCAGACTAGAAAACCAGCTGCACTTTCGAGGCTTTGGATTTATCCAGCGCGAATTCCAGCGCGTCCACCAGACTTTCCTGCGGGAATTCCGCCGACAATAAAGGCATCGGATCGACGGTTTTATTCGCCAGCCATTCCACTGCCGTGTTGAATTCTTGCGTGAAACGGAAGCTGCCGACCCAGTTAATTTCTTTAGCAATCAGCATCATCAGTGGAAATTCATTCACTACCGGCCCCATGCCGACCTGCACCAGCGTGCCGCGTGCGCGCGTCACTTCAAGACAACGGCGGATGGAAGACGGATGACCGGAGGCGTCAAAGGAGACATCGAAGAAGCCTTTCTCTGCCTGATATTCGCTGAAATCGCCCTGCGCGGCGTCCAGCGCTTTGCTTGCGCCAACCGCCAGTGCCAGCGTGCGGCAGCGTTCGCTCGGGTCGGTCACCACGATCTGCGCCACGCCTTTGGCTTTCGCCGCCAGCACGATCAGGCAACCAATCGGGCCGACGCCGGAAACAAACACGGTTTTTCCATGAATATCGCCCGCCTGATTCACGGCATGAATGGCGACGGCCAGCGGTTCGGCGAACACCATCAGACTGTCGCTGACCTGATTGTCGTAAGGAATACACTGATCGCTGTCGACAATTTTATACTGCGTGAACGCGCCGTTGATGTGCGGAAAATACATCGCGCTGCCGAAAAACTTCATGGTCGTACACTGATTTTCGTCGCCGGACAGGCAATATTTACAGGCTCTGCACGGTTTACTCGGATTGAGCGCCACTTTCTGGCCGGGCTGCAAATTCGGGTTATCCGATTTCTCCACCACGCCGACCACTTCGTGCCCGAGAACCATCGCCTCGCGCACTTTGAAATCACCCACGGCGCCGTGTTCGTAGTAATGCAGATCCGAGCCGCAGATGCCGCCGCGGGTCACTTTGACCAGCGTGCCCTGGCCGGTGTAATCGAGGGTCTGGTTGATCACCGCGACGTCTTTTTTCCCGGTGACGACGCAGGATTGTGTGGCAATAGTCATGGAATTCTCGCTCTTTAAAGGGCCTGATTGGCTCCAGTAAAGAGGGTTTACCGATCCGAAAACGTGACCGCCATCACTTTGCGCCGTGTTACGAAAACCTGTTACCCATAACTTGAACGGACTCAACCTTTCCCGGCGGATTTATCACGCTTGCGCGCCGGAATGCTCAGGATCAGATGCGTAATCACACCGCCCGCCAGCCCCCAGAATGCCGAACCGATGCCCAGCAGCGTGACGCCGGATGCGGTGATCAGAAAAGTGATGATTGCCGCGTCGCGCTGACTTTCGTTTTCCAGCGCGCGGTACAGACTGCCCGCAATGGTGCCGAGCAACGCCAGTCCCGCGATGGTGTGGATAAGCACTTCCGGCAGCGCGGTAAACATCATGCCAATGGATCCGCCAAACACGCCTGCAATCAGATAAAAAACGCCTGCCGCGACGGCGGCCATATAGCGTTTTTTCGGATCGGGATGGATATCCTCACCCATACAAATTGCGGCGGTAATGGCGGCGATACAGACGGTAAAACCGCCGAATGGGGCCAAAACCAGCGCCGTCAGCGCCGTCCATGAAATCAGCGGTGATACCGGCAGGTTGTAACCGTGGGCTTTCAGCGTGGCAATGCCTGGCGCGTTCTGCGAGGCCATGGTGACGATAAAGAAAGGAATGCCGATGCCGATAATCGAAGACAACGTGAAATGGGGCATGACAAACGCCGGTGCGGCGAACGTCAGCGACTGGCCGTGCAGGGCGATGTCGCCCTGCCATCCGGCGGCAATCAGCCCGGCGGCCAGCGCGAGCACCACCGCATAGCGCGGCAGGGCGCGTTTCGCCAGCAAATACACCAGACACATGCTGCCCGCGAGGGCAAAATTGCTTTGCAGCGAGGTAAACGCGTTCAGCCCGAAGCGCAGCAGAATGCCGCCCAGCATGGCCGCCGACAGCGCCTGCGGAATGTAATGCATCATTTTGGCGAACAGGCCGGTCACGCCGCACAGCAGGATCAGGCCGGTGGCAAACACAAACACGCCAATGGCCTCGTTAATCGAGGTGCCGGGCAGGCTGGTGACCAGTAACGCCGCGCCGGGCGTTGACCAGGCGGTCACCACCGGCGTGCGGTAATAGAGCGATAAACCGATGCTGGTGACGCCCATCCCCAGCCCGAGCATGCTCAGCCAGCCGCCAATCTGCGCCACGCTGGCGCCCGCGGCTTCCGCCGCCTGAAAGATAATCGCCGCCGAACTGGTGTAACCCACCAATACCGCGACAAATCCGGCGATGACCGCCGAAAACGTTAAATCCTGCCAACTGAAACGCGAGGCCATCTGTGAAAATCCTTCTGGTTACCGGACGCTGACGTTATGCTGTTGTGCGTTATAGCGCACACCTGTTGCGCTCAAGATATCACTGTGCGTTATAACGCACAATCGCGATGAACGATCATCGTCGCAGAGGAGACACAATGCAGGAACTTACCCGCCATATTGGCAGCCAGCTGAAAGCCGTGCGCAGCGAGCGCGGCTGGAGCCTCAGCCAGACGGCAGAACAGACCGGTGTCAGCAAGGCGATGCTCGGGCAGATTGAGCGCGGCGAATCCAGCCCGACCGTCGCGACGCTGTGGAAAATCGCCAGCGGCCTGAACGTCTCGTTTTCGGAATTTCTCGAAACGCCGCCCGCGCAGTCGGCGGCGTTGCATCGCCACGGCTTACTGACCACGTTCAACAGTGACACCTCGGGAATGCGTGTGGTGCCGCTGTTTCCGTTCGATACCACGCTGCGCATGGACATGTTTGTTATCGATCTCGAGCCGGACGGGTGCAGTGAATCCACACCGCACGAAGCCGGCGTGATTGAGCATGTGATTGTGATTGAAGGCGAACTGACGCTGACCGTCGATGGCGTCACGCGCGTGCTGCGCGCCGGTGAAGCCCTGCGTTTTGCTGCCGATTGTCCGCATGCATACCGCAACAACAGCGGGCATTCCGTGCGTTTCCACGACCTGATACATTACCCGCAGTCACGTCCGTAACGTTTTCTATTTGTGAGGAGAATGCTCTGATGAGCCAGCCGCAAGATGTTGTGATCCGCCCGTTAATGCCCGCTGACCGCGAAAGCTGGGAGGTTCTCTGGCGCAGTTATCTGGATTTTTACCAGTCAAAACTCGATCCGGCTCAGTTTGATTACACATTCGAGCGGCTTTCGCAGCCTGATTACGCCAGCATGTTCGGTTTTGTGGCGCAATGTCAGGGCAAACTGGTCGGGCTGGTGAACTGCATTAATCACGATCACGGGTGGCATATGCGCCAGGTGGTTTATTTGCAGGATTTGTACGTCGATGACAGTGCGCGCAAGCTGGGGATCGGGCAGAAACTGATTGAGGCGGTCTACGCTTACGCTGATGAAAACGACAAAGCCAACGTCTACTGGATGACGCAAACCACCAACCACACCGCCCGCAAACTTTACGACCGGGTGGGGCAGACCACTAACTTTATGAAATACGTCCGTTAAAGCGGCTTGCGCAGCGTCATTTTCGTGGTGACGTAACCAAGGCTGGCGTACAGCGCCTGCGCAGCGGGATTGCTGGCGAACACATTGAGTTCGATCGCCGCACTGCCCAGTTCACGCAGGCGCTGTTCCATCAGCCGGAATGCCGCAGCGGCATGGCCCTGACGGCGAAACTGCGGATAAATCATCAGCTCATAAACGAAGGCGCTGTGTACTCTGTAGCGCTCCACGTTGGCGAACCACAGATAGCCGACCCTGTCATTTTGCGCGTCGGTTTTGATCTCATAAAGATAATGATCCGGCGTCTCAATCCCTTGCGGCAACGACGCCTGAATGGAATGACGGGCGCGTTCCAGCGCGGTATCGGCGGCCCAAAGACCGGCAGTCACATTCTCCCCGGCGTAATCTTTTGCCAGCAGTTCGGCAAATTCGTCATAGAACGCCGCGTTCATTGGCACTAATACGGTCATCATTTCCCTCTGAATTATTTTGCGGTATCCGGTTTTTTATAAGGCGTTACGTAGCATTCACTGATGGTCGTCGAATGGGCTTCGGCCTGCGTGATGATGTAGCCTTTTTCGGTCAGCGCCACAGAACTGTACGGCGTCTGATTGTCTTTATCGGCCACCACGTTTTCAAATGACTGAATAATCTTAGCTTTATCGTCTGCCCGCGACGGATCATCCAGCCCTTCGACCTGAATCATCGCCTGCTTAAACTGATTGCTGAATGAGGTTTTGCCGATCCGGCTTTCAATGATCGCCTTGATGTTAACCGTGACGTTATTACCCAGCAAAAACAGCGTATTACTCTGGTAAATCAGCATGTTTTTGCGCTTCGACACCACAAAGCCGTTCTCGATAACCTTCATTTTTTTGTTATCAGCGTAGATCACCTCGTCGAGGCAAATGGTCTTGTCCCCCACCTTAAACTGGCTGAAGCGGGTTTTGATTTCTTTCGGCGTCGATGCCGCCTGCGAGCACAGCGGTGCGAGCAGCAACAGAGGTAAAAGCCATGACTTCATAGGAGTTTCCTGAACAGGTCTGAATCAGCCGACATAACAGCAGTATAGGGAGCCGTGGGCAGGATGCGAACGTTTATCTTTTCGCGACGGATTTTTACCGTTGTGGCTAAAGCATCCTCAGTCTGTGCCGATAATTCAGACGATAACGGAATTCCTGCTCATCCTCAGAGGCCACGTATCAGGGACAGATAACCCATTTTTCACAGTGAGTTTTTCACAGCACGTTGACTGTTCCGGGGAGTTTTATGAGTCAGATTCAGGCGTTCTCACCTGCGGCCACGGCTGCGCCAAAGAAGCATGTACACCCACAGAAACCGCCGATGCGTACCCGCACGCTGATGCTGATCGTCGGGCTGCTCACTATCAGCCTGGGTTATAGCATTACGGTCGGCTTGCTCAGCTGGCAGTCGGCTAACCAGCAGCGCGACATCGCCCGGCGTTATCTTCAGCAAACCGCCAATACCGACGGCTATCTCGCCCGTCAGAAACTCGACACCGCCCTTTATGCCGCCCGCGATCTGGTGCAAAGCATGGTAAGCCTGCGCGAAGCCGGACATGCCGACCGCAAACTGGCCGATACCTTGCTGCAAAATGCGTTGAAAAATCACCCGGATTTTCTGTCGATGTCTCTGGCCTGGGAGCCGGATGCGTTCGACGGGAAAGACGCTGACTTAGCCGCACAGGCAGGGCAGGATCCGGATGGCCGTTACGTCCGTTATGTTGACCGCGACATCAGTGGCAACGTGGTGCTGCACAACCTCACCGATTATGAAACGCCGGGCAGCGGCGATTACTATCTGCTGCCGCGCAAACTCAAAAAAGAGGTGATTCTTGAGCCGTACAGCTACCCCTACAACGGCGTGGAAACGCTGCTGACGTCGATCGCGGTACCGATCATCGTGGAGGGAAAATTCCTCGGTTCGGTCACGGCGGATTTCTCGCTGCAAACCTTGCAGACCATGGTCAACGGTATCAAACCCTATCAGGGCACCGGCTACGCGATGCTGTTTTCGCAGTCCGGCCATTACCTTTCTTCGCCAAAAAAAGATCAGGTCACGCAAAAGCTGGAAAACGATGCGCCGCTGTTGAAAAGTATTCAGACCGGCCAGCCCTACAGCAGCGAACAGCAGGATCCGGTGCTGGGTGAAAATGCCTTTGCCGAGTTTGTGCCGATTCAGATTGGTGATACCGGTACACCCTGGATGCTGGGCATCGTTGCGCCGGTCAACGCGGTGATGAAGGAAAGCACGCGCCAGCTCTATTCCGCGCTGGTGCTGATGGTGCTGAGCATTGTGGTGGTGTTTGCGGTGCTCAGCATTATCTTTACCCGCAAAGTGCTGCGCCCGGTCGGCGGTGAGCCGGCAGATGCGGCGAAAATCGCGCTGACGGTGGCCGATGGCGATTTAACGCATCCGATCCTGACGCAGAAAAACGACCGCACCAGCATCTTCTTCGCGCTGCAAACCATGCAGGCGCAGTTGCGCCACGTGGTCACGGACATTATTTCCACCAGCCATGCGGTCGGCAGCGGCGCGTCGCAGATTGCGGCAGGAAATATCGATCTGGCCTCGCGCACCGAACAACAGGCGGCGGCGCTGGAAGAAACGGCGGCGAGTATGGAGCAGCTGACCGCTACCGTAAAACAGAACGCCGATAACGCGCATGTCGCCACGGAGCTCACTGAAAATGCCACAACGATTGCCGGTAAAGGCGATCGCATTATGTCTGACGTTGTCGGCATTATGGGCGAAATAGACGACAGTTCCCGTCGCATTGCCGACATTACGTCGGTGATTAACGGCATTGCCTTCCAGACTAACATTCTGGCGCTGAACGCGGCAGTGGAAGCGGCACGGGCAGGGGAACAGGGGCGCGGATTCGCGGTGGTGGCCTCGGAAGTGCGTAGCCTGGCGCAACGCAGCGCCGATGCGGTCAAAGAGATTTCCGCGCTGATTGAAGAATCGACCTCACGCGTCGATCACGGTGTCGGGCTGGTGAAAAATGCCGGTGAGACGATGAAAGAGATCATGAAGGCCATCACTGACGTGCGTGACATCATGAGCGAAATCGTCTCGGCGTCGGACGAACAGTCGCGCGGCATCAGCCAGGTGACGCAGGCCGTGCACGAAATGGACGGCGTCACCCAGCAAAACTCGGCACTGGTTCAGCAGGCGTCTGCCGCCTCTGCGTCTCTCGAAGATCAGGCCCGCCGCCTGAATGAGATCGTGCAGGTGTTCCGGCTGAAATAACGCTTCACCGCCTTCTGCCTCCGGGTGGAAGGCTTTTTAACGACACACCCCGCTTTCTGCGCTATGTTTTTGTTCCTTTGTTTGATTTCTTTCAGGAGTTTGCCATGAGCCAGCCTTCGCTGATTTTGTATTCCGATGCCAATTTTTTCAGCCCTTACGTGATGTCCGCTTTTGTCGCGCTGACCGAAAAAGGCATCCCCTTCGAACTGGAAAAGGTGGATCTGGCTGACGCGGAGAACCTGAAAGAAACCTATTCGGCGATTTCCGTGACCCGCCGCGTACCGACGTTAACCAACGGGAGCTTTGTGTTATCCGAATCTTCCGCAATTGATGAATATGTCGATGAGCTGTTTCCCGCCCCGACGTTTCCTGCCATTTATCCGGCTGATCCTGAAAACCGCGCCAAAGCCCGCGAAGTTCAGGCCTGGTTGCGCAGTGATCTGATGCCAATCCGCGAAGAACGCTCCACTGAAGTGGTGTTCGCTGGCGCGAAACGCCCGCCGCTGACAGCCAAAGGCCAGCAGGCCGCCGAAAAACTCTACGATGCCGCAGAACGTTTGCTCGGTGATAAAACGAATCTGTTTGGTGAATGGAGCATTGCGGATGTGGATCTGGCGCTGATGCTGAACCGTCTGCGTCTGAACGGCGATCCGATGCCGGAAAAACTCATCGCCTATGCCCAATCGCAGTGGCAGCGCCCGTCCGTTTTGGCGTGGTTAGCGCTTTCCGCGAAATAAGATGAGTGGCGCAGTCAGATCACAGGCTGACTGCGCTAAAGACGTTTACAGTGATTTCGTCAGGAAAAAGCGGGTGTGCGTGGAAGGCGCATCGTCCGGTGCGCGGGAATCGGCGATGTAATCTTCCAGCGCCATTTGCATGTGATAGCCCATGCGTTCATAGAACGGGCGCGCCTGAAAACTGAACGTATCCACCAGTGAGTAACGACAGCCCCGCGCTTTGGCCTCTTCTTCCGCTTCGGCGATCAGTTGCGTGCCGACATCTTTGCCACGCAGCGATTCATCGACCCACAGCATCTGGATGTACATCCAATTCCCGACGGTTTCCGCCACAATCCCCGCCTGTTTGTTGCCTTTTTCATCTTCCACAAAAATCCCTAACGCACGGAATTTTGATTGAGGGATAAAGTTTCTGTTGAAATTACGCAGGCCATTTTTGATCTCCTCGAGATCGCTTTCGGTCGGGGCATGGCTGAGACGGGTCTTCATGACAGGATTCCTTTTTATTCGCGTTTTATCGTGGTGAGCCGGAGTGCAGAAATGATAAATCAGAATAGTGAATCTGACCGGGGAGTGGCAATGCGCGGATAAAGAAAATCTGAAGATGGAGAGGTAAATACAAAAAAAGCCTGTGGAAGTCAGACTTCCACAGGCTTTTCAGAGGGTTTTATCGCAGGAGATTATTTGTAGATTTCAGCGTCAGCGTGCAGTTTGTTGTTACCGGTCACGGAGATGATGCGGTAAGAAGAAGCACCGGCTTCTTTCGCCTGCTGTGACAGTTTGCTTTCCAGGCCGCTCAGGGTGGTTGAGTTGGCAGCAGAGATAACACCGATTTTCTGCATATCACCGGACGGCTGATTCACCTGCTGAGCCGCGAAGCTACCGAAAGAAATCAGGGAGAGGGTTGCAGCTACAGCAAAAATTTTGACGTTTTTCATGATGTGTATTCCATTCAGGTTTATGTGAGTGAAAGGTGGTTGCCTTTCGATGGATGCATAATAAGCCTGATGCGCAGAGATGAAAAACGGATTGATTTGAGTAAGTCATTCAAAATATTTGGTCTACTTTTTACGCAATTTTACGTCCCTGTGCGGGCAACTGACGAAACCGCGATAATGCTGACGCAGACTGTAAAAACATCATTCTTTGCTGCTGTTTTCTCCTTCCTGCTGATTTTTGGCGGGTTTGTCTAAAGAGTGCTACGCTTTCAGGGTAGTATCAGAAACGGGTTGTGCGTGGGGTATGAAAGTAAACCTGCCACCCAAACCGCAGGATTTCAATCATTCTGCATTTGTTTGGCCGACTTGGCTGAACAATATTCACGGTAGCGGAAATTTATTCGGAGGAGTCGAAAATGGGAATTTTATCCTGGATCATCTTTGGTCTTATTGCAGGTATTCTGGCTAAGTGGATCATGCCTGGCAAAGATGGCGGTGGTTTCATTCTGACCGTAGTCCTGGGTGTGGTCGGTGCTGTGGTCGGGGGTTACATCAGTACTTTCTTCGGCTTTGGTCGCGTAGACGGTTTCAACTTCGGCAGCTTCGTCGTCGCGGTGATCGGTGCGATTGTCGTACTGTTTATCTACCGCAAAATCAGGAGCTAATGGTTCGCCATTACGCCTGAAAATAAAAAAAAGCCGCGCATTGTCGCGGCTTTTTTGTGTCTGTGATTTACTCTACCGGCGACGTCGGCAGGCGCACGATGTCCTGATTTTCATTGCCCATCCAGTACACGCCTTCCTTCGCCCAGAACGGGCCTTCGATAAAGTCGAGCAGGTCGGAATACTCTTCATAAAACTGTTTGCCATCGCGGTTATACACCCGCATATAGCCTGAGTAATGGCCGCCATCGCCCGGCATGGTCATGCGCGGGATAAAATCGACGGTCTTATATTCGCGCACCACATACTCTTTGTTCGGGCTCCACTGCTCGGAAATCAGTTTCCCTTGTTTCCACCACTGGTAACACCCCGCGATAACCATCACCAGCACTGCCAGTATGACCCCGCGCATACGCTGGCGTACCAGCGCTTCCTGACTTTTGATTTTTGGCATTAACATTTCCACCTGGTTTGATGACACTTCACTTCCCGCACAATTCCCCCTTAACGCCCGGTTCCAGCAGATAATCGAGGCACCACTGGCAGACTTTGCCCATGCCGTCGGAGCGGGCGGCGAGGAACAGTTGTGTCGCATGTTTATGTTCCTGCATCGGTTTTTTCACCAGCCGGCCATTGTTGAGTAACGGCAGGGCGAGGTGATGAGGCAGATAGCCGATGCCGGTATTGCGCTCGATAAGGGAAATGGCGATGGCAAAATCAGGGACGAACAAGGGTTTTTGCCCCTCGAGCAGCCATGCCTGCTGATGGGCAAAATTCACTGCCGTATCGCGAATGCACACCGCCGGATACTGCCGCAGCTCGGCGTTGGTCAGCGGCTGCATCAGCGTTGCCAGCGGATGCTGCGGGCCGACGACAAAATCCCATTCCAGCTGGCCGAGACTTTCGGTGATCACCCCTTCGCTGCCCGGCACGTTATGCGGCGCGCCAATCACCAGATCGGCCCGTTTACTGTAAAGCGCGTCCCAGCAGCCGTTGTAGACCTCAACGTTCAGCGACAGCCGCGTCGAGGGAAACGCCCGCTCAAAAGCACTGATAAAATCCACCAGCACCGGCACCGGCACGATGTTATTCACCGCGATGATAAATTCCTGCTCGACGCCTTCATGGATAAGGGCGGTGTTGCGTTTCAGGGCATCGAGATCGCTCAAAAGGGTTTTGCTGTGGCGGATAAAATAGTGCCCGGCAGGCGTCAGTTCAATGTGATTGCCTTTGCGGATAAACAGCGCCACGCCGAGGCTTTCCTCGAGCTTTTTCACGGTATAGCTGATGGCAGAAGGGACTTTGTTCAGCTGATCGGCGGCGGTGGTAATGCTCTGGTATTTCGCGACCAGATGGACGATACGAATACTTTCATCAGAAATCAGCATACAAAGGCGCTCCTGCCATAAAAAAAGGAAACCCGTCGTCATGACGGATTTCCTTAATTATGCCGTATTTTACCCTTTTCGCCGTCAGTGCTTTTGCATCCGGCTAAACAGCGCATAACACACGCAGGCCACCAGAATTGAATCCACTGACGGAATGGTGGTGAGCGTCATCATGCCTTTTACCGTCATGAAACCGGCGGCGGAACCAAGCAGCCAGGCGACAAAAGTCAGTAACTTGATTGGTGGCTCGCGGGTCAGGACCTCTGCCTGATAACCGTTGCGACGGTACAGGAAGAAATCTGCGATATAAATCCCGGCCACCGGCGGGGTGGCGATCCCTAAAAACAGCAGGAAGGGGATGAACCACGCCATGATGTCCATGCTGCCGATAATCGCCGCAAGCACGCCCAGCGCCAGCGTAATCTGCCATTTAGGGAAACGGGTCAGCAGGGTGGAAACCACCAGTGTGCCCTGGAACATATTCCCCGCATTGCCGGTGATACAGGCAAAAATCAGCAACATCGCCGCCGGCAGCACCGCGCCGAAAACAGCCATCGCCCCGAGAAGGGAACCCTGACCGCTCAGCGCGCTCGGCATGGCCCCGGCCCAGTAGAGCAGCGGATACGCCACCAGAAACGCGGCGGTTGCGGCAATCAGCGCATGTTTGCGGTTATGCACAAAACTGCCGAAATCGGGCAATGTCGCGACCAGCACAATAATGGTGCCGACCACGGTAGACACCGCCACGCCGGTGTTCATCTGGCTGAGGCTGTCCGCCACCGGCGCGTGGCCGTGCATCGCCACATACAGGATGTAAACCAGCACCAGCGCAATCACCGGCACGGCGACCTGCGCGATTTTGCCGAGGACCGCAAAACCGAACGCCGTCGAAGCAACAAACACGCCGCAGCCGAGCGTCACCAGCAGCGGCACGGGCACGTCCAGCCCATGCTCTGCCAGCAAATCATGGACTGAATGGCCGAACATATTGGCGGTGACCGCAATCCAGCCAAACAGGCTGACGGCCATCAGAATGTTAATCGCCACCGCGCCTTTTTCACCGAAGGCATATTTCACAATGCCGTAGGTCGGCAGGCGGGCTTTTTCACCCACGCAGATGGTGATGGCCGCCAGCAGCGTGAGAATAATTCCGCCGAGCGCCACCACGGTAATCAGCTGCGAACCTGACAACTGATTGCCCAGACTTGATGAAGAAAGCAAAACCGGTGTGACGGCAATGCCCAGTAATATCATGGCGATACGCAGGCCTGACGCCGTATTCGGTGCATTTTCTGTTTTACGCATAACCCAATCCTTTTCAGTGAAGGCCGTTCTCTCAGCGGGTGTGATGATGCCCGGTATACTGGCGCCAGCCGCCGGTCGCGGTGATGTCGGTTTGTCCTTCCACCAGCCAGGGTTCTGCCAAAACGCCCAGCACTTCGCTGCCGTCCTGCAACTTCACTTTACCGATGCTCAGCCCTGCCGGTTCGCTGCTCAGCAACGCGGCGAAAGAAGCGGGCGGCAGCGCCCAGATTTCCAGGCTGACGGTGTTTCCGCCCTGCTGAACGCGGATCATCCCCGGATGACGGTCGTTGATGGTCCACAAACGGTAATGGGCATCGGTGCTGTCTTCGCGCACGAACACGCCGCCCGCGCCGGTCATGTTCGGGTTCAGTTCCAGACCGCGCATCAGCGTGCCGTTCACTGCCAGTAAAATAGTGTTTTCCATGTTGATATCCTTATTTTAATTATGTGAAATCCAGGTGCCGGTCTGATGATTCAGGGCGGCTTTAATCGCTTCCGGGCTGGTGATCAGCCCTTTGGCGTGTTTTCCCTGTTGCTGGCTGTTGTTGATAAATTTCACGATGGCCTCGACTTTCGGCTGCATGCTGCCCGCGCCAAATTGCCCTTCGCGAATAAACGTTTCGGCCTGTTCCACGCTGAGATTGCTCAGCCATTGCTGCTGCGGCGTGCCAAAATTCACGGCGACCTGTTTCACGCCGGTCGGGATCAGCAGTAAATCCGCACCGAGTTGTTCCGCTAACAGCGCTGACGCCAGATCCTTATCAATCACCGCTTCCACGCCCGTCAGTTGCTGATGCTCATCGCGTACCACCGGAATACCGCCGCCGCCGCAGGCAATCACAATGCAGCCCTGTGCCAGCAGCGTGCTTAGGGTCTGGCGCTCTAAAATGTCGAGCGGCAGTGGCGAAGGCACGGTTCTGCGCCAGCCGCGTCCGGCGTCTTCGGCGATGGTCCAGCCGAGTTCCTGCTGACGCTGACGGGCGGTCGCTTCATCCATAAATGCACCGACCGGTTTAACCGGATTTTGAAACGCCGGATCCTGCGCGCTGACCAGCGTTTGCGTTACCAGCGCCACGACCGGGCGCGAAATGCCGCGTTTTTGCAGCTCGTTCAGCAGGGCTTTCTGGAACATATAGCCAATCGCCCCCTGCGTATCGCCGACCGCGTAATCAAGCGGCACCGGCGCCACTTCACCGGCAGCCAGCTCTGAACGGCGCAGAATAAACCCGACCTGCGGGCCATTACCATGCGTGAGCACAACGTCCCAGCCCGCTTCAATCATGTCCACAACCGGACGCACGCTCTCAATCACCGCCTGATACTGATCGGGAATACTGTTTTTGTGTTCATCGGCGATCAGGGCGTTTCCGCCGACGGCCACTACGGCTAAAGGTGTGTTCATGCCGGGATCTCCTGAGAAAGCGCCTGAAGTGCATCGGTAAAGCAGGACATCGGTGCGGTAGTGATCCCCGCGCCAATCTGGCCGACACCCGCCAGTTTGTGGGCGATACCGGTATTGATGATCGGAAGGATGGCGCGGTCGGCGACTTTACGGGCGTCGATGCCTGCCGCCGTCGGCGCGAAGTTCAGTGCGGGCAGGGTAAATGCCGGATTGCCGCCGAGAGTGATCAGCTGCATTTTACGGCTGTTACTGGAGGCATCCGCAGGCGTGCCGCCGACAAATTTGACGATGGCCGGAGACGACGCCATCGCGAAGCCGCCGACACCGGCGGTTTCGGTGATCGCGCTGTCGCCCAGATCGGCGGCGGCATCTTCCACGCCGTAACCGGGGAAGAACAGGCCTTCTACCGGATTGGCCGGAGCCTGATACCAGCGGTCGCCGGTGCCGGAAAGAAGTATGCCGAAGTTAACGCCGTTACGCGCCATTACCGTGACCATCGAGCTGTAAGGCACGTCCGCCGCCGCATCCATCATTGCCTTACAGGCCGCCATCGACAGATTGAGGAAGAAGTGATCGTTACCGGTGATAAACGCCACGCAGCGCTGAAGCTGTTCAGCGGGCAAATTGCATTCCAGCAGCGCCGGAACCAGACGCTTGATCAGCAAACCGGTGGCTGCCGCATTGCGGTTATGCACTTCATCGCCCATGTGCAGCGCCTGCGCCATCAGCGGTTTCAGTTCCATCTCACCGAGTTTTAGCACCGCCGCTTTCATCGCCGGAGCCAGCTCTTTTGCCATCCAGCGCAGACGATCCAGAACTTCTTCGTTATTGGCGCCAAAGCGTAAAACTTTGCCAAGACCTTCGTTGAAATTGCTGAATGCCAGTTTGCCGTTGGTTTTGTTTTCAATCACCCACAGCGGCATCGACGGGCTGATAATACCGGCCATCGGACCGACCGCGTGATAGTGGTGACAAGGCTCGAGCGCAATGTTGCCCGCTTCAATCATCTGCTCTGCATTCTGATGACCGGTTGCCCAGCCTTCGTAAATCACCGCGCCGATAATCGCGCCCTTCACCGGGCCGCACATGTCGTGCCAGGCAATCGGCGGGCCGGAATGCAGAATGAGTTTACGCTCGCTCATGGCCGGAATGGCCTCGCGCGCGGCCAGCACATCCACCAGCGCCGGTTGCGCGCTGAGATAGCGGGCAAACGCCACGTCGTTGGCTTTTTCGACCAGTGGGTGGCGCAGTAATTCCGCCAGACTCAGACCGGCAGCGATATCGCCCAGCGCAGGCGGCTGCCAGCTCAGCGGCACCACGTCGCCACCGGCGGTTTTCAGGTTTTCAGCAAAGCTGTTCAGGCCGGCATTGACCACGCAAAGTGGCTGATTGAGTAACGTATTCATTATTTTTCTCCCTTCTTTTCTGCCTGAATGCGGGCAATCTGGCTGGCCCACAGCGCGGCCTGTGCGTTGCATTCAGCAATCACCACACCTGCCTGGCGCAATGCGTCGATCTGACGTGAACGTTGTTGCGGATCGGCTTCGGTGCCGCAGACGTGGGCGACCAGCAGCGGACGCTGATCGCGCGGATGCTGTGCGAGGATTTCCAGTAATTCCGCTGCCGGTTCGGCGGCCGCGCCATAACCAAGCACCAGATCGAACAGCAGAACGGCGGTTTGCGGGTCACTGAGTTCAGCGGCAATGCGCTGATTGCGCAGTGTCGGGTCGATCATCGGGTGCGGTTTGCCACGGGTGTAATCGTCGTCGCCCATGTCGATCAGGGTGTGGCCGCTGCTGCGCCACACGTCATCCGGTTTTTTGTTGCCGGTAACCGGCGTATTGGATGCGGCGTGAAAACCCTGTTGCTGACAAATCAGCTGGCTTTCATAACAGAAGGTGCCTCCGGCAAAGACGCCGCGAATATCGGTGCGCGTCGCCGGTAAGGCGTGGCATTGCTCAGGGCGGATGATTTCACCGAAAGCCGTCACGGATGGCCTGCCGTCGAGCAGCGCCACTGCCTTACCGGCGGCTTCTGCGAGAGTGGTTGCCGGGAAAACGCGATCGCGGGCGATATCTGCCGCATCTGCGCCGAGGAAATTCACCACCACCGGCTTGCCGCAGGCGCTGGCCTGTTCCAGGATGCGTTCGGCGACGGCGCGGGCCGGGGGTTTGGAAATCAGCACAATCACTTGGGTATCCGGATCGCCTGCCAGCATGTTCAGGCCGTGCAGCATGGAAATGCCGCCGATCTCTTCATGCAGGTCGTGGCCGCCGGTGCCGAGTGCCTGAGAGATCCCCGCGCCGAGATGATCCACGCGGCAGGTCACTTCCTGCACGCCGGTACCGGACGCGCCGACCACGCCGATCGCGCCACGTTTCACGACGTTAGCGAAACCCAGCGGCATCCCGTTAATGATCGCGGTGCCGCAGTCCGGCCCCATCACCAGCCGGTTCTTTACGTGTGCCAGCGTTTTGATCTGTTTTTCCTGCGCCAGACTGACGTTATCGCTGAACAGCATCACGTTCATGTCCAGTTGCAGCGCCTTAATCGCCTCGGCGGCGGCGTAATCACCCGGCACGGAAATCAGCGCCAGATTGATGTCGGGATGGCGTTCCAGCGCCATATCCAGACTCACCAGATTTGGCGCGAAAACGCCGTCTGTGGCGGCTTCCTGCGGTTTGCTGCTGAGCAGTTCGCGCGCCAGCGCCATCGCCTCTTTACAGGCCGCTTCATCGCCTTTGACTGCAATAATCAAATCGTTTGGACCGGCTTTGATATCCTGACCCAGACCGGCATCCGCCAACTGCGCCAGATTGGTTTGCGTGCCCATCACCACAGAGGCCTGTTCGATGCCCGGCTGTTTGCTGATGTTGGCGGAGATTTGCATCAGCGACACCGAGTCCTGATACATATTGCTGAAAACCTGAGAAATGACACTCATAACTAATACCTGTGCTTACTGCCTGTTTTTTCAGGCAAAGGGATCCCCTGCCGGCGCGCAGGGGGCAACCGGCATGAAGAGAAAAAGAGTGAGTTACAACGTGGTCTGTAGCGTGCGCATTCCGTGCAGAAGGCCTGCCAGACAGTCAGTGCCTGAACTGGCACCAAACTGCATGACGTTCTGCGCCGCGCTGCGCACTATGTCGTCGCTGGCCGGTGTGGCCAGCAGCATCAGCAGGTCACAAAGTGGCTCAGAGAAATGCCCGTCCAGCGCGCGGCGCAGGTAATGCGCGCTGATATCGTTGGTGCGCGTCAGATGGCTGGCGATGATCTCCTGCATCAGCCGGTAATGTCGGGCGATGCGCGGCGCCGTCTGCCAGCGCCACAATCCGGCCAGATAACCGAGCAGATAATCGTCGCCGTCCGGCGTCAGCCCGCCGCCGAAGCCGATCAGCCGTAACACCTGAAACGTCAGCTTTTCTGCGCTGTCCTGCGCAAAAATATGCGGCTGGCGTTTCGTGCTGTCACCGCCGGGCAGCAGCATCAGTTCACTTTCCACCGGCTGTTTGATCAGCGCTTTCACCAGCGTGGCGTAGTGTTGTGGCCGCTGTTCGGGCGGCACCGGCGTTATCTGCGGCTGCCAGATTTCTGCGTGATCCAGCCCGGTTAATTCGCCGGTCATTCGTCGCCAGTCCCAGCCGTGTGGAAGCTGAACCCGGATGGCATCCGGCAAATTCGGGTAGCGGCTGGCATCGAGCAGCGTCAGTAACTGCCCGTCATCCGCCATCAGGTTCATTGCGTGCTGAAAGCGGCTGTGCGCCGTCAGCGGCTGCGCGAAGCGGTCTTTAGCCAGATAGCCGAGCGAGACGACGGGCAGTTGCACGTTATGCCTTTAAGCCGTTGATGATGGCGTTCGCGTCGCTGACCCAGCCGAAAATCGCGCCCTGCGCTTTGATCATTTCCAGCGCGGATTTCTGGAACTCCGGGAAATAAGATCCGACGCAGTCCTGAGGAATAATGCATTCAAAGCCACGGTCATTGGCCTCGCGCACGGTGGTGGTGACGCACACTTCAGTGGTCACGCCGCAGACAATCAGGGTTCTGATACCGTGGTTTTGCAGCACCAGATGCAGGTCAGTCTGATAAAACGCGCCTTTGCCCGGCTTATCGATAACCGGCTCACCGGCAACCGGATACAGCTCAGGAATGATGTCGTGACCGGCTTCGCCGCGCACCAGAATGCGACCCATCGGACCGTCAGTGCCGATAAACGTCTGGCCGCCACGGGTCAGTTTAGCCGGAGGACAATCGCTCAGATCGGCGCGATGGCCTTCGCGGGTATGAATGACCAGCATTCCCTGCGCGCGGGCGGCATCCAGCACTTTTTTGCACGGCGCAATCGCCGTGCGGACTTTCGACACGTCATTGCCCAGCGCTTCGCCAAACCCGCCGGGCTCAACGAAATCGCGTTGCATATCAATCATCACTAACGCTGTCGTTTGCGGGGCAAAGGCTAACGGGAAGGGTTCTGCCTGAAATTGATGCGTAGTCATCGTTACTCTCCTGAACATCCGATGTGGGGAAAAGAAGTATCTGTGCGCAAGTATAGAGAGGCGATGAAAGGGTGACAGCGAAATGATTTTCCGGTGAGCGCCGAATATTTTGCAGCAGGATTTTTAGCCGGAAAGAAGTGTGAGATGCCGCAAACCGCGACGGCGAGCAGCAAATAATTTGATGCTGACCCGCCGCTGGCGAGAAGTTTTTTGTTGAAGGAGTGTGATGAGCGCTAGATTGCCACCAGCCCCCGCACGCCTTCGGCCTCCATTTCCTCTCCGCGACCGCGTTTGACGATGCTGCCGCGCGACATCACCAGATAGCTGTCGGCCAGTTCGGCGGCGAAATCGTAGAATTGTTCGACCAGCAGGATCGCCATGTCGCCGCGGGCGGCGAGCTGTTTAATCACCGCACCGATTTCTTTGATCACCGACGGCTGAATGCCTTCGGTCGGTTCGTCGAGGATCAGCAGGTTCGGTTTGCAGGCCAGCGCGCGGCCAATCGCCAGCTGTTGTTGCTGGCCGCCGGACAAATCCCCGCCGCGTCGGTGTTTCATTTCCAGCAGGATCGGGAACAGATGGTAGATTTCATCCGGCACCTGCTTTGCCTGGCTGCCGGAAAAACGCGACAGACCCATCAGCAGATTTTCTTCGACGGTCAGGCGCGGAAAAATTTCGCGTCCCTGCGGGACGTAGGCAATTCCCGCCTGCACGCGCTGGTGCGGTTTGCGGGAATTGATCACCTGATTTTGCCAGCTGATGGTGCCGGATTTCGCCGGGATCAGCCCCATCAGGCATTTCAGCAACGTGGTTTTACCGACGCCGTTGCGCCCGAGCAGGCACGTCACTTCGCCGATTTTTGCCTCAAAAGACAGGCCGCGCAGAATATGGCTGCCACCGTAAAACTGATTCAGTTCATTTACCTGCAACATATTGCGATTCCTCAGCGCCCTAAATACACGTCGATAACCTGCTCGTTGGCCTGCACGTCGCGCAGTGAACCTTCGGCCAGCACCTGCCCCTGATGGAGCACCGTCACGTGGTCGGCGATGTTTTCCACAAACCCCATATCGTGCTCGACCACCATCAGCGAATGTTTGCCCGCCAGCTGTTTGAACAGCTCGGCGGTGTATTCGGTTTCGGCATCGGTCATGCCCGCCGCCGGTTCGTCGAGCAGTAATAAATGCGGCTCCTGCACCAGCAGCATGCCGATCTCCAGAAACTGTTTCTGACCGTGGGACAGCAACCCCGCCGGGCGATGGCGTTCCGCCGCCAGACGCAGCGTGCCCAGCATTTCATCAATGCGGTCGCGCTGTTCGCTGTTCATTTTGGCGCGCAGGCACGCCCATACCGATTTATTGGTTTTCTGCGCGATTTCCAGATTTTCGAACACCGTCAGCGCTTCAAACACCGTCGGTTTCTGGAATTTCCGCCCGATGCCGGACTGCGCGATGCGCACCGGATCAAGCTTCGTCAGATCGGTGCGCTGATCGTAATAAACGCGGCCGCTTTGCGGTTTGGTTTTGCCGGTGATCACGTCCATCAGCGTGGTTTTCCCTGCGCCGTTCGGGCCGATCACGCAGCGCAGTTCGCCGACGCCGATGTTGAGCGACAAATTGGTCAGCGCCTTAAACCCGTCAAAACTGACGTTGATGTTTTCCAGCTGCAAAATCGGGTCGGTCTGCGCGCGGTGGCGGTCCGCCAGGTGCGGCTGGGTAAACAGGTCTTCGGTCATGGTCATCGGGCTCATCAGGATTTCCTCTTACGCAGCAGGCCAATCACGCCTTGCGGCAGGAACAGCGTCACCAGAATAAACATGCCGCCGAGGACAAATTGCCAGTATTCGGGAATGGCGACGGTGAACCAGCTTTTCGCGCCATTAACGATGCCTGCGCCGATAACCGGACCGATCAGCGTGCCGCGCCCGCCGAGTGCCACCCAGATGGCGGCTTCGATGGAGTTGGTCGGTGACATTTCGCTGGGGTTGATAATGCCGACCTGCGGCACGTACAGCGCGCCCGCCAGACCGCACAGCATGGCGGAAATCGTCCACACGAACAGCTTGAAACCCTTCGGATCGTAGCCGCAGAAAATCAGCCGGTTTTCGGCGTCGCGCACTGCCGTCAGCACGCGGCCATATTTACTGCGCGCCAGCGCGAATCCGAGCGCGAGGCTGGCGACCAGCACCAGAACCGTCGCCAGAAATAATCCCACGCGCGTGCCGGTGGCGGTGACCTGAAAGCCGAGCAGGGTGGTAAAACCGGTGAAGCCGTTATTGCCACCGAAGCCGGTTTCATTGCGGAAAAACAGCAACATACCGGCGTAAGTCAGCGCCTGCGTCATGATCGAAAAGTACACGCCTTTGATTTTCGAACGGAAGGCGAAATAACCGAACACAAACGCCAGCGCGCCCGGCACCAGTACGATCAGGCACAGCGCCCAGGCGAAATGCTGGGTACCCGCCCAGAACCACGGCAGTTCGGTCCACGACAGAAACGACATAAAGTCCGGCAGCCCGCTGCCTGCGGCCTGGCGCATCAAATACATGCCCATCGCGTAGCCGCCGAGCGCGAAAAACAGCCCGTGACCGAGCGACAGCAAACCGGCGTAGCCCCAGACCAGATCGAGTGCGATCGCGACGATCGCATAACAAAGGATCTTGCCGACCAGCGTCAGCGTGTAAGTGGAGATCGCCAGCGGGTTGCTGGCGGGCAGCAGCGCCAGAAACGGCATCACAATCAGGAGGATGAGCACCAGCGTGCCCACCGAAATCGCAATCTTCGGCGCTTTTTGTACGCCGGTAATCGTCAGCGGCTGGCTCATTAGTCAATCACCCTGCCTTTGAAGGCGAAGAGTCCCTGCGGACGTTTCTGGATAAACAGGATTATCAGCGCGAGGATCAGGATTTTGCCCAGTACCGCGCCGATTTCCGGCTCAAGAATTTTGTTCACAATGCCCAGACCAAAGGCCGCCACCACGGTGCCAGCCAGTTGCCCGACACCGCCGAGCACCACGACTAAGAAGGAATCGATGATGTAGCCCTGACCGAGTTCCGGCCCGACGTTACTCAGCTGCGACAGCGCGACGCCGCCCAGACCGGCGATGCCGGAGCCGAGGCCGAACGCCAGCATATCGACGCGGCCGGTCGGCACGCCGCAGCAGGCCGCCATCGCACGGTTTTGCGTCACGGCGCGCACGTTCATGCCGAGCCGCGTTTTATTGAGCAGCAGCCAGGTCAGACCGAGCACCAGCAAGACAAAGATGATCACCGCGATGCGGTTGTACGGCAGCACCAGATTGGGCAGCAGCTGAATGCCGCCGGAGAGCCAGCCGGGATTCGCCACTTCGACGTTCTGCGCGCCAAACAGCACGCGCACGCCCTGGATAAGGATCAGGCTGATGCCCCAGGTCGCCAGCAGGGTTTCCAGCGGGCGACCGTATAAATGGCGGATGACGGTGCGCTCCAGCGCCATACCCATTCCGGCGGTGATGAAAAAAGCCACCGGCAGCGCGACCAGCGGATACAGCGCCAGCAGCCCCGGCGCGTAATGCTGAAACAGCGACTGCACCATGTAGGTCGAGTAAGAGCCGAGCATTAACATTTCGCCGTGCGCCATGTTAATCACGCCCAGCAAACCGTAAGTGATCGCCAGACCGAGCGCGGCGAGCAGCAGAATTGAGCCGAGAGACAAGCCGGTAAACGCCTGACCCAGTAAATCGCCGATCAGCAGACGATGCTGCACCGCTTTCAGGCTGGTGAGCGCGGCGTTACGCACTGTCGCATCTGGCTCAGTTTTCGGGTCGGTCAGGCTTTGCAGACGGCCTTGTGTATCCGGATCGCCCGAGGTGCCGAGCAGCTCAACGGCTTTCAGGCGCACCTGCGGGCTGGCGTCGGCGAGCTGTAAATTCGCCAGCGCGATGGAAAGGGCATCGTGCACCGTGCTGTCTTTTTCCAGCTCAAGACGACGGGTCAGCAGCGGCAACTGATCGGCCTGCGCGTCGCGCTGTAAGGCTTTGGCGGCCTGCAAACGAACGGTGCTGTCGGTGCTCACCAGACGGTGCGCGGAAAGTGCATTGGCGATCAAAATTCGCAGGCGGTTGTTCAGCCAGACTTTTTTGGCTTCGCCCTGGGGTTTAACGTCGCCTTCCAGCGGCGTCAGTTGATCACCATTCTGTGTGAATGCGTGTTTCGCTTCGTCGATGACGACGTTTTCCTGCTTCAGCGCCTCGAGCAGCGGCAGCCTTTCCGGCTGCGGATCTGCCGCCCATTGCTGCAATAACGTGGCCTGCTGGCTGCGGCTGGCGGCAGCAAAATCGTTGGCCGGACCGGCGTGAACAAGCCATGGCAGGCAGCCAAGCAGGAAAAACAGAGATCGAAGTAAAGTTTTCATCATGTTTTCGCCATAAAAGTAATACCTCTGGGAGCGCGGGCTTGCAGCCTAAGACCGCGGGCTTGCAGCCCACACCCGCTAAGACCTTGGGCTCGCCGCCCAAACTGGCTTAAACCGCGGGCTTGCAGCCCATACCCGCTAAGACCTTGGGCTCGCCGCCCAAACTGGCTTAAACCGCGGGCTTGCAGCCCACACCCGCCAGGACCTTGGGCTCGCCGCCCAAACTGGCTAAGACCGTGGGCCTGCAGCCCACACCCGCCCAGAAGGAGCGCCAAGGCGCGCCCCTTCTGGACATCCCGCGCCTTTTTGTTTGTGACACCGACAGCTATCGCTGCTGGCAGGGAACGTGTTTCAGAGACTTCCGTTCACGGCGCAAACGGCGCCGCTGCGCGGTGCTCTCATTTCAGGTTCGGACCCGCCCGGAAAAAGACCCGTGCGGTTTCTCACCGTTCATTCGCCGCCGTTTTGAGTGCGCCTTTGAGGCATTTTTAAGGTCAAAACAGACCTGCTCTGCTATTTTTTTTGACTTACATAGCCATTAGGCCGCATTCAAAAATTCCGCTGAGCAAGAGGTTCGAGACCTATGGCTCGAACCCGCCGCGAAGGTACCGCGTCGCGGCGGTATTTTGCGGCGAGAACGGATGCTCCTGGAACACGGTGCCTGTATGGCGCGATGCTGTCGGTGTCTCAGAGAAAAAACGCAGGATTCCAAAGGAGGCACGTTTATGCCTCCTTTGGGCCAGTTTGGGCGGCGAGCCCAAGGTCTTAGGCAGTTTGGACGCCAAGCCCAAGCTCTCAGCGTGCCTGCTCCCATCCCTAATTAGTCGTTTTCACCGGGGTATCTGGCTTCTTATCGTTCCCAACGATGTACGGACTCCACGGCTGGGCGCGGACCGGTTTGTCGGTCTGCCAGACCACGTTGAACTGACCGTTGGATTCGATTTCGCCGATCATCACCGGTTTGTGCAGGTGGTGGTTGGTTTTATCCATGGTCAGCGTGAAACCGGACGGGGCGGCGAAGGTTTGGCCGGCCATGGCGGCGCGGACTTTATCCACGTCCGTCGTACCGGCTTTTTCTACCGCCTGCGCCCACATATGGATGCCGACGTAGGTCGCTTCCATCGGGTCGTTGGTCACCGCGTTATCGGCGTTAGGCAGTTTGTGAGCCCTGGCGTACGCCTTCCATTCGGCAACGAATTTCTTGTTGGTCGGGTTATCGACGGACTGGAAGTAGTTCCACGCCGCGAGGTCACCAACCAGCGGTTTGGTGTCGATGCCGCGCAGTTCTTCTTCACCAACCGAGAATGCCACCACCGGCACGTCGGTCGCTTTCACGCCCTGATTCGCCAGCTCTTTGTAGAACGGCACGTTGGAATCGCCGTTGATGGTGGAGATCACCGCCGTTTTGCCGCCTGCGGAGAATTTCTTAATGTTGGAAACGATGGTCTGGTAATCGCTGTAACCGAACGGCGTATAGACTTCTTCGATGTCGCTGTCTTTCACGCCTTTGGAATGCAGGAAGGCGCGCAGAATTTTGTTGGTGGTGCGCGGATAAACGTAGTCGGTGCCGAGCAGGAAGAAGCGTTTGGCGGCGCCGCCGTCTTCACTCATCAGATATTCCACCGCCGGAATGGCCTGCTGGTTAGGCGCGGCGCCGGTGTAGAACACGTTTGGCGACATCTCTTCGCCTTCGTACTGCACCGGATAGAACAGCAGACCGTTCAGCTCTTCAAACACCGGCAGCACGGATTTGCGCGATACCGACGTCCAGCAACCGAACACCACCGCGACTTTATCCTGCGTCAGCAACTGGCGGGCTTTTTCGGCGAACAGCGGCCAGTTAGAGGCCGGATCAACCACCACCGGTTCCAGCTTTTTGCCGAGCACGCCGCCTTTGGCGTTGATGTCGTCAATGGTCATCAGCGCGATGTCTTTCAGCGGCGTTTCTGAAATCGCCATGGTGCCGGAAAGGGAATGCATGATCCCGATTTTGATGGTGTCGGCTGCCTGCGCGCTCCAGGCTAACCCCATGCTGACTACGGTGGCGGACAGAGCAAAGGCTTTAATAAAACGTCGACGTTGCATAGATGTACCCTCGAAATGAAAAGATGATTAAGAGAACGCTGGTATGTAGAAAGTCGAAAAAATGTTTAAAAAAGTCATGACGGAAGTGTTCCGTTATTCTCCGCCCGGGCCTGATGCAGCATGTGCAGGGTAATTTTGCGCACCTCGGCTTTACTGACGGCAATATGGTCGTGTAGTTGGCGTTGTGCCTCCTCAGTGCGTTGCCCGATGATGGCGAGCAAAATGCTCGCGTGTTCCTGATAAGTGGCGTTGATCCGCTCATCTTTGGTGAAATCCAGCCGCCGGATGATGCGGATTTTCTCGGTCAGTTCGCGGTGAATACGTGCCATTTCGGCGTTACCGGCCGCGGCCACCAGCGTCATGTGAAACTCTTCGTCAAAGCGCGAGACTGCCTGCCCGTCTTGCAGCCGTGGCTTGTCTATCCAAAAATCTTTCAGCTCCGCCAGTTGCAGGGGCTGAGACGCCGGCGCACAGGCGCACAGGCGTTTGACCGCCTCCAGTTCCAGCACAATGCGCAGGTCGTAAAGCTGTTCAAAGAAGTCGAAATCGAAAGGCCGCACCTGCCATCCGCTGCGGAAAAACACTTCGACGTAACCTTCGCGTTCGAGCCAGAACAGCGCCTGACGCACCGGCGTGCGGCTGACTTCCATGCGATCGGCGATGTCGTTTTCGCTGAACCGATCGCCCGGCAGCAGGCGGAAGCTGAAAATGTCGGTTTTCAGCTGCTGATAAATACGTTCTGCCAGCCCTTCCGGGCGGTTATTTTTACTGCGTGCCGATTTGGCGTCAGTCAGTTGCATAAAGAGTCCCTTGTGGGTTCAACCCGCTTAAACCGCTAAATCCAGCCACAGCAGCGCATCACCTGGCCCGACCGGACGGCCCTGCTGGCAACTGATTTTCAGAACGGTGCCGGCGCACGGCGCGTTCACCGATAGTTCCATTTTCATGGCTTCGACGACGATCAGCGGCTGGCCTTCTTCGACCTGCTGACCCGGCTCGACCAGAATTTTCCAGATATTGCCGTTCAGATCGGCGCTGACGAGATGCCCGTCCTGATCCGCGTCGTCTTCCACTAACTGCACGGCGTTGGCGGCGGCTTCCACCGCGGCGCTTTCGGCTTCGTGCCAGTGCGCAACTTCACGGGTAAAGGCTTCGGTCTGTTTCGCGCGGAACTCAGCAATATCGGCGGCGTTGTCAGCAAGGAATTGCGTGTATTGCGCAAAGTCGAATTCGGTTTCTTCGATACGAACTTGTGCGCGGCCTTCGCGGAACGCCTCGCGCTGGATGTCCAGTTCGGCTTCGGTGACCTCATAAAACCGCACCTGATCGAAGAAGTGCAGCAGCCACGGCTCGCCGTTTTTGAATTGCTCGTTTTTCAGGAATTTGTTCCAGATAGGCAGCGTGCGGCCCACCAGCTGATAGCCGCCCGGTGAATCCATGCCATAAATGCACATGTACATGCCGCCGATGCCGACCGTGCCTTCGGCGGTGAACGTTCGCGCCGGGTTGTATTTGGAACTGAGCAGGCGGTGGCGCGGATCGACCGGCACCGCACACGGCGCGCCGAGATACACATCGCCCAGCCCGAGGATCAGATAGCTGGCGTCGAAAATGATGTTTTTCACTTCGTCGCGGCTCGCCAGCCCGTTGGTGCGCTGGATGAAATCGACGTTATTCGGCAGCCACGGCGCGTCGGCGCGCACGGTCTGCTGATAGCGTTCGACCGCGCCGAGCGTGGCGGAATCTTCAAAGGCCATCGGCATGTGCACGATGCGGGTGGGGATTTTGAGCTGGCTGACATCGGCCAGACTGTTTTCCAGCGTCAGTAAATGTTGCAGCAGCGCCGTCTGATGCAGCACGCCGCTGTCGTAGCGGATTTGCAGCGAACGCACGCCCGGCGACAACTCCTCAATGCCTTCCTGACCGGTGGCTTTAATGGCGTTCATCAGCAGGTAAATGCGCATCCGCACCGCCAGATCTAGCACGTTATCGCCGTACTCAATCAGAACGTAGCCGTCGCCAGCCTGGCGGTATTCCACCGACGGACGATCGGCTGTCGCCGCAAGCGCAGCAAGAATGGTGGCGGAGGCGGTGGTATCGGGCAGCAGCGACGGCACCGGCAGCGCCATGGCGTTGATCGGCATCAGCGAATCGAGCGTGCCTTGCTGCGCCAGTTCCAGCGCCTGCGCCTGTTCAAAACTGATCGGATGGAAACGAATTTTGTCGCCCGGTTTTACCTGGCCGACTTTCCACAATTCGGCTTTGGCGATGGTCACCGGGCAGACGAAACCGCCGAGGCTTGGCCCGTCGCGGGTCAGAATGACCGGGAAATCGCCGGTGAAGTTAATCGCGCCGATGGCGTATTCACAGTCATGCACGTTCGACGGATGTAACCCGGCTTCGCCGCCGTCCTGCCGTGCCCATTGCGGTTTCGGGCCAACAAGCCGCACACCGAGACGGTTGGAGTTGTAATGCACCTGCCATTCGGCGGCGAAGAAGGTGTCGATAGATTCTTTGGTGAAGAAATCCGGCGCGCCGTGCGGCCCGTAAAGCACGCCGATATTCCAGATATCGCCGTAAGGCGGCACGATGTTTTCGGCTGCCGCCTGCGGTAAACCCACCGGCGCAGGCGTGGTGCAGGCCGCGAGTTCCGGCTGCGAAACGGTCAGCATATCGGCGACACGCAGCGTACGGCCCGCGTGACCGCCAAACTGCCCGAGCGCAAAGGTCGAGCGGCTGCCGAGATACACCGGCACGTCGAAACCGTTACGCACGGCGAGATAGGTGCGGCAACCCTGCGTGGCGCGGCCCAGCGTCAGCGTCTGACCGGCTTTGACATCGACCGGCTGCCAGTAAGAAACCGGTTCGCCATCGATCGTGGCCGGGCAGCGTGCGCCGGTCAGGGCGATAATGGCGTCGCAATGAAAACGCAGCGTGGGTCCCTGTAACGTGAATTCCAGACCGGCGGCATCCAGATGATTACCGACAATGCGGTTGGCGAGACGAAAGGCAAAATCGTCCATCGGGCCGGACGGCGGCACGCCGATATCCCAGTAACCGAGACGCCCCGGATAATCCTGCACGCTGCTGTAAGTACCGGGCGCGATCACTTCGATGGCGTTGGGTGCATAAGCAAAACTGTCGAGCATGCGCGTCCACATGTCGCCGTCGCGGAACACCGGCGTGGCGACCACCTGACGCAGATAATCAATGTTGGTGGCGATGCCGTGCAGACGCGTGGCGGCCAGTGCGACCGACATTTTCGCCAGTGCGTCCTGACGGTCGGTGCCGTGAACAATCAGTTTGGCGATCATCGGATCGTAAAACGCTGACACGTCGCTGCCGGTAGACACCCAGCCATCGACGCGCACGTCTTCGGGGAAGAACACTTCGGTCAGCACGCCGGGGCTTGGCTGGAAATTCTTCAGCGGATCTTCGGCGTAAATGCGCACTTCCATCGACGCGCCCTGCGGGGCTTTTTCCATCGCAGGCCAGTCCAGCGGCTCGTCTGCGGCGACTTTCAGCATGCAGTCGATGAGATCCAGACCGGTGACCATTTCGGTGACCGGATGCTCCACCTGCAAACGGGTGTTTACTTCGAGAAAATAAAATTCGTCGCGCGCGGCGTCATAGATAAATTCCACGGTTCCGGCGCTGCGGTAATTCACCGATTCGCCCAGCTCCACGGCAGCGCGATGTAACGCTTCGCGGCTGGCCTGCGGCAAGTTCGGCGCAGGCGTTTCTTCCACCACTTTCTGGTTACGGCGCTGCAATGAACAGTCGCGCTCGCCGAGTGCCACCACGCGGCCTTTGCCGTCGCCAAAAATCTGTACTTCGACGTGACGGGCGCGGTCGACAAAGCGCTCCAGAAACACCCCGGCGTCGCGGAAAAACTGCTCGCCGAGACGCTTCACGCTGTCCCATGCAGCGCGCAGGGCGTCTTCGTCGTCACAGCGTGTCAGGCCAATGCCTCCGCCGCCTGCGGTGCTTTTCAGCATCACCGGATAACCGATGTCTGCGGCCGCTATCACGGCGTCTTCCAGGCTTGCGAGCAAACCGGTGCCCGGCGTCATCGGCACATTTGCGGCACCGGCTAATTCACGGGCGCGGTGCTTGAGGCCAAACTCGCGGATTTGCCCGGCGGTCGGTCCGATAAAGGCAATGCCCGCCGCTTCGCAGGCATCGGCAAATTCTGCGCTCTCGGATAAAAAACCGTATCCCGGATAAATCGCCTGCGCGCCGGTTTCTGTCGCGGCGGCCAGAATTTTGTCGATCATCAGGTAGCTTTCGCTGGCTTTTTCGCCGCCCAGCGCGATGGCGATATCCGCCTGCGTGACGTGCGGTGCATTGCGGTCGGCATCGGAATACACGGCCACGCTGGTGACGCCCAGACGTTTCAGCGTGCGGATCGCGCGGCAGGCGATTTCGCCACGGTTAGCAATTAACACGGTAGTAAACATGTGCGCGCCCTCAGCTTCTGACCGGTGAATTCAGGCTCTGGATATAACTTCTCCAGCTGCCAAAATGAGTGATATCCGTGGCTTCGCTAATCGCCCACGGCTCGCAGATAAAGCCTTTCACGGTGCGGCCATCGGCCAGTTCGAGCGAACCGATACCCAGCGGTGCCGGGATTTCAGCGACGAATTCCCCGAAGCGCGCCAGCGGGATATCCCAGAGCTCGACGATAATCGCGCTGCCCGATCCGGCGCGTACCAGCCCCGGTTTTGGCGGCGTGGTATTCGCGAGGGCGTAAAGTTTGTAGGTCGCGGCGGTCGTGGTTTGCTCGACGCGCACCGCGTTCCGGCTGGTGAGCTGAACATTGAGCGGCATGCCGGTCAGGTGCGCGCCAACCACGGCGACGCGCACGCTGGCAGCACTGACCGGCGCGGAGGTCATGAATTCTTCGGGCTTCATCGCCAGCCCGGTTGCGCCCAGCGGCAGGCTCAGGCTGCGCTGCCACTGACGGCCAAAGCTGGCTAACGCATCATCGTGCCAGGCCGGGGCGACCAGCGTGATCCCGGCGGGCAGGCCGTCGGCGCGCAGGCTGGAGGGCAGCGCAAGAGCAGACAAATCCGCCAGATTGGTGAAGTTGGTGTAAATGCCGAACTGCGAGTTGTAGAGCACCGGCTCCTGCGCCATTTCTGCCTGAGTGCGGATGGTCGGTGAGGTCGGCACCACCAGCGCATCAAACCCTTCCAGCGCCAGATTGATTTTGCGCGACAGCTCTGCGCGTAAATATTCGGCGCGCCAGGCATCGCAGGCGCTGTAGTTCAGACCACTGGCGACGATGCCGCGCACCACCGGATCCATCGCTTCCGGGTTTTCTTCGAAAATCTGACCCACCGCAACCGTACGTTCTGCTACCCATGCGCCGTAATACAGCTGCTCCGCGAGTTCACGGAACGGCGTGAAATCCACCGGGACCAGCGTGACGCCGCTGCTGCTCAGGCGTTCCAGTGCCTGATCGAATTCAAATTCGGCCAGCGCATCACCGAAGAATTCCAGACTGTCCGGCACCGCAAAGCGTGGATGGGCCGAAATTGCCACCGGCGCAGTGCGCGGATTGCGGCGCGAATAGGCATCCGTGGCGTCGTATCCGCCTGCGGCATGGGCGACGGTCTGCGCGTCGGCCACGGTCAGCGCGAAAATTGACACCGAGTCATTCAGGCGACAGGCAGGCACCACGCCGGTATTCGACAGCCAGCCTTTGGTCGGTTTCAGCCCGACGATATTGTTGAATCCGGCAGGGACACGGCCCGAGCCGGCGGTGTCGGTCCCGAGGGAAAAGGCCACCAGGCCGCGTGCCAGAACGGAGGCCGACCCGGAGCTGGAGCCGCCGCTGACATAGTCCGGGTTGAAGGTGTTGCGCACGGCACCAAACGGCGAGCGGGTTCCCACCAGACCGGTGGCAAACTGGTCGAGATTGGTTTTGCCGATGACAATCGCGCCTTTGGCTTTCAGGTTCGCGACCACGGTGGCATCGGCTTCGGCGGTGTAAGTGAACGTCGGGCAGGCGGCGCTGGTCGGCCAGCCGGCAATATCAATATTGTCTTTGACGGCGAAGGGGACGCCAAACAACGGCAGGTCTTTCAGCGAGCCTTCGGCCTTCTGGCGCAGGCTTTCCAGATGCGCAATCTGATCTTCAAGCTGGTTGGCGCTGGCGCGATAAAGCCAGGCGTTATCGGCGGGGCTCAGGCTACCCAACACCATCGACAGCGTGGTGCGCAGGCTGCCCGGCGCAGTGCGATAATGCTGTTGCCAGTCCCGCAGGGTAAAACCGCGATAAGGTGAGCTGGTAGAATGTGAGGCGTCGGTCATAAGTTGAATTCCATCTGGTACACAAGATTGAATTCACTTAAGCAAGGCCTGTGCCAAATCATTATTTGTTGATTTTAAATGATTTATTATTTATCGCGTGAAAGCGTTGTACGTTTGTTGCACCACGCACGCAAGGCAACTGAGCGAAAATGGGGCGAAAATTTGCGCGATATCCCGCAGGAAAAAGATAAACGTGGCCCGATAAAGGTTCCGGTATACAGTTGTATGAACTGATGATTTATTATTCTTGGCAGAAATGCGGGCGGATTCATGTCCAGAAAACGATCCATCATTGCGCAGTAATGTGCCTGGCAGAGGCTGGTGCATACCTCGCAACATTAGCCAGAGGAAACCCCTAATTAATGCAACTTCGTCGTCTCTATGTACGCCTGAAAAAGCTGCTGCTGGCGCTGATTCTGGTGATTATTACGCTTCTGGCCGTGCGCACTTATGATGCCTTACAGGGGCCGCCGCTTGAGCCGTGGCACAAACTGGTGCCGGACGAACTGAGTGCGGAACAGCTGGATAAGAGTGACTGGGCGGTGTATTTACGTGCGGAACAGCAGGCATTTCTTGAAGTGAAGCAGGAAGTGACGGACAAGCTGGACGCCGAAGAACGTATTCCGCTTAACCGCTATTACGACCGCAGCCCGATTTACCCTGAGCATTTTGCACAGGACTGGAACCGGTCTTATGAGCTGATGCCCGACGGCAAACCGGTCGGCGCGGTGGTGTTATTGCACGGCCTGACCGATTCCCCTTACAGCCTGCGCCATATAGCGCAGGATTATCGCCGTCGCGGATTCGTGGCCGTCGGTATTCGCCTGCCGGGCCACGGAACGGTGCCCGGTGGCCTGACGCGGGTGGACTGGGAGCAGTGGATGGCGGCAACGCGGCTGGCGGTGCGCGAGGCGCGCCGTGTCGCCGGGCCGGATGTGCCGCTGCAACTGGTGGGCTTTTCAAACGGCGGCGCGCTGGCGATGAAATATACGCTGGATTCCCTTGATGACCCCGCGCTGGTGCGGCCTTCCCGCGTGGTGCTGATTTCCCCGATGATCGGCGTGACGAGCTTCGCGCGCTTTGCCGGATATGCAGGCTGGCCTGCGATTTTCCCGGCCTTTGCCAAAACCGCCTGGCTGAACCTGATGCCGGAATTCAATCCGTTTAAATACAACTCGTTTCCGGTCAAAGCTGCCCGCCAGTCTTATCTGCTGACCCATGTGTTGCAGCAGCAAATCACCCGGGATGCGCAATCCGGCAAGCTGGCGCAGTTACCGCCGGTGCTGGCATTCCAGTCGGTGGTTGATTCCACCGTCAGTAGCCGGGCAGTCGTGACGGCGCTGTTTAATCAGTTGCCTGCGAACGGCAGCCAGTTGGTGCTGTTTGATATTAACCGCAGCGCATACGTCGGTCCGCTGCTGCGGGTGGCGTCAGAGACGGCGGTAGGGCGTTTACTTCCGCCCGCGCCACGGCGTTACCAGACCACGGTGATCACCAATGCGGCGCCCGATCAGGCCGCGATGGTCGCGCAGATCACGGCGGCAGGTCAGACTGCCGTGGTGACGACGCCGCTGGGGCTGGATTATCCCGCGGAATTTTTCTCGCTTTCGCACGTTGCGCTGCCGTTCCCGCCAGATGATTCACTGTATGGCCGTACTCCTCAGGGGCCGGCACAGTTTGGCATCCGGCTGGGTACGCTGGCGGCCCGCGGTGAAAACGGCGCGCTGGTCGTCAGTATGGATCAACTGATGCGCGTATCGTCGAATCCGTTTTATCCTTATCTGTTGCACAGAGTGAACGGATTCTGATTGCCGGGCGCCTGCACTGATGGCGTCAGCGGATATTTCCCCGAGAAAGCGATTGCGATTATATCGCGCGCTATATAGATTGGCGGCATGAACATGAAAACAGACAACGATTCCACGCCCAACCTCATGCATCTGGATCAACAGATGTGTTTCGCACTGTATTCCGCGAATCTTGCGTTGCATAAGGTTTACCGCAAATGGCTCAGCCAGCTGGAGCTGACGTATCCGCAGTATCTGGTGATGCTGGTTCTCTGGCAGCGCGACGAAGTGACCGTCTCTGAGATCGGCGACAAGCTGTTTCTGGATTCGGCGACGCTGACGCCACTGCTCAAACGCCTTGAAACCGCCGGTTTACTGCTGCGCCGTCGGGCGAAAGCCGATGAGCGCCAGGTCATCATCACCCTGACTGAGGCGGGCAGGCAGTTACGCGAGAAAGCTCAGGGTATTCCTGAAGCGATTTTGTGTGCGACCGAGTGCGAGCTCAGTGAAATGATGACGCTCAAACAGCAGCTCGAATCTTTGCGCGAGAATCTGAAAGACAAATCCTGAACGGCGGGCGAGGTGTTGCCCGCCGCTTTCGGTGATTGATGGTACCTATTGCAGCAAGCAGATAAATACGACGTGCGCTTTCGAATTTGTCTGCTAGTATCTAATACATAGCGCACGATTAAATCGTGTATAAATTTCTGATTACATCACTCTTGTCATTCAGTCATCTGACCCGAAAAGGAACGAAATATGTCTATCGAAAAAGTTGTGTATCGTGCTCATGCATCTGCAACCGGTGGCCGTGACGGCCGCGCTGTTTCTGACGACGGCGTGCTGGATATCAAACTGGGTGTGCCAAAGGAAATGGGCGGCATGGGCGGCGGTACCAACCCTGAGCAGTTGTTTGCTGCCGGTTACTCAGCCTGTTTCCTCGGCGCACTGAAAGCCGTGGCAGCGCAGGAAAAAATTAAGATCCCTGCTGACGCGAAAATTGAAGGCGCGGTGGGTATCGGGGCAATCCCGGGCGGTTACGGTATCGAAGTTCAGCTTGATATCACCCTGCCGGGCTTTGAACGCAGCGACGCAGAAGCGCTGGTGG